>NZ_JAPEOX010000002.1:1221873-1832809 GCF_026340675.1 Streptomyces sp. NBC_01264
GAGTACGCCCCAGGGCGTACCCGTCCCCGCCTTCAGGGGGAGGAATAGCTCTCCGGACTCGGGCATTGTGACTTTTATGAGCGCCCTAGCTTTCTCGGTCCTGCTGTGCCTGGTGTCCGCCGTGGCGTACGCGGCCGGAGCGATCGTCCAGGAGCGGGTCGCGGCCGGTACGACGGGCCGGCCGTACGCCCCGGTGCGCCGGCCCGCCTGGTACGCCGCGATCGCGCTGAACGGCCTCGGGGCCCTGCTGCACGTGGTGGCGCTCGCCTTCGGACCGCTGAGCCTGGTGCAGCCGCTCGGCGCCCTCACCATCGTCTTCGCGCTCCCCATGGCGGCCGTTTTCGTACGGCGGCGGGCGGGTGCCGCCGCCTGGCGCGGGGCCGTACTAGCCACGGCCGGTCTGGCCGGGCTGCTGGCCCTGACGGGCGGGGGCGGGCGGGCCGAGCAGTCCCTGTCGGGCGGGGAGCAGAGCCTGCTGCTGACGGCGACCGGGGCCCTGGTGTCCGTACTGTTCCTGGCCGCGCGCCGGGTGCGGCGGGTCACCGCCCACAGCGTGCTGCTGGCCACGGCGGCGGGGGCCGCCTTCGGGATGGCCTCGGTGTTCACCAAGTCGGTGGCCGAGAGCTTCGCCCCGGACGCGCTGGTCACGCTGTGGCCGGAACTGACCGCGATCGCCGCGCTGGCCACGGCCGGACTGCTGCTGTCGCAGGCGGCCTACCGGGGTGCTGGGATGACCGCCCCGCTGGCCACCTTGACGGTGGCCAATCCGGTGGTCGCGGCGGCGGTCGGCATCGCGCTGTTCGACGAGGGCTTCCGCTACGGGGCGGCCGGCGCCGCCGCGGCGCTGGTGAGCGCCGTGGCGGCGGCGACCGGGCTGGTCCTGCTCACCGTCGCCCCCCGGGAGGCGCGGGTGCCCACACCGTCGGGACCCGCGGCGGTTCCGGCTCCGTCCGCGGCCGGGACCCGATCGGCGGCCGGTACTCGTTCCGCGGCCGGTACTCGTTCCACGGCCGGGGTTCGCACCCGGTCGGTGGCCGGGACGCTGTCCGTGGGCGGGACACCGTCTTCCGCCGCGGCCCCGGCTTCAGATGCTGACTCCGTGCGCCCGCAGGTACCTCAGCGGGTCGATGTCGGTGCCGTAGCCGGGTCCCGTGCGCACCTCGAAGTGCAGGTGCGGCCCGGTCACGTTCCCCGTCGCCCCGGAACGGCCGATCCGCTGCCCGCCGGAGACCGCCGAGCCGGCTTTGACCGAGACCGCCGAGAGGTGCGCGTACTGGGAGTACCGGCCGTCGGTGTGCCGGATGACGACCTGGTATCCGTACGCACCGGCCCAGCCCGCTGACACGATCTGCCCGCTGCTGACGGCCTTGACGGTGGTCCCGGTGGCCACCGGGAAGTCGATCCCGGTGTGGTAGCCGCTGGACCAGGACGAACCCGCGACGTGATAGCCGGTGCCGAGGCCCGCGTCGACCGGGGCGCTGAAGGCTCCGGAGGGGGTCTGCGGCTTTTCCGCGGGCTTCGCGGGCTTGGTGCCGGCCTGCTCGGCGGGCTTGGCCGGCGCCACGGGCTTCACGGGTTCGGCCGTGCGCGGCGGCTTCTCCGGGTTCTGCGCGGGCGGCGCGGCCGTGACGCGCAGGGTGAGCCGCTGCCCGGGGAAGATCAGGTCCGGATCGCCGCCCACGACGGCCCGGTTGGTCGCGTACAGGGACTGCCAGCCGCCCTCGACGTGCTGCTCGGTGGCGATCGCCGACAGCGAGTCCCCCGGAGCGACGACATAGGGGTTGGGCAGGACGGAACCACCGGTCGGGCGGGGCGTCGTGTCCGCAGTCGCGGCCTTCGGAGCCGCCTTCGGGGTGGTCCGGGCCACGACCTTCGGCGCCGTCGCCCTCCCCGGGCCCGTCACCTTGCCCTGGGCCCCGAGTGCGGGCGCCGGGCCGCTGCGGCTCAACCCCGCCTGCTTCCCGCAGACCGGCCAGGCCTGCGGCCCCTGACCCTTCAGCACCTTCTCCGCCACGGCGATCTGCTGATCCCTGGTGGCCAGATCCGCACGGGCGGCGTATGCGGTTCCGCCGAAGGCGCGCCAGGTGCTCTGGCTGAACTGGAGTCCGCCGTAGTAGCCGTTGCCGGTGTTGATGTGCCAGTTGCTCGTGGATTCGCAGGCGGCCACCTTGTTCCAGGTGTCCACCGACGCGGCGTGTGCCGCGCCCGCTCCGATCAGGGGCAGCGCGATCCCGGCTCCTCCCGCGGTGACGACGAGCGAAGCACGGTTGATGCTGCTCGGCTGATACCGGCGGTGCCGGCCCCGTACACCCATGGGAGCCCCCATCGAAGACATCAGGAACCTCGCAACCTAACGCCACGACCGGGGCATGACAAGGCGCACAACACAACGCGTTCGAGCGGAAGTTGATTTATCGCCGAATGTATGACGCCGGTAAGGATCTCCGTCGGGGTAGCGTCGGTGTTTCCTGCATTCCTCCGCACATCGGATGCATTGTCGACGCCCTCAGGAGCGCACGCACATGACCAGCAGCACCGCCCAGATCGGAGTCACCGGACTCGCGGTGATGGGCAGCAACCTCGCCCGCAACTTCGCCCGCAACGGCTTCACCGTCGCCGTCCACAACCGCACCACCGCCAAGACCACGGCGCTCGTGGAGGAGTTCGGCCACGAGGGATCCTTCGTGGCCGCCGGGAGCGCGAAGGAGTTCGTGGACGCGCTGGAGCGCCCGCGCCGTCTGATCATCATGGTGAAGGCCGGCGAGCCGACCGACGCGGTGATCCGCGAGTTCGCCCCGCTGCTGGAACCGGGCGACGTGATCATCGACGGCGGGAACGCCCACTTCGAGGACACCCGCCGCCGCGAGAAGGAGCTGCGCGAGCAGGGCCTGCACTTCGTGGGCGTCGGCATCTCGGGCGGCGAGGAGGGCGCGCTGCTCGGCCCGAGCATCATGCCCGGCGGATCCGAGGAGTCCTGGGCCTCGCTCGGCCCGATGCTGGAGAAGATCTCCGCCAAGGCCGCCGACGGCACGCCCTGCACCTCGCACGTGGGCCCCGACGGCGCCGGGCACTTCGTGAAGATGGTGCACAACGGCATCGAGTACGCCGACATGCAGCTGATCGCGGAGGCCTACCACCTGCTGCGCGAGGTGGCCGGCTACTCCCCCGCGAAGATCGCCGAGACCTTCCGCGCCTGGAACCGGGGCCGGCTGGACTCGTACCTGATCGAGATCACCGCCGAGGTGCTCGCGCACACGGACGCCGCGACCGGCCGGCCGTTCGTGGACGTGGTGGCCGACGCCGCCGAGCAGAAGGGCACCGGCCGCTGGACCGTGCAGATCGCCCTCGACCTGGGCGTGCCGGTGTCGGGCATCGCCGAGGCGGTCTTCGCCCGCGCGGTGTCGGGCCACGGAGAACTGCGCACGGCCGCCCGGGGTCTCGCGGGTCCGCAGGCCGAGCCGCTCTCCGCCGAGGCCGCGGACGCCTTCGCGGCCCAGGTGGAGCAGGCCCTGTACGCCTCGAAGATCGTCTCGTACACGCAGGGCTTCCACCAGATCCAGGCCGGCAGCGAGGAGTACGGCTGGAGCGTGGACCCGGGCGCCGTGGCCTCGCTGTGGCGCGGCGGCTGCATCATCCGCGCCGCGTTCCTGGACCGGATCCGGGCCGCGTACGACGCCCGCCCGGAGCTGCCGAGCCTGCTGGCGGACGCCGGCTTCGCCGATGAGATCGGCGCCGCGCAGCACGACTGGCGCGAGGTGCTGGTGGCGGCGGTCCGCCAGGGCATCCCGGTACCGGCCTTCGCGGCCTCGCTGGCGTACTACGACGCCCTGCGCTCGGAGCGGCTCCCGGCCGCCCTGACCCAGGGCCAGCGCGACTTCTTCGGGGCGCACACCTACCGGCGCACCGACCGCGAGGGCTCCTACCACACCCTGTGGAGCGGCGACCGCTCCGAAGTCCGTACGGACTGACGCGTACGGGCCGGCGCAGACCTACTGGGCCTACTGGCCGGCGCGGCCGCCGTCCGCGTCGGCCGGACGGCCCGGCGTCAGCCGCTCCGCGTCAGCTCCACGGCTCCGGCGCCGGCTGCGGCGCGGGGCCGGGCGGCGGCGGAACCGGGTCGGGTTCGGGCACGGGACCCGGCGTCGGCGGCTCGGGCCGGGGCAGCGGCCCCGGTTCAGGGAACGGGTCGGGCACCGGGGCCGGGCCGGGGACGGGAGGCTGTGTCATACCTCCAGCCTCCCCCGGTCCGCGTTCCGGCGCCCGCCGGGCCGCTGCCGCAGGGCGGCCGCAAGGCCGGACAGGACCGGCGGCCCGGACGGCGTCACCAGAGGTCGGAGTCCGAGTCGAGCTGCGCCTTGGCCGCGGCCACCACCCCGGCCGGCGCCTCGGGCGCCTGCTCGGGGTGTTTGGCGGCCCAGCTCGCGGCATACGGGCAGAGCGGGACCACGGGTACGCCCTCGTCGGCCGCGATCCCGTAGAAGGTCTTCACCATGCTCCCGGCGATCCCGCGGCCCTCGTGCCCCGGCTCGACGACGGTGTGCACCGCCACCAGGGCGTGGGGCGCCTCGGCGACCACGAAGTAGGCGATGTATCCGACCACCGCCCCGTCCTCGACGGCCAGCAGCCGCCCGGACGGGCGGTCGTCCACGATCTTGACCGATTCGCTCGACCCGCTCTGCGACATCGTCTCGACTCCCCTCAGACAGCCACCGCGTGGGGGCTGCGCTCCTGGTCCGTTCCCGGAACCGGGGCGGACGGATCCGCACCCAGCTCGATGATGCGATTGCCGGCGTCGACATGCACGACACGCGGCTCGAACACGCGCGCCTCGGCGTCTTCCATCTGCCCGTAGCTGATGAGGATGACCAGGTCACCGGGGTGCACGAGGTGCGCGGCGGCCCCGTTGATCCCGATGACCCCCGAGCCGCGCTCACCCTTGATGACGTACGTCTCGAGCCGCGCCCCGTTGGTGATGTCCACGATGTGCACGAGCTCACCGGGCAGCAGATCCGCCGCGTCGAGGAGATCGGCGTCGATGGTCACGGACCCGACGTAGTGCAGGTCGGCCTGGGTGACGGTGGCCCGGTGGATCTTGGACTTGAACATGGTGCGAAGCATTTTGAACTCCTAGAAGACGGCTCCCTGCCAGCTTTCCGCAGGTCAAGGGCGTTCTTCACTGTACATCGGCACGCGTCAGATCGAAGTCTATTAGGAAGATCGGCCCCCTCTGGCGAGAGGGCTCCCTGCCTGCACTTCCATGCGAACCAGGCTGTCGTGACGCCGCCGACCAGGCGTCCAATCGGTCAGCCACTCTGGAACGCCTGAGGACTGATGCTGATCAGATGCTGACTTGCCTGACGGCACATCAGAGACATGGGGGCACAGGACGACCCGCTCCCCCCGGGAGCCGCCTCAGACTTCCGACCGTGATCAATTGGCCGGTCGCCGCGAGGCGGGTTGCACCCTCCGCATCGGGCCAGTTGCCGTGCTGCCAGCACTCACTCCCGCCTGACCGAATTGCCCAAGCTCGTAGACCACCTCGCTCACCCCTTCCCTCCGGTGACTCTTTCAGCCACATCTGAGAAAGCTGCCGACAGTGGCTCAAGGCAAGACCGGTGCGCTCGGCCAGGAGGCGGGCGATGGTGGTCCTTCCGCAGCCGGGCGGGCCCCACAACAGTGGAGACCAAACGCCGTCCGGCCACCATGCGGCCAAGCGGGACATCCGGGGCCAGGAGATGGTTCTGGCCGACCACGTCGGCGAGGGTACGCGGGTGCAGCCGATCGGCCGGCGGGCGCGGCGGCTCGTCGCCGAACAAGGGCGGCGCGGGTTCCGTGCGGGTCATCAGATGCCCTGGCTCAGCGAGGCATCCTTGGGCGGTGGGCCGTGGACGAGGTCGTAGGAGTGGCTGACCAGGTACTCGATCAGGTCGGCGGTGATATCGGGGCCTGCGCCGACCGAGATCCAGTGCGCCTTGCTGAGATAGCGGCCCGGCACGATGCTCTCGTAGCGCATGCGCAGCGAACTACCCTGCTCCGGCTCGCACTTGACGGTGATGATCTGTTCGGCAGGCTCGTCGGGGGCATCGGTGACGATCAGGAACACTTTGCCCGCCGTCTTGTAGACGTCGAGCTTCGGGGTGAAGGGGCGGTCTTGGCTGACGTCCGGGAGGCCGGTGGCCGTGCGGCGCGCGGTCCGCCGGATCCGGGCACCGGTGAGGGTCACCGCGCCCCCGCGCGGATGCCGAAGGTCTTCGGGTTCACGGGCTGCTTGGCCTTGGGGAGTCGGGCGACGACCAGCCGGTAGGAGTCGGTGACCAGACCCTCGACCAGGTGCGGGTCGATCGAAGCACCGGGAGCGAGGGTGATCCCGTGCGTCTTGTTCATGTGGTAGCCGGTAGTGATGTCCGCGTGCGTCGCCCGCAGCGCCTCGGCCTCCCCCGGCCTGGACTTGAGGATGACGACCGGTCGGCCGGGCACCCCCGTCATGAGCATGACAACCTTGCCGTGGACCTTGAAGACCTCCCATTCAGGCCCGAACCGGTACTCCAGTGTGGCCATCGGCAGGCTCTCACCTCGCTCCCGGGCCGTCTCCTGCAGGGTCTGTCCATCCATCAGGGCAACCTCCCTTTCGTGTCCGGTGGTTGAGCATCGTTTCAGTCGAGTACGACGACGTGCTTGCCCGGGAACGCGCCGGACTCCGAGTCGGCCTGCGCCTCGCGGACGGATTCCGGGCCGTGATACACCGGCATCGGCGATCTCACCGTCGTCGAGGACGGGGTGATCGACGCCGAGGTCGCACCGCATGTCCGCGCGGTCGGGGCGGCGGGTGGTGGCCAGCACGGTGGCGCCCAGGCCCTTGGCCATGGCGGCGGCAGTCAGACCGACCGTGGACGTGCCGCCGCGGATCAGCAGAGTCTGTCCGGCACGCAGGTCCAGGCCGGTGGCCAGGGAGCCGTAGGCGGTCTGGACCATCTCCGGGAGCGCGCCGAGCGTCGCCCACGGCAGGCGACGGGCGCCGCACTGCTCTCCGGGGTGGCGGGCGGGCGCGCGGCCCAAGCCGCCCCGCGCACGGCCCCGTCCCCACCCGTCGTGGTCCTGCCCTCGGGCCGACTGCTCGGGGGCACGGAAGGGGGTCTCGCCGTGTTCAAGGGCATTCCCTACGCGGCGCCGCCGATCGGCGCCCTCCGGTGGCGGCCTCCGGTGGCGGCCGGCCCAGCCCACCCCGGCTGGCAGGGCACGCGCGACGCGACCGCCTTCGGCCCCAGCGCCCCGCAGCCCTACCGGGAGGGGGGCGACCAGGTGCTCGGCACCCACGGCTCGCCGCCCTTCGACGAGGACTGCCTCACCCTCAACGTCTGGACGCCCGGAACGGACGCCGCCAAACGCCCCGTCATGGTGTGGATCCACGGCGGCGGCTTCATCTCCGGATCCGGCTCGATGCCGGGCTACTCCGGCGAGACCTTCGCGCGCGACGGCGACCTCGTCGTCGTGACCGTCAACTACCGCCTCGGCCCCCTGGGTTACCTCCACTTCGGCGAGGAGGGCGCCGGCGGGAACTTCTGGCTCACCGACCAGCTCGCCGCCCTGCGCTGGGTGCGGGACAACATCGCCGCGTTCGGCGGCGACCCCGAGGACATCACCCTCGCCGGCCAGTCCGGCGGCGCGCTGTCGGTCGCGGCGCTGGCCGACGTCCGTCCCAAGGGGCGCCCGCTGTTCCGGCGCGCCGTCCTGCAGAGCCCGCCGCTCGGGCTGAAGATCCCCACCCGTACCGAATCCCTGGAGCGCACCGCCGCCTACCTGGACATCCTGGGGGCCCGGAACGTGACGGAACTGCGGGCCGTGCCCTGGCAGCGCCTGATCGCCGCCACCTTCGAGATGTTCGGGCGCACCGGACGGTGGGGCTACTGGTCCACTCCGTTCCTGCCGGTGCTCGACGGGGTCACGCTGGACCGCGACCCCGCCGATCTGCTGCTCGGCGGAGCCGGGGCCGACATCGACGTCCTGGTCGGCTGGACCAGGGAGGAGGCCAACTTCGCCTTCGCGCTGAGCGAGCCGTACGCCGCCGCGACCAGGGACCAGGTGGTCGCCCGGGCGCGGGACACCTTCGGGAACCGCGCGGAACAGGCGTACACCGCGTACGAGGAGGCCCGCCCGGGCGCCCGGCCCGTGGACGTGCTGATGGATCTGATCACCGACGAGCTGTTCCGCATGCCGGCCGTGGCGCTCGCCGAACGGCGGGCGGCCCGCGGACGTCCGGTCTGGGCGTACCAGTTCAACCTTCCGACCCCCGCGCACGGCGGAAGGCTCGCGGCCGCGCACTGTCTGGAACTGCCCTTCGTGTTCGACAACTTCGACAAGTGGGCGCAGGCGCCCTTCCTCGCCGGTCTGAACCCCGGGGTCCGGGACGGTCTGGCCTCGACGATGCACGCGGCATGGATCTCCTTCATCCGCACCGGCGACCCCAACCACCGCCCCATGCCCCGCTGGGACCGCTACGACCAGGACACCCGCACGACGATGACCCTCGACTCCGTCACCACCGCCGTCGCCGACCCCGCGGGTTACTGGCGGCGCCTGCACCATCCGGCGGGCCGGTAACCGCCGGCCACGCCTTCGGGGGTCGCCGGCCCGGGGCCCGGTGACCCTCCGCGCATGGCGCGGACCAAGCCGGCGACCACCCCAATTCGAGCCACTGGCTGGAGAACGTGCTCGTCGCCCCGGGCAACGGTGGTGTCCAGCAGGTGAGTTACTTGCCGGAAGGCATAGGACGGCGCGCAAGGTTCCGGTAGCTTTCCGTCACGTCGCCGCCACACCCGGGGCACAGGGCCCCATGGGACTTGCGGCGCGAAGGACCCGACTCCTGTTGACGACAGCGACCGAAGTCTTCACAGTCCGGCCGTACACCCCGCACTGCCAGGTGATCAATACCGAAGGCGATCACGCCGTGATCGGCATATCGCCCGGAAACAGCTACTTCTCCGCCCAGCGTGTCCTTGATCTCGCGCAGTGGGGCATGCGCAACTTCGCGCAGGTCGATCTCATCTATACCGACCTGCACGTGGCCGAGATGTACGAGGCCCTTGGCTACGACCCCGACGAGGCGCGGCGCAAGGCCGTCAAGAACCTCCGCGGCGTCCGTGCCAAAGTCAACAACGCCGCGGCGGAGACCGACCCCACCGGCGCCCGGCTACGCGCCCGGCCCATGTCGGCCCTCACCGACATCCCCGCGTACCGCAGGCTCCACGCCCACCTGTACAACCTGCTCGACAGCGACCCGGAATTCCGCAGCACCTGCAATTCCCTGGTCGACTCGTTCCTGTCCTCCAAGGTGCTGGGCGGGGAGACCGCCACCACCCGGCAGCGCGAAGTCTGCCTGGAGTACGTCTGCGCCGAGGCGCCGCTCTTCCTCGACACCCCCGCCATCCTCGGGGTGCCGTCCTCCCTCAACTGCTACCACCAGCTCCTGCCGATGGCGGAACTGCTCTATTCGCGCGGCTCCGGCCTGCGCGCATCCCGCAACCAGGGCCACGCCGTCATCACCCCCGCCGAAGGATCATCCGATGTCCACTGAGACCCTCCTCGACTTCCCCTTCTCCGCGCGCGGCGACCAGCTCCCCCACCAGGTGGAGGAGTTGCGGGACGAGCCGGTCAAGCGGGTTCGTACCATTGCCGGGGACGAAGCCTGGCTCGTGTCCTCCTACGAGCTGTGCAAGATGGTCCTTGAGGATCCCAGGTTCAGCCTGAAGGACACCTCCGCCCCCGGGGTGCCCCGCCAGTACGCGCTGACGATCCCGCCCGAGGTCGTCAACAACATGGGCAACATCACCGGCGCCGGCCTGCGCAAGGCCGTCCTGAAGGCGATCAACCCCAAGACCGACGGCCTCACGGACTGGATGCGCGCCGAGGCCTCCGCCCTCGTCGACGGCCTCCTCACCCATGGGGCGCCGGTCGACCTGCGCGGCCAGTTCACCAACCCGTACGCCGAGAACCTGCACTGCCGCATCCTCGGCATCCCGCAGGCCGACGCCCCGCGCCTGGCGTCCAGCCTCGACATCGCGTTCATGAACTCGGCCTGCCCCGTCACCGGTGCCAAGCTCAACTGGGACCGGGACATGGCCTACATGGTCGAGCGCCTGGACGACCCCGCCACCACCGGGCTCGTCGCGGAGCTGGCGGCCCTGCGTGAGGACCCCCAGTACGCCCACCTCACGGACGAGATGCTCGCCACGGTCGGGGTGACCTTCTTCGGCGCCGGCGTCATCTCCACCATGGGCTTCCTGACGATGGCCATCTTCTCCCTGCTCCAGAACCCGGACGTATGGGAGCAGTTGCGGAAGGCGCCGGAGAAGATCCCGGCCGCCGTGGACGAACTCCTGCGGGTCAACCTCTCGATCGCCGACGGCCTGCCCCGTCTCGCCCTCGAGGACGTCACCCTCGGGGACGTCGAGGTGAAGAAGGGGGAGCTCCTCCTCGTGCTGGTCGAGGGCGCCAACACCGACGCCGCCGTCTACAGCGACCCCCACGTCGTCGACATCGACCGGGAGAACGCGGGCACCCACCTCTCCTTCGGCGGCGGACAGCACTACTGCCCCGCCACCGCCCTCGGCAAGCGGCACGCCGAGATCGCCATCGAGGTGCTCCTGGAGAAGATGCCCCGCCTCCAGCTCGCCGTGCCGGTCGACCAGCTCGTCTGGCGCACCCGCTTCATGAAGCGCATCCCCGAGCGGCTCCCCGTCCTGTGGTAGCCGCCCGGTAGGACGCACCTGGGCGGGTCAGTCCTCGGACCCGCCCAGGTCGGGACGGTCGCGCAGCTCTACGGTGCGGGTGGCCGAGGCGTGCAGTTCGAGGACGGTGATCTCGTTGCGGCCCGCCCGGAGCACCGGTGCGGGGACGTACAGGGTGGCCTGGGCGCCGCGCGACCAGTACCGGCCCAGGGCGAAACCGTTGATCCAGACACAGCCCTTGGTCCAGCCGGGCAGCGCCAGGAAGCTGTCGGCCGGCTCTTCGACGTCGGCGTACCCGCGGTGGAAGGCGGGGCCCACCGGGGGTGCGGCCGGGTCGAAGTCGCCGAAGGGCAGACGGGCGAGGTGTGCGGGATCGTCCAGGGGCAGGGGCCGGCTGGTCCAGCGTTCCGGGGCGCGGCCGTTGACGAGGACCTCGCCGAGAAGGCCCTTGCGGTCGTGGATGCCGGGCCCGTAGTTGACCCGCCCCTGGTTCTCGACGAGTACGGACAGCCGGGCTCCGGGGCGGGGGACGGTGAAGGCGAGGGCGTGCTCGTGGCCCTCGCGTTCGAGTACGCCGACGGGCTGTCCGTCGACGAAGACCTGCGCGCGGTCGCGGACGTCCTCGGCGTACAGCACGGCCGAGCCGGCGGCCGCGGCCCGCGTCTCGTACAGGACGAAGCCGAAGC
Source organism: Streptomyces sp. NBC_01264 (assembly GCF_026340675.1). Lineage (NCBI taxonomy): Bacteria > Bacillati > Actinomycetota > Actinomycetes > Kitasatosporales > Streptomycetaceae > Streptomyces > Streptomyces sp. NBC_01264. Next base: position 1,233,284 of record NZ_JAPEOX010000002.1, read on the forward strand.
CCTGGCCGAGTTCCTCCATCGTGAGCGGCCGGTGGCTCTCCACCGGTCGGCCGAGGAGGTCGGCGCACTCCAACAGGGGTGCGGATGCGGTGAGTTCGACGGGCCCGTGAGCGAGCTTCGGGCCGGGTGCGGGCACCGGTCCTCCGGGGACGGGGCCGTGCTTCGCGAGGACCTCCCGGAAGGCGGTGTACTTGGCCGTGGGATCGCCGGCCTCGTCCAGGAGCGCGTCGTAGTCGTACGAGGTGACCGTGGGCCGGTACGTTCCCTTGTCGTTCGCGCCGTTGGTGAAGCCGAAGTTCGTCCCGCCGTGGAACATGTAGATGTTCACGGAGGCTCCGGCCGCGAGCAGCCGGTCCAGGTCGGCCGCGGCGTCCTCGGCCTCGCGCACCGTATGGGGTCCGCCCCAGTGGTCGAACCAGCCGACCCAGAACTCCGAGCACATCAAGGGCCCTTCGGGCCGGTGGGCGCGCAACCGCGCGAGCCCGGCTTCGACCTTGCCGCCGAAGTTGACGGTGCTCAGCACTCCTTCCACGCTGCCGCGGGCGAGGTCCGCGGGCTGGTCGCAGGTGAACAGCGGTACGTCCACCCCGTGCCGGCGCAGCAGTCCGGCCAGTTCGGCGAGGTAGCCGGGGTCCTGCCCGTAGGCCCCGTACTCGTTCTCGAGCTGGACGGCGAGCACCGGGCCGCCCCGGCTGCCCAGCCGGGACAGCAGGGGCGGCAGGAGAGCGCCGAGGTACTCGTCCACGGCCCGCAGGAAACGCGGGTCGCGGCTGCGCAGGGCGATGCCCTCCTCGGTGAGGAGCCACGGGGGCAGGCCGCCGCCCTCCCATTCCGCGCAGATGTACGGGCCCGGGCGCAGCAGGACGTGCAGGCCCTCGGCGGCGGCGAGGTCGAGGAACCGGGGCAGGTCGAGACCCGCGTCGAGCCGGAACTCCCCGCGCCGTGGGGCGTGGAGGTTCCACGGGACGTAGGTCTCGACCGTGTTGAGCCCCAGCACGCGGGCCTTGTGGAGCCGGTCGGTCCATTGCTCCGGATAAACACGGAAGTAGTGCAGTGCACCGGAGACGATGCGGAACGGCCGGTCGTCGAGACGGAAGCCGTCTGCGGCGATCTCCAGTCGGGGCATGCCGTGCGCTCCTAGGGGAGGAGGGGAGGGGGAACGGGGTCAGCCCAGGGGGCGGCAGAGCAGGGCGTCGGGGACACCGCCGTGGTTCCACTTCCAGGTGTGGGCGACCCCGGCGACGTACTCGGTGTCGTTGCACTGGCCCTTGTACTTGCCGGGGGCCCAGTCGCTGGCGTTCGAGCCGCCGGTGGCGGGGCGGTTGTCACCCTTGTCGAACCAGAGCAGGCGGTTCGTGACGGGCAGGGTGGCGGCGGCCGGGGCGCAGAGCAGGGCCGACATGGCGTTGCCGCGGACGCTGTAGCCGACCGCGAAGGAGTTGGCGGGGCATTGCAGCTTGTTGTAGCCGCTCGCCCAGTCGCCCCCGGTGACGAATCGCTCGTCCGTGACCGTGGTCCAGGCGCCGCCCGCCTTGGCGGGTCCGCCCGCGTCGGTGCACAGACCCCGGCCGGAGCTGCGGGCCAGGCCCGTCAGCCGTTCGGAGTCCGGGCAGTTGCCCTTCCGGTTGCCCGGGGACCAGTCCGCCCTGGCGGACATGACGGCGGAGACGTTGTAGTCGGCGTGGTCGAGATCGAGCATGTTCCAGTGGCTGACCTGCGGTACCTGGCCGGTCCGGCCGGCGGTCCCGACGAGCCTGTTCCAGTCGTCGGCGCGCCAGTCGCCGCCGTCCTCGATGCCCTGGCGGGCGCCGGTCGCCGCGTAGGACAGCAGCGCCCAGTTGTCCATCGGGGCTCCGGCCGCGTCGGTCCAGCCGACGAGGGGCCAGATCGCGAAGTCCGTGTCGTTGGCCACGAGGATGTCGGTGAAAATGCGCAGCCAGGCCTTCTCCTTGGCGTTGTCGGAGCCGCGGCCGCCGGCCCCGAACTCGCTGATCCACACCGGAGCGGTGAAGTGCTGGCCGGCCCGGGTGACGAACAGTGCCTCGGAGTCGACCACCTGGGCGAGCTGCTGGGGGGTGAAGTCCTGGTAGCGGGGGTCGTTGGTGGAGCCGGGTCCGCTGCCGGCGCCGGTGTTGGCGGGGCCGGTGTAGGCGTAGAAGTGCGCGGAGTAGACGAGCTTGCCCGATTCGATCAGCGTGTGGGAGAGGTTGGCGACCGGTGTCAGCTGCGGCCGTCCGTGCGGGAGTCCCGCGAGCGGGATGCCGTACCAGTTGATGCCTTCCATGACGATCAGGGTGTCGGGGGCGGCGCGCAGGATCCGGTTCCCGGCCTCTTCGTAGGCCGCGTAGGCGTCGTGGTCGTCGTACCAGCCCCAGTTGGGGTCGTCCCAGGTGTCGCGGCGCACTCGTTGCGCAGGTCGGCGCCGACCACCCGCTTGTCCGCCTTGTAGCGGTTCACCATGAACACCCAGTCGTCCAGCCACTGCTGGGTGCTCTGGCTGCTGTTCCACCGCTCGTTCCCGTCGAGGCCGCAGCAGAAGCGGGCGGTGGTGGTGTGGTTGTTGAGGATGACCGCGAATCCGTCGGCGGTGAGCGCCGCGATGACCGCGTCGAGGACCTGCAGCGGGGTCTTGCCCTTCAGTTGCGGGTTGGCGGCGACCGCGGCGTCCGGGACGGGGACGGTGTCGTGGACGAGGGCGTTGGAGAACGGCAGCCGGATGCTGTTGAGGCCCAGTCCGTGGAAGTCGGCCAGGATGGCGGAGACGGGGGCGCGGTCCAGGCCGAGGGGCATGCTGTGGGCGGATATGCCCTGGTGGTGGTTGGCGGGATCGTTGACGTCCCCGCTGCCGGTCCATGTCCCTTGGGCACCGGCCCAGTTGCCCGCCTTGAGCTTGAAGCGGTTGCCCGCGGCGTCGACGATCCAGCGGCCCCGGGTGCTGAGCGGGGCGGTCCAGGAGACGGCCAGCTCGGGACCGGTCAGGACGGCGGGCGCTGGTGGGGCGCCGGCCGCGGTGGGAACGGCGGCCGTCGCACCGGCCGCGGTGGTGGTGGTGAGGAGCAGCGCGGACAGCACGGCGAGTGCCGAGGCCGCGCGTCGGAGCAGTGGTGTGCCTGTCACGTTGGATCCTTCGGAGAGGGAGGATGGCCGTGGAGTGCGGTGGACTGCTGTGCGGTGCCGTGCCGTGCCGTTTCGTGCGCTTCGTGCGCTTCGTGCTCAGCCCTTGAGGCCGCTGGTGGCGATGCCCGCCACGATGTAGCGCTGGGCGACCAGGAACATGACGACCAGGGGGACGATCGTCACGACGGCCCCGGCGAACAGGCCGGGCAGGTTGATGGTCTGCGAGGTGAGGAACGTCGACAAGGCGATCTGGGCCGTCCAGGCCGACGGGTCCTGTCCGATGACCAGGGGCCACAGGAAGGAGTTCCAGCTGTCGATGAAGGCCAGTGCGCCGAGCGAGGCGAGCATCGCCCCCGAGTTGGGCAGGGCGATCCGGCGGTAGAGGCCGAACCAGCCGAGCCCGTCCAGCCGCCCGGCCTCTTCGATCTCGGCCGGGAACTGGAGGTAGAAGTTGCGGAACAGCAGGACGGCGAAGGGGTTGAACAGCCCGGGCGCGATGATGCCCCACAGCGTGTTCACCCCGCCCAGGGAGCCCACCACGACGAAGGTCGGTACGAAGGTCACCGAGCCGGGAATCATCAGGGTGGCGACCACCAGGGCCAGCAGGACGCCGCGTCCGCGGACCGGGATCCTGGCGAAGGCGTAGCCGGCGGCGGAGGCCAGGAGCGTGGAGACGGGGGCCGTGATGAGGGCGATCACGGTGGAGTTCCCCAGCGCCCGGCCCATGGACAGGGTCGGGTCGTCGAAGAGCGCGGTGAAGTTCTCGAAGTGCATCGTCGACGGCCACCAGGTCCAGTCCGGCGACGTGATGCCCCGGGCGTCCATCAAGGAGCCCCGCAGCATCAGGTAGAAGGGCGTCAGGAAGGCCGTCGTCAGCAGGCCCACCAGTAGTCCGCGCGCGCCCAGCCGCAGCGCTCCGGGCAGTCTCGCCGCGGTCCTCACGAGCGGCTCACCCCTCGCTCCTGCCCGAATCCCGTGAAGCGCCCCTGGATCAGGGTCACCCCGACGATCAGGGCGGTGAGTACGAAGGCTCCGGCCGATCCCAGTCCGTAGTCCTGGCTGCCCATCGCGGTGTTGTACAGGTAGCCCAGCGGAGTCTGGACGGGGGCGCCGCCGGTGCCGGAGAGCCCGCTGTTGAAGAGGTTGTAGAACTCGTCGAAGGCCTGGAAGGCGGCGATGAACAGGAGCATCAGCACGGCGACGGAGGTTCCCCGCAGCATCGGGAGCGTGATCCTGCGCAGCAGCCGCAGGCCGGTCGCGCCGTCGAGGGCCGCGGCTTCGTAGAGCTCCTCGGGGATGCTCTGGAGGCCGGCCAGGAAGAGCACCATGTAGAAGCCGACCTGGAGCCAGAGCCGCAGGGTGACCAGCACGATCCAGTACAGCGGTGGTGTGGTGGTCTGCAGCCAGGGCACCGGTTCCATGCCGAACCAGCCGCCGAGGGTGTTGGCGACGCCGGCCGGGAGCCCGTTGAACAGGCACATCTTCCACAGGAGCGAGGCGGCGACGTAGGACACGGCCGCCGGGACGAGGAAGACGGTGCGCAGTACCGCGCGCCCCCGCCGGATCCGGTGCACCAGCAGGGCGAGCCCGAGGGAGGACGCGAAGGTGACCGGCACGATGAAGGCGGTGAACAGCAGGATCTGCGTCAGGGAGCCGCGGAACGTCCCGTCGGAGAGCAGGGTCCGGTAGTTGTCCAGTCCCACCCACCGGCTGGGGGCGATGGTGCCGCGCGCGTCGCTCAGGCTGAGCAGGAAGCTCCAGCCGATGGCGACGTACTTGAAGACGCCGAGGCCGATCAGGACCGGAGCGGTGAGCAGCGCGAAGGCGATCCGGCCGGAGCGGCCCGCGCGGGAGCGGCCGGTGCGGGCCGCACCCGAGGTGGAGCGCCCGGGTGGTCCGGGCAGCCCGGACCGCCGTGTGGTTTCCGGTGCGCAGAGCATCAGCCGCGCTGCTTGTCGATGGCGCCCTGGGCCTGCCTCACCGCATCCGCGAGGACCTCCGCCGGGGCCACCTGCCCGCCGACGATCTTCGCGGCGGCTGCCGTGAAGGCGGAGCTGACGGCGGTGTCCCAGGTGCCCGGGTTGGACTTGCCGTACTTGGCGGCCAGATCCACGGCATCCTTCGCGGCTCCGTCGGTGAGCTTCGCGGCCCCGGCCGCCACCGACTTGCGGGGCGGGACGTGGAACCCGTAGCTCTCGGCCCAGTCCTTCTGCAGGTCCGTCTGCCGGATCCACAGCCACTGGACGAACTTCTTCGCGGCGTCGGCGTTCCCGCTCTTGGCGTTGACGCAGCTGGTCCACCCGCCGACACGTACGACGGGGCTGCCCCCGGCCTTGAAGGCGGGCCAGGGCAGGACGCCGAAGTCCTCGCCGAGCGCGGCCTTGACGGCCGGCATCGCCCACAGGCCGCACCACTGCATCGGGACGACGTTCTGCGTGAGGGCGGACGGGTCCCACCAGTCGGTGGTGAATCCGAGCAGCAGGGACTTGTCCTCGTGTAGGCGCTTCAGGCCGGTCAGGGCCTCCAGGGCCTGCGGGGAGCCGAAGGTCACCTTGCCCCCGGTCACCAGGTCGCCGCCGTTCGAGCGGACGGCGAGGATCGGGCTGTCGCCCAGCCCGTCGTTGCCGAGGAACAGGCCCTTGCCGGACTTGGTGGTGAGGGCCCTGGCCGCCGCGGCCAGCTCGTCGAAGGTGGTGGGCGGGGTGATGCCGGCCTTGGTCAGCGCGCTCTTGCGGAAGTACAGCATCATGACGTCGTCGATCATCTTGACGCCGTAGAGCTTGCCGTCGACGCCCACGCCGGCGACGGCGTTGTCGTTGAAGTCCGACCGGTCGCCGCCGTAGAGCTCGTCGAGGGCGGCGATCTGACCGCGGCGTGCCAGGCTCTCGCTGAAGTCGCCGATCTCGAAGACGTCCGGGGCCGCGTCCGTGAGCAGGGTCGCGTTGAGCTTGCCGGAGTAGTCGCCGGGGACCCAGGTGACCTTGACGGCTATGTCCGGGTGGGCCTTGGTGAAGGCGGTCGCGTAACGCAGCGCGGCCTGCTGCGTGCCGACCTCGCCGTACGCGTGGTACCAGACGTTCAGGGTGGTCTTCGCCCCGGAGGAGGCACCCGCGGTCGGGTCGGTGGAGCAGGCGGTGGTCACCACCGCTCCGGCGGCGATCAACAGCGATCCGCCGAGAAAACGCCGTCGGCTAAGCTCGGTTCCGTGCGCGCTCATGTCGCATCCTTCCGTGAGGGTAGGCGGGATGTGGGTGTGCCCGGCGCGGCCGGTGCCCTCCATCAGTGCTTGCCGGCAGTGAGGGGCACCGGCCGGGTGAGCCGGAGGTGGTGTTGCGGGTGTTGCGGGCATTGCGGGTATGGCCGGTCGACTACGGGAGTGCCGCCGCGGCCGTGCTCGGCGGGAACAGAGCCTGGACCGCCACCGCGGCGGCTCCGCGGGCCCACTCCTCCCAGGGGAGCGGGCGCAGGGACAGGGGGCATTTGACCGCGGCCCCGAAGGCGTGTGCCGCGTAGGCGTCCTTGATGTGCTGTCCGAACAGGTCGTAGGTGCCCGCTCCCTCGCCGCTGACCACGACGCGTTCCGGGCCCACGAGGTTGACCAGGGCGGCGATGCCGACGCCGATCGCGCGGCCCGCCCGGGCGAAGGCCTCGCGTGCCACGGGGTCCCCGGCGCGGGCCAGCTCCACGGCGCGCTCGAAGGCGAGGTCGGGCACGCCCGTCCCGCGGCGGACCGCTTCGAGGATCGCGCCGGTCGAGGCGATGGCCTCGACGCAGCCGACCGCACCGCAGCGGCAGCGCGGACCGGCCGGGTCCACGCAGACGTGCCCCAGTTCCCCGGCCACGCCGTAGGCGCCGGTCACCAGTTGTCCGTTGACGACGAGCGCGGAGCCGATCCCCGCGCCGATCGTGACCAGTGCGAAGTAGCCGGTGCCGACCCCTTCCCCGAACCAGTGCTCGGCGATGGTCAGTGCTTTGACGTCGTTCTCGACGGTGACCGTCAGACCGGTGGTACCGGCGAGGATCTCCGCGAGCGGTACGTCGCGCCAGCCGAGGCGGCCGGAGAAGCGGACCCGGCCGCCGCCGCGGTCCACGTCCCCCGAGACGGCGATGCCGAGATGCCGGGTGCGGTCGCGGAACGCGGTGTCGGAGTCGAGCAGTTCGTCGACCAGCTCGGTCAACATTCCCGCCATGGAGGCGGGTTCGTGACTGTCGAGGGTCCGCTCGGCCGTGGCCCGGACCCGGGCCCGCAAATCGCACACCACGCCGAACAGGCGGTCGTCACTGATCCTGACCCCTACGAAGAACTCCCGGTCCGGGGTGATCGCCAGCGGGTTGACCGGCCGGCCGGCCCCGGGAGCGGTGCGCTCCGGCGGGAGTTCGTACAGGTACCCGTCGTCGATGAGCGGCCTCGCGGCCTTGGTGATGGCCGTCGAGGAGAGCCCGGTCCTGCGCGCGAGCTCCACCCGACTGAGGGGCCCCTCGGCCAGGAGCAGGGCGAGGACCGCCGTTTCGGCGGGTGCGGAGACCAGGGGCAGCTGTTGGTTTCGAAACACGGGTGCAACGTAGAGCAAATAAATAACTTCGTCCAGTATTGATTTCGGGACCGGGTCAGCCCTAGCCTCTGGCCAACTCCTTGCCCGTACACGGGCCTTCGACCTCAGGGGACCCCTTCGTGCCTGCCGCGCTCCCGCTCGTCACCTTCGACCCCGGCTCCGGCCTCGCAGTGCTCCGCACGCCCAACAGCGTGTACGCCTTGCGCACCGGCCCCGACGGCAGCCCGCGGCACCTGTACTGGGGCGCGCCGCTCGACACGGCCGACCTGGCCCTGCTGCCGGAGGCCGCCTCCCCGGCCGCGAGCAGCTTCGAGGCCGGGGCCGCCGCGGACGAGCTGGCTCCGCAGACCGGGGCACGGTTCGGTCCGGCCGGCCTCCAGGTCCGGTTCGCCGACGGAACCAGCGGCGCCCAGTGGGAGTTCGCCGGACACCGCATCGACGGCGGGGAGCTGCGGTTGTTCCTCACGGACCGCCACTACCCCCTGCGCGCGGAGCTCTGCTACCGCGTCCGGCCGGGCAGTGACGTCGTCGAGCGGTGGGTGGAGCTCGCACACACCGGCAGCGGGTCCGGCGCCGGGGCCGAAGTCGGGGTCGGGACCGAAGCCGGGGTCGGGGCCGGCCCAGTCACCGTCGAGCGGCTGGACTCCGCCTCCTGGACGGCCCCGGCACTCGCCGACTACCGGCTCAGCCACCTCACGGGCGGCTGGAACAGCGAGTTCCAGCTGTACCGCGACCGCCTCCCCGTCGCCGAGACCGTCCTCACCAGCCGCCGCGGGCTCACCGGCCACCACGCCAGCCCCTGGCTCGCCCTCGACGACGGCACGGCGACCGAGGAGCAGGGCGAGGTGTGGAGCACCGCCCTCGCGTGGAGCGGCAGTTGGCGCATCACGCTGCACCGCGACGCGGTGGGCCGCACTACCTGGACAGGAGGGTTCGGGCACGAGGGGCTGCGCTGGACCCTGGAACCGGGGCAGAGCCTGCGCACCCCCGTGTTCGCCGGGCTCCACACCCCGCACGGCTTCGGCGCGGCCAGCCGGGCCTGGCACGGCTACGTCGCGGACCACGTGCTGCCGGACCCCGGACGGGAGCGGCCCGTCCTCTACAACTCCTGGGAGGCCACCGGCTTCGACGTCGACCAGGCCGGCCAGATGAAGCTGGCCCGACTGGCCGCCGGAATCGGCGCCGAGCTGTTCGTCCTGGACGACGGCTGGTTCGGCGCACGGCGCGACGACCGGGCCGGGCTGGGCGACTGGACCCCGCGCCCCGACGCCTTTCCCGAGGGGCTGCGCCCCCTCGCCGACGAGGTCCACCGGCTGGGGATGGCCTTCGGCCTGTGGGTGGAGCCCGAAATGGTCAACCGGGAGAGCGAGTTGTACCGCGCCCATCCGGACTGGGTCCTGCACTCCCCCACCCGGGAGGCGACCGAGCTGCGCCATCAGCTGGTACTGAACTTCGCCCGGCCCGAGGTCGAGGCCTGGGCCCTGCACACCCTGGACCACCTCGTACGGGAGAACCGGGTGGGCTGGCTCAAGTGGGACGCCAACCGCGCCTTCACCGAGGCCGGCTGGGCGGGGAGCCCCGATCCCGACCGGCTCTGGATCGACCACACCCGGGCCGTCCACCGCGTCATGGACCGGCTGCGCGCCGACCACCCCGGCCTGCGCATCGAGGCCTGCGCGGGCGGTGGCGGGCGCGCCGACCTCGGCATCCTGGCCCGCACCGACCAGGTGTGGACCTCCGACAACACCGACCCCGTGGACCGGATCGCCATCCAGGACGGCTTCAGCCAGCTCTTTCCGGCCCGGACCATGGCCGCCTGGGTCACCGACAGCCCCAACCCGGCCACCGGCCGGCGCACTCCGCTGCGCTTCCGCTTCCACGTCGCCATGTCCGGTGCGCTCGGCCTCGGCGGGGACCTGACGGGCTGGTCCGCCGAGGAACTCGACGAAGCCGCCGCGCTCGTGGCCCAGTACAAGCAGATCCGCCCGCTGGTCCAGTACGGGATCCAGTACCGCCTCAGGAGCGGTGACGGGGTGACGGCCGTCCACTACGCCGCCGGTGACGGCGGCGAGCACGCCGTGCTCGCCTGGCGGCCCTCGACGCGGTTCGGGCACCGGCCCGCCCCCGTCAGACTGCCCGCGCTGGACCCCGGCGCCCACTACCTGGACCCTGACCGGGAGCAGGTGTACAGCGGCGCCCTCCTGGTCCGCCGCGGCATCGAACTCCCTTTGCCCGCCGGTGACTACGCGAGCCGGCTGATCCGGCTGCGCCGCATCACCCCCTGAGCCCCGCGCACGGACCACCCGTACGCGGAGAACCGCACCCACTCACAGACACCCTGGACCGGACTATGCACACTCAACACGTTCTGGTCGTCGGCATCGACGGCGTTCGGCTCGACCTGCTGCCGCAGCTGGACACCCCCCACCTGGACGAGATCACCGACGCGGGTTTCCTCGCTCCCGTCGAGATCGACGAGGCCACCCCCACGATGTCCGGGCCGTGCTGGTCCACCATCGCCACCGGGGTCGGCGTCGCCAAGCACGGGGTGTGGGGCAACCGCCTCGACGGCAACCGGCTCGACGTCTTCCCCGACTTCACCACCCGCCTGGCACTCGAATGCGGGCGGCGGACCTTCGCGACCGGCGGCTGGGCCCCCCTGTTCCTCGCCCAGCAGGGCGGTCCGCTGTTCACCGCCCCCAGCCGGCTGAGCTACATCGCCCCCCGCGCGGACACGCCGGAGGCCTGGGAGGAGGCCGACGAGGCCGTGACCGCCGAAGCGGCGCACGTCCTGGGCTCCGGGGAGGAGCTCCACGCCTCCTTCGTCTACCTCGGCGCCGTCGACGAGACCGCCCACTTCCTCGGCTGCGGCGAGGAGTACCGCCGCTCGATCGAGACGGCGGACCAGCGGCTGGGCCGCCTGATCAAGGCCGTGCGCGACCGCCCGGGCCACCCCGGCGAACAGTGGACGGTCATCGTGGTGACCGACCACGGGCACCGTGACGAGGGGGGCCACGGCGGCCGCAGCGAGCTGGAGCGCACCGCCTGGGTGGCCGCGTGCGGACCCGGGCTGACCGCCGGCGCGACCCCGGCGGTGGTCCGGCACGCGGACGTCGCCGCCCATGTCTACGCGGCCCTGGGCATCGGCCTGGACGGCCACTGGACGCTGGACGGCATACCCTTCACCGCCTGAGCGGGCGGGCCGCCGGGGCCGGGGCTCCGGGCACGGACATCGTCCGGGGCCCGACTCCGGCCCCGGTTCCCACTCCGGTTACAGCCGTCGGGCACCCGCCGCCGGGGTGACGGTGAGGAGCCGCGGGAAGCGGTGGCCGGCGGCCCCGAAGGCCGCCGTGACGCGGTCGCCCACCGCGCTCTCGCGCCCCGCCTCCACCAGCGCGATGACGGAGCCGCCGAAGCCGCCTCCCGTCATCCGGGCCCCGAGGGCGCCGGCGCCCAGCGCGGCGGTCACCGCGAGGTCGGTCTCCGCGCAGGAGACCCGGTAGTCGTCGCGGAGCGACGCGTGACCGGCCGTCAGGATCGGTCCGAGGGCGGCCGCGTCGCCCTCCCGGAGCCGGGCGACGGCCGCGTCGACCCGGCCGTTCTCGGTCACCACGTGACGGACCAACGGAACCAGTTCCGCAGGGAGTTCGTCCAGGGCAGCCGCGAGGTCCCGGGCGGGCAGGTCCCGCAGGGCGCGCAGGCCGAGCAGCCCGGCCGCCCGTTCACAGCCCGCGCGCAGGGCCGCGTACGCCCCGTCGCCCAGGTCGTGGGAGACCCGGGTGTCGATCACGAGCAGTCCGAGCCCCTGCCCCGGGAGGTCGAGGGGCACCTGCCGGTGGAGCTCCGGGGTGCGGGCGTCGAGGTGGAGGGCGGCCCCGGTGGTGCAGCACACGGAGGCCATCTGGTCCATGATCCCGCAGGGGACGCCGGCGAAGGCGGTCTCCGCCCGCTGGGCGATCCGGGCCAGTTCGGGCCCGGGCAACCGCAGTGCGTACAGCTCGTCGTAGGCGACCGCGACCGCGCACTCCAGCGCGGCGGAGGAGGACAGGCCCGCGCCCGTGGGCACCGTGCTGTCGAAGTGGAGGTCCGCGCCGCCGACCGGGTGGCCCGCCTCGGTGAGGGCCCAGACCACTCCGGCCGGGTACGCGGCCCAGCCCCGCACGGCTCCGGGTACCAGGTCCGCCACGGCCAGTTCGGTGATCCGGCCGTCGCCCTGCGCGCTGTGCAGCAGCAGCCGGCCGTCCGTACGGGCACGGGCGGCGAGCAGGGTGGTCTGCGGGAGCGCGATGGGGAGGGCGAACCCGTCGTTGTAGTCGGTGTGTTCACCGATCAGGTTGACCCGGCCGGGCGCCGCCCAGACCCCGTCGGGGGAACCGCCGAAGAGCTTCGCGAAGGCGGCGGCCTGTTCGGTCCGGTTCATGCCAAGGCCTCCCGCAGTCGCCGCGCGGCCGTCTCGGGGGCCACGTCGTTGATGAAGGCCTCCGTCCCGGATTCGGTCCCGGCGAGGAACTTGAGCTTGTCGGGAGTCCTCCGGATGGTGAACACCTCCAGGTGCAGGGCCAGTTCACCACCGTCGGTGCGGGGCGCCTGGTGCCATGCGGAGATATACGGGGTGGGGGCGGCCACTTCCGCCTCCGGTACGGGGAACAGCCGGTCGAAGCGGCGGAGCAGGTCGAGGTAGATGCCGGGGAACTCGGCCCGCTCGGCTTCGGTGAGGCAGGTGAGGTCGGGGACCCGGCGGTGGGGGTAGAGGTGGACCTCGTACGGCCAGCGGGCGGCGTAGGGCACGAAGGCGGTCCAGTGCTCGCCGGCCGCAACGACCCTCTCGGTGGCGGCGCGGGCCCCGGAGAGGAGGTCCTCGAAGAGGTTGCGGCCGGTGGCGGCGCGGTGTGCCCGCGCGGCGGCCGTCATCTTGGCGGTGCGCGGCGTGACGAACGGGAAGGCGTAGATCTGGCCGTGCGGGTGGGCGAGGGTCACACCGATCTCGGCTCCCCGGTTCTCGAAGCAGTACACCTGCTCGACGCCGGGGAGCGCGGAGAGTTCCGCGGTGCGGTCGGTCCAGGCGTCCAGGACCAGCCGGGCGGCGGCCGGGGTGAGGTCGGCGAAGCCGGCTTCGTGCTCGGGGGTGAAGCAGACGACTTCGCAGCGTCCGGCCTCGCCCGCGAGGGAGGGGAAGCGGTTCTCGAAGACGGCGACCTCGTAGTCGGCGGCGGGGATCTCGCTGAGCCGGCCGTCCCGGGAGGGGCAGAGCGGGCATTCGCCGGCGGGCGGGTGGTAGATCCGGTTCTGGCGGTGGGAGGCGATGGTGATCCAGTCACCGGTGGCCTCGTCCCGCCGCAGTTCCGGCCTGCTGTCCACGGGATCCAGTGGGCGCAGGTCGGGCGCGTCGCGCACGGCACCTTCGCCGCTGTCGAAGTAGATCAGTTCGCGGCCGTCCGCGAGTTTCGCGAGGGTCTTCTTCACTCACCGAGAATAAACACTCTCGAACATTTTCCACCAGCCCACGTCGGGGTTTCCCCCATACTTCAACAACATTGCCGTGTTACCTTGCTGCCTTCTGACCGGTTTCACCGATTCCCGGGAGCGACCCGTGGCCGAGCAGGCTGCCCAACTGGCCCACCAGCGACGCGCTCTGATCCTGGACGCGGTGCGGCGCGAGGGCGCGGTACGCGTGGCGGACCTGGTCGGGCAGCTCGGCGTCTCGGACATGACCGTCCGCCGGGACCTGGACGCCCTCGCCCGGCAGGGCCTCGTGGAGAAGGTCCACGGCGGAGCCGTCGCCCCGGCCGGGGCGAGCGCGCACGAGCCCGGATTCGAGGCCAAGTCGGATCTGGAGGGCGACGCCAAGGCCGCCATCGCGGACACCGCCGCGACCCTCGTGGAACCGGGCAGCGTGGTCGCCGTCTCGGGCGGCACCACCACGCACGCCGTCGCCGCCCGGATCCTCGGGGTCCCGCGGCTCACCATCGTCACCAACTCCCTCCCGGTGGCGGAACTGGTGTGGGCCGAGGGCCGGGACCGCGGCGCCGGCGCCCCCACCCTGCTGCTCACCGGCGGCTCGCCCACGCCCTCGGCCGCCCTGGTCGGACCGCTCGCCGATCAGGCGATCGGCTCCCTCCACGTGGACCTGCTCTTCCTCGGCGCGCACGGGGTGGCGCAGGGCGCCGGCCTGACCACCCCCAACCTCATGGAGGCCCAGACCAACCGCGCCCTGGTCGCCTCGGCGCGCCGGGTCGCCGTCGTGGCGGACCACAGCAAGTGGGGGGTGGTGGGGCTCAGCGGGTTCGCGTCGCTCCGGCAGGCCGACTGGTTCGTCACCGATGCCGCTCTGCCCGTGCCCGCCCGCGCCGCGCTCGCGGAGGAGGTGGGCGAGCTCCTCGTCGCGGGCGAGGAGCGGCGCTGAGTCCACGCCGGGGTCCGGGGTGCGGCGCTGAGTCCACGCCCGGGTCCGGAGTGCGCGCAGAGCTCCCGGCCCTGCCCCGGGATCAGTCCGCCGCCCCCGGCCGATCGCCGCGCCGGGAACCGGTGGCCGGGCGGTCCGGCAGCGGCCCGCCCGCGCCGGCCACCGGTTTGGGCGGCGGGCCCGGGCGGGCGGAGCGCAGGGGTGTCAGGAGGCCCGTGCCCGCGATCAGGAGGCAGAAGGTGCCCGCGGCCAGGCTGGTCGACGGGACCCCGTGCCGGGCCGACAGGGCGGTGAGCGCCGCGGCCCCCACCGGGCCCGAGGCGTTGTGGACCGTCCAGAACGCGGAGGTGACCCGCCCGAGCAGGTGGTCCGGGGTGACTTCCTGGCGCAGGGTCATGGAGCAGATGCCGCCCAGGGTCAGCCCGAACATGAACAGGACTGCCATCACCGCGATCAGGGCCACGCTGCGGCTGACCCCCATGCCCGCCACGGACAGGCCGATCAGTGCGGTCGAGCCGAGCCAGCACGGGCCGAAGCCGAGGGTCCGGCGCAGCGGCCCGGCGGCGAAGGAGGCGCAGACGATGCCGATGCCGCTCACGGCCATCACGTAGCCGATGGTCGCCGGGGGGCGGTCGAGCTCTTTGCTGAGGCGGAAGATCAGCAGGTCGGTGGCGCCGATGGTGACGAAGGTGAGGAGGGTGAGCAGGACCGTCAGCGGGCGCAGCAGCGCGTGCGCCCACAGGAAGCGGAAGCCGACCACGAAGACCTCGCGCAGGGAGGTGCTCTTCCGCGGCGGCCGGGGCGTGGCCGCGTTCCCCCGCACGCCGAAGCGGACCCACCGCAGGCTGATCCCCGAGACGAGGAAGGTGGCCCCGTCCAGGGCGAGCGCCCAGGACCCGTCGACCCCCGCGACGAGCAGACCGGCCACGACCGGGCCGAGGAGGGTGCCGAGGGCGAAGGTGCCCATCAGCCGGCCGTTGGCGGCGACCAGGTCGGCCGGTTCGACCAGGGAGGGCACGGCGCTCACGTAGGCCACGTCGAAGAGCGTCTTCAGTACGGTGACCAGCGCGGTCAGCACGTACAGCCACCAGATCCGCGGGCCGCCGAAGGACCACGCCAGCGGTACGGATCCCAGCAGCACCGCCCGCGCGAGATCGCAGCCGATCATCAGGCGGCGGCGGTCGACCCGGTCCACCACATGGCCCGCGAAGGTTCCCGTGGCGATGGCGAAGACCCCGGAGAGGGCGGTGATCAGGCCGAGCTCGACCAGGGATCCGGTGGCGTCGAGGACGACCAGCGGCAGGGCGAGCATCGATACCGAGCCGCCCAGCACCGACAGGGCCTGGCCGAGCCAGAAGAGGGTGAAGGAGCGGTTGTGGATCAGTCCGGTGCGTTGGCCCGTCATCCCAGCAAGGCGTAGACGGTGGAGGCCTTCGCGGCCGGTTCCTCAGCGCCCTCCGGCGTCATGGTGATGTCGGCGAAGGCCATCCGCTTGCCGAGTTTGGTGATCCGTACGTCGATCAGCACATCGGCGCCGACCACCGGCCGCTGGAAGCTGGTGGACTGCTGGACGGTGGTCATCGGACCGTACGCCCCGCGCGCGGCGGAGATCGCGATCACGGTGGCGGTGTCCGCGGCGGCCATCAGGGCCTGCCCGCTGAGGCCCCCGCCGTCCCGGGCGAGGGTGTCCGACCAGGGCAGCCGCAGTACGGCGTGCCGCTCGCCCGTCTCCTGGACGGTGAGTCCGAGGGCGAGCACCCAGGGGGCGAAGTTGTCGTGGAGGATCTTGTCCGCGTCTGCCGGTGTCAGCGTCGTCACCGGGTGATTGTGGCGGCCCGGCCCGGGCCGCCACAACTCCCTTTGCACCGACCGGTCCTCAGAGGGCGGCGGCCAGTTCCGTGCCCTGGCGGATGGCCCGCTTGGCGTCCAGTTCGGCGGCCACGTCGGCGCCGCCGATCAGGTGCGCCTCGATGCCGGCCGCGCGCAGGGCCTCGTACAGGTCGCGGCGCGGTTCCTGGCCGGTGCACAGGACCACCGTGTCGGCGGGTACGAGGCGCTGCTCGCCGTCCACCGTGATGTGCAGGCCCTCGCCGTCGATCCGGTCGTACGCGGCCCCCGCGACGGAGACGACACCGCGGTGCTTGAGCTCCGCCCGGTGGATCCACCCGGTGGTGGTGCCGAGCCCGGCGCCGACCTTGGTGGCCTTGCGCTGCAGCAGGTGCACCTGGCGCGGCGCGGCGGGCCGCTCGGGGGCCGTGAGGCCGCCGGGGCCGGTGTAGGCGGTGTCCACGCCCCAGTGGCGGAAGTAGACCTCCGGGTCCTGGGAGGCGCCTTCGCCGCTGTCGGTGAGGAACTCGGCGACGTCGAAGCCGATTCCGCCGGCGCCGAGGACGGCGACGCGCTGCCCGACGGGGGCGCGGCCCTGCAGGACGTCCAGGTAGCTGACGACGTTCGCGCCGTCGACGCCCTCGATGTCGGGGATGCGGGGGGTGACGCCGGTGGCGACGACGACCTCGTCGTAGCCGCGCAGGGTCTCGACGTCGGCGCGGGTGTTCAGTTTGACCTCGACCGCGTGCTCGGCGAGCTGGGTGCCGTAGTAGCGGATGGTCTCCTCGAACTCCTCCTTGCCGGGGATCCGGCGGGCGATGTCGAGCTGGCCGCCGATGTGGCCGGAGGCCTCGTAGAGCGTGACGGCGTGACCGCGGCCCGCCGCGGAGACGGCGCAGGCCAGGCCGGCCGGTCCGGCTCCGACGACGGCGACGCGCTTCTTCAACTGGGTGGGAGACAGGATGAGTTCCGTCTCGTTGCAGGCGCGCGGGTTGACCAGGCAGGTGGTCAGCTTGCCGCTGAAGGTGTGGTCCAGGCAGGCCTGGTTGCAGCCGATGCAGGTGTTGATGGTCTCGGAGCGCCCGGCTGCGGCCTTGGCGACGAAATCGGCGTCGGCGAGGAAGGGGCGGGCGAGCGAGACCAGGTCGGCGCGGCCGTCCGCGAGCAACTCCTCCGCGATTTCCGGGGTGTTGATGCGGTTGCTGGTGACGAGGGGGACGGAGACCGCGCCCATCAGCCGCTTGGTGACCCAGGTGTAGGCACCGCGCGGGACGGAGGTGGCGATGGTGGGGATGCGGGCCTCGTGCCAGCCGATGCCGGTGTTGATGATGGTGGCGCCGGCCGCCTCGACCTCCTTGGCGAGGTGGACGACCTCGTCGAGGGTGGAGCCGCCGGGGACGAGGTCGAGCATCGAGAGGCGGTAGACGAGGATGAACTCCTCGCCGACGGCCTCGCGGGTGCGCCGGACGATCTCCAGCGGGAAGCGCACGCGGTTCTCGTAGGCGCCGCCCCAGCGGTCGGTGCGCTTGTTGGTGGCGGCGGCGATGAACTCGTTGACCAGGTAGCCCTCGGAGCCCATGATCTCGACGCCGTCGTAGCCGGCCAGCTTGGCGAGGCGGGCGGCGCGGACGAAGTCCTCGATGGTGCGCTCGACTTCGGCGTCGGTGAGCGCGTTCGGGACGAAGGGGCTGATGGGGGCCTGGAGGGCGCTGGGGGCGACCAGGTCCTTGTGGTAGGCGTAGCGGCCGAAGTGGAGGATCTGCATCGCGATCTTCCCGCCCTCGGCGTGCACCGCGTCGGTGATCACCCGGTGCTCGGCGGCCTCCTCCTCGGTGGTGAGGCGGGCGCCTCCCTCGAAGGGGCGGCCCGCGTCGTTCGGGGCTATGCCACCGGTGACGATCAGACCCGCGCCGCCGCGGGCGCGCTCGGCGTAGAAGGCGGCGAGACGCTCGAAGCCCCGCTCGTGCTCTTCGAGGCCGGTGTGCATGGAGCCCATGATCACGCGGTTCGGCAGGGTGGTGAAACCGAGGTCCAGGGGGCTCAGCAGGTGCGGGTACCGGCTCTGGGGACTCATGAGGGGCGCCTCCTCGCGCGGGGGTGATGAACCTGTTCTAGCTGAGCGGGCGCTTATTATGCAACTAGGTGCACAACCGGGTGTGGAATCCCGCGGCCCGGAGATGCGGGGATTCCCGGGTCCAAGGACCCTCGCCGGCGGGACCTGTGGCGCAGTTCACGGCCGGGGTGATCGCCATGGATGGGGGGATGCCCGCACCCCCCGCCCCTACCTCCGTCCCCGCCCCCACCCTCCGTGCCGCCCTGGCCGCCGCCGCGGCGGCGGTGCTGCTCGCCGGCTGCGGCATCGCGGAATCCGACACCGATCGGCTGAGCCGCAAGGTCGCGGCGGGGTCCGTGGACACCGTGGACTCCGTGGATGCGGTCGACGCCGTCGACGACGCCGTCGACGGCGTGGACACCTCCGCCTCCCGGCCGCCGGGCGCGCCCGGGCCCGCGCCGACCGCCACCCCCGACCCGACCCGCTCCCCCGCACCCGAGGCCGCGCTCCTGCGGAACCCGGCCCGCCAGGTGCGCCCGGCGATCGCCCCCGCCCACGGCGCGACGGTCGGCATCGGCCAGCCCGTCTCGCTGGTCTTCAAGGGCCAGAAGGTGGACCCGGCACTGCGGGCCGGCATCGAGGGCCGGGTGCGGATCAAGACCTCCACCGGGGTCGTCGGCGCCTGGCACTGGGCGGAGGCCAAGGGGGACACGTACCTCCACTTCCGGCCGCGCGAGTACTGGCCGGCGGGCACGAAGGTGACCTTGGACGCCCGCCTCGCGGGGGTGAGACTGGACGCGCGCACCGCGGCGGCCGGGGACCGCCAACTGGCCTTCACCGTGGGCCCCGCGATGGTCAGCAAGGTCGACCTCGCCGCGCACACGCTCACGCTGGTCAAGGACGGCACGCCCCTGCGTACCATCCCGGTCAGCGGCGGCGAGGACCGGTTCAAGACCCGCGAGGGCGTCAAGACGATCCTCAGCAAGGACGGCACGGTGCTGATGGACTCCCGGACGATCGGCATCCCGCGCACCAGCCCGGACGGTTTCTACGGCCGCTACGAGTGGAGCATGCGCGAAACGGTCAGCGGCGAGTACGTCCACGCCGCCCCCGACAACGCGGAGTCCTTCGGCAGGGCCAACGTCAGCCACGGCTGCATCGGCATGTCGGTGGCCGACGCGAAATGGCTGTACGAGCGGTCCTCCGTCGGCGACGTCATCGAGGTGACGGGCACGACCGGCAAGCCCATGGACCGCTTCGGCAACGGCTACGGCGACTGGAACCTGAGCTGGGACGAGTGGCTCAAGGGCAGCACCCTCGGCGCCTTCAAGGCCTGAGCCGGCGCCGGTAGCGTGCACCGCATGACGACGCGGAAGACCGAACACCACGCCCTGACCGTGAACGGAGGCGTACGCCTCGCCTACGAGGTCACCGGCCCGCCGGACGGACCGCCGGTGCTGCTGCTCCCCGCGCTGGGCAGGACCGCCGCCGACTGGGCGGCCGTACGGGACGAACTCGCCCGGGAGCGGCGGGTGTTCGCGCTGAACCTGCGCGGCCACGGAGCCAGCGCATGGCCCTGCGCGTACTCGCTGCCGCTCATGCGGGACGACGTACTGGCCTTCCTGGACGCCCTCGGACTGGAGCGGGTGGACCTGGTGGGGCATTCGCTGGGGGGCGTCGTCGCGTACCTGGCGGCAGCCGCGCAGCCGCACCGGATCGGCCGCCTCGTCCTGGAGGACGCCCCGGCGCCGCTCCCCCGCGAGCCCGTGATCCCTGAACGCCCCGAGGGCGAGCTCGCCTTCGACTGGGCGATGGTGCTCGCGGTCCGGCCCCAGCTCGACCGTCCCGACCCGGCCTGGCTCGCGGACCTGGCGCGGATCACGGCCCCGACCCTGGTCGTGTACGGCGGCCCCACCAGCCACCTGGCGCCCGCCTCCTTCGACGAGGTGGTCCGCCGTATCCCGGACGCCCGCCTGCTCACCCTCCCGTACGGCCATCTGATCCACGCGGCGGCGCCGGCGGAGTTCACGGCGGCCGTGGCGGCGTTCCTCGCCCGGTGACCCCGGGGAGGGAAGCGCACCCGGAAACGGCCCTGGCCAGGGCCTGGCTCGCCGAGGAGGGGGTGACCCAGGACGCGGGCGGCGCATGGTGGTGCACGGACGACGACGCCCCGGATGATCCGCCCGAAGCCACGAGCACGGACGACATCGCGGACACGTACGGATTCCTGGTCTTCGACGACGAACGGATCGACCCGGCCGACCGGATCCGGGTGGCGCTCGGCCTGATGGACCTGGTCGGCAGCCACGTCCTGGTGCACCGCCCGATCCACAGGGCGCACCTCGGACCCGCCGGGCCACTGCCGGTCGAGGTGCTGTGGGAAGGCTACCGGCGGCGCCTGGAGGCCGGGCCGGAGCCGGAGGCCGTCCTCGCCTCGCTCTGGCTCGACTGGTTCGAGCACGGGCAGACCGCCGAAGCAGCCTTCGCCGGGGTGCTCGGCCGGAACGCCGGACGGATCTTCACCGGGGCCCCGGCAGGGTTCCTGCGGCGGACCCGGCGGGTCCTGGAGTGTTCCGGGCCCGTGCCGTGGGCCGCCAAGGAGCTCGCCTACCGGGCCGCCGCGGCCGTGCCCGAGCTGCATCAGGCCGTGTTCCGGGCCCTGCTGGCCAGCTACCACGACCTGTTCGGGCAGCTCGAACCGACCGCCGCGCTCGCCCTCCTCGACACCCTGCCCCTTCCGTCCGCCACCGAACACCCGGCCGCGCTGCGCACCGTACTGACGGCCGGGCACGCGAACCACTACCGCGCGCTGGACGCCTGGCGGGAGGCGCTGGGGCCCCGGCCCGGGTGATCCGGGCCGGGGCCGGTCCGCGGGCTCAGGCCCGGTGGAGGCGAAGCGTGACGATCTGGAACGGGCGCAGGGTCAGGGCGACCGTCCCGTCCGCGGCGAGGGCGGAGACGGCGGAGCCCTCCAGGGGGCGTTCCAGCAGGTCGCTCTCGACCGCCGCGGTCAGCGGGAACCCCGCCGTCAGGGTGGCCCGCGCCCGGCCGCCCCGGGATTCGTAGAGGCGGACGACCACGTCGCCGCTGCGGTCCTCGGCGAGTTTCACCGACTCGACCACCACCGCGTCCGTGTCGACCGCGACGAGCGGGGCGACCGGACCCGCGCCGCGCAGCACGCGCTCCGGCAGGTTCAGCGCGTGGCCCTCGCGGACCGCGTCGCCGACGGCCGCGCCGGGGGCAAGCGAGAAGCGCAGGGTGTGCGCGCCCCGGTCGGTCTCCGGGTCCGGGTAGCGCGGGGCCCTCAGGAGGGAGAGGCGGACGGTGGTGGTCTGGCCGCCGTCGGGGCGCACGTCGCGGGTCACGTCGTGGCCGTACGTGGAGTCGTTGAGGACGGCGACCCCCCAGCCCGGCTCCTCCGCGTGGATCCAGCGGTGCGCGCAGATCTCGAACTTGGCGGCCTCCCAAGAGGTGTTGGTGTGGGTGGCCCGGTAGACGTGCCCGAACTGCGTTTCGGAGGCGGATCGTTCGGCCTTGATGTCCAGCGGGAAGGCCGCCTTGAGGAACTTCTCCGTCTCGTGCCAGTCCACGTCCGTGACGATGTCCACCGTCTTGGCCCCGGCCCGCAGGGTCACCGTCTGGACGACGCGGGACAGGCCGAACGAGCGGCTCACCCGTACGGCGACCGAGTCGGGCCCGGCCTGCGTGACCTCCAGCGCGTCCAGGCCCACCAGGTCGGTGACCTTGTTGCGGTAGAACTCGTCGATGTCCCACGCGTCCCACATGTTCGGGAAGTCGGGGTGGATCTGGAGCAGGTTCGCGGCGGCCCCGGGAGCGACCGATTCCCGGCCGGCCTCCAGGTCGTACGCGGACACGATCAGCCCGCGGCCGTCGATCTCCACGAGGAGCCGCCCGTTGGCCAGGACGTGGCCCCCGCCGTGCCGCTCCTCCACCGTGACGGGCTGCTCGGCCGGAGCCGGCAGGCCCGCCCCGCCGGCCGGGACTCCGCGCCGGGCGTGCGGAGCGCAGTTGAAGACAAGCTCCTCCTCGCCCGCTCCGGCGAGGCCCGTCTGCGCGGCCACGGTGATCGCGGTCAGCTCC
The DNA here is from genome assembly GCF_026340675.1 of Streptomyces sp. NBC_01264. NCBI lineage: Bacteria > Bacillati > Actinomycetota > Actinomycetes > Kitasatosporales > Streptomycetaceae > Streptomyces > Streptomyces sp. NBC_01264. The sequence continues at coordinate 1,255,338 of NZ_JAPEOX010000002.1, forward strand.
TCGCGCACCTTGGCGTACGTCTCGCGGGCCTCGCGGTGCACCCAGGCGATGGAGGATCCGGGGAGGATGTCGTGGAACTGGTGGAGCAGCACGGTCTTCCAGATCCGCTCCAGGTCCTCGTACGGGTACGCGTACCCGGGGACCTTCACCGCGGCCCTGGACGCCCACAACTCGGCCTCGCGCAGCAGTGATTCGCTGTGCCGGTTGCCCTGCTTGGTCTTGGCCTGGGAGGTATAGGTGCCGCGGTGCAGCTCCAGGTAGAGCTCGTCGGCCCAGACCGGCGCGTCCTCGTACTCGGCGTGCGCCTTCTCGAAGAACGCGTCGGGGCGCTCGATCTCCACCCGCGGAGACCCTTCGAGGTCCCGCTGCCGCTTGGCGCGGCCCAGCTGCTCGCGGGTCGGGCCGCCACCGCCGTCACCCCAGCCGAAGGGGGCCAGCGAGCGCGAACCACGGTCCTTCTCCTGGTAGTTGCGTGCGGCGTGCGCCAGTTGGGCGCCGCCGAGGCCGGAGTTGTAGGTGTCGACGGGCGGGAAGTGCGTGAAGACGCGGGTGCCGTCGATGCCCTCCCACCAGAAGGTGTGGTGGGGGAACTTGTTGACCTGGGACCAGGAGATCTTCTGCGTGAGGAACCACTTGGAGCCGGAGAGCTTGACGATCTGCGGCATGGCGGCGGTGTAGCCGAAGGAGTCGGGCAGCCAGACGTTGTTCGTGTCGATGCCGAACTCGTCCAAAAAGAACTTCTTGCCGTACAGGAACTGGCGGGCCATGGCCTCGCCGCCGACCATGTTGGTGTCGGACTCGACCCACATGCCGCCGACCGGAACGAACTGCCCGTCGGCGATCTTCTTCTTGACCCGCTCGAAGAGCTCGGGGCGGTAGGTCTTGATCCAGTCGAGCTGCTGCGCCTGGGACATGGCGAAGACGAACTCGGGGTGCTCCTCCATCAGGCCCAGCATGTTGGACGTGGTCCGCGAGACCTTGCGGACGGTCTCGCGCAGCGGCCACAGCCACGCGGAGTCGATGTGGGCGTGACCGATGGCGCTGATCCGGTGCGCGGAGGCGTTGGCGGGGGCGGCCAGGACCTCGGTGAGCAGCGCGCGGGCACCGGCCGCGGTGCCGGGGACGTCGCAGAGGTCCACCGCGTCGAGGGCGGAGTCGAGGGCGCGCAGGATCTCGTAGCGCCGGGCATCGCGCTCGTCGAGCTGCGTCATCAGGTCGTAGAGGACTTCGAGGTCCTGTACGAGTTCCCAGACCTCGGTCTCGAAGACGGCGAGGTCCATCCGGGCGAGCCGGTAGAGGGGCTGGTCTCCGCTGGTCAGCCGGTCGCCGTCGTAGGTGACCGAGTGGTCGACGAGGATCGGGTTGGAGGCTCCTTCGACGTACCACTCGACGCGCTCGCCGCCCTCCGCGCGGTCGGCGACGCGCACCCAGTCGTTGTACGGGTTGAGCGCCTTGACCTCGCCGCCGTCGGCGCGGTGGACCAGGCTCTCGCACTGGAAGCCGGGCATCATCCGGTCGAAGCCGAGGTCGAGTACGGCTTCGACCGTGCGGCCGGCCCAGTCGGCGGGGACGGTTCCGGTGACCTTGAACCAGGTGGTGCCCCAGGCCGTGGCCCCACATGTCGCCGATGGCGCAGGGTTCGTAGGAGGCCGCCAGGCCCTCGGCCACGGGGACGGGCTCGCCGGGTGCCTCCCAGCGCTCCACGGTCAGCGGGACCGCGCGGGAGTGGACGGCGGGCTTGACGCGCTCCTTGAGGACACGGCGGAGGCGGTGTTCGGTGATGCTGCGGTCGTCGTGCATGACGGCTGCTCCAGGGTGGGGGTGGACTGCGATCCCGCGGTCGGTCGGGGGCGGGTGGTGCGGTGGCCCGGTCAGGTCTTGACGGCTCCCTCGCCCACGCCCTTGAAGAGGAAGAAGCGCTGGAGGGCGAAGAAGAGCAGCATCATCGGGATCAGCGCGGCCATCGCACCGGCGGCGATGATCCGCTGGTCGCTGACGGTGGTGGCGCCGGCCAGGGTCTTCAGGCCGAGCTGGAGGGTGTAGTTGTCGCTGTTGGTCAGCACCAGCAGGGGCCAGAGGAAGTCGTCCCAGGCGCCCATGAAGCTGGTGATGCAGACGACGGCCAGGGCTCCCTTGGCGGCGGGGAGGAAGACCCGGGTGAAGCGGGTCCACTCGTTCGCGCCGTCCAGGACCACGGCCTCCTCGACCTCCTTGGGGACGGAGAGGAATGCCGATCGCATGATCATGATGTTGAGGACGGAGACCGCGCCGGGCAGCCAGACGCCGATGAGGGTGTCGACCAGGCCCATCTCGCGGACCGTGAGGAACATCGAGATCATCACGGACTCGAAGGGGAACATCAGCGTCGCCACCAGCACGGTGAAGACGATCTTGCGGCCCTTCCAGGCGGCGCGGGAGAGGGCGTAGCCCCCCCATGGCCGCGAAGAGCATGTTCGAGGTGATGGCGAGGAGCGCCACCGTCAGGGTGTTGCCGACGTACTGGAACAGCGGGAACGACTCGGCGACCCGGAAGTAGTTGTCGAGGGTGGGCTGCGAGGGCAGCACCCCGTCGTACACGTTCTCGGTGCGGCCGCGGATCGAGGTCAGGAACTGCCAGACGATCGGCCCGAGCATGATCACGAGCATCAGGAGGAGCGTGGCGTACCGGCCGGCGAGGCCGATCCAGTACCGCCGCGCGTCGGCTCCGACGCGCTTGCCCGCCTTGTTGTCCCGGGATCCGAGGGAAGCGAGGGTGGTCAACTTTCGTCTCCCTTCGAGAGACGGCGGCCCAGCAGGCTGAAGACCAGCGTCAGGAGGAACAACAGGATGGAGATGGCGGCCGCGTAGCCGGTCTCGCCGGAGAAGCGGAGGCCGACCTGCCGGATGAGGAAGGGCAGCGTACGGGCGCCGCCGCCGGGGCCGCCGCTCTCGCCGCCGAGGATGTAGATCTCGGTGAAGACGCGGAGCGCGGAGATCGCGGAGAGGGTGCCGACCAGCAGCATCATCGGCTTCACCTGGGGGACGGTGATGCTGAAGAAGCGGCGGACCGGGCCCGCGCCGTCGAGCGCGGCGGCCTCGTAGAGCGAGGTGGAGACGTTTCCGAGGGCGGCGAGGTAGAAGACCATGTAGTAGCCGAGGCCCTTCCACACGGTCACGATCATCGCGGAGACCAGCAGCATGGTGCTGTCGGTCAGGAACGGGATGGGCTCGGAGATGATGCTCAGCTTCTGGAACAGCGTGTTGACCAGGCCGTCGCTGCGCAGCACCCACTGCCAGATGAGGCCGACGACCACGGCGGAAGCGATCACCGGGGTGTAGAACGCCGAACGGAGAAGCCGATGCCGGGGACCTTCGTCTGCACGAGGACGGCGAGCGCCAGCGGCAGGAAGACCAGACACGGGACGACGACCACGAGGTACAGCACGCTGTTGCCGGTGGCGACCCAGAAGTCGGGGTCGGCGAAGGCGCGGGTGTAGTTGTCGAAGCCGACGAACCCGCCGCCGCGCAGGATCTGCGCGTCGGTGAAGGAGAGGATCACGGTGTTGACGAACAGCCAGAGGCTGAACATCGTCACCATGATCAGGCCCGGGGCGAGGAAGAGGTACGGGGTCCACCACTTGCGGTGGCGCAGCCCGGTCTCGGCCTCCATGGCCTTCCTGGCCCGCTTCGCCCGCTGGACCGCGGCCCTGCTCCGCGGGGCCTCGGCTCCGGCGCCTGCTGTCACCGGGCCTCCGGTCCGCGGCCGGGCCCGTACCTCGTCGAGGGTGGGGGCGGGGTCGGGCGCGTCCCGCAACGGGCCGGCCTTCTCCCGAAGTTCCGGTCCTGAGGATGGGCTCATGGCGTCCGCCTCCCCTTCGTCCGCTGCCGCCGTCACCGCTGGGCCGTCTTCGCGAGCAGCTTGTTCGCCTCCTCCTGTGCCTTCTTCACCGCCGTCTTGGCGTCCTGCTCGCCCTTGATGGCCTTCTGCATCTCGCGCACGACCACGTCGCCGACCTGGTTGGTCCACTGGACGGGGGTGTTGGCGTCGAGTCCCGCGGTCTTCAGCTGTTCGGCGCCGACCGCGCGGGCCAGCGTCTCCGCGTCTTTGCCGTCGCCCTTGTCGGAGAAGAAGGGGTCGGCGAGTCCGGTGGCGTTGGAGGGGTAGATGGTCGCGCGCTTCGAGAACGCCACCTGGTTGGGGCCGTTGGTGAGCCACTTGGCGAACTCGGTCGCCGCGTCCATGTGCTCGGTGTCCTTCTTGATGCCGAGCGACTGGGCGTAGATGCCGATGTGGCCGAGCTGCCCGGTGACGGCGTTCGCGACCTGCGTGTTCGCGTAGATCTGCGGGGCGTTCTGCTTGATGTCCTTGACGAAGCCCGGGGAGCCAGGCCCGAAGACGATCTTGCCGCCGCCGTAGAGCTGGTTGATGTCGTCCTGCTTGAGCAGGGACTCCTTGGGCATGGCGCCCTTGGCGTACAGGTCCTTCATCCGCTCGACCCACGCGACGGCCTTGTCGGTGTCGAAGGTGAACCGGTCCTGCTTCTCGTTCAGGATCGGGACGCCCATCTTCTGCCAGTCCCCGGGCAGTCGGCCCTTGGGGTCGGCCATGAAGGCGGAGTACTTGCCCTCCGACTTGGCGGCGATCCGCTCGGCGTAGTCGAAGAACCGCTCGACCGTGGTCGGCGGCTCGGCGGGGTCGAGACCGGCCTTCTCGAAGAGCTCCTTGTTGTACGTCAGGATCTCCGGGGTCACGTACCAGGGGTACGCGAACACGCTGTCCCCCTTGCCGGGCAGCTTGAACTGCTCCCAGACGCCGGGGACGTAGTCCTTGGCCACCTCGGGGTCCAGCTTCGCGAGGTCGGCCAGCATGCCGCGGTCGCCGAGGAGCTGGAAGGAGTCGGTGGAGAGGTTGACCACGTCGGGGAGGGCTCCCGCCTGGGCGTCGGCGACGATCTTCTCGTTGTAGCCGTCGCCCGGCACGTCCTCCCATGTGACCTTCGCGTCGGGGTACTTCTTCTCGAACGCGTCGATGACCCCCTGGACGTACGACGTGAACATGGGCTTCAGCTGGAGCGTGCGGAACGTGATCTGACCGGTCACCCTGCCGGTCTTCTCCCCCTCCTTCACGTCGCCGGCGCCGCCGCTCATTCCGCACGCGGAGGTCGCGAAGAAAGTGCCGGCCACGAGCGTGGTGAGCTATACGGGTCACGTTCTTACGGGGCATCGTCGCCGCCTTCAGGGGGAGTTCCGGCATCGTCGCCGGATCACTGGGCCCAAACTCACCCGAAATCAAGATTCCGTCAATATGACCAAAATCCCGTGCGACAGGTACCCGTACGTCCCGAATGACCACAGAGAAGAGCGGAACAGTCCGAAAGTCACTCCCCTAGTATGACTCTGACCTGCACTGATGCGCTTTAGCCCTCATCCCCGCTGGCGTGATATAGATTCGATAACGAACTTCTGCGTACGATCAAGGTTGACTTCTTATCGCCGGTTAACGAATACTGGCACTAATGCGGTTTATCCAGCGTGGCACATTCGCCCGCATACCGCTGTCGCCACCCGCTGCGCATCACTGGACCTCGACATCGCCGACGGCGAGTTCCTCGTCCTCGTCGGCCCCTCGGGCTGCGGCAAGTCCACCGCCCTGCGGATGCTCGCCGGCCTCGAGGAGGTCACGTCCGGCTCCATCTCCATCGGCGGCCGCGACGTCACGCACCTGCCGCCCAAGGACCGGGACATCTCGATGGTGTTCCAGAACTACGCGCTCTCCCCCCATATGACGGTCGTTCAGAACATGGGCTTCGCCCTGAAGATCGCCAAGGTGGACAAGAGCCCAAGGCCCTCTCCGGCGGTCAGCGCCGGCGCGTGGCCATGGGCCGGGCGATCGTCCGCGAACCGCAGGCCTTCCTGATGGACGAGCCGCTGTCCAACCTGGACGCCAAGCTCCGCGTCCAGACCCGCGCCGAGATCGCGAACCTCCAGCGCCGCCTGGGCACCACCACCGTCGTGGCCGGGTTCATCGGCTCCCCCGCCATGAACCTGCTGAGCCTGCCGCTGCACGAGGACGGCATCCGCTTCGGCGGCTCCACCGTCAAGATCGGCCGGGCGGCCCGCGCGGCGGCGGGCGGCAACGCCGTCGCCCTGGGCATCCACCCCGAACACCTGGACTTCCACAGCGGGCCGTTCAGGAGGAGCCGCGCGCGCCCGGCCCCGGGCGGACGGTGACGTCCTGCGGGGTCAGGGCGATGTGCTCCGCGGTGCACTGGACGGTGACGCGGACCGGGGCGCCACAGTCGGTGTGGGTCACGTCCAGGACGGGGCGGGGGACATCGGGGCCGAGGGCGTACGTCTCGCCCCACTGGCCGAGCGCCATCAGGACGGGCCACAGGTCCCAGCCCTTACGGGTCAGGCGGTACTCGTTGCGGGAGCGCCGTCCCGGTTCCCGGTAGCTGACGGTCGTCAGCACTCCGGCCGCGGTCAGCTTCCGCAGGCGGTCACTGAGGACGGCCTCCGAGAGGCCGATGTGACGGTGGAAGCCGTCGAAGCGGCGCACCCCGTTGACGGCGTCGCGCAGTATCAGCAGCGTCCACTTCTCCCCGACCACGTCGAGCGCGCGCTGGACGGGGCAGTTCTCCGTACTGACCTCAAGCCACTCCATCCCGTCATCGTAAGGCCCACGGCTCCGCTGGCTTCGTCATTGACAGTCAGCCGCACGCATGGCTAGCTTCAGCCGAAGAAGCCAGATCCTGGACAGGATGGACAGGAAGGCACCGGACCGTGGGGCGAACGCGTACGTACAGCTGGGACGACCCCGAGATCCCGGCACGGGCCGCCCGCGGCATGGCGGGCCTGGACTTCCTGCGCGAGGTGCAGGCGGGGCGGGTCTCGCGGCCGCCGATCGGCCGGACCCTCGACTTCGAGCTGGACGAGGTGGAGCACGGCCGGGCGGTCTTCTCCCTGATGCCGGGCGAAGAGCACTACAACCCGATCGGCAGCGTGCACGGAGGCGTGTTCGCCACCCTGCTCGACTCGGCGGCGGGCTGCGCCGTGCAATCCACCCTCCCGCAGGGGATGGCGTACACCTCGCTCGACCTGACCGTGAAGTTCCTGCGCCCGATCACCGTGGACACGGGCCGGGTGCGGGCCATCCGGGACGGTACTGAACGCCGGCCGCCGCATCGCCCTCGCCGAGGCCCAGCTGGTCGACGCGCAGGACCGCCTGCTCGCCCACGCCACGAGCAGCTGCATGCTCTTCCCCGTGCCCGCGTAGCACTCCGCATCAGTCGGCCGGCGTCAGGGCCGCGTGCGCCGAGGCGAGGATTTCCTCCGAGAGCGGCGAGCCCTTGGTGGCCCGGGACAGGAGCAGCGCGCCCAGCAGGGTGCAGAGCCGGACGGTCCCGTCCTGATCGTCGGTGGCGAGGAAATCGGCGAACCGGGCCGCTCCCTCGGTGTAGACGCGCCGGGCCTCCGGCCACCCGTCCTCCCGCGCCATGTCGGTGGCGAGCGCGGCGACCGGGCAGCCGTCCGCCGGGGCGTCGCGGTGCCCGACCGAGAGATAGGCGTCGATCAGGGCCTGCTGGGCGGCGCCCCGCTGCCCGTCGTGCTGCTCCAGCCCAGCGGTGTGCCGCAGGGCGAGTTCGGCGAAGGCCTGGGCGGTCGCCTCGGCCACGAGCGCCTCCTTCGAGGCGAACTGCTTGTAGAAGGCGCCGTGGGTCAGGCCGGCCTCCTTCATCAGGTCGGCGACGCTGACCTGTGTCCCCCGCTCCCTGAGGAGCCGGGAGGCGGTGTCCACCACCCGCCTGCGATTTTCCTCCGCCTGTGCCTGCGACACGCGGCCCATGGCCACCTCCCGTTTGGATGTCGACTGGCATCTATCCTAGGGCAGTGGTTAGATTGCATCCATAATCTAATTACCGCGGGCCGCCGGACGGCACCCGCCAGGGCGAGGAGCAGGCATGGAACTGAAGAACGCGGTCGCGGTCGTCACCGGCGCCAACCGGGGCCTCGGGCGGCACCTGGCCGCCCAGCTCGTGGAGCGCGGCGCGAAGGTCTACGCGGCGGCCCGCCGCCCGGAGTCGGTCGACCTCCCCGGCGTCACCCCGCTGCGCCTGGACGTCACGGACCCGGAGTCCGTGCGGGAAGCAGCCCGCATCGCGTCCGACGCGACCCTGCTGATCAACAACGCGGGCATCTCCACCGGCGCGACGCTGATCGGAGGCGATCCGGACGAGGTGCGCCGGGAGATGGAGACCAACTTCTTCGGCCCGCTGACCGCGACCCGCGCCTTCGCCCCCGTCATCGAGGGCAACGGCGGCGGAGCCGTGCTCAACGTCCTGTCGGTGCTGTCCTGGGCACACCCCGCCCACCTCGGCTCCTACGCCGCCACCAAGGCCGCCGCCTGGGCCCTGACCGGCGCGACCCGCGAGGAGCTGGCATCCCGGGGCATCGCCGTCTCGGCCCTGCACGTGGGCTACATGGACACCGACATGGCCGCCGCCGTCCCCGCCGACCGGAAGGTCTCCGCCGCCGACGTCGCCGCCCAGACCCTGGACGGCATCGAGGCCGGCCTGGCGGAGATCGTCGCCGACGAGCTCACCCGGCAGGTCAAGCAGGGCCTCGCCGCCGCACCGCAGCCGATCGCGGCCTGAGGCCCACCGTCCCGGGTCGGCCGGCCTGACCGACCCGGGACGGCCTACGGCCTAGCCGCGTACGGGAACCACCGCCACCGGGCACAGGGCGTGCAGCAGTACCGCGTTGGAGACCGAGCCCATCAGCAGGGAGTTCGCCCGCAGGCGGCGGCGGTGGCGGCCCACGACGATGAGGTCGGCCCGCTGGGAGGCGGTGACCAGGCGGCCGGTCGGGTCGCCGGGGGCGACCACCGCTTCGACCGTGACGTCGGGGTAGCTCCTCGTCAGGTACGGCTGGAGGCGCGTGCGCTGGTTCTCGGCGAGTTCCCGGGCCGTTTCGGTGGCCTCGCCGCCGGCCGTGCCCGGCGGGTAGCCGCCGCCGCGCTCGGCGACCAGGGAGCCGACGAGGGTGAGCGAGGACAGCGGGACCAGGTGCGTGGAGACGACCTGGAGCACCGCGCCTCGGCGGCGGGCCTCCGCGAAGGCGAACTCGATGACGCCCTCGGCGGTCTCGTCGGGTGCCAGGCCCAGCACGATCCTTCGCTCGCCGGCCGGGGCCCCGCCGGGGTCCCGACCGGGGTCCGCGCCGGGGACCCGCCCCGCGGCCTCCTCCGTGACGAGCCGCGCGGTGTGCGGGACGACCACGACCGGGCAGGGCGACTGGGCCGCGCAGACCCGGCTGTTGGAGCCGAGCAGCAGGCTGGCGAAGCCGCCGAGGCCGCGCGAGCCCATGACCAGGAGCTGCGCCCCCGCCGTGAGTTCGATCAGGGTGGCGGAGGGGGTTCCGTCGCGGGAGACGCAGGTGACCGGCGGCAGGTCGTCCCGCCCGGCCAGGCGCGCCCGTACCGCGTCCAGGACCGGATCGGCGTCCCCGCCGGGCTGCGGTACGAGGGCCTCGCCGTGGGCGTGGAACCGCGGGGCTTCGGGCCGTACGTGTGCCACGTGGAGCGCCGCCCCGCGCGAGCGGGCGGTGTCGAGGGCCCAGTCCAGGGTCCTCAGGCTGTGTTCCGAGCCGTCCACGGCGGCGAGGACGGGGCGGGCCGGGGCGGTGGCGGCCGAGTTGGTCTGCATGCCTCCACCCTCCGGCGGGGCGGGCCCGGCGGGCAGGGACCGAAGGCCCTACTTCACACGGTAGTCGGCCTTCTCGGCGAGCTTGCCGTCCTTGTAGCAGAAGCGCAGGACCGTATCGCCGTTCCCGGAGTCGGACAGGTACCAGGAGCACCGGCTGCCAGCGGGCACGGCCGGGCCGCCCTCCTTGAGGGCCGAGGTGACGAAGCTTTCGCCGGACGGCAGTTCGCCGCGGACCTCGGCCTCGGAGTCGCCGACGCTCACGGCGTCGTACACCTTCCGGTCGACGAGGGTCTTGTCGGCCACGTCCATGACCTTGCCCACCCCGAAGAGCAGCGCCACGAGCAGCCCGATCCCCAGCACCCCGGCCACCGCACAGCCGATCAGACATCCATTGCGTCGCGCCACGTCGAACTCCTCGTTCCTCTGCGTGCCCCCGCGTGCCTCTGCCCGCCGGTCCTCCCGACTCTCGCAAGCGGGTGCGGCCGCCGCTGTTCTCCAAAGTCTCGGGTCCGCGCAACGATCGTCGTTCGAGGTCGGACCGGGTGCGGCGTGTATACAGGGATCAGAACGATCATCCGGACGAAACGTGAGGAACCATCGTGAGCCAGAACACCGAGCCTCTGATCGTCGTCGGCGTGGACGGTTCGAACCACTCGAAGCAGGCCCTGCGCTGGGGCGTGGGCCAGGCGAAGGCCATCGGCGGCCGCGTGCACGCCGTGATGAGCTGGGAGTGGAACACCAACCCCTTCGGTGTCAGCGCGGCCGAACAGACCGAGCTGGTCCACGCCGAGGACGCGGCCCGGCAGAAGCTCGCCGACACCGTGGCGGAGGCGGTCGGCACCTCGCCCGGCGTTCCGGTCTTCCGCCGGGTGGAGCAGGGCTCGCCCGCGCGGGTGCTGGTGGAGGCCTCGAAGGAGGCGGCGCTGACGGTGGTCGGCACCCGCGGCTACGGCGGCATCAAGGGCGCCCTGCTGGGCTCGGTGAGCCAGCAGGTGGTGCAGTACGCGGCCAGCACGGTCGTCGTGGTCCGCGAGGACGGCTCCGCCTGAGGTTCCGCGGCCGGGGGCCGGCCGCGGACAGGGGCCGGGTGCAGGGGCCGGGGGCAGGGCTCCTAGGCCGGCACCGTACCCAGGTCCGCCGGGTCGGTGTTGGCCCCGCAGAGCACCACGGCGACCCGCTCGCCGAGCGGTCCGGGTGCGGTGCGTACGGCCGCCAGGGCGGTCGCGGCGCCCGCTTCGACGACGATGCGGTGTTCGTCCCAGAGCGCGCGCCGGGCGGCGACGATCGCCGAGTCGGGGACCAGGACGGACACGGCGTTCGGCTCACGGACGGCGGCGAGCGCGTCCGCGGAGACCCGGGTGGCCCCGAGGGAGTCGGAGGCCACCGAGTCCACCGGGACGTCCACGAGCCGGCCGGCTTCGAGGGCCGCGTTCAGGGCCCGGCAGTTCTCCGGCTCGGCCGCGACGACCCGTACGCCGTGTTCCCGCGCGGCGGTCGCGATGCCCGCGAACAGCCCGCCTCCGCCGACCGCGACGACGACCGTGTCCAGGCCGGGCAGGGCGGTGCGGATCTCGTCGAGCAGGGTCCCGGCGCCCGCGGCGATGAGCGGATGGTCGTACGCGTGGCTGCTCAGCGCCCCGCTCCCGGCCGCGAACTCCCGGCAGGCGGCGAGCGCTTCGGCGTACCGGTCGCCGACGAGCCGTACGTCCGCCCCGTAGCCGCGCAGCCGCTCCACCTTCACCCGCGGGGCCGTGGCCGGCAGGAACACGGTGGCGGTCACTCCCTCGGCGCGGGCCGCCCAGGCGCAGGCGAGCCCGGCGTTGCCGCCGGAGGCGATGGTGACCCCGGCGCCGGGGAGGGTGCCGGCGGCGCGGTGGGCGGCGAGGAAGTTGCGGGCTCCGCGTGCCTTGAAGGAGCCGGTGTGCTGGAGGTACTCCAGGGCGTACGAGATCCCTCCGCCCGCCGGCACCACCGTGACGGGCCGCACGGCCCCGGCGATCCGGCCGGCGGCGGCGCGTACGGCGCCGTAGTCGAGGGACACCGCGTCGAGCTGCTGTTCCATGGACCCGCACTCCTGTCGTTCGAAACTCTTGGCTCTGGCTCTGGCTCCGGCTCTGCCTCAGGCCCCCACGGGCCGGTTCGCCTCGATCAGCTGCCGCAGGGCGCCGTAGTACACCTCGTGGTCGGTCAGCGCGGGCAGTACGTCGGCCATCCCGGCCGAGAGCACGGGGAACTCGGCGGGGTCCAGGGCGGCCAGTGCCCCGCGCGAGGCGGCGGTGGCGGCGGCCGGGTCCCGGTGGTCGACGAAGGCCGCGCTGCCCAGGGTCAGCAGGTACATCCGCCGGTACGCGGTCATCGCCTCGGCGGGGGTCATCCCGGCGGCCACGCTGTCGGCGAGCGCCGGCTCCACGAGCCGGGCGAGCAGCTGCCGGCCCAGCCAGGGGCGGCCGCCGCGCAGGATCATCAGCCCGGGGTGGGCCGCGAGGAGCCGGTAGAGCGCGCTGAACCGCTGCTCGGTGGCTCCGGCCCAGCCCACCGCGGCCGGGATCTCGGGCAGCTGGGCGGCGAGGTGCTCGGTGCAGAGGTCGAGCAGGCCGGCGAGGTCGGCGCACCGGCGCTGGACGGTGGCGTGCGAGACGTCGAGCCGCTCGGCGAGCGCGCGGAAACTGAGCGCGGCGGGCCCCTGCTCGTCGATGATCCGCAGGGCGGCGGCGGCGATCGTCGCGGGTGTGGCGCGGTCCAGGGCGGCTGACCTTCTCGGCATGAGATACACCGTATCAGCCACTGTCACATCCAGCGTATCGAGCGGCGCGTTACCTCCTTCGCGCGCGCTCGACTACACCCATATTGCTGGTCATTGGTCCATAACCCCCGACTTATGTTGACAGCGGGTAGTCACACCGCTGCACTGAGCCCTCGACAGCCCCCACGTCAAGGAGACTCCGTGCCGCCTCGCCTGCGTGCGTCGCTCCCCTGTCTGACCGCGGCCGCCCTGCTCGCCCTCGCGCTCTGCCCCGCCCCGGCGACGGCCGAGCCCCACGCGACGTCGGACACCCCGCTCGCGCTCACCCCGCCCATGGGCTGGAACAACTGGGCGCACTACATGTGCGACATCGACGAGGCCAAGGTCGTGGCGAACGCGGACGCGCTCGTGGCCACCGGCCTGGCAGCCAAGGGGTACGACACCGTCACCATCGACGACTGCTGGATGACCAAGAGCCGTGACGCGGACGGCAATCTGGTGGTCGACACGCAGAAGTTCCCGCACGGGATGGCCTGGCTCGGCGCGTACCTGCACGCCAGGAAGCTGAAGTTCGGCATCTACCAGGACGCCGGCTCCCTCACCTGCGAGCGCTACCCCGGCAGTGGCTCCCCCGAGGGCGGCGGCCCCGACCACTACGCCCGCGACGCGCGGCAGTTCGCCTCCTGGAAGGTGGACTACGTCAAGATGGACGGCTGCAACCTCTGGGTGCCCGAGGGCAAGACCAAGGAGCAGGCCTACCGGGACGCGTACAACTCCGTGGCCAGGGCGCTGCGCGGCAGCGGCCGGGACATGGCGCTGTCCGCCTCGGCGCCCGCCTACTTCCAGCAGGGAGAGTGGGGCGGATCCGACTGGCACAAGGTGATCGACTGGGTCGGCGAGACCGGCCAGCTGTGGCGCGAGGGCAAGGACATCAAGGTCTACAAGCCGACCGCCCCGGACACCTCGCGCTGGAGCTCGGTCATGGGCAACTACGGCTACAACCGCTGGCTCGGCCGGTACGCCGGCCCCGGCAACTGGAACGACCCCGACTTCCTGATCGCCGGCGCCCCCGGGCTCACCGCGGCGGAGAGCCGCAGCCAGGTCGGCCTGTGGGCCATGATGGCCGCGCCGTTCATCCTGTCCTCGCAGGTCTCCGAGCTCTCCGCGGAGGGGCTCGCCGCCCTCGGCAACACCGATCTGATCGCGCTGGACCAGGACCCGATGGGCCGCCAGGGCGCGGTGGTCTCCTCGAACGCCACCTTCGACATCCTGGTGCGGCCGCTGGCGAACGGGGACCGCGCGGTCGCCGTGCTCAACCGGTCCGGCGCCGCCCGCGACATCCGCGTACCGCTCGACGAGCTCGGGCTGGACTCCTGCACCGTCGAGTCGAAGAACCTGTGGAACGGTGAGACCCGCGAGCTGTCCGAGACCCTGACCGGAACGCTGGCCCCGCACGACACGGGCGTCTGGCGGCTCACCCCGCGCACCGGCTGCGCCGAGGCCGTGCCGACCGGGCAGATCGCCGGCCGGGGCGCCGGCACGAACGCCGCCTGCGCCGACGGGGTGAACACCACCGGCGTCGGCGCCGTCGTGATGGCCGCCTGTACGGGCGCACCCGACCAGCGCTGGACCGTGGGCCGGGACAGCAGCCTGCGCCTGGCCGGTGCCTGCCTGTCGGCGGGCGAGGAGGGCCTCGTGGAGCTGGCCGGCTGCGCGGACGGGCGGCAGCGCCGCGCGGCGGGCCAGAGCTGGACCCCCCGCCGGGACGGGGCCCTGATCGACGACGCGAGCGGACTCTGCCTGACGGCTCCCGCCCCCGCGGCGGCCCCGGTCGAACCGGGCACCCCCGCCGAGCGGCTGCGGCTGACGCCCTGCGGCGACCACCAGGTCGACCAGGCGTGGGCCCTGCCGGTCTGACGGCCCGCCCCATGGGGAAGCCGACGAGGCGCCAGACGAGGAAGCACCCACCCACCGAGCCGAGCGAGCCGGCCGCAGCGCCTGAGCGGGCGGAGCCGACAGAAACAAGGACGACGCGCATGCCGGTCCCCCTCCCACGACGCGGCCGGGCCGCCCGGCGGGTGCGCCACCGGGTCACCCTGGCCGCGCTGCCCGCGGCCCTGCTCACCCTGACCGCCGCCGGGGCGGCCCCCGGCGCGACGGCTCCCACGGCCGGAGCCCCCGCCCGCTCCCCCGCGACGGCCGGCGCGGGACACACCGCGGCGACGCCCCCGGCCCGGCCGCGGGTCTTCGACGCCGCCCCCGCGCGGGCCTCGCTGCAGCGGCTGCTGCCGCGCCACGCCGGGCAGTTCACGCTGGTGCCCGACGCGGGAGCCGGGCCCGACACCTTCACCGTGTCCGGCACGGCGGGCCGGATCACCGTCCGGGGTTCCACCGGCGCCACCCTGCTCACCGGGGTCGGCTGGTACCTCCAGCACGTGGCCGGAGCCGACATCGGCTGGCCCGGGGACAGCATCGGCCTGCTGCCCGCCGAGCTGCCGGCGGTGCCGTCGCCGGTCACCCGCAGCGCGCAGGTGGCTCACCGGTACGCACTGAACGACACCGACGACGGGTACAGCGGCCCGTACCGCACCTTCGAGGAGCACCAGCGCCAGGTCGACCTGCTCGCCCTGCACGGCATCAACGAGGTGTTCGTCCAGGTCGGCGCCGAGTACCCGTACTACAAGGCGCTCCAGCGGTTCGGCTACACCGCCGAGGAGCTGCGGGAGTGGATCCCGGGTCCAGGTCACCAGAGCTGGTGGCTGCTGCAGAACCTGAGCGGCTTCGGCGGTCCGGTGTCCGAGGAACTGATGCGCGGGCGCGCCGAGTTGGGCGGGAAGATCGCCGAGCAGCTGCGCGGACTCGGCATGACCCCGGTCCTGCCGGGCTACTTCGGGACGGTGCCGCCGGCCTTCGCCGGACGCAACCCGGGGGCGATCACGGTCCCGCAGGGCGACTGGGCGGGCTTCGACCGGCCCGACTGGCTCGACCCGATGTCGCCGCCCTTCGCCACACTGGCCGCCGCGTACTACGCCGAGCAGCGCGCGCTGTTCGGGGACAGCACGATGTACCGGATGAGCCCGCTGCACGAGGGCGGCCAGACCGGTTCGGTGGACGTCAAGGCGGCCGCCGGAGCCGTGCAGCAGGCCCTGTGGGCGGCGCATCCGGGGGCCCTGTGGGCGGTGCTGGGCTGGCAGGACGATCCGACCAAGGAGCTCCTGGCCGGGGTGGACACCTCGAAGCTGCTGATCCTGGACGGGCTCTCCGACCGGTACAACCGGCTGGACCGCGAGACCCGTTGGGGGGGGACCTCGTACGCCATCGGCTCGATCTACAACTTCGGCGGGCACACGACGATCGGCGCCAACACCTCGGTGTGGATCGACCGGTTCGAGTCCTGGCGCGCGAAGCCCGACAGCGCGCTGACCGGCATCGCCTACCTCCCCGAGGCCACCGGGACCAATCCGGCGGCCTTCGACCTCTTCACCGATCTGGCGTGGGAGCCCGGCCCCGTCGACCAGCAGAAGTGGTTCGCCGACTTCGCGGCCCGCCGGTACGGGGCTCCGGACGCCCAGGCCGCCGCGGCCTGGGAGGAGCTGCGCAAGGGCCCGTACAGCACCTCCTCGGGGCTGTGGTCGGAGTCCCAGGACAGCCTGTTCACCGCCCGGCCGAGCCTGACGGCCGTGGGATCGGCCTACTGGAGCCCCAAGGCCATGCGGTATCCGGCGGGTTCGGTGCGCCAGGCCCTGGACCACCTGCTCAAGGTGGCCCCCCGGCTCCGCGGCTCCAGCGCCTACCGCTTCGACCTGGTCGACACCGCCCGGCAGGCCCTGGCCAATCACTCGCGGGTGCTGCTGCCCCGGATCAAGGCCGCCTACGAGGCCCGGGACCTGGCCCTGTTCCGCGAGCTGACCGCCGAATGGGCGCACGGGGAGCAGCAGTTGGACGCGCTCGTCGGCTCCGATCCGAACTTCCTGCTCGGCTCCTGGCTGTCGGCGGCCCGCGCGCACGGCGCGGACGAGGCCGAGCAGGACCGGTACGAGTACGACGCCCGCTCGATCCTCAGCGTGTGGGGGCGGCAGAGCACCAGCGAGGGCGGCTTCCTGCACGACTACGCGAACCGCGAATGGAGCGGTCTGGTCAGCGAGTTGTACGCCCGGCGCTGGTCCTCCTACTTCGCCTCGCTGGAGGAGGCCCTGGTGCGGCGCGCGGCGCCGAGGGCGATCGACTGGCACGCCTTCGAGGACGACTGGGCCAGGCTCACCACCCGCCACCCGACCCGGCCGACCGGCGACCCGTACGCCCTGGCGTCCGGCATCGCCGCCACCCTTCCCGCCGTCAACTGACCTACGTCACGAGGGAGGTGGGGATCCTCCGATGAAGCGGCGCTCACCCTCCGGGGGGAGGCTCCCCACCCGCCCGGGGGACAACCGGGCCGACTGCCCGACGCTCTAGCGCGGCACCGGGTTCACTGAAGGACACTGCCGGAAACGGAGCAGGGGCGGTCACCGGAGCCATCGTCCGGCGACCGCCCTTTCCGACGCCGCCACCGCCGGAAGGACGCCCGCCATGTCCGAGACCGACCCGTACCGCACCTCCGCGACGCTGGAGCTGCCGGCGCCCCCCGCCGATGGGAGCGCCTCGCCTCCCGCCGGGCCCGGCACCGCGCCTGCCCTCGCACCTGGTCCCGCACCCGCCGGCCCGGCCACCACCGGCCGCTTACGGCCGCCCGCGGACCGGGAGCAGCAGCCGTGGTACCGCTCCGATCCGCGGGAGCACCTCACCGACGGAATCGTCGAACTGCGCAAGCGCCGGCAGATCGCCACCCACCGGACGGCGGGCCCGGCCGATCCGGCCGATCCGGAGAGCCGCCTCGCGGCCATGGCCCGGCGGGCCGCGGAGCGGGCCGTGCACCCGCTCGCCTAGGTCGTCTCTTTCGGATCTTGCCGGGCGCGGACCCCCGCTTCGGAGGCACCCTGGTACCTGGGGGTCCATCCCACCGAGCGGCGCGCGGGCGGTGACTGCGCATGATCCGTACGAAAGCGGGGCCGGACGACCCCGGCGGGCGCTCCCGGTACGCCCTCGGCGCCGTCGCGGGGCTGCTCGCCGGCTTCGCCGGGCTGGCCCTGGCCCAGCTGGTCGCGGCGGCCGTCCGGCCCGAGGCGGCCCCGCTCACCGCCGTCGGCGGGACCGTGGTCGACGCCACCCCGGCCGCGGTCAAGGAGTGGGCGATCCGCAGCTTCGGTACGGAGGACAAGCTGGTCCTGACCCTGGGCATCGGCGCCGTGCTGGCGGCCGTGGCGATCGCGGCCGGGCTGCTCGCCGTACGCCGCCCGGCCGCGGGCACGGCGCTCGCGGCCGCTTTCGGCGTGCTCGGCGCGGCGGCCGCGCTCACCCGGCCGGAGGCCTCCTGGCAGGACGCGCTGCCCTCGCTGGTGGGCGGGGCCGCTGCCGCCGGAGTGCTGTACGTGCTGGTCAGAGCCATCCCGCGGCCCCATCCGCGGCCCTCGGGGGCCCGCCCGCCCGGCGCCCTGGACCGGCGCGGCTTCGGCCGTCTCGCCGTCGCCGTCCTGGCCCTCTCCGCCGGAGCCGGGTACGCCGGGCGGCGGCTCGGCGCCTTCGGAGACGCCGGAGCCACGGCCTCGCGGGCCGGGCTCGTCCTGCCGCCGCCCGCCGTGGCGGCCCCACCGGTCCCGGCCGGTTCGGACCTGCGGATCCCCGGGGCCACCCGGTTCATCACCCCCGACCGGGAGTTCTACCGGGTGGACACCGCCCTGGTGATCCCCCGCCTGGACGCGGACACCTGGCGGCTCACCGTGCACGGGGAGGGGGTCTCCCGGCCCCTCACCCTGAGCCTGCGGGAGCTGCTCGACCGGCCCCTGGTCGAGCACGACGCCACCCTCACCTGCGTGTCGAACGAGGTCGGGGGCCCGTACGCGGGCAATGCCCGCTGGCTGGGCGTGCGCCTCGCCGATCTGCTCCGCGAGGCGGGGGTGCGACCGCCCTCGCAGGGCGGCCGCGCCGACCAGCTCGTGGCCCGCTCGGTGGACGGGATGACCCTCGGCACCCCGGTCGAGACCGTGATGGACGGCCGGGAGGCGCTGCTGGCCGTGGGCATGAACGGCGAACCGCTCGCCTTCCGGCACGGCTTCCCCGTACGGATGATCGTGCCGGGCCTGTACGGGTACGTCTCCGCGTGCAAGTGGCTGCGCGAGCTGCGGCTCACCACCTTCGCCGCGTACGACGCGTACTGGGTCCGCCGGTCCTGGGCGCAGCGGGCGCCGGTCAAGACCCAGTCGCGCATCGACACCCCGCGCTCCTCGGCCGAGGTCGCGGCGGGCCCGGTGGCCGTCGCCGGGGTGGCGTGGGCGCTGCACCGGGGCATCGCGCGGGTCGAGGTACGGGTGGACGGGGGCCCGTGGCGGGAGGCCCGGCTCGGGACGGCGGACGGGAACGACACCTGGCGCCAGTGGGTGTGGCCCTGGGAGGCGGCTCCGGGCGGGCACACCCTGGAGGTCCGGGCCACGGACGGCACGGGCGCCGTACAGACGGCGGAACGCGCCGGAACCCTCCCGGACGGCGCCACCGGCCTGCACAGGGTGACGGTCCGGGTGCGGGGGTAGGACCCGAAGCGGCCGCCGGTCGTGGTCCCGACGTGCGGGGCTCCCCCGGCGAGTCGGCCGGCTCCGCTACTTCAGGGCCTTGGCGATCTCGGGAACGACCTGGTCCAGGGCGTAGGAGACGGAGAGGACGGAGTCGGTCGCGAAGGCCGAGCTGAGGGTCGACTCGGGTTCGAAGACGAGGTCGTGGCCGGCCTTGACGACGGGGATCTCCTTGAAGAGGGCGTCGTCCTTGGCCTTGGCGGCGGGCACCCCGATCGGCACCATGATCATGAGGTCGGCATCGAGCATGTCCAGGTCCTCGCGGGAGAACTCGGTGAAGAACGAGCCCCCCGCCTTGGCGTCGACCTTCGGGTTGTTCTTGAAGCCGAGGCGCTCCAGGAAGTCGACGCGGCCGCTGCCGTGGACGTAGGCGCCGTAGCCGACGCTGGTGAGGGAGCCCGCGGTGACGGTCTTGCCCTGGAACTCGGGGTGCTGTGCCACGGCCGCCTTGAACTTGCCCTCGACGGCGTCGACGAGTTCCTTGCCCTTGTCGTGCAGGCCCAGGGCGTCCGCGACCATCCCGGTCTGGGTCTCCCAGTTGGTCAGGTACTGGTCTCCGCCCTTCGGGACGCCGATGGTCGGGGCGATCTTGCTGAGGGTGTCGTAACGCTTCTGGTCGCCGCTCGACTTGGTGTCGAGGATCAGGTCGGGCTTGAGGGCCGCGATCTTCTCGTACTCCGGCTCCATGGTGCCGATCTTCTGGGGGCTCTTGGTGTAGAGGCCCTTGGCCCAGGGGCCGGTGCCGTCGCCGCCGAAGGCGAGCCAGTCGCTGGCGCCGACCGGCTGTACGCCCAGGGCCAGCGCGGTCTCGGCGTCGCCCCAGCCGAGGGCGACGACGCGCTGGGGCTTCTTGCCGACGGTGATCTCACCGAACTTGGTGGCGACCTTGGCGGGGAACCCGGCGCCGGCCGCGGGAGCGGTGGCCTTGTCGTCCTTGGAGCCGGCGGAGCACGCGCCGAGGGCGGTGGCCAGGGCCGTCGCGGCGGCGAGGGCGATCACGGTCTTCGTACGGCGGTTCCGGGGCGCGGCGGTGCGGGTCATGCGGGTCATGCGGGATGCAACCTCGTTCGGGTTTCGGGGATGGGCGTCGTACGGGGAGAGAAGGCGGTGCCGGACCGCTCAGGGGCTCGTCCGGTCGGTGCGGTGACGGCCGATGGGGACGATCAGGGGAGTTCCGGAGACCGGGTCGGGGACGAGCGTGCAGCGCATGCCGAAGGCTCGGGTCACCAGTTCCTCCGTGACCACTTCGGCGGGCGGGCCCTCCGCGATGACCCGGCCGTCGCGCAGCGCGACGATGTGGTCGGCGTAGCGGCAGGCGAGGTTCAGGTCGTGCAGGACGACGGCGATGGTGGTGCCGTGGCCCTGGTTGAGGTCGACGAGGAGGTCGAGGACGTCGAGCTGGTGGCTCACGTCGAGGTAGGTGGTGGGCTCGTCGAGCAGCAGGATCTCGGTGCGCTGGGCGAGGGCCATGGCGATCCAGACGCGCTGGCGCTGGCCGCCGGAGAGCTCGTCGACGGAGCGGTCGGCGAGTTCGAGCACGTCGGTGGCCAGCAGGGCGTCGGCGACGGCCGTGTCGTCCTCGGAGGTCCACCGCCGGAACCAGCCCTGGTGCGGGTAGCGGCCGCGGCCGACGAGGTCGGCCACGGTGATCCCGTCGGGGGCGACCGGGGTCTGGGGCAGGATGCCGAGGCGCGCGGCGACCTCGCGCGTCGCCAGGGTGTGGATGTCCCGGCCGTCGAGCAGGACGCTCCCGGACAGCGGGGGGAGCAGCCGGGCCATGGAGCGCAGCAGCGTGGACTTCCCGCAGGCGTTGGGGCCGACGATCATCGTGATCCGGCCCGGCGGGATGTCGAGCGTGAGGCCGTGGACGATCTCGCGGCCGTCGTAGCCGAGCCGGATGTCACGCGTTCCCAGGGTGGGTCCGCCGCAGGGCATGTCGGTTTCCTTGTCGTCCTTGTCGTGACGGGTGGCCCCGGTCGCCGGTCCGGGGGCGGGCGGCGCGGTGCCGGCGGTACGGGTCATCCGAGGCGTCCCGTCCTGTTGGCGCGGGCCAGCAGCCACAGCAGGTACGGGGCCCCGATGAGGCTGGTGACGACTCCGACGGGGAACTGGCTCGACCAGAGCAGGTGCTGCGCGGCGAAGTCGGCGACGATCACCAGCAGGGCTCCGGTGAGCGCGGCCGGCACCAGGGCCGCCCCGGAGGTGGGGGCGAGCCGGCGGGCGATCGGCGCGGAGACGAAGGCGACGAAGGCCACGGGTCCCGCCGCAGCCGTGGCGACGCCCGCGAGGGCCACGGCGCAGCCGAGCAGGGCCAGGCGCGAGCGTGCCACGGGGGTGCCGAGGCCGGCGGCGGTGTCGTCTCCCAGACGCAGCGTCTCCAGGTCCCGGGCGGCCACGGCGGTGAGCGGCAGCAGCACCAGGAGGGCTCCGAGGAGGGGCCACAGCTGGGCCAGGGTGCTGCCGTTGAGGCTGCCGGTGAGCCAGAGGAAGGCGTTCTGGGCCGCGGTCACCTGGGAGCTGGTCAGCAGGTAGGAGGTGATGCTCGACAGGGCGGCGCCGATGCCGACTCCGACGAGGACGAAGCGTGCGCCGGAGACGTGCCCGCGACGGGCGAGCGCGTGGATGAGGGCGGCGCTGAGCAGAGCTCCGGCCAGCGCCGCCGCGGACAGCGCGAGGCCGCTGAGCGCGAACCCGAGGGAGGCCAGGACGGCCGCCGCACTCGCGCCCTGGCTGATCCCGATGACGTCGGGACTGGCGAGGGGGTTGCGCAGCAGGGCTTGGAAGAGGGCGCCGGACAGGCCGAAGGCGGCGCCCACGAGCAGACCGAGCAGGACCCGCGGCAGGCGCAGCTCGACCACGATGAAGTGGGCCCCGGGGTCCGCCGTACCGGTGAGGGCGCCGATGACGTCGCGCAGCGGTACGGCGAGGTCACCGACGCAGAGGGCCGCGCAGAAGACGGTGATGATCGCGGCCGTCAGCGCGAGCGTGACGGTGCGTCCGCGGGTGCGCCGCGCCCGGCGGATCGTACGCAGCGTGGCGGCGGCCTCGGCGCGGGAACCGGCCGGGGCGTGGGGCTCGGGGGTGTCCGTCGGGAGGGGCCGCGTCGAGAGGGGCCGGGAGGCGGTCACAGTCCGGCCGCCTTCCGTCGGCGGACCAGCAGGACGAAGGGGACGGCGCCGATGGCGGCCGTCACGATGCCGGCCTGGACCTCGCCGGGCCGGGCGATCAGGCGGCCGGTGATGTCCGCCACGAGCAGCAGCACGGGAGCCGCGAGAGCGCTGTACGGGAGGATCCAGCGGTGGTCCGGACCGGTGCACAGGCGCACGGCGTGCGGGACGACGAGGCCGAGGAAGGCGATGGGGCCGGCCACGACGGTGGCGGCCCCGCAGAGCAGGACCACGACCACCGCGCACAGGGCGCGGGTCGGGCCGACGCGCTGTCCGAGCGCCCGGGCGATGTCGTCGCCGAGGGCGAGTGCGTTCAGCCGCGATCCGAGCAGCAGCGCGACGAGGGCTCCGACGGCGATGAACGGGAGGGCCTGCCACAGGACGGCGGGGTCGCGTCCCGTCAGTGAGCCGACCTGCCAGAACCGGTACTGGTCGAAGGACTTGGAGTCGGTGAGCAGCATCGACGTGGTCAGCGAGAGCAGGGCCGCGCCGGTCGCGGCGCCGGCCAGGGTCAGCTTGACCGGGGTGGCGCCGTCGCGGCCCAGGGACCCGATGGTGAAGACGAGGAGGGAGGCGACGAGGGCTCCGAGGAACCCGAACCAGATGTAGTGCGCGGGGTCCGTCATGCCCAGGACGCTGAGGGCGAAGACGACGGCCGCGGAGGCGCCCGCGTTGACGCCGAGGATGCCCGGGTCCGCGAGCGGGTTGCGGGCGATGCCCTGCATGACCGTGCCGGCCAGGCCGAGGGCGGCTCCGGCGAGGAGCCCGGCGGCCGTGCGCGGGATCCGGACCTCCAGCAGGATCAGCTGGGCCTTGTCCGTCCGGTCGGGGTGGAGGAGCGCGGGCAGCAGGTCGGCTGCCGCGACGTGTCCGGAGCCGGTCATCAGGCTCGCCCCGACCGTGAGGAGCAGCAGGGCCGCCAGCACGACGAGGCCCAGCGACCGCAGGACCGTAGCGCGGTGTCCACGCATGCCTCACCTGCCCTTTCGCTCGGGCAGGCAGCGGCCGACCACTTTGCGTTCGAATGGAGTAAGGCGACCCTAACAATGCATTTCGGGGGCCCGTGCGGGCTTTGGTCCCTTTTTCCCGGCCGTTGTGCCCTGCCCGTTCGGCAGGCGGCAGGCGGTGGGCAGCGGGCGGTGGGCGGGGGTCAGCAGGCGGTGGGCAGGCCCTCGGCCGGGCAGACCATGGCGGCCGGGCCGGCCAGGGCCCGGGCCTCGTGGAGGAGGCCGGGGGCGGTGGCCGAGCTGAGGGTCCAGACGACGGCGCCGCCCCCGGACGGCTCCGGGACCGCGGCGAACCGGTCCTTGAGGTCGGCCTCGGCGGTGTCCCGGTGCGGGAGGTGGAGCGTCTCGTACCGCACCGGGGCGGTGTCCACGGGGAGGGTACGGATCCGGCGGCCACTGCCGGAGGAGCCCGGGGCCAGGTCGGGGCCCCGGTACTGGTCCGGGTCCGGGTCCGCGAGGGAGTCCCCGATCAGCAGCTCGGTGAATCCGCGGCCGCCGGACTCCGCGGGTCCGCGGGCGTGCGTGTTGCCCGGGTAGGCGGCGAAGGAGCCGGCGCCGGGGACCAGCCGGTGGTGGACGTGGCCCAGCGCCCAGTAGTCGTAGCCGGCGCGGGCCAGCGTCCGCGGGTCGGCCGGCGCGCAGATCCGGCGGCTCCAGGCTCCGTGCAGGCTGGTGTGCAGCAGCCCTATGTTGACGGCGCCGGGTATCGCGGGCGGGAAGCCGGCCGCGAGGTCGCGGCGTTCGTCGGGCTCCGCCACCGACTGGCCGTGGACGGTGATGCCGAGATCGGGCCAGGTCACCGACTCGGGGGCGTCGGCGCCGAGCCAGCGCACCGAGGGCGGGAGGTGCAGTTTGTGCGGCAGCGGGGACTCGGCGTCGTGGTTGCCCGAGACCACCACGGTGCGCAGGCCCGCCTCGTGGAAGGCGCCGAGCGCGTCCTGGCAGGCGGCGAGCGCCCGGGCGTCGCAGTGGCGGCGGTCGAAGACGTCCCCGGCGATGAGCACCGCGTCGTAGCCGCCCTCGACGATGCGGCGCACGGCCGCGCGCAGGGCCTCGTACGGGGCTTCGCGCCCGTCTATCGCGGGCGCCCCGGGGTAGTCCACCAGCCCGTACAGGGCGGAGCCTATGTGCAGGTCGGCCAGGTGGGCCACGCGTATCGGCGCGGCCTGGGAGGTGTTCACCGGCCGAGGATGAGGTCGGTCTTGAAGGCGTCCCGCTCCAGCAGCCAGCCCTCGGCGCGGAGCTTGCCCATCAGGTCGGAGCGCAGCTCGACCGCGTCGCGCAGGGTGCGCCCCTTGGCGGTGACCTCGGCGAACCAGGCCAGCTCGCCGGAGGCGGTCCGCAGCCGGCTGACTTGCGTCTCCATCGCGTGATCGAGCATCCGCCCAGGATAGTTGGCCTGTCTTACGGGACCGTGGAGCCGGGATGAAGCGGTGACCGACTCCGCCCAACCGGCAGGCTTCGCACCCCACTTGGCGAGCTTTCCGGGGAGGCGGTCCAGGACGAGTGCGCGGGAGGCGTCGAGCCCGGGCAGCTCGCCGGGCGCCAGGCCCGGGACCGGACGGCACTTCTTGTTGGTGAAGTCGAGGGTGGCGCGGGTGTGGCTCAGGTTGACCTGGACGGAGTAATTGCCGTCGCCCGCGCAGAAGTTGTGTCCGGAGGCCTGGTCCATGACGCGTCGCACGGCGGCCGGGTCCGCACCGTCGCCCTCGATGTCGAAGCGGGCCTTGTAGGCGAGGCGGATCCGGTTCTCGTCGTCGTGGCGCCGGATGCGGACGATCCAGCCCTGGCCGTTCAGGCTGCGCCCGGCGTCGTCCATGTACTGGGCGACCTCGAAGCGGCCGGGCGCGCCGAGCGACAGCGCGGCCGCCGCGGCGGCCGTGGGCAGGCCGTCGGCGTCGAGCACCCGGTCCGGGTCCACCAGCAACTTGACCTGGTAGCCCGCGCGCGCCGGAGTCACCGGCGAGATTCCGGACCGCACTGTGGAACGGATCCGCAGACCGGTCCCTTTCGTCATCTTCCGCGTGTTACGCATATCCCCGTCGATCATGCCGCATACGACACCAGCCCGCCCGAAAGCCCCGGAACCGCGCAGGTGAACAGGCGGTGAATCTACCCCAGGACCAAGGTCCTGACCTGCGAGGCCTCACGGCCCCCCGGTTCGGGATCTTCGCCGCACGTTCACGCCAGATAAGGATCATAGATTGTGAATGCATTCACAAGATCCCGGCAACGGACAAAGGTGCACGTCATGGCCGCTCTGCTCACCCCTCCTCACAAGATCACCACCCCTGGCGCGGCCGCCTGGGCAACCGGAGCCGAGAACGGCGGCGAGAGCGGTCCCACACTCGCCCTGCCGGCCCGCATCGCCCTCGCCGCCCTGCGCGTCCTGGTCGCCTGGACCTTCATCTGACCCTTCCTGGACAAGCTGTTCGGGCTCGGATTCAGCACTCCGTCGGCCAAGTCCGTCATCAACGGCGGCTCGCCCACCGAGGGATTCCTGCTGCACGGGACGAAGGGCCCCTTCGCGCACACCTTCGACTCGGCAGCCGGCGCCGGCTGGCTTGACGCGATCTTCATGACGGGCCTGCTCGGCATCGGCCTGGCGTTCCTGCTCGGCATCGGCACCCGCATCGCCGCCGCGTCCTGCGCGCTGATGATGGGCTTCATGTGGCTCGTCGCGATGCTGCCCGCGACCAACCCCCTCACCGACGACCACTGGATCCTCGCGGTGGCCGGGGCCGTGGTGGCCACGACCGCCGCGGGCAACCACTTCGGGCTCGGCCGGGCCTGGCGCCGGACCGCGCCGGTCCGCCGGTACCGCTTCCTCGTCTGAGGCGACTACCCGTCCGGCGGCACCGGGCCCGACACGATGCGCACCGCCCCTCCCCGGGGCGGTGCGCATCGTAGATTTGGCGTATTGTCCGGAATTCTCCATCATTCCGTCGTACGTCAGGAGCCGGCGCAGTGGAGCTGACCAGTACGTCGTTCCTCATCACGCTGATCGTCGTCACCGGACTCGCGATGCTCGCCGCGCTGCTCCTGTGGAACCGGATCCCCGGCCCCCGCTGGGTGCGCTGGCCGGCCCGGCTGCTGATGATCGGCCTGTGCCAGCTCACCGCCATCTGCGTGGTGGCCACCTGGATCAACGGGAGCTACGGCCTCTACTCCTCCTGGGACGACCTGCTGGGCACCGAAGCCGGGCAGAACGACTCCCCCATGACCGGGCCGCCGCTGGGGCGGGCCAAGTTCACCCTCGGCGGCGACGGCACCCGCACCACGTACTTCCGCGGCTCCCACTCGAAGCTCGCCGGCCAGGTGATCGTGTGGACTCCCCCGGAGTACGACGCACCGGGCGCGGACAAGACCCGGTTCCCCGTGCTGATGCTGCTGCACGGCTATCCGGGCTCGCCCCGCTCCTGGCTCGACGTCGGCGACATGCCCGGCGCGCTGGAGCAGCTCGTCCAGCTCGGCGCGGCGCACCCCTTCATCCTGGTGATCCCCGACCTGTACCCGGGCGGGGTGAACACCGACTGCACGGACACCCCGCAGCGGAAGGTGGCGAGCTGGCTCGCCGAGGACGTGCCGGATCTGGTCGCCAAGAACTTCCGCACGCTCCCCGAGCCCAAGGGGTGGGGGCTGATGGGCATCTCCACCGGGGCGTTCTGCGCCGCCAAACTGCCGCTCCAGTACCCGAAGGCGTTCCGGGCGGGCGCGGCCCTGGACCCGGATCCGCTGACGGGCGACCCGGACGTGCTGTCCGATCCGGTGCTGCGCGAGCGCAACAGCCCGATGTGGCTGGTCACGCACGAGAAGAATACGGACGTCGGGCTGTTCCTCGCCACGTCCGCCCAGGACAAGGACAGCCCGCCGCAGCAGCTGGCCGACTTCACGAAGGCGGCCCGGAACTCCGGGGTCCGGGTCAAGACGCTGGTCCGCCCTCTGGGCGGACACAACTTCCAGACCTGGATCGCGATGTACCCCGACGCACTGGGGTGGCTCAGTACGGAGATCTCACCGCCGTCCGAAGCCCCGTAGGCGGACCGGCAGCGATTCGACGCTGTTGCCTACGAAGCTGCGCTGGTGCGGGAGTTCGGCTTCGGGCACGGCCAGGTCCAGGTCCGGGAAGCGGGCGAAGAGGGCTTCCAGGGCGATGGTGGCCTCCAGCCTGGCGAGCGGGGCTCCGACGCAGTAGTGGGCGCCGTGTCCGAAGGAGAGGTTGCGGGCCGCGGTGGGGCGGGTCAGGTCGAAGCGGTCGGCGTCCGAGCCGTGGAAGGCCTCGTCGCGGCCGGCCGCCGTGTAGCCGGCGAGGACCGGGGTGCCCCGCGGGATCACGGTCCCGTCGATGGTCAGATCGCGGGTCGGATAGCGGAAGGGGAACCAGCTGACCGGAGCGTCGAAGCGCAGGGTCTCGTCGACCACGTCCGACCAGGTGGCCTTCCCCTCCAGGACCAGCGCGAGCTGGTCGCGGTGGGTGCACAGGGCGCGTACGGCGTTGCTGATCAGGTTGAGCGTGGTCTCGTGGCCCGCGACCAGCATCAGCCTCATGGTGCCGGTGAGCTCGGCCTCGCTGAGCCGGTCGCCGTCGTCGTCGCGGGCGGCGATCAGCGCGCTCGTCAGGTCCTCGCCCGGATCGGCCCGGCGGGCGGCGGCGATGGTGGCGATCAGCTCGACGAGCTCGCGCAGGGCCGCCATGACCTCGGCCGGGGTCTTGTCGGTGGCGACGATGACGGTGTTGGACAGCTCGTGCAGCCGCCCCCGGTGCTCGGGGTCCACCCCGAGGAGCTCGCAGATCACGCTCATCGGGAGCGGGAGCGCGACGTGCGTGCGCAGGTCCGCCACCCCGTCCGGGGAGGCCTCGGCCGCCCGCTCCAGATCGCCGAGCAGAGCGGCCGTCAGCTCCTCGATGCGGGGGCGCAGCCGCGCGACCTGGCGGACGGTGAAGGCGTTGCCCACCAGGGAGCGCAGCCGGCGGTGGTCGGCGGCGTCGGCGGTGTGCATGCCCTGGGCGTTGGCGAAGACGCGCAGCGGCCAGTCCGGGGGGATGGTGCCGTCGTGCAGGGCGGGGAAGTGCCGGGCGTCCTTGGCCACATCGGGGTGGGCGAGGAACTCCCTCAGCGCCTCGTGACCGAGGACGACCGCTCCAGGAACTCCACCGGGCAGCACCACCTCGGCCACGGCCCCCTGGGCGCGCAGCCGCGCGTTGAGGGCGTGCGGGCAGCCGCCGGCGGGGTCGATGACGTACGGGGGCGCGGGGTCGATGGACAAACCTGTCTCCTGACAATACGAACGGATCTCAGCCAACAGTGCGGCCTCCGGGGCCGGTTGTTCAAGGCCGCACCCTCCCCGTCTCACGGATCCGCAGGCGCGCCGCACCGCCCCCGCCGCGCGCGGGCGTCGTAGGGTCGCGGTCATGACGGAGGCAGAACGGACTCTCGCAGGCAAGGTGGCCCTGGTGGCCGGGGCCACCCGTGGCGCGGGCAGGGGCATCGCGGTCGAGTTGGGTGCCCGGGGCGCGACCGTGTACGTGAGCGGGCGCAGCACCCGGGGCAGGCGCTCGGAGTACGACCGGTCCGAGACGATCGAGGAGACGGCCGAGCTGGTGACGGAGGCCGGCGGACACGGGATCGCGGTGGTGGCGGACCATCTGGTACCCGAGCAGGTCGAGGCCCTCGTCGGGCGGATCGACTCGGAGCAGGGCCGGCTCGATGTCCTGGTGAACGACATCTGGGGCGGCGAGCGGCTCTTCGAATGGGAGAGCACGGTCTGGGAACACGACCTGGACAAGGGACTGCGGCTGCTGCGGCTGGCCGTCGAGACCCACGCGGTGACCAGCCACTACGCGCTCCCCCTGCTGCTGCGCGAGCCGGGCGGACTGGTGGTGGAGATGACGGACGGCACGGCGGAGTACAACGCGAGCCGCTACCGGGTCTCCTTCTTCTACGACATCGCCAAGTCGGCGGTGCTGCGCATGGCGTTCGCGCTCGGACACGAGGTCGGCCCGCGCGGGGCGACGGCGGTGGCCCTGACCCCGGGCTGGCTCCGGTCGGAGATGATGCTGGACAACTTCGGTGTCACCGAGGCGAATTGGCGGGACGCGCTGACCACGGTCCCGCACTTCGGCATCTCGGAGACCCCGTTCTACGTCGGCCGCGCGGTCGCCGCGCTGGCCGCCGACCCGGAACTGTCGCGCTGGAACGGGCAGTCGCTCTCCAGCGGGCAGCTGGCAGGGGTCTACGGCTTCACCGACGTGGACGGCAGCCGGCCGGACGCCTGGCGGTACATGGTCGAGGTGCAGGACCCGGACCTCCCGGCGGACCCCACCGGCTACCGGTAGGGCGCGCCTGCCGTCAGTCCCGCTCCAGCAGCCGGGCGATCCCGTCGAGGACGCAGCGCAGGCCGAAGTCCCACACGGTCTCGGGGCTGTACCCGCCGACCGCGCTGCCGACCCGCCCGGCAAGGGGGTAGCGCTCCGGGTCCATGGCCCGCTCCAGCAGCGGGGCGCTGAGTTCCCACCACTCCTGGTCGCTCTGGTGCGCGTTGTGCGCGGCGGCGTCGGCGGCGGCCAGGGCCTGGGCGTGGACGAAGCCGAGGAGGTGGGTCAGGGCGGCGTCCATCTCCACGTCGGTGAGGCCGATGCCCTCGAAGGCCGCGAGCTCGTACTCGTACTTGCCGATCACGCCGGGCCCCAGCGGGGGGCGGGTGACGGACAGCTCGGCGGTCCACGGGTGACGCAGGAACAGCGCGCGGTTGTCCGCGGCGACGCGGGTGACCTTCTCCCGCCAGGACCCGTCGGGGCCCGGCCCGGCACGGTCCATGGCCAGGTACGCCGCATCCAGCATCAGGTCGAGCAGTTCGGCCTTGCCGGGCACGTAGGTGTAGAGGGTCATGGGGGTGACCCCCAGCCGTTGGGCCAGTGCCCGCATCGTCAGCGCGGCCAGCCCCGACCGCCCCTCGCTCGCCGCCTCGTCGGCCAGCGCGATCGCGCCGTCGACGACGGCGTCGACGGTCAGGCCCTGCCGGGGCCCGCGCCGCCCGCTGGGCGCCCCCTGCCCCGGCTCGCGCCACAGCAGCTCCAACGTGCGAACGGGATCGCCCGCGCCGCTCCTGTCCGTGGCCACTCCCGACCCCTTTCCGCCGCCTTCCGGCAGCCCGCTCATTTAATCTTCTACGCCGTATAGAATACTGTGTATAATGAAACTCCGAGCCACGATACCAGGAGGACCCCACGCGGATCACCGACACCGCCATCTGCCTCACCGTCGAGGACGCCACCACCTCTTCCGCCTTCCTGGCCAGGCATTTCGGATTCAAGGAAACGATGGCGGCCGACGGGTTCACCTCCCTCTCCCACCCCGACGGCCCGAACGTGATCTTCGTACGGCGCGGCCTGGAGGTGCTTCCCGAGGGCCTCCGCGAACAGCACGCCGCCGGAGTACTGCTCGCGTTCACCGTGGCCGACCTGCCCGCCGAGTACGAGCGACTGCGCGCGGAGGGCGTCCCGATCGCCATGGAGCCGCGCGTGGAGCCCTGGGGGGAGCGGGTGTTCCTGGTGGCCGACCCCAATGGTGTGATCATCGAACTGGTTGACTGGGTGGAAACCGGCGGCGGCACCGAGACCGGCGCCGAGGCCCCCACCGAGACGACCACCGCCGCGGCCACCGCCACCGCTGACGACAGGAGCGCCCTCCAGTGACCCCACCCCGTCTGATCCCCCTGCTGGCCCAGTTCGACTTCGCCCGCACCCGCCTCTCCGGCCGCCTGGCCGGGCCCGTCATGGACAGCGGCGACGGGTCGGACACCGTGGTCGACGGCCCCCTGACGGACGAGGAGTACCTCTGGGAGCCGGTACCGGACTGCTGGTCGGTGCGGCGCCGCACGGACGGGCCCGGCCCGCGGGCGACCGCACTGGCCGGCGCGGGTGACTGGGGGCGCGACGCGGCGGCCTATCCACACCCCTGGCCGCCGCCGTTCACCACGATCGCGTGGCGGCTGAGCCACCTCACCGAGATGCTCGCCCTGCGGGCCGACCACACCGCCGGGAGCCGCGCGCTGACCCGGACCGACCAGCGCGTCGAGGGCGGGGCCGCGGGAGCGCTCGCGGGCTTCGACTCCGCCGCGGCGGCCTGGCACGACGCGCTGTTGAGCGTCGACGAAGCGGCCCTGGACACCGTGGGGTACTGCACCTACCCCCACGGCAGCGACGCGGAGGAGCCGTTCGTCGACATCGCCTGGTGGGTCAACCAGGAACTGCTGCACCACGGGGCCGAGATCGCCCTGATCCGCGATCTCTACCGGGCACGGCGGCCCTGATCCGGTGTCCGCGCCCCGCGGACGGGTTCACTCCGCGGCGATCCCGGGGCCGTCTCCGGCGAGCGGGGCGAAGAAGCGGGCCACGTCCTGTTCGGTGACCTCACCGAGGGTGGCCGGGGACCAGCGCGGGCTGCGGTCCTTGTCGACCACCTGCGCCCTGATCCCCTCGACCAGGTCGGGCGAGGTCAGCGCATTGCAGGAGACCCGGAACTCCTGCTCCAGCATCGGCTCCAGCGCGCCGAGCGCGGCGGCCCGGCGCACGGACTCCAGGGTCACCTTCAGCGCGGTCGGGGACTTGCCGAGGATGGTCTCGGCGGCCTCCTTCGCCGCCGGCTCCCCGTAGCCGAGCAGCCGGTCCACGATCTCCTCGACGGTGGCGGCGGCGTAGCCGTGGTCGATCCAGTCCCGAGCCCCGGCCAGCGCCCCCGGCCCGGGCTCGGCGGCGTACCGCTCCAGCACCTCCCGGGCCGGGGCCGCGGCGAGCCCGGCGGTCAGGGCCGGCAGCCGGTCGGCGGGTACGAAGTGGTCGGCGAGCCCGCACAGCAGCGCGTCGGCGGCGTCCACCGCGGAGCCGGTGAGGGCGAGATGGGTACCGAGCAGGCCGGGGGCCCGGGCCAGCAGGTGGGTGCCGCCGACGTCCGGGACGAAGCCGATGCCTGTCTCGGGCATGGCCACGCGGGAGCGTTCGGTGACCACGCGGACGCTGCCGTGGGCGGACACGCCGACTCCGCCGCCCATGACGATGCCGTCCATGAGGGCGACGTAGGGCTTGGGGTAGCGGGCGATGTACGCGTTGAGCCGGTATTCGTCGCGCCAGAAGTCGGCGGAGGACCGCGTCCCGGCCCTGGCGTCGTCATGGATGGCCCGGATGTCACCGCCGGCGCACAAACCCCGCTCGCCCGCGCCACGGATGAGCACCTGTTCCACACCCGGATCCCGCTCCCAGCCGGTCAGCGCCTCGGTGATGCGGAGCACCATGGGGTGCGTGAGGGCGTTGAGGGCCCTGGGGCGGTTGAGGGTGATCACCCCGGCACGCCCTTCGACGGCACACAGGACGGTATCGGCGGCTTCGGCTGCGGTGTTCACACCGCCCAGTATGGACGGCACACAGAACCCGCACCGCGACGCCCACCTGGCCGACAAGATCACCGAGGCCGGGGCGGGGGGGTCAGGCGGCCTTGCTCAGCTTCTTCCAGTCGGCGTAGGTGATGCTCCAGTCCGCGTATCCGTTGCCGGGGCCGTCGACGTTCTTGATGGCTTCCTTCCCCTTGATCGTGAGCAGGTCGCCGAGGATGGTGTTGTCGAAGAGCCACTTCGAGTCGGCCGGGGTCATGCCGATGCAGCCGGCGCTGTGGTTGGTGTTGCCGACGTACTTCTGCGCCTCGGGAACGCCTTCGTGGATGTAGGCGCCGGTGTCGGTCACCCGCATCCCCCAGTTGACGATCACGTCGTAGTCCACCGGTCCGCCCACGGACGCGGAGGTCATGTGCACCTTGGGTTCCCGGGTCTTGAGGGCGTAAGTGCCCAGTCGGGACTGGCGGCCCTTGACGGGCTGTCCGCCGGAGATGGGGATGGTCTTCACCACCTTGCCGTCACGTTCGACGATGAGCCGGTGGGTGTCGAGGTCGGCGGTCAGCTGCTGGTCTCGGCCGATCTTGAACGTGCGGTCCAGGTCCCGGTCGAAGTGCGCGCCGCCGGGGTCGACCGTGGTGAGCGTGCCCTTGACCGTGACGTCCGTACCGGGCTTCCAGGGCTCCCTGGGGCGCCAGTCCAGGCGGTCGTGGCCCGAGGGCGTGGTGACCCAGCCCCAGGAACCCTCGGTCGGGTTCGACGCGGTGACCGTCAGCGCCTTCTCCACCGCGGCCTTGTCCTTGACCGGCTTCTCGAACTGCAGGGACACCGGCTGACCGGTGCCCACCGTCTTCCCCGCACCCGGAATCAGGTCGAAGTCCAGCACGGCTCCGGTGGTCACCTTCGGCGGAACGGCCGCCTGCGACGCCGCCGCGTGCACACCCGCCACGTCGGCGGACACCTTCGCGTCGTCCGCCCGGCCCGTGTCCCCGCCGGATCCGCAGGCCGTGAGGAGCAACAACCCGGCGACGGCGGCGAACAGCGGGACCGCGGGGCGACCGCGGCCCGGGGCGGAAGCGGCCGGGGTTGCCTGGGGGCGAACACGCATCATGGGGGACGGCTCTTCTCTGGAAAGGGCTGGTACAGCAGTGAGGACGGCTGCCCGCAGACGGCCGGTTCTCATCTGCTGATGACCGTTGTGTGACAAACGGCAGGCCCGCCTCGTCCCGCATCGGCCGGGCCGGACAGCAGCGAGGCGTTCCTCCGTGATGCCGACCGGCGCCAGACCTCCTGGGCGGACAAGCCGCCGGCCCTGCGCGTCGTCGCCGGTCACCACGACGTCGGACGCGTCGACTTCGCCGGGGAAGCCCGGCGGTGGGTCGGTGGCCTCGACGGCCTCGCGAGGGGGGAGCTGCGGTCTAGGCCGTCTCTGGGTGGGTTGTCCCCGGCGCGGACAGGGAGGCCAGGTAGTCGGTCAGGGCCGGCGCCGTGTCGGGCAGTGGGAAGCGGGCGCCCAGGTAGCCGTCCGGGCGTACGAGGAATCCGGTCGGGCCGTCCGTTCCGTACAGGCGGGCGAACTCGCCTGCGGCGTCCCGGTATCCGGGGACGGGGCCGGGGAGGTCCGCTGCCGCGTCGGGGGCGGAATCGCGGGCGAGGACCGCCACTGTGTGCAGGCTGGGGGCGCCGGCGTCCGCACCGCTCTCCGCCAGCGGCGACCCCGCGGCCCGGGCCTGCTCGGCGGCCTCGGTCAGGGCCGCGCCGTCGTCCCCGTACAGGAGCACCACGTGGCCGACGCGGCCACGCAGGACGTCGAGCAGCCGCGACGGGTAGGCGGCGACGGGGAGCGTCAACCCGCCGCAGTCCGGAGCCCGTTCACCCGGCTGCGGGGCTTCGGCCGGGCCGGACGGACTGCCGGCGAGCGGTCCGTCGCGGTAGCCGACGAGCAGTTGGGCCTCACGGAACAGCATGGTCCGCAGAGCGTCCCGTTCCTTGTCCATGCCCTGCTTCGCGTGCCGCACGGTCCGGCCCACGACCTCCTCGCCGACGGGGCGGCGCTCGGCGTCGTAGCTGGTGAGCAGGGCGGGCCCGGCGGACTCCCGCAGGACGAGCGCGAGCTTCCAGGCCAGGTTGCAGGCGTCCTGGATCCCGGTGTTCATGCCCTGGGCACCGGTGGGCGGGTGGATGTGGGCGGCGTCGCCCGCGACGAAGACCCGCCCGTCGCCGTAACGGTCGACGATGCGGTGACTGATGCGGAACACGGAGGACCAGCGCATGCCGGACACCGTGGCCGGGGCCGGGGCCAGGCGGTCGACGACGGCCTGGATGTGGGAGAGCGCGGGGACCCGGCCCCCCTCCAGCCCGTGCAGGACGCCGTCGCCGGCTCCGGGGCCGCCCGCCGATCCGCCCGCCGGCCCGCCGGCCGGCTGCGCGGAGAGTTCGGGCGGCACCAGCATCGACATGCGGTACCGGCCCCGGCCCGGCAGCGGGACGCACACCAGCAGGTCGTCGGTGGTCCCGTCCGCGCCCTGGTGCATGGACCGCAGGCCGTACCCCTCGGGCAGGTCCCAGTCGCTCACGACGTCGGCCAGCATGTACTCCTCGGCGAAGGCCCCGCCCTCGTAGGAGAGTCCCAGCCCCTTGCGCACCGTGCTGTGCGCTCCGTCGCAGCCGATGAGGTAGCGGGTGCGCAGCTCCTCGTCGTCGCCCGATGCGGACCGCAGGATGCTGGTGACGCCGCCCGCGGGACCGTCCCCGTCCTGGGTGAACGACAGCAGCTCGGTGCCGCGTTCGATGACGGTGCCCAGCCCCGCGAGGTGCTCCTCGAGGATCCGCTCGGTCTCGTACTGCGGCAACGCGGCGAAGCGGTACGGGACTTCGGGGGGGCAGCGCGAGCTCGATCCGGGCCTGCTCGGTGCCGTTGACGTAGATCAGCTGACCGCGCAGGCAGGCGGCGGCCCCCATGACGGTGCGGGCCAGGCCCATCCGGTCCCAGATCTCCAGCGTGCGCGGCTGGATGCCGACCGCCTTCGCGTACGGGAGCCGGGCGGGCAGCCGGTCGACGAGTCGGCAGCTCACGCCGTGCCGGCGCAGTTCGATGGCCGCGCTCAGGCCGACCGGGCCCGCGCCCACGATCAGTACCTCGGTCGTCGGGGTGTGCGCGGTGTACGCCATGGGGTCCTCCCGATCGCCCGGCCCCGAACCGGTTCCCACCCTCCATGCTGACCCGGTGCGACGCGGACGGCCAGACGAACCCAGACGAACCGGTCAGCCCGCCTTGGCGTGCGCCCCCGGGGTGTGGCCGAAGGCCCGGCGGAAGACGTCGATGAACGCGCTCGCCGAGGACCAGCCGCAGCGGTGTGCGACCGCCGTGACGGGGGTGTCGACCGCCAGCAGCCGCAGCGCGTGGTGCAGGCGCAGCTGGGTCCGCCACTGGGGGAAGGTCATGCCCAGCTCGGCGCGGAGGAGCCGGCTCAGGGTCCGCTCCCCCGCCCCGGCCCCGGCCCGCGCGGAGAGCTCCGCCAGGCCGCGCGGATCGGCCGGGTCGGCGTACAACAGCGCGCACACCGCGGCCAGCCGGGGATCGGAGGGAGCGGGCAGGTGCAGCGGCTGCAGCGGCGAGGCCTTCAGCTGGTCGAGCAGCACCGCGAGCATCCGCCGCCGCTCGGCGCCGGCGTCCTGCGGGGCCCGGGTGTAGGCCAGGATCAGCTCGCGCAGCAGGGGGCCGACGGCGAGCACGGCGGGCGCGGAGAGGGAGAGCGGGTTGAGGTGGGTGGGCAGCCCCACGCAGTGCAGGTCGACGCGGCCGAAGGCCCGGTGCTCGTGCACGGTCCCGGCGGGGATCCACAGGGCGCGGGTGGTCGGGGCCACCCAGGTACCGGCGTCGGTGGTGACGGACAGCACCCCGGAGCCCGCGTAGCAGATCTGGTGGTCGTCGTGGCGGTGCGGATCGATGCCGAGGTGGGTATCGAGCTCGCGGATGCTCGTCGCTGCGCGCGGAGTGTGGCGGATTTTCTGCATCACCCGGCAATTTATCGGAAGCGGGCCGCCCCTGGCGAGAGCGATTCTCGACCGGTGACCTCCTTGAGACCCACCCCGGCCCCGACTCCGAACCCGACTGCTCCCCCGGCCCCCGCGCCCACCGCGGGCGCGGCGCCCGGACCGGCAAGGCTCCGTACGGCCGCCTTCTCCGCGGGCCACTCCTGTGTGGACGTCTACCAGGGCGCCGTCGCCGCGCTCGTGCCGTTCCTCGTCTCCGAGCGCTCGTACGGATACGCCGCCGCGTCCGGCGTCGTACTGGCCGCCTCGCTGCTCTCCTCCGTGGTCCAGCCGCTGTTCGGAGCGCTCACCGACCGGTGGCCCATGCCCTGGCTGATCCCGCTGGCCACCGCCGCCGCGGGGCTGGGCGTGGCGCTGGTCGGACTCGACGCCGGATACGCCGCCACCCTCGCCGCCGTCGCCCTGTCCGGGCTGGGCGTCGCCGCCTACCATCCGGCGGCAGCCCGGCTGGTCCGTACCGTGGGCGGACCCGGGCACCGTGCGATGAGCTGGTTCGCGCTCGGCGGCAACATCGGCTTCGCGTGCGCCCCGCTGCTGGTCGTCGGCGCGCTCGCGCTCCCGGGCCCGGCGGGGTGGTGGCTGCTGGCCGCTCCGGCGGCGCTGGGCGTGTTCCTCAACCGGCCGCCGTCCGCGAAGCGTTCGGCGGCGCACCGGGCGGCCGCGGTCCCGGATCCGGCCCCGGCCCCGGCCCGGCTCCCCCGCGACGACTGGCGGGCGTTCCTGCGGCTGTCCCTGGTGGTCGTGGTGCGCTCGGTCGTCTTCACCGGCCTGAGCACTTTCATCGCGCTGTACGTCCGCGAGCGCGGCGGCGGCGGGACCGCGGGCGCCGTCGCCCTGTTCGCCCTCTTCGCCGGGAGCGCCGGCGGCACCCTCCTCGGCGGACGGCTGGCCGCCCGCTGGGGCCGCGTCACCACCGTGCACCGTGCCTACGCGGCCGTGGTGCCGGCCGTCGCCGGCATCCTCTTCCTGCCGCTGCCGCTGGTGTACGTCTGCTCCGCGCTGGCCGCCACCGCCCTGTACGTGCCGTTCTCCCTCCAGGTCACCCTGGGCCAGGACTACTTGCCGAACCGCATGGGCACGGCGAGCGGGGTGACCCTGGGCCTGACCGTCAGCGTGGGCGGCCTCGCGAGCCCCCTGATCGGCGCGGCGGCCGACGCGGCCTCCCTGCGCACGGCCCTGCTCCCGCTGGCCGCGCTCCCGCTGGTGGCCTGGGCCCTGGCCCGGCACCTGCCGGAGCCCGTGGAGCCGGAACTCACCGCGGCCCGGGGGTGACGCGGCCTCCCGCCGCCCGGAGCGGTGTGCGCTCCGGGCGGCCAGGCCCTGCGGGCGGGTACCCACGGGGCTCCGGGACGAAGTACTCCCGCAGCACCTGGCTGCACCGCCCGGCCGCGGTCAGCGGGCCGCGGCGCCCCGGCGTTCACGGCCCCGCAGGGCGTCCAGGGCGAAGAACCTCGGGACGGCCGCGCCCAGCACGTCGGTGCCGGTGAACCCGCGGCGGGCCATCTCCACGTCCGGTGAGGTGCCGCGCCCCTGCCAGTGGCGCAGGAAGAGCTTCGCGCACATCTGCGGCGGCGGGACCACGAGCCTGGGACGGGTCTCCTCCGAGGCCCCGTCGGCCGCGGCCACCAGAGCGCACCACTCCTCCCAGCGCTCGGAGTCCCGCAGGCGTGCCAGGACCGCCGGCCGCCAGTCCACCGACTGCCACACCGGCCACACCCGCACCATCAGGAGCCGGATCAGCTCGGCGGCGGGGAGTTCTTCCCGTTCCCGCTCCGTGAACCAGCGCGCGAGGGAGTCCGGCAGCGGCGACCGGCCGTCGAGCCCGATCTTGGCCCGTGCGTACGTCGCGAGGGTCATGCCCCTCGATCCGGCGAGCTCCTCCAGCAGCCCGGTCAGCACCTCCTCGTGCAGCGCCGGGTAGCCCTCGTCGAACAGCCGGGCGGCGTCCAGTACGTCGAGGTCCGACATCCACCGGCCGGGAGCGTGCTCCCTGCGGGTCCGGCGGACCAGGGACTGGGTCCGGCTGATGCCGGTGAAGGGCACCTCGGGCGCGACCGGACCGGGGGTCACGGCGCCCCGGCCCGCGAGCGCGCGCAGCGCCGCCAGGGCGTCGAGCCGCTTGAGGTCCCAGACGCCCGAGGCGATCATCTCCTCCAGCGTCCACAGGGAGTCGTGGTCCTCCTCGTCGAGCGCCCCTTCGATGTCCTTCCAGCCCCGGTGGGTGAAGGGCAGCGCCGCGGCCGCCGCCAGGATCCGCCGCCCGGCGCCGGGCGGGATCAGGTCGCTCTCGACACCCTCCTTGCAGCCGTAGCGGAGGTTCACCAGGGCCGCGGTCAGGGCCGGGTACCCCATCTCGGCCGGGCCGTGCAGCACCCCCACCTCGTCGTCCCCGTCGATCTCGCCCGAGGCGTACATCGAGAAGACGGTGCCGAGGCCCCGCATCCCGCACGGGGCGAGTTCCGCGGCCCGCAGCGCGCCCATGCTCGCGGCGCCGATCACCTCCGCGCCCTCGGTGAGCACCTGGAGGATCTCCTTGTGGCCGACGGAGCGCCGTTCCCGGAAGTAGCCGTCGAGGACCACGACCACGTCTCCGGGGTGCCACTGCTCCGCGAGGAGGTCGCCCCGGCCCGCGGGCGGCCGTACGTCCGCCTCCGGGAGCACCGCGCGGACGTCGGCGGCCGAGAGCGTCGGCCCCGCGTAGACGACCACCCTGGCCCCGCTCACGCTGCTGGCCCCGTTCACTACAGCACCTCCGGGCATACGCGGCTCCCCGGAGCCACGACCTTGACGACCGGGACCCCGATCTCCTCGCGCGTCAGGTCGACGAGGAGGGGCGGATGGGAGAAGGCGGCGGCCGCCCGGCGCACCACGTGGGCGAGGGCGCCGGCCAGACTGTCGTGCGGTACGGGGTCCTCCACGAGGCCCCTGAGGTCGGCGGCCGCCGGGGCCGACCGTGCGCTGCGCAGCCGGTCGGCGTCCACGTGTCCGAAGTCCTCCCGGAGGTCGTCCCGGGCCCCCGAGATGTACGCGAGCCTGGCCTGGGCCGCCTCCGAGACGGCTCGGGTGAGGGCGATCTCCGGGCTGAGGTGGCAGCCGAAGCCGAACATCGGCGCCGGGTACTCCTCGTCGGCCACCCAGGAGAGGAAGCACGGCAGGCCGGTGGGCGAGGGGACGAGGCGCACCTCCAGGGTGACGTCGGCCCGTTCGATCAGCGTGCACAGCTCGTCCGCCACCGGTGACCCGAGGGAGCGCGGGTCGACGCGTACGCCCATCTCCCCTCCCCCGGTGACGGCGGCCGTCATCGCGTCGCGCTCGATGACCTCGCAGAGCGCGTGCAGAGCGGCTTCGATCCGG
The DNA here is from genome assembly GCF_026340675.1 of Streptomyces sp. NBC_01264. Lineage (NCBI taxonomy): Bacteria > Bacillati > Actinomycetota > Actinomycetes > Kitasatosporales > Streptomycetaceae > Streptomyces > Streptomyces sp. NBC_01264. Next base: position 1,295,391 of record NZ_JAPEOX010000002.1, read on the forward strand.
GTGTTCCCGCCGGCCAGGCCGTTCGTCGATTCGAAGAACACCGGCGGGTTCCAGTCGGTGTGCTCCTCCAGCGTCAGCCGGACGACGTTCACGGGAACGAGGGTGCGCGCTCCGTCGACCAGGGATCTGGCCGCCACCCAGTCCAACGGCAGCCCGTCGTGGAGCAGGTTCGGCGCGGAGGGCGCCAACGCGGCCACGTCGTAGACCAGTTCGGTACGTAGCTCGCGGGGCGAGGCGGTCAGTGCGGGCAGGGCCGGCTGTTCGACGTGCCAGGTCTCGACCGACTCCATCACGGCCGAGAGCCGGGCCAGTTCGGGTGTCATCCCCTTGCCCTGGGAGACGGCGAGCGTCCTGGACAGCGGCCGGATCGCCTGGAAGGTCGGGATGCCGATGGAGTCGAGCCGGGTGATGTCGGCGACCCGGGTGACACCCACCTTGGCCGCTGCGCGGGTCACCATCTCCCAGGTGGTCTTGGGTGGTTGGGCGCGGTCCGTGCCCGGGAGGCGGTGCACGGAGCGGTCCGCCGGTGTCGCGAGCCAGGCCAGGGGCGCATCGCCGGGCCGCACGGCGCCGGTGCCCTGCGTGGCGTCAGCGCTCTGCGCGGCGTCGTCGGTCTTCACTGTGTCGTCGGTCTGCACGGTGTCGTCGGTCTGCACGGTGGGGAGCTCCTGCGGGTCAGAGGTTCCGGGTGCGGCGCAACAGCGCCCGGCCGGCGACGAAGTTGGCGACGATCGCGACGACGGCGAGCACCACCAGGGAGGGCCAGGCCTTGCCCAGCCCGAAGATCGCGGCGTCACGCATGCCGGTGACGGCGTACGACACCGGGTTCACCGTGGAGATCCAGCGGAGCACGGTGGGAAGCTGCTGCGAGGTGGACAGCGACGGCGCGGCGAAGACCAGGACGGGCACCGACACGCTGGTGAGCACCATGAAGGTGCGGTAGTCGCTGATGAGGACGGCCGCCGCGAGGTACAGCCCGTTGAACGCCACCGACGAGAGCACCAGCGCCAGCAGCAGCCAGATCCAGTGGGACGCGTGGAACGGGTAGTCGAAGATGACCGCGGCGACGGCCAGGGCCAGCAGGCTCTGGGCCAGCACGAGCGAGACCCCGGCCAGGAGTTTGCCCGCCAGGAAGCGCGAGCGGCGCAGCGGCCAGCTCCAGAGCTGGGTCGACACCCCGCTCATCTCCTCCTGGAACATCGCCATGCCCGTCGTCCCGGAGGCGCTGACCACCGACATGGCCAGCACCATGGGGAGGAGGAAGACGGAGAAGGGGAGGGTCTCGCCGCGGTAGGTGATGTTTCCGACGACGTTGCCCAGTGAGGTGTTGACCAGGAGCAGGTACACGAGCATGGGGGTCAGACCGAGGATGAGGTTGACCCGGTTGCGGGCGAGGAGCGCGTACTCCCGGTAGAACACGGCGGTGAAGTCCGCCGGTTTGCCCGACGCGACCGGCGCGGTGGTCTTGATTCCCAGATCGGCCACGGCGTCAGCCCTCGTTCCCGGTCATGCGCAGGAAGACCTGCTCCAGCGAGTCGGTGACGGTGGAGATTCCGGTGATCGCGACTCCGGAGTCGTGGCAGTGGCGGGACAGTTGCGGCAGTACGTCCCGGACCTGCGCGTGGTCGATGCGCACCTCGGCATCCTGGGCCGTGGCGGTCAGTCCGGCCGTGGCCGCCCACTCCTTGACGACCTTGGCGCCGACCGCGTCGTCGACACTGACGAGCAGGTGTGCTCCACCGAACTCGCGGACCAGTTCGCTCGGTTGGGCGAAGCGGACCACCTTGCCCTGGTTGATGACCAGGACCCGCTGGGCGTTGCGCTCCAGCTCCTGGATGATGTGGCTGGTCCAGATCACGGTCATGCCGTACTCCTCGCGGAGCCACCGGACGAAGCGCTCGATCTGGTGCCGCCCGGCCACGTCCAGTCCGGCCGAGGGTTCGTCGAGGATGAGCAGTTCGGGGATGGTCAGCAGGGCCCGTACGAGCTGGAGCCGCTGGCGCTGTCCGCCGGACAGCTGGAAGACGAGCCGGGACAGGTGGTCCGCCAGGCCGAGGTACTCGGCCACCTCCATCGCCCAGGGGCGGGTGGTGCGCCAGGACAGGCCCTTGAACCGGGTGGCGATCAGCAGGTTGTCCAGCGCCGAGAGCATCTCGTCGTAGGGGGCGGACTGGTGCATCGCGCCGATGCCGGTCTTCGCGGCGACCGGGTCGCGGGCCGGGTCCACGCCGAACACCCGGATCCGCCCGGTGGTGGGAGGGGTGACGCCGCAGATCATCTTCATCAGGGTGGTCTTTCCGGCACCGTTGGGTCCCAGCAGCCCGATGGTCTCGCCTTTGGCTATGTCGAATGAAATACGGTCGACTGCCGGCGTCTCTTTCCCGCGATAACGCTTGGTCAGTTCCTCGGCGTTCACCACACCATTCGCCACGGTCCGCCCTCCAGAATGTGATCGGTGTTTCTCTTGATGTTTCTCCGGCTCGGCCGAACAGGCTTGCTGGGGCTGGACGTTACGCCCGTGGCGCGGCACGGAAGCGGCCGCTTCCCAAGCTGCCTCGGAACTGCCTCCGTTCTGCCGCCTTCCGTGCGCGGCCGTTGGCTAGCATGCGCAGATGAGCCGTTCAGGACAGACGCAAGACCGTGACGGCCGACCCGTCGTGGTTCTCGTGAATTGCGCGGGCGGCCGTGAATTGGAGGTCGTACGGGATGCTTTGACAGGCCCTCTGGAAACTCCCGCCATTCTGATCCGGCAGGACGAACTCATGTCGACGCCCATGGCTCTGGACGTGGACACCGGCCTGCTGGAGGTCTCCGGGCGCCGGGTCAGGCCGGCCGTGGTGTGGGTGCGGCACGGTTCGGCCTGCGCGCTGATGGCGCAGGCGAGGCCCGCCGGTTCGATGACTCCGCTGCGGGCGGAGTCCTGGTCCGGGTTCCTGCGCCAGGTGGCGGCCACGGCGAGCAGCGCACTGCCCGGCGGAACGGTCGTCGGGCCGGGCCAGTTGGCTCAGGCGCGCGCCCTGGGCGTGCGGACGCCCCGTACGGTCGTCACCAATGACGTGCCGGCGGGGGCGCGCCGGGTGGGGGCGCCCACCCTCGTGGTCAAGACTCCGGACTTCCGGCTGTTCGAGCCGGACCGGCGGGGCTGGAAGGACTGCCTGCCCTCGGTCGCGGGCCGGGAGGCGGTGGAACGGGGTACCGGATCGGCCCCGGGCGGCGCGGGAGGGCGCCCGGTCGTGGTCCAGGAGTACGTGCCGCACCAGCGTGAACTGCGCGTCTTTCAACTCGACGGCGGGATCTGCGCCTTCGAGGTCCGCAAGCCCGATCCGTCGAGCCCGATGACGGATCCCGACAGCGTCACCGTGACGCGCGTCGACTGTCCCGTCCCCGCGGCCGAGGCGGTGCGCACCCTGTGCGCCGCCTGGAACCTGCGCTACGGGGCGTTCGACCTGCTCGTGTCCGACACCGGGGACGTGGTGTTCCTGGAGGCCAACCCGGACGGGGACTGGCTCTGGTTCGAACGCAAGGCGCGCTGGCACGGCGTCTCGTTCATGGCCGCCGTGATGATCCGCGAGCTGTTCGTACGCAGTACGTCGTGAGGAGTACGTCGTGAGGAGTGCGCCGTGAGGAGTGCGTCGTGAGGAGCTCGCGCCGGTGACGGCGTTACGGGGTGCCGAGATCTCCAGCCGGGGCCTGGTGCTCGTGGCCCTGGTGGCGCGGGGTCATACGACCGACCGCGTGGCCCGTGCGCTGCGCCTGAGCAGGCACACGGTGGGCGAGGAGATCAGTGTCCTGCTCGACCGGTTCAACTGCAGGAACAGGGCGGAGCTGGTGGCCTACTGCTACGTCCACCGGCTCCTGCCGATCGATGTCTGGCCGCCGCCGTGCGGCCCCGTGAAAGGGGTGGATGACGTGTTCGACCCTCTGACCGCTCTGCGCGAGGCCGGGCTTCCGGTCGACCAGTTGAGCACCGCGCAGCGCGAGGTGCTGGCGGGCCTGACCGAGGAGGAGACCTCGGTCGTCGTATCGGTGCAACTGCGGCTGGTCGAGGCGGATTCCGGTGCTGACGCCGAGGTGTGGGCGCACGACCTGAAGCTGCTCTGAGCCCGGATGAGCCGGAGACTGGTGGTCGTCCTCTTCCTCGATCTGGTCGGGTGGACCCGGCTCGCCGAGCGCGTGGACCCGGAGTCGCTGCAGGGGCTGCTCGACGAGTACTACGAGATCTGCTCGGTCGCGGTGGAGGAACAGGGCGGGGTCGTCGAGAAGTTCATCGGTGACGCCGTCATGGCGGTCTTCGGTGCGGACACCTCCCAGGAGGACGACGCCCCGCGGGCGCTGCGCGCGGCCACCCGGATCCGCGCCGAGGTCCGCGATCTGCGCACGCCCGCCACCGACGCGGCCGCGGTCGAGGTCCACTGCGGAATCGCGGCCGGCGAGGCGCTGGTGACGCGTTCGGCCCGGGCCGGCATCCGGGTCGTCGGCGACGTGGTCAACCTCGCCGCGCGCCTCCAGTCCCTGGCCGTCGCCGGGGAGATCATCGTGAACGAGACCGTGGCACACCTGGCCCGCCCGCACTACACGATGGTCCCGGTGCCGCCGGTGACGCTGAAGGGCAAGTCCGAACCGGTCCCGGTCCTGGTGGTCACCGGTGAGGCGGCCGCGGACGGGGCGGGCGAGAACTCCCTCATGGTGGACCGCAGCGCCGAACGCCACCGGCTGCGCCGGATCTACCACCGGGTGGCCCGGGAGCGGCGCGCCGAACTGGTGACCGTGCTCGGGCCGCCCGGGATCGGCAAGACCCGCCTGGTCCGGGAGGCCGTGGACGATCTCGTGGCGGCCGGGGCGAGGCCCGTCGCCGTGTTCGGCAGTTGCCAGTCGTACGGAACCGCCGGGAACCACGGGGCGCTCGTCGAGATGCTGGACGCGCTGATCCGGCGGGCGCCGTCCTGCGCGGAGCTGCTGCGGGCGGACGAGCGGATCGCCGCAGTGCTCGCGGCCCTGCGCGAGGCCTCGCTGCCCCGGCGGGCCGGTGCGGTCCCGGGCCCGGGCGTGGAGGAGGTGTCCTGGGCGACCCGCGAGCTGCTCACCACCGCGGCCGGCAGCCCGCTGGTCGTGGTGTGGGACAACCTCGCCTGGGCCGGGCAGTCGCTCCTGCGGCTCATCGGCGAGCTGATGGACGGGCTGCGGGACCTCCCGCTCCTGATGGTCTGCGTATCCCGGCCGGAGCTCGCGGAACGGGAAGGGCCCTGGTCGCAGGAGGCCGACCTGATCGAGGTCGGGGCGCTGGTCCCGGCCGACAGCGCGCGCCTCGCGGTCTCACTGGCCGGGTCCGGGAGCGGTGACGAGGTGGAACTGCACGGGCTCGACCTGGCCGAACACGTGGACCGGGTCGCCCTGTACAGCGCGGGCAACCCGCTGTACATCCGGCTGATGATGGACTGGCTGAGGAACGGCCGGACCGTCGACGAGGTGCCGCCGAGCATCACGGCCATGGTGGGGGCGATGATCGACCGGCTGCCCGCGCCGGGCCGGCGGCTGCTGGGCGCGGCTTCGGTGATCGGGCCCTCGTTCACCCTGGAGCAGCTCGCGCTGCTGGGCGAGCCGGCTCCCGAGGCGGCGGTCGCGGAGCTCGCCGGGCGGCGGCTGTTCCGGGCCACGGAGGAGGCGGGGGGCTACCGCTTCGTCCAGCAGCCGGTGCACGAAGTGGCGTACGGCAGGCTGGAGAAGGAGCAGCGCGTCTCCTGGCACCGGCGGCTGGCCGAGCACGGGTTCAGTCCGGGCTTCCACCTCGAAGCCGCCACCCGGCTCCTCGGCGGGCTGCGCCCGGACGACGCGGAGCTGCCCGAGCTGGCGCGGCAGGCGGCCGGGGCCCTGCTGGGCGAAGGCACCGTGGCGCTGCGGCAGCGCGACGTGCCGACGGCGATCGGGCTGCTCGGACGGGCCCTCGTACTGGCGCGGGGCGGACCCGACCGGTGCCGGTCGGTCGCGGCCGTCCGGCTGAGCGACGCCCTCATGCTGTCCGGGGACACCCGGGGGGCGCTGGAGGTGGTGGAGGGTGGGTGGCGCGACACCGGGCCCGGAGGCGGGCCCGGGACCGGCACCGCCCCGGCCCTGGTGCGAGTGCAGCGGCTCCTGCTGGCCGCCCGGCTCGGCAAGGTCACGGCCGCGGACCTGGAGGGGCTGCGGGCCGCGCTCGGCGGCGCGGAGCCCGACCGGTCGGCGCCGTGCCGGTTCGAGCAACTGCGGATGCTGATCCACCTGGACCACGGCCGGTTCGGGGCGGCCGAGGAGGCGGCCTGCGCCGCGCTCGCCCACGCCCGGGACTCCGCCGACGCGTACGAGGAGGACCGGCTGCTGGTGGCCCTGTGCGAGATCCGGCAGTGGTCGCCGAGTCCCATCGCGCAGAAGCTCGCCGGGTGCGCGGAGCTCCTGGAGCGGTTCGCCGCCGACCGCTTCCTGGCCCTGCCCGCGCTGGCCGCCCGCGCACGCTGCCTGGCACTGACCGGGGACCGGAGCGGTGCGCGTTCGGCGCTGACCGAGGCCGAGTCCGTCGTCGTACAGCTCCGGCTGACCATGGGGCGGGTCCTGGTCGATCAGGTGGCCGCGCTGGCCGCCTCGCTGGACGGCGAGCACGCGGAGGCCGAGCGGCGCTACCGCCGCGCGGCGGACGCTCTCGAAGAGGCCGGCTACGTACCGGTGGCGCTGACCATGCGGGTGCAGGCGGCCCGCGAGTGCGCCCGCCGGGGCCGGGCGGACGAGGCGGCCCGCAGGATCGCGGAACTGCTCGCGCGGCGTGAGGAGATGGACGTCCGGGGCCGGATCCTGTGCCTGTCCGCCGCCGTACTGGGCGCCGCGGCGCAGGGCCGCGCCGAGCCGGTGCGCGCCGAGGTGCTGCGCCTGCTCCGGGACCTCGACGACCCGTGCCTGCGGGGCGAGGTCTGCTTCGACCTGGCCCGGGCCCACCGCCTCCTGGGCGAGGGGACCGAGGCCCTGGCCATGGCCGGGCGGGCCGCCGAGAGCTACGCGGCCGTCGGCGCGGTGAAACCGCTGGAGGCGGTACGGGCATGGATGTGAGCGGTGCGCCCTGGCGGCGCGAGCGGCGGCCGCACGCGTCGGGGATGCCCGCGTGGAGCATGCCGGCCGGCGGGGACCCCGGCGACGCCCTGCCGACGGCCCTGTTCGCGGGGATCGGCCCGCGCTGGGCGTGGGAGGGCGCGACCGGAGAGGGCGTACGGGTCTGCGTGCTCGACAGCGGTGTCCAGGCCGGGCATCCGCTCGTCGGCACGGTCGAGCGGGCCTGGCAGGTGGTGACCGCCGAGGGCCGGGCTCCGCGGGTGGAGGAGTGCGAGCCGCAGGACGGTGCCGGGCACGGCACCGCCTGCGCGGGGATCATCCGCTCCCTCGCGCCCGGGGCTTCGCTCAGTTCGCTCAAGGTGCTCGGCGACGGAAGGGCGGGCAGCGCCTCCGCGCTGATCGCCGGGCTGGCCTTCGCGATCGAGGAGGGGTTCGATGTCATCAGCATGAGCCTGTCGACGACCCGGGTCGAATTCCGCGACCGGCTGGCCGAGTTGTGCGACCGCGCCTACTTCCGGCGGACCGCGGTGGTGGCGGCGGCGCACAACCTGCCCATCGAGAGCTTTCCCTGGAACTTCGCCTCGGTGATCTCGGTCGCCAGCCACGCCGAGCCGGACGGCATGCGCTTCTACTACAACGCCGCTCCCCCGGTCGAGTTCCGTGCCCGGGGGGTGCGCGTACCGGTGGCGAGCCTGGGTGGCGGCACGGTCCGCAACACCGGGAACAGCTTCGCGGCGCCGCACATGGCCGGGATCGCGGCCCTCGTCCTGAGCAAGCATCCGTGGCTCACGCCGTTCCAGCTCAAGAGCGTCCTGTACCACTGCGCGGCGAACGTATCGGTCCGAGGAGAAGGAGGCAGAGAAGAATGAAACCCTGGCCGCACGATCTGATGGCCACCGAACGCCGGCTCCTGCAGTCTGTCGTCACGGTGGCCCGGTACATCTACGGGGCGGCCGCGTCCTCGGTCTTCATGGTGAGCCCCGACACCGGCGAGCTGATCTTCGCGGCGGTGGCGGGCGAGGGCGAACAGGGCCTGGTCGGCCGGCGCTTCGAGCCAGGCACCGGCATCGCCGGCTGGGTGGCGGCCAGCGGGCAGCCGCTGATCACGGACGACGTGGGCGCGACGGACCGGTTCGCCCGCGACGCCGCGGCCTCCACCGGGTACGTTCCCGCGAGCATCATGGCCGCCCCGCTCATCGCGGACGGGGAGTGCATCGGCGTGATCGAGGTACTGGACCGCCACGCCCACGCCGAGCACGCTCCCGGCCGGGAGCTCGACGACATCGAGCTGCTGGGTCTGCTCGCCACGCAGGCCGCCCTGAGCCTCGCGCTGCTGCGGCGCAGCGAGCAGGCCGCGAGCGGGGGGCCGCGCCTGGGAGAGCTGGTGGCCCGGCTGTCCGAGCACGCGGTCATGGACGCGTCCGACCCGTTGGCCGTCTCCCTGCTGAGCCTCTCGCTGGACCTGCTGGACCGCGGCGCGCACCCCGGTTCGAAGGTGGTCTGACGGCCGAAGGAGACGGAACGCAGACGTACCGGCGACGCACCGGAGACGCGCACGGAACGGGCCCCTCCTACCCTCCTGGCCTATGGTCCACAGTGCCGAGGCCGAGGCTCCGTCGTTTCCCGAACTACTGCGCTTCAAGCGCGTCCAGGCCGGGCTCACCCAGCGGACGCTCGCCGACCTGTCGACGATCAGCCCGCGGACGATCCGCGCCCTGGAGTCGGGGCGGGTGAACGCGCGGATGCAGACCGTCCGGCTGCTCGCCGACGCCCTGGGCCTGGACGGCCTGGCGCGGGAGCTGTTCGTCACCGCGGGGCTGCGCGGCGGGGGGCCGGCTCCGGTCGGGGCCGAGCCCTGCCCGGCGGTGCCCCGGTCCGTCAACGCCCTCCTCGGACGGGACGTCGAGGTCCGGGCGATGGTGGGCGCCCTGGAGTCGGACCACCGCCGGATGATCTCGCTCTCGGGGCTCGCCGGCGTGGGGAAGTCGCGGGTGGCGGTGGAGACGGCGGCCCGGCTGAGCTCCCGGCGCGGCTGGCCGGTCCTGTGGATCGGTCCGGGGACGGCCCCGGGCGGTCACGGCACGGCCTTCGGCCCCTTGCTGCGCTCCTTGCGCCTGCTCGTCGAATCGGGTGCGCAGGACGTGTCCGCGGTCTGCCGGCTGATCGGCCGGCACGAGCTGCTGCTCGTGCTCGACGGGGTCGCGGACGCGCGGGACCCGGTCGGGGTGGAGGAGCTGCTGGCGTACTGCCCGGGCATCCGGGTGGTCAGTACGTCGCGGGCGCCGTGGAACGTGGCCGGGGTCCAGGCGACGGTGCTCGCGCCGCTGGACGTCCCCGGACCGGAGGCGGAGGGGCCAGGGTCCCTGGACGTCCTCGGCGCCGTACCGTCAGTGCGGCTGCTCGTGGACCGGCTCTCGGAGGTCCGGCCGGGGTTCGTGCTCGGCCGGGCGGACGCGACGGCGGCGGTGCGGCTGTGCCGGACCCTGGACGGTCTGCCAGCCGCGCTGGAAGCGGCTGCGGCGGGGTGCGGGGTACTGAGCCTGCGCCGGCTCGCGGACATGCCGGCGGCCGAGTTGCTCGATCTCCCGGCGGCCGCCCGGCCCGTGGGTGCGCCCGGGACGATCGGCTGCCCGATCCGGTCGGGGGTCCAGCGGCTGGCCCCCTGGCCCCGTAAGCTCCTCGGCGAACTGGCCGGATTCGCGAAGGCGTTTACCGCCTGCGAGGCCGCCGAGGCGCTGGGCCTGCCGATGAACCAGGTAGTCGACGGACTGGGCGCGCTGACGGGCGGAGGGTTCGTCCGCGCCGCGCACGAGGAGGCGGAGACCCGCCTGCACCTGCCCAACCTGGTGCGGGCGGCCCTGGCCTGAACACCTGACTCCGGTTCAGCCCAGGTGCTCCGCGAGGAAGCGCTCCACGGCTGCGTAGTAGGCCTGCCGGTTGGCGGGCCGGGCAATTCCGTGGCCCTCGTCGGGGAACAGCAGGTACTCGTACGGGAGGTGCTTGGCCTCCAGCGCCGCGACGATCTGCTCGGCCTCCGCCCGGGGCACGCGGACGTCGTTGGCGCCCTGGACGATCAGGAGCGGGATGCGGATCTCGTCGACCCGGGACAGCGGAGAGCGCTCCCACAGCATGGCGCGTTCCGTTTCCGGGTCCCCCACCTGGGCGTGCATGAACGAGCGCAGTGCGGTGCGGTAGGGCGCCCCGGCCGCGAGCAGCGTCAGCAGGTTCGACGGACCGCAGAGGTCGATCGCGCACCTGAACACCTCCGGGGTGAAGGCGGCCCCGACCAGGGCGGCGTACCCCCCGTACGAGCAGCCCATGATCGCGATCCGGGCGGGGTCGATGCCGCCGCCCGCGACGAGGTGCGCGACCGCGTCGAGCAGGTCGGTCTGCATCGCGGCGCCCCACTGCTTTGCGCCCAGGTTGCGGAAGTGCTTGCCGTAGCCCGTCGAACCGCGGAAGTTGACCTGGACGCAGGCGTAGCCGCGATTGGCCAGGAGCTGCGCCTCCTCGTCGAAGGCGAAGGTGTGCCGGGCCCAGGGCCCGCCGTGCACGTTCACCACCGCGGGCAGGCCGGTGCGTTCGGCGCCGGGCGGCCAGGTGACGTAGCCGTGGACGGTGACCCCGTCGCGCGCGGAGAACGCGAAGGGCTCCATCCGGGCCAGCGTGTACGCCTCCAGCTCCCGCTGGTGGCTGAAGAGGTGGCGCAGCGTCCCGGCCGGCCGGTCGTAGACGTAGTAGAGGACGGGACCGGCTCCGGTCACCACCGAGACCGTCCACAGCCGGTCGGCCCGGTCGGTGCGGTCCACGTAGACCTCGCCGTCGACCGACAGGAGGGCGAGCTCGCCGTGGATCCGGCCGATGTCCTTGCCGAACTCCTCGTCGAGGAAGACCCGTTCGTCGCGGTCCTTGGCGAAGAGCACGGCTTGCGGCAGGCGGCTCACCGGGTCGAACTCGACCTGTTTGACGTCGTACACCGGGTCCTCGGCGAGCAGCGTGCGCCGTCCGGTCGCGAGGTCGACGGCGAACAGCCGGCCGGCGTTGGCGCCGATCGAGGAGAGCAGGTGGCAGGTGGCGCCGTCGCGGGAGAAACCGACGACGCGCGTCCCCATCGCGTCCTCGTACGGCACGTCCAGCCAGGGCGGGGCGCCGTCCGGTCCGCCCGGCGCCCCGGGTCCCTGCGGCGGGTCGAGGAACACGGACAGGCCGCCGTCGGGCTTCATCACCGTGCCGCCGCGCACCCGCAGATCGGTGTCCACGAGCCAGCTGACGTAGCCGGGGTTCTCCGCGACCTTGGTGAGCCGGTCCGTCAGCAGATCCAGGGCGTAGACGTCGTGCAGCCCCGGCCGGTCCTTGTTCAGCCCGATCAGCAGGGTCGTCGGGTGCCACCGGTTGTGCGCCAGCACGCGGGCCTGGACGCCGTCGAAGGGCGTGGCGCAGCGCTCGCGGCCGGTGACCAGGTCGACGAGGTGGACCCGCCAGCTCTCGTCGCCGTCCCGGTCGCGCAGGTAGAAGAGCGTGCGGTCGTCGTGGCACAGCCCGTACGTGCGGATGCCGCGGCCCCGGTCGTGCGTGACGGGCCTCCCCTCCCCGGGCCGGTCCACCGGGGCCGTCCACACGTTCAGCACGCCGTCGTCCGGAGCCAGATGGAAGAGACGGGTGCCGTCCGGGGAGATCTCGGGGACGAGGTGGGTCGGGTTGCCGAACAGGACGGAGTGCGGGATCAGCGGTACGGCTCGCGTGGTCACGGTTCCCTTCCCGGGGTGGGTGGTTGGACGCCGCGCTCCGAGAACCACCAGTCGCGGAGCCCGGGGAACTGCGCGACGGCCTCGTCGGTGTCGAGCGGCGGGGCCGCGGGGCGGCCGGCGGAGGGGGTCGGGAGAGCCGCACCGGAGGGGACCAGCGTCTGGGCGCGGAACAGCCGGGTCATCAGCACCGGGCTGCCGAGCACCGCGCGGGACACCCTGGCCCGCATCCGCTGCCCGGCGGCGGACAGGGGCGCTGCCGCGGGGCCCTGCACCGAGCCGTCCGCGGGGCCCTGCGTGAAGCCGTCCGCGGAGCCCTGCGTAGAGCCTTGAGCGGGACCCTGCGCGGGGCCGTCCGTGGAGCCCTGCGTAGAGTCCTGCGCGGGGCCTTCCGCCAGGCCGGAGCCCTCCGCGAGGGCCCGCGCCCGGTCCTGTTCGGTCGCCATCCGCCAGGACTCGGAGGCCGCCTCCGCCACCGCGGCCTGGACCGCGGGCAGCACCGAGGGCCGGGCGCCGCGCTCCCCCAGCTCCCGGTCCAGTCGCAGCGCGCCGAGCAGCGCGACGGACATCCCGTGCGAGTAGACGGGGTTCACCGCCGTCAGCGCGTCGCCGATGACCAGGAAGCCTTCGGGCAGGGGCAGCCGCTCGAAGTACCTCCGGCGGTTCGCGGTGGCGCGGAACGGCCGTACCGCGCCGAGGGGTTCGGCCGCCGCCAGCAGCTCCGCCGCGATCGGCGAGCGCAGCGAGCGCGCGCACTGTGTGAACCCCGGCTCGTCCGACGGCGGTCTGGCCGCGCGCGTGCCGGTCAGGGTGAAGATCCACCGGCCGTCCTCGATGGGGAACAGCGTGGCTCCGTACCCCGGACGGCCCCGCTCCGGCCGCGGGTGCACCATGATCGCCGGGAGGTCGGCGGCGAGGGCGGGGGGTGCCCGGTAGATCCGGGTGGAGTACGCCAGCCCCGGGTCGACCACCTCCTCCTCGACAGCTGGTGCGCCGATCGCGGTCAGCCATCGCCCGGCCCGCGAACGCCGGCCCGTCGCGTCGACCACGAGCTCGGCGCCGAGCGTCTCGCGGGAGCCGTCCTCGTGCGCGACCAGGACACCGGTGACGCGGGACGCGTCCCCGGCCAGTCCCAGGACCCGGGTGCGCTCCCGTACCGCGACCGCCCCGTCGGCCAGGGCCCGCTGCCGGATGACGTGGTCCAGCAGCCAGCGGCTGCACGAGACCATGAAGGCCCCGGTCTCGTGGCGGCGGAACCAGCCGTCCGCGCTCAGGATCAGCGCGCCGTCCGGCAGCCCCCGGCGGTGCGCGCCCCGGGCCAGGAGCGCCTCCAGCGTTCCGGGGAGCACCGTGTCCAGCGCCTCGGCGCCGGCGGTCACCAGCACGTGGCTGTGGAACGCCTGCGGCAGCCCCGGCCGGACACCCGGTCCGGCCGGGTACCGGCCGCCCTCGACGACGGTGACCTCGTCGACGTGCCGGGAGAGCACCTTGGCCACCAGCACCCCCGCGAAGCCTCCGCCGAGGACGACGGCCCGGGTCATGACCGCGCGGCCGGCTCGCTCCGTGTGGGCCGCGTTCCGGCTTCCGTCTCCTCGATGAGGTCGGCTTCGACCATGGAGCTGATGAAGGCGTCCACTTCCGCGCGGATGCGGGCCGTCATCACCGGGTTGTGCCCCGCGAACAGCAGGGAGAGGTTCCTGATGACCGTCTCCCGGTCCCCGTCGCTCTCCACGAGCGCCCAGATCTGGGCGGCCGTCGCGTTCAGGGTGCGGAAGTCGCCGGACTCGCTGTGGTAGAGCGAGATGCCGTCCCCGGTCTCCTGCCAGATCACCGCGTCACTGATGTGCAGGGACATCGCCCAGCCTCCTGTTCACCGGCATGATCGGAATCAGTTCGCCCACCTTGATCGCGGGCACGGGCGCCGGCGGGCGGACGTAGGTCTTCCACTGTTCGTGGGCCTCGTGCACCTCCCCGGTGGCGACCAGCCGCGGGACGGTCATCTCGGGTCCGTCCAGAGCGAGTTCGGCGCGGGTCACCCCGGTCTCCTGCCACAGCTGCGTGGTGACTCCGTGCCGCAGGATCCGGCACAGGTGGCGGCTGTTGCGCCGCAGGTCCCCGGACTCCGACATGTGCGCGGCCCGGCAGCCACCGCCGCAGTTCGCCTTGATGTAGCACTTCTCGCAGTCGGCGTGGAACTCCCCGCCGTACACGGTGCTCCGGCGCATCGAGGTGAGCACCGGACTGGCGAAGATCTCCGACAGCCGCTGCTTCCTGATGTTTCCAGCGAACTCCCCTTTGCCCGTGACGAGTTTGCACGGGTAGACGTCACCGAGGGAGTTGACGTAGATCTCGTGCCCGCCCATCCCGCAGTTGCCCTTGACCGAGCACGCGGTGACCGGCCTGGGGCCGTCCGGCTTGAGCTTGCCGGCGACCGGCGAGGTCCAGACGAGCTGCTGCACGTCGAGGTGGTCCTGCCACCCGAAGTCGTAGGAGTCGTCCGCGCCCCGGCCCAGGTCGTTGTGGTTCATCAGCCGGACGCTGTGGATCTCGATCCCGTCGAGGAAGGAGGCGAAGTCCTCCAGCTCGTGGATGTTGTCCGAGGTGACGATGTGGTTGATGGCCGGCGCCACCCCGGCCTCATTGAGGAGCTGGATCGCCCGGTGGGTCTTGGCGAAGGCGCCCTTGCCGCGGGTGCGGTCGTGGGTCTCGGCCGTACCTCCGTCGAGGCTCACGGTGACGGCGTCGAAGAGCTCGGCGAACCGCCTGGCCTTCTCCTCGGTCCGGATCATCGTCGCGTTGGTGATGATGTTGACCTTGAGGCCGCTGTTCTTGGCGTGCTCGACGACCTGGAAGAGATCCTTGCGGAGCATCGGCTCGCCGCCGGTGAAGATGATGGTCCCGGCGCCGAAGTCGGCGATCTGCGAGACCAGGTCCAGGGACTCGGCGGTGTCGAGCTCTCCCGGAAGGCACTTCTCCGAGGAGGCGTAGCAGTAGGGACAGCGCAGGTTGCAGCCGTCGGTGATGGCGTAGTACGCGACGCCCAGGGGCGGTTCGCCCAGCCTGACCTTGGGCTTGTTGCCGTTGAAGTACACGATCCAGTTCAGGATGAGCTTGGCGAGGACGCGTTCCGTCGCATCGTCCTGCTCCAGCCCCGGCTGCTCCCCGCGGGCCCGGGCCGCCGCCAGTGTTTCGAGGACCCGGAACTCGTGTCCGGAGAGGACGCACCGGGCGGCCACCTCCGGGTTGACCACGAGGTGGTCCTCACCGTGCACGAAGTACGTCAAGTCGTTGGGCACCTCGAACAACGACAGGTTCCGAACCAGGTTTCCGCGCATCCCGCCTCCTCTCTGGACTGGCACAGGCGCGGCCCGACGCGAACGGCCGCCGGACCCCGCCTGTGGAACGGTCAGTTCTCGGCCTGGCCCGATCCCGACCAGAGGCCGCAGGCACACAGCATCGCGGCGTCGAAGCCCTCCTTCGTGGCCTCCGGGGAGGTCCAGTCCTGGGAGTGCGCCACCACGTCGGGCAGGATCGCCGCGAGGCGGGTCTTCGTCGAGATGAGGACCTTGGTCTCCTCGGGGGTCAGGCTGGCGTAGAACTCTTCGAGAGCGGGCGCCATCGTGCCGCCGATGACGCCGGCCGCACGCAGGGACTCCAGGGCGTTGAAGGACATGCTTCCACCTTTCGCTGTCGCGTTCGATCGGGGACGCAACCGAGACTGCGCGCGGCGGACCCGTGAAACAACCCCACGAATGTGGGTTGTGCCGAAGCCGCGAAGGGGACATACGCAGCGCGGGCGGGACGTCTCGCGGGAGTGCCCCGGGACGGCCGGAACGCGCCGCGCACGGGTGTTGACGATCTCCAGACCGTGCCTCACGCTCGTACCCACAGCCGTTGTGAAGCTCATGTGAAGCGAACGTGGAAATCGGGATCAATGGAGCGCCCACCCGGCGGCCGGCGGCCCGTCGGAGGACCCGAGAGGTGCGATGAACCCCACCGGCTTAGGCATCGTTCACATATCGCTGTTGCCAGGCTTCGTCTGCCGCACCGACCAACGGGTCACCGATCTCAGCGACATCCAGCAACGGCTCGTCGCGGCCCTGGTGCTCGGCGACCGTCCGCTCCGCCGCGTCGATCTGGCCGCCCGGCTGTGGCCCGACGCCCCGCCCGACCGGGCGGGTGCCCGGTTGAGACAGACCCTGTGGCGGCTAAATCAGGCCACAGCCGGAGGCCTGTTGCGGGCCTCGCACACCACCATCACCCTCGCCGATCACGTCGAGGTGGACTACCGGGCGGCGGCCAGGCTGATCTCGGCGGTGTCCGGAGCGGTAGGGGCGGTCGGGGCCGGCGGGGACCGGCTGCCGCAGGCGTGGGGCGTACTGCGCCACCCGCTGCTGAACGACTGGGACGACGACTGGCTCGTACCGTTCCAGGAGAAGTGGAAGGTCCAGCGCGTCCAGACGCTGGAGCGCCTCGCCGAGAAGTTCCTCCAGCGCCACCAGCACACCGCGGTGCTCGAACTGGCCGACGCCGCGACCCAGGCCGACCCGCTGCGGGAGGGGCCCCGGCGGATCGCCGTGCAGTCGTGCCTCTTCGCCGGCGAGGTGGCCGACGCGCACCGCCGCTACCGCGGCTATCAGGAGCTGCTCTCCACGGAGTTGGGCGTAGCACCGAGCGACGCCATCCCGCAGCTCCTCAGGCAGGACCGCGAGCGCCAGCTCGCCCTGGCGGCGGAGTACTGACCGGGCTTCGCCGCACCACGTCCGGTACGACGCCACCCGGCCTCGCGTAGGCGCCGTCCACGGCGAGTAGCGGGTGGTGCGTGCCCTGTCCACCGATCCGTCCGCGGCGAGTAGCGGTGGCGCGTGCCCCGTCCGCCGATCAAAGCCCGCGGCCGAGGACGACGGCCTGCTCCGTAGTGGCGGCTGTGCCCAGCCGGTGCGCCACCACGAGCGCCGCGCACGTCGCCGGCTCCTCGTTCGAGCTCCGCCATCAGCCCTCGGTCAGTGCAGCGTCAGGGTGCCCTGTTTGTATCGCCAGGCATACCGAATGTCGCCGGGCGGTACGTTTCGCCCCTCACCAGAGGCGGGTGGACCGGCATGCCGGAACCCTTGAGTGTCGACCTGCGGCTGCGGGAGCTGCCCCGGGCGGAATTGCACGATGCGCTGGAAGCCCTCGTCGTCACCCGGTTCAAGCGGGTGCTGCTGATGGACGACGACGAGGAGCTCGCTCTCGACAGCAGCTTCTTCGACCTGGGGCTGACCTCCCTGGGCCTCGCGGAGCTGCGCAAGGGCCTGGAAGGCCTCCTCGGTGTCGAGATCGACGCGACCGTGCTCTTCAACAAACCGACGATCGACGAGCTCGTGGGCCATCTCGGCGCGAAGCTCTCCGACCACGTCAGGAAGGCGTGAGATGTCACGTGACTCCCAGGCTTCCCAGGACTCCCAGGACTCCCAGGGCTCCCAGGACTCCCAGGCCCCCGACGCACTCGAGGCCCCCGAGGCGATCGCCATCGTCGGCATCGGCCTGCGGTTCCCCGGCGGCTGCGATTCCGCCGACGACTTCGACGCCCTGCTGCGCGGCGGACGGTCCGGCATCCGGCCCCTCCCCGAGGACCGTTGGGACGCCGCCGCGTTCAAGCCCACATCGCCCGACGAGAAGGGCAAGATCCAGACCGAGGGCGGCGGCTTCCTCGATCGCATCGACCTCTTCGACGCGCCGTTCTTCAACATCTCGCCCAAGGAAGCCCAGTACATAGACCCGCAGCAGCGGCTGGTGCTGGAGACGGCCTGGCACGCGCTGGAGCACGCGAACATCGATCCGACGCCCCTTCGCCGTGGCAACGGCGGCGTCTACATAGGGGCCAGCTCGATCGACTACGCGCTGGAGACCGAGTCGCTCCCCTACGAGGCGGTGGACGGCCATCTGGCCTCCGGCATCACCATGTTCCCGCTGAGCGGCAGGCTGTCGTACTTCCTGGGCTGGCGCGGTCCGAGCATCAGCGTCGACACGGCCTGTTCGTCCTCGCTGAGCGCCCTGCACATGGCGGTCCAGGGTCTGCGGAACGGCGAGTGCGACATCGCCCTGTCGGGCGGCGTGAACGCGCTGCACCATCCGCGCATCATGGTCATGTTCTCGCACGGTCAGATGCTGGCCCCGGACGGGCAGTGCAAGACCTTCGACGAGGACGCCGACGGGTACGTCCGCGCCGAGGGCTGCGGAATCCTGGTGCTCAAGCGGCTCGGTGACGCCCGGCGCGACGGCGACCGGATCCTCGCCCTGGTGCGCGGTACGGCCATCGGACAGGACGGCGACAGCGCGGGGCTGACCGTACCGAACGGGCCCGCGCAGGAGCTGGTCATCCGGCGCGCGCTGACCGCGGCGGGGCTGGAGCCGCGCGACATCCAGTACGTGGAGGCGCACGGCACCGGGACTCCGATCGGCGACCCCATCGAACTCGGCGCCATCAACGACGTGTTCTGCGACTCGCACTCCGAGCAGGAGCCGCTCCTGGTCGGTTCCGCCAAGACGAACCTCGGGCACATGGAACCGGCGTCCGGGGTCGTCGGCGTGATCAAGACGGTGCTCCAGCTGCGGGCCGGGACGATCTACCCCCATCTGAACCTGCGCACGCCCTCCACCCGCATCCCCTGGGACACCTATCCGCTGTCGGTGCCCACCGAGTGCCGGGAGTGGCCGGGCGAGACCCGTCGGGCCGTGGTCAACAGCTTCGGCTTCGCCGGGACGATCGCCGTCACCGTGCTCGAACAGGCGCCCCCCGTCACCCGGCCCGAGCCCCGGCCCGAGTCCCGGCCGGAGCCGGCGGCGGACGACGCGAGCACCGCGTCCGCGCCCTCCGTGTTCACCCTCTCCGGCAAGAGCGCCGCGTCGCTGCGCCGCCAGATCGAGCGGTACCAGGAGTTCGTGGCGGGCGCCGGGGACGACGGCCACGACGTGGCGAGCCTGTGCCGGACGGCCAACACGGGCCGGGCGCACTTCGGTCACCGGCTCGCCGGAGTCGTCCAGGACCGCGAAGGGCTCCTGAAACTGCTGGCGTCGGGCCTGGGCGACGAGGCCGGCGCCGCCGCGAAATCTCGCAAGACCGCCTTCCTCTTCAGCGGCCAGGGCGCGCAGTACGCGGGCATGGGCGCGGATCTGTACCGGCGCTTCCCCGTCTTCCGCGACGGTGTCGACGCCTGTGACGCGCTGTTCGCCGCGCACCTCGACGTCTCCGTACGGGATTTGCTGACCGGAGAGGCGCCCGACGGCGAGCTCATCCACCGTACGCGGTACACCCAGCCCGCACTCTTCACCCTGGAGTACGCGCTGGCCCGGCTGTGGATGTCGTGGGGCCTGAAGCCGAACGTCCTCATCGGGCACAGCATCGGCGAGGTGACCGCCGCGACCGTGGCCGGGCTGTTCACGCTGCCCGGAGCGGTCGAGCTCGTCGCCGCTCGCGCCCGCCTGATGCAGTCCGTCCGGGCCCGGGGCGGGATGGCCGCGGTGAGCCGGCCCGTCGGGGAGATCGAGGGCCTGCTCGCGGACCGGCCCGGGCTGGCCGTGGCGGCCGTGAACGCGCCGGGCCAGTGCGTGATCTCCGGGGACGTCGAGCAGCTGCGCGCCCTGAGCGAGGAGCTGACGGCATCCGGGACGCGGGTCGAGCAGCTCTCCGTTTCGCACGCCTTCCACTCGCCGCTGATGGCCGAGATGTTCGACGACTTCCGGGAGGCCATGGCGGACATCGAGTTCCACGAGCCGTCGATCCCGCTGATCTCCAACCTCACCGGCCGGGTCGCCAAGTTCACCGAACTCGCCACCCCCGACTACTGGGTGCGGCACATCGGCGAGCCGGTCCGGTTCATGGAGGGCATCCAGGCCGTCGAGAAGCGCGGCCGGCACCTCTTCGTCGAGATCGGCCCCTCCGCCGCCCTGACGGCCCTGGCCCGGCAGTGCGTGGCCGGCGACGGCCACCACTGGATCGCCAGCCAGCGGCGCAGCGGCAGCGGCGAGCTGGCCGTCCTGCGGGCGCTCGCCGAGGTCTACACCGCCGGCGCCCCGGTCGACTGGGCGGGTGTGCACGCCGGACAGGACCGGACCGACCTGGTGGGGCTGCCCGGGTACGCCTTCGAGCGCAAGCGCTACTGGCTGCCCGCGGGCGGGCCCGTACAGAGCGTGCGGGGTTCCACCGCGCATCCGCTGCTCGGGCAGGAGGACGGAATCCAGGAGGGAGCCCACGACGGAAGCCGGGACGGAAACCAGGAGTCCGTCCTGGAGTTCACCGCCCGCTACGCCCCCGGCGCGCCCTCCTGGCTGGCCGACCACACCGGCTCGGACGGCGAGGTGGTCGTTCCCCCCGCCGCGTACGTGGAACTGCTGCTGGCGCTCCAGGACAGCGCGTACGGACACACCCGTGCGCCGGTCCGGGACCTGCGGCTGCACGAGCCCCTGCGGCCGGCCGAGGAGACCCCGAGCACGGTCCGTACCCGCATGCGGCCCCGGGCCGGCGGCGGCGCCGACGTCGAGGTCGTCAGCGGCCCCGCCGGCGAGGAGGTCCTGCACGCCACCGCCGTGCTCGGGCCGGCGTCCGGCCCGTACCCCGCGGCCGGCCCGGAGGTGACCGCGCTCGTACCGCCGCCCGGCGCGGTGCGCGAGCGGGTCTCGGGAGCCGACGTCACCACCGACCTGGCGTCCGTGGGCCGGGCCTACGGGGAGGCGTTCCGGCTGCTCACGGAGGTCAGGCGGCACGAGGAGGGCGTGTACAGCGCCACCTTGGCCCTGCGCCGCTCCACCCCCGTCGAGCACCTGCCCGTCGAGGCGCTGGAGTGCGCGCTGCACGCCGCCGTGGCCCTGGACGACGAAGGGCCCTTCTTCTCGCCCGTACGGTTCGGATCCGTACGCCTGCTGAAGAAGCCGCGCGGCGAGCGGCTCACGGTCCTCGCCCGGGTCACGGGCGCGGGGACCGGGGCCCGCACCGTCGACCTGCTGGTGCACGACGAGCACGGCCCGGTCGCCGAACTGACCGGGGTCGAGTACCGGCCCTTGCCGGACCCCGGCCGTACGCCGTCGTTCGTCCACCGCCACGCCTGGGTGCGCCGCTCCGCCGCGAAGGCCACGGACCCGGCGGGCCGGCACGTACTGGCGCTCGGGCCCGACACCGGACAGCTGGCGGCGCACGCCGACGAGCGGGGCCTGCGCCTCACCGCGCTCGACGGCGCCACCGCGCTGGGCGCGGCGCTCGCGGATCCTTCGGTGACCGACGTCTGCTGGTTCTGGCGGCCCGTCGGCGAACCCGGTGCGCCGTTCGGCCACGCGCTGCTGCGCGCCGAGTGCGAGCGCAACTACCGGGAGCTGCTGGAGGTCGTGGCCGCCGTCAGCGGTGGCGATCCGGGCCGCGCAGTGCGCCTGTGGCTGGTCACCAGCCGTGCGCAATGGCTGCCCGGGGACCTGCCGGACGCCGGGCTGCGGCCCGCGGCCGCCACCCTGTGGGGTTTCGGGCACGTCCTGCTGAACGAGTACCCGCGCTCCCGGGCCACGCTCGTCGACCTGCCCGCGGACGGCGCACACGCCGCGCTGATCGAGGAGTTGCTGACTCCGGACGCCGGTGAGCACCAGGTCGCGCACCGCGGCGGTGAGCGCCACGTGCGAAGGCTGCTCGCCGGCCGGACCACGCCCGCCTGGCACGGCGACTTCGAGGTGCGCGCGGCCGAGCCCGGCAGCACGGCCGAGCCCCGCCCCGTACCAGCCGAGGCCGTCGCCCCCACCGAGGACCTCATCCAGGTACGGGTGCGGGCCGCGGCCCTGGGGCGGCGCGCCGACGGCGCTCCCTCGCCCGCGCTGGGCTCCGGCTGCGTCGGTACCGTCGTCGCCGCCGGACCGCTGGCGGGCGTCCCGGTCGGGACCGAGGTCGTCGTGGCGCACCACGGCACCCTGGGCCGCACCGTGACCGTGCCGGCCTCCTCGGCCGCCCCCGCCCCCGCGGGAATCGGACCGGCCGAGGCGGTCGCCTCCTGCACCGCGTACGCCACCGCCCGCCACGCACTGCACGGCCGGGCCGCGCTGACCCCCGGTGAGCGGGTCCTGGTGCACGGAGCGGACCGGGCCACGGTGCGGGCGGCAGTGGCGTCGGCGGCCCGGGCCGGTGCCGAGGTCTTCGTCACCTCCGAGTCCGGGGAGGAGGAGCAACTGCGCGAGCTCGGCGCCCACCACGTGCTCGACGTGCACGATCCGGGTCCCGAGGCCGACATCCTGCTGCTCACGGAGGGGCACGGCATCGACATCCGGCTCGGCGCCCCGGACGAGCCGGTACCGGCCGCGCTCAGTGGCTGCCTCGCCGCCCACGGCAGGACGGTGACGGCATCCGCCTGGCCCGGCGGGGCCGACCCGGAGGAGCTGGCCGCGATCGTACGGGCCCTGGAGAGCGGTGAACTGCCGCGGCTGCCCGTCGCGGTGTACGGCATCGACGAGTTGCCGGAGGCGGTGGCGGCGGCCGAGGAGGGCGCCCGCGGCCAGGTGGTCGTGGCCCTGCCCGAGGAGCCCGGGGAAACGCTCCCCGCCGGGGGCGCGGGCGTGCGGGGCGACCGCACCTACCTCGTCACGGGCGGCCTGGGCGGGCTCGGACTGGAGAGCGCCCGAAAGCTCGTGGACCTGGGAGCCCGGCACCTGCTGCTGGTCAGCCGGGGTGGCAGCGCGACCCCGGAGGCCGCCGAGGTGCTCGCCGAGCTCTCCGGACGGGCCGCGATCACGGTGGAGCGGGCCGACGTGTCCGTACCCGCCGACATGGACCGGCTCCGGCACCTGCTGCGGAGCGGTCCGATGCCGCTGGGCGGGATCGTCCACGCCGCGGGCGCCGCCGGGAAGTCCCTGATCGGCAATCTGACCTGGGAGGCGATCGACGCGCAGCTCCGGGCGCAGGCGTACGGCGGCTGGCTGCTGCACGAGCTGTCCGAGGGGTTCCCCGAGCTCGAGTTCTTCTTCGTCCACTCCTCGATCGCCTCGGTCCTGGGCGGCTCGACGCAGGCGCACTACGCGGCGGCCTTCGCCTTCCTCGACGGTCTGGTCGCCTGGCGCCGCGCACGGGGGCTCCCCGCGCTCTCGGTCAACTGGGGGGCGTGGAGCAGGGTCGGCATGTCCGCCCGGCTGGACGAGGGCCTCGGACGCGAACTGGAGCGCAGCGGCGTGCGGTTCTTCTCCCCGGCGCGGGCCCTGAGGCTGTTCGAGCGGATGCTCGCCCACCCCGAAGGCCCGTACGTGGCGGGCGAGTTCGACTGGAACGCGTACGTGGCGCCCAGCATGGTCGACAACGCCCTGTACGCCCGGCTCGTGGACGAGGACCGTGGGGCCGGCGGCTCCGGCTTCGACCTGGCGGCCCTGTTCGCCAAGCCGCAGGCGGAGCGCAGGGAAGCCGTCGACCGGGTGGTGCGCGAGCGCGTCGCGGCGGTGCTCCAGGCAGACGACTCCGACCAGATCGAGCCGGCCACCCCGTTCGTCGCGCTGGGACTCGACTCCCTGATGGCCCTGCAGCTCAAGACGGGCCTGGAGTCGGTCTTCCGGGTACCCCTGCCCGCCACGCTCACCTTCGACCATCCCTCACCCGGTGAGCTCACGGACTTCCTCGAAGCCCAGCTCACCGCCCTCCTCGCCCCGGAGAGTTGCCGATGACCACGATCGAGACGGACTCCCTACGAGCCGAATGGACGCTGACGTCCACGTCGGCGGTGCACGCCCGCGACCGCGGCGGGCACCCGGCGATCCTGTGCGAGGACCGCTCCGTCACCTACGCACGGCTGCACCGCGACTCCGACCGCATCGCGCACGGCCTGCTCGACGCCGGAGCGGCGCGCGGCACCCGCGTCGCCTACCTGGGCCGCGAGTCCGAGTACTACTACATGACCGTGATCGGCTGTGCCAAGGCCGGGGCGGTCCTGGTACCGGTGAACTGGCGGCTCACGGGCGGCGAGATCGACCACATCCTGCGCGACTCCGACGCCTCGGTGCTCTTCGTGGACGAGGAGTTCAGCGCCGTCGTCGACCGCCTGCGGCCCGAACTTCCGGGACTGCGGACCGTCGTACGGACCGATCTGCCCGGCGAGGACGATCCGGGCGCCGGGCTGCGCGCCTGGTGGTCGCGGGCGCCGTACGCCGACCTCGACCCGGGCACCGGACCGGACGACGCGGTGGTGCAGATCTACACCAGCGGGACCACCGGCCGCCCCAAGGGCGCGGTCGTCCCGCACCGGGGCTTCTTCACCCTGCCGGCCGCCCAGCGCGCCGCCGGCGTCGACTGGATCGACTGGCACCCCGAGGACGTCAGCCTCATCTCGCTGCCGGGCCTGGGCACCGCCGGGATCGGCTGGTTCATGCACGGTTTCAACGCCGGGCTGACGAACGTGGTGATGCGCCTGTTCCTGGCGCAGGAGGCGGTCCGGCTGATCCGCGAGCACCGCGTGACCACCACCTTCGCCGCGCCCGCGATGCTCCAGATGATGCTGGACGAGCGGGGCGCCGACCGGGCCGCCTTCACCTCGTTCCGCAAGATCGCGTACGGCGGCGCGCCCATCACCGAGAGCCTGCTCGCGCGCTGCATCGACGTCTTCGGCTGCGAGTTCGCCCAGATCTACGCCAGTACGGAGACGGTCAGCGTGGCCGTGTGCCTGCCGCCCGAGGACCACCGGCCGGGCAGTGCGCTGCTGCGCTCCGCCGGCCGCGTCTGCCCGGGCAACGAACTGAAGATCATCGACACCGAGGGGCGGAGCCTGGGTCCGGGCGAGATCGGCCAGGTCTGCGTCAAGGCCCCGTCGAACATGCTCGGTTACTGGAACCTGCCCGACGCGACCCGCGAGACGCTCGTGGACGGCTGGCTGCTGATGGGCGACGCCGGCTACGTCGACGAGCAGGGCTATCTCTTCCTGTGCGACCGGATCAACGACACCATCATCGTGGCCGGGCAGAACATCTACCCGGCCGAGGTGGAGAAGGCGCTCGGCGAACACCCCGCGGTGGCCGACGCGGCCGTCGTCGGCCTGCCCCATCCGGACTGGGGCGAAGCGGTGCACGCCTGCGTGGTGCCCCGGGCCGGCACCACCCGCCCCACCCCCCGGGAACTGCTGCTGTTCCTGCGCGGCCGGCTCGCGGACTACAAGATCCCCACGGCGTTCCACTTCTCCGACGCCCTCGAGCGCAACCCGGCCGGCAAGGTGCTGCGCCGGGCTGTGCGCGAACGCCTCGGCGGCGGCGCCCAGCCCGCGCCCGCCGCCGCCCGACCAGGGACGGACACCCGACATGACTGACCTACGCGCCGGCCCGCGGGCCGACCCGCGCACCGACCTACGCACCGACCTACGCGCCGACCTACGCGCCGACCTACGGGTGGGCATCCTGCTGCCCACCAGGGAACAGGCCATCACCGGCGGTTTCGCGGCCGCCCCCCTGCTGGACTTCGCCCGCCGTGCCGAGGACCTCGGCTTCGACTCCCTGTGGGCGGGCGACTCGCTCACCGCCCGCCCCCGGCTGGACCCCCTGATCATCCTGGCCGCGGCCGGCGCGGTCACCAGCCGGATCACCCTGGGCACGGCCGCCCTCACCGCCGCCCTGCGCCACCCGCTGCTCGGCGCCCACATGGTCGCGAGCCTCGACCACGTAGGCGCCTCCCGGCTGATCCTGGGGCTGGGCGGAGGCTTCCCGCTGCCGGAGACGGAGGAGGAGTTCGGCGCGGTCGGCGCCGACTTCGCCACCCGCGTGGGGCGACTGGACGAGACGGCCGCGCTGTGGCGCCACGCCTGGAACAGCACCCGCGACGGCGCCCCCGAGGACTTCGAGGGCCGGTACTGGCAGGCCCGGGGGCTGCACCGGCTGCCGCCCCCGTACCGGCCCGGCGGCCCGCCGCTGTGGCTGGCCGGCAGCGACACGCCGAAGGTGCTGCGCCGGGTGGCCCGCCACTACGACGGCTGGCTGCCCTTCGTGCCCTCCGCCGGGCAGTACGAGAAGGCCTGGCAGCAGATCGGCACGGAGCTGGAGGAGGCCGGCCGACCCGCCGGCGCGGTGACACCGGCCCTGTACGCCACCCTCACGGTCGATCCCGACCGGGAGGGCGCCCGCCGGGAGCTGGACCACTACCTGCGGCACTACTACGGCCGCTCCCTGGAGCAGATGGCGCCGCTCCAGGCCTACGGCTGGGGCGGCGCCGAGGAGTGCGCCGCCTGGCTGGCCGGCTACGTACGGGCCGGCGCCCGGCACCTGGTGCTGCGGATCGGCTCGTTCGACCCGCGGCCGCACCTGGAGGAGATCGCCGCGACGGTGCTGCCCGCGCTGCGCGCCCTCCTGAAGCCGGGCTCCGCCGCCTCCACGACCACCTCGCACCTCCAGTGAAGCCCGCCCCGGGCCGTCCGCCCGGCGCGTCGGCACGCATCGCCACACATCGCCCAGAGGGGAACACCGTGAACAACTCCATCGTCAGCAAAGTCTCCGCACCCGGCCAGTGGTTCCACCCCGCCGAGACCTCGCCCGAAGCCCGGATCCGGCTCTTCCTCTTTCCCCACGCGGGCAGCGGGGCGATCATCTACCGGGACTGGGCGGATCTGCTGCCGCCCGACATCGCCGCCCAGGCAGTGACCCTGCCCGGCCGCCAGGAGCGCCGCGAGGAGACCGCGTACACGGCCTGGGAGCCGCTCCTCGACGGGCTGTACGAGGCCGTGCTCGCCGAGTGCGACGACCGCCCGTTCGGCTTCTTCGGGCACTGCCTCGGCGCCCAGCTGGCCTACCACCTCTCCGTACGGATGGAACGGGACGGGGTGCGCGGCCCGGTCCTGATCGGCATGTCCGGCTGGGCCCCCGAGGGCTTCTTCAACCCGACGAAGGAGCACATCGGCATGCCGGAGGAGGAACTGGTCGGCTGGATCAAGAAGCTGGGGTCCTTCCCCGCGGAGATCTACGACAACCCGGAGATGCTCCAGATGGTCATCCCGGCGCTCCGGGCCGACCTGTCGGTGGCGGCCCAGCGCGTCGACGAGGGAGCCCTCGTCCCCTGCCCGCTCGTCTCGTACGGAGGGAAGTCGGACCCGCTGATGGAGGAGGACGACGCCTTCGCCTCGTGGGTGCCGCGCGCCCCGCGGTACCTGGGGCACAGCGAGTACTCGGGCGGGCACTTCTTCATCGACAAGCACGCCCTGGCCGTGACCTCCGACTATTCCCGCCACCTCAACCGCCTTGCGGAGAAGGCCGGATGACCCCTCCGGCGGGCCCGTCCTTACCTGGGACGTAATCGACGTACGGGTCCCGGTCTGAGAAGGTCGGAATCATGACATCCGTTCCCGATGACCTGTCCCCGTCCGACCCGCAGAACGAGAACCGCGACGCGTCCGTCCGTCGGATGAAGGCGGAGGCGGTCCGCCGGCTGGCGGACCGCCAGTTCGTCGATCTGGACACCCGGGCGGTCGCCCTGGGCGCCGGCCTGGAGCCGGCGGAGGCGCAACGGCTCTTCCAGGACGAGGAGGCACTCCTGACCGCGCTGATCCTGGACGCCTACCACGGCATGGGAGAGAGCGCCGAGAACGCGGCGGAGGCGGCCGGGGCCGCCGGCGCCGGCCTGCTGGGCCGCTGGACCGCGATCTGGCAGGGCGTCCGGAGCTGGGCGCTGGCCAACCCCGAGGAGTACGTCCTGATCTGGGGCCGTCCCGTGCCCGGCTACAGCGCACCGCCGGAGACCATGGCCGCCGGCGCGCGTACCGTGCTGGCGCTCATCGGGCTCCTGCGCGAGGCGCAGAAGGACGGCGCGCTCATGGGTGGGCGCCCCGGCGAACCGCCCCTGTCCGAGGGCATGGCGCGGAACGCGGAAGCGCTCGCGGCCGGACTCCTGGAAGGGCTTCCGCTGCCCGTCGTCGCCCGCATGCTCGTCGTGTGGACGCAGTTGCACGGCATGGTCGGCTTCGAGGTCAACGGCCACATCGCCGGTGTCGCGGCCGACCCGGCGGCGTTCTTCGACCACGCCGCCGCGGCGATGGGAGAGTTCGCCGGACTGCCCCGCTGACGACGTCAGGCCTGCGTCAGTCACTCGTCAGGGCGTACGGGGATAGTCGGCGGAACAGGAGCCTTCCCGCCGAAGGAGACGAGTGATGCTCGAATCAGCAGAGACGGTTCTGGACTGGCCGTTCCCGCGTACCAAGTCCGGTTGCCCGGCGGCCGTCCTCGCGGAACTGCGCGAGGAGCCGCCGAGCGTCGTGCGCATCCCGGCAGGAGCGTCGGAGTCCCGGCGCGCCTGGCTGATCACCAAGTACCCCGACGTCCGCCAGGCCCTGATGGACCCCCGGCTAAGCGCGGACGAGACCCTGCCCGGCGCACCGGTCCGCATCCAGGTGGACCCGGCCCAGAAGCCCGGGTCCTTCCTGCGGATGGACGACCCGGAGCACGCCCGGCTGCGGGGGCTGATCGCCACCGAGTTCACCGCCCGCCGGGTCCGGGCGCTGCGCCCGGCGATCCAGCAGCTGATCGACGACCTGCTGGACGAACTGGAGGCCCATCCGCAGCCGGCCGACCTCCAGGACATCTTCTCCAGGAAGCTGCCGACGCTGGTCATCGCGCGACTGCTCGGGGTGCCCGACGAGGACTCCCCCTACTTCGTGGAGAAGACCCGGCTCACGATCGGGCAGGGCGACCCGGCACGCTCGTACGCCGCGTACACCGAGATGTCGGAGTACCTGGGGGTCCTCGCCACCCGCAAGCTCGACGATCCGCAGGACGACCTGATGAGCAGGCTGGCCGTCGACCACCTCGGCCCCGGGCACATCACCCTCGACGAACTCGTCGGCATCGCCCGGCTGGTGCTGGTGGCCGGCCACGAGACGACCACCAATCAGATCGCCCTGAACATACTGAGCCTGCTGCTCGACGAGAAGCTCAAGGAGGAGGTGCTGGCCGACGACGGCGCGCTCATCGCGCAGTACGTCGAGGAGGCCATGCGGTACTGGTCGATCTCCCAGGACGCCATCGTCCGGCTCGCCGTCGAGGACTTCGAACTGGGCGGGGTGTCCATGAAGAAGGGTGACGCGGTGGTCATCTCCATCCCGGCGGGAAACCACGATCCGTCGGCCTTCCCGGATCCGCTCCGCATCGACCTGCGGCGCGACGCCGGCAAGCACATGCAGTGGGGCATCGGCCCGCACTACTGCCAGGGCGCCCCGCTGGCCCGGCTGGAGATGGAACTCGCCCTGCGCACGCTGTTCCGGCGCTTCCCGGGCCTCCGGCTCGACGCCGAGGACCCGGACAGCGTCTTCCGCACCGGGACCGTGTTCCACGGCGTCCGGCACCTGCCCGTCACCTGGTAGGCGTCCGCGGCAGGGCAGCACGAAGGGGAAGGGCGCCTGCCGGGGCGCCCTTCCCCTTTTGTCCGGCCGTTCGCGTCCGGCCGTCTCCGTCCGGCCGTGCCGCCGTCGGCCTCAGATCTCCTCGGGGAACTGGTGGTCGGTACGGATCCGGCCGTCCTTCGCGAAGGTCAGGTACTGGGTACCGCGGGCCGCGATGTCACCGCCGTCCTTCGGCACCATGTTCCAGGTGATCCGCGCGGCCTCGTGATTCACGGAATGGGCGTGCAGCCGGAAGGCGAACCCCTTGGCGACGAAGTCGACGTACGCCTCGGTCACCGCCGCCTCGATCCCCTCGTGACCGCGGAATTCCTGTCCGGTATTGGCGTACAGGCCGTCCTCGGACCAGATCTCCGCCACCGCTTTCCGGCGGTTTTCGGCATCGGATTCGTTCCAGACGGCGAGATAGCGCTCCACAAGGCCTTCGGTCAAGCTCATGGTCATTCCTCCTGAGAAAAGGGGTGCCGGTCACGGGGGTCCGGTGCCCTGTGCTCGGTGTGTGACGGGTCGAGCCTTCCACCGGCCGGGGTGGTGTGTCGATTACCTGCCGGGTAATGCACGGGTGTGCGGAATGCGGGGAACGGCGGTGTCAGCCGCGCATCAGGCCCGGGTCAGGCACTACGGAGATGCTGGCCCGCGCGTGCGAATCCCGGCGCAGAGCCGTGCCCATCGTCATCCGACCGATGTCATCCGACCGATTGGAGTGAAGCCATGGCGGACACCGCCGGGGCATATCCCGAGGACTGTCTGGTCATCGCGAATCCGGCAGCCGGCACCGTCACCGAGGAACTGGTGCGGGAAGTGGCCGACCGGTGCGCACGCCACACCCGCGTCACCGTCACCCGCACCGAAGGACCCGGCGACGCCGAGCGGGCCGCCCGGGAGGCCGTCCGCACCCGGACCGGCGAGGGGACGCGGGTGGTCGTCGCCATCGGCGGCGACGGGACGGTGCTCGAGGTCGTGAACGGCCTGATGGACGGCGCCGGGCCCGGCGAGTACACCGCGCTGCTCGTGGTACCGGCCGGCACCGGCAACTCCGGCTACCGCTCCCACTGGGGCACGCGCCCCTGGCAGGAAGCCGTCGACACCGGACTCGGCGCCCTTCCCTCGGCCCTGCGCCGGCTCGACCTGGCGCGGGTCAGGGAGCTCGACGCACTGGTGGTGCTCGGCGCCGGCGCCGGACTCACCGCCGAAGTGCTGCGCAGCGCCCGGGAGGTGACGCTGCGGGGCCGGGCCCGGCTCCAGGCGGGACTGGAACACGCCGCGTCCGTGTTCACCCCGTACCCCGGCCGGGTGGCCGTCGACGGGGCCGTCGTGCACAAGGGCGAGACGGTGCTGGTCAACATAGGCGGCGGCCGGCACCGCGCCTGGCAGTACCTGGTGCTGCCGCATTCGGTGCTGGACGACGGGCTCCTGGACGTCTGTGTGGTCGGCGCCGGCACCGACCCCGTCGACGTGCCCCCGCTGCTGCTCACCGGGGAGCACGTCGACCGGACCGGCGTGGTCTACCGCACCGGCCGCAGCGTGGTCGTGGAGCGCACGGACGGCCTGCCGCTGTGCTTCGAGCACGACGGCGAACTGGTGGCGTACGAAGGATCGCGGCTGACCGTCGACATCCTGCCCGGGGTGCTTCCGGTGCTGTGCGCACCCGTGCCCGGCCCCGCCCGGCCGGAGCGGACCCGATGACCGGGCGGCGCCCCGGGCCCGGCCCGGCCGGGGAAACCCCGCTCCCGCCGTCCCGGACCGCCGAGCTGGCGGGCTGGGCCGCCGGACTGCGCCTGGAGGACCTCCCCACCCGGGTCGTCGGGCTCGCGCGCAGTCAGGTCCTGTCGCAGCTCGCCGCCATCCGCACCGGCCTCGGCCACCCGCTCGGGCGCCGGCTGGTGTCCGCCTTCGGGGAGCCGCTGCAGTCCGATCCGGCCCGGTCCGCGGCCGTCCTGGCGGGCCTCGGCTCCTGGCTCAACCTCGACGACACGGCGTACGCCGGGCACTTGTCGAACTCGACGGTCGCGACGCCCCTCGCCTACGTCCGCTCCGAGGGGCTCGACGGCGCCGCCTGCCTGACCGCCGTCGTGGCGGCCAACGAGTGCGCCGCCCGGGTCACCGCGGCGGCGACGCTCGGACCCTTTCGAGGCCAGACCGCCGCGCACACCAGTCTGATCGGCGGTGTGACCGGCAGACTGCACTGCACCGGAGCCGGAGCCGGCACCTGGACCCATGCGATCGGGCTGGCCATGACCATGCCGCCGTGGACCCTCCTGTACGGCTTCCTCAGCGGCGACGCCCGGGTCCTCACCGCCCTGACACCGGTGCGCGCGGCGATGGACGCGTGCGACGCGGCCGAGGCCGGACTGACCGCGGCCGCGGACGTGGTGGAGCACCCCGACGGCTTCCTGAGCAGGTTCGCGGTGGTGCCGCTCCCCCGGGCCGTGGACGAGGGGCTCGGCCGGCGCTGGCACACCGACACGCTCTCCTTCAAGGTCCGTCCCGGCGGACCGGGTGTGGACACCGCCGTGGACTGCGCCCTGGAACTGCGCCGGCGGTCACCGGGGGCCGGCTTCGCCGACGGGATCGAGGAGATCGTCGTGGAGACGTCGCGCTACACCACGTACGTCGCGCACCTGACCGACCGGCACGGAAACGGGCCGGACACCCCGCCGAGCATCCTGCCGCTCTCGGTGCCGTACGCCGTCGCCGTGGCGCTGCTCACCGGCGATCTGTCCGTGGCCGACTTCACGGCGCCCGCCACGCACGAGGCGCGGCGCTGGGAACTGTCCTCCCGGGTGCGGCTGGTGGAGGATCCCGGGATGACGGACGACCTGCTGGCGAGCGCCGCGCCGTTCGGAGCGGCGGTCCGGCAGGCGGGGCGGCCCGCCGTCGACTGGCTGGCCGCGTTCGCGGGGCGGGAGGCCGCCGAGCGGGCCGTACTGGGCGCCCCCGAGGACACCTTCGAGCAGGCGACCAAGCACACCGGCTCCCGGCTCACCGTGCGCTGGGCGGACGGCCGCACGGCCACCGCGCGGCGCGACATCCCCATCGGGGCGGCGGGAGAGGAGACCCGGGCACTCCACTGGGAGCTGGTCAGGGAGAAGTTCCGCCGGGCCGGGGGTCCGGACGAGGCCGCCGACCTGTGCGCCCATCTGGAGGAGCTGTCCCCGGCGGAGCTCGCCAAGCTGACCGCGACGGCGCTCGGCGGCTGAGCCGGCGTACGCGAGGGGGGCGGCCCGGGCTTCGAAAAGCCCGGGCCGCCCCCCTCGCGTACGTGCCTTCCGGCGCCCCTCAGACGCGCTGGGCCTGCTCCGCGGCCATCCGGACGTCCAGCTCGCGCACCACCTGGGCGGCGTTCCTGGCGATCTCCTCGTCGTCCGGGGCACCGATGATCTCCATCAGGAACGTGACGAGCGACTCCTGCAGGGCCTGGGTCTGCGACTTCCGTACTTCTTCGGACATGACCGACTCCTCTACGGCGCGGCGTTGGACGGGTGTGGTGGGTGGTGGTGGACGGGTGTGGCGGACGGGTGTGGTGGACGCCTGTGTGCGCTCAGAACGCCTTGCAGGCGCGGAAGACATGGGCGAAGGCGGCCGGTGAGGCCGGCCCGTCGAAGGCCACGTACTCGGGGATCAGCTCCTCCGGAGCCCATTTCTCCTTGTAGGACAGCTGGGTCCGGGCCGGGTACAGGGCCTCCCCGTTCTCCCACAGGAAGTGCATCAGCCACTGGAACGCCGGACTGTGCCCCGGTACCTCGTGCGCCGGGTCCAGTCCGGTGAACGGGGTGAAGCCGAAGTGCAGCCAATCGACCCCCTCGGCCCGGAAGACGTCGATCGCCCGGGAGTTGATCGCCTCCATCAGCCCGGGCGAACCGCCGGGGATGCGCCGGCTCAGGTCGTGCATCCAGCCCGACCGGCTTCCGTAGACCGGCGAGTAGGAGATGTAGCCCACGGCGGCGCCGTCGATCGTGCCGAGGAAGAGCCGGCGGTGCTCCTGTGCCGGGCCGCCCAGCTCGCCCACCAGGAACTCCAGCGGACGGGCGTGCTCTCCCTTGGAACCCAGCCACGCCCGGTCGATGTCGTGCAGTGCCTCCTCCCACCGGCCGGAGTCCACCTCCTCCACCTCCAGGCCGTTGCGGAACGCCCTGGAGATCTTGTTGCGCAGCTGCATGAAGCGGGTGCCGCGCAGGGTGAAGGCGGGCAGGTGGACGGCCCACGAGGCGCCGATCTGGTTGACCGTGAAGCCCTGGCGCCGGTACGCCTCGGCGTCCTGCCGCTGCAACTGCACGCCCACCAGGCCCAGATCCTGCTCCCGGGCGAAGGCGGTGAAGCGTTCGAGCAGGGCCTCGTACGCCTCCGGGGTGGCGAACGGGCCGCCGAACTGCACCAGATGGCGCCCGGTCCGCCGGTAGACGACGAGGCCGTCCAGGCCGGGTGCGGTGAACACCTCGTTGCCCCGGTTGAGGGCCAGAAAGGAACTGGGGTTGTCGGACCGGGTGTGCCGCCGGACGGCATTCAGTACCGGATTTTCGAGAGCGGGGGAAGTGGTCACGGTCTGCTCCTTGTCAGTACGAAGCAACTTGCCGGAAGTACATCAGCTGCAATGGCCCGGCGAAAGGGCAACGGGAGAGCGGCCGCCCAGCGGTCAGATCCGTATCAGCGCCGTATAAGCGGGATATCAGGCGGGCCTGGCAATGTAGTTGTTGTGAACGGCACGGGAAACCGGGCCGGGAACGAGGAGAGGTGCCCGGAGCGGTCTATCGGGGTCCGGCGTTCGCGCCGGTCTGGCTCAGGCCTCCGCAGGTTCAAATCCTGCCCTCTCCGCCCTTCGTGAACGAATGCTTCGTGAACGAATTGAGAACGGCCGGTCGCCCGGAAGGGCAGCCGGCCGTTCTTTCGTTGCGGGAAAGGCGGGAGAAAGGCGAGAGTCAGCCGCTCATCAGCGGTCGGTCAGGTGCGGCTGTAAGCATCGATGCGTTCCGTGCGGAGACTGCCGAGACTGCGGAGTCCGCGGAAACCGAATTCGGGGAGGCGTGAGGATGCGCGACAAGCCACTGCTCAGCTACGAGCTCTACATCGCCGGGAAGGACGTGGAGGGCGACGGCTGGGTGTACACGGTCAGCTCCCGGTCCCTGCTCGAGGACGTGTTCACCAGTGTCGGCCTGAAGCGGGACCTGGAGCGCGACCCGGCGTCCGAGGCCGCGCAGCACCCCTACGTCATCGGCCGCTGCGCCATCGCCTCTTCGGGCGCCATCGACCTGGCGACCGAGGCCGCGGCCGCCGCGGCGCCCGGCTGGGCCGCCGTGCCGCTGGAGCGGCGGATGCGGCTGGGCACCCGCTTCCGTGAGGAACTCCTGGCCCGGCAGGACGAGTTCGTCGACATGCTGGTGGCCGAGGGGCACCCCGTCAAACTCGCGCGGTGGGAGCTCAGCTGCCTGTTCCAGGTGTACAGCGAGGAGAGCCTGGGCTGGTACCGCGAACAGATGCACACCGAGTTCAGTCACGGCGACCGCCGGCTGATCGTGCGCCGCCGCCCGGACGGAGTCGTCGGTTTCCATCCGCCGCAGAACGCCCCGGCCCCGAGCGCCGCCCTGGCCGTACTGGCCCTGATGGCGGGCAACGCCGTCGTGGTCAGGGCGCCGCGCTCGATCGCGCTCAGCACGATGTGGCTGATGCGCGACGTGGTGGGGCCGCTGCTCGACGAACTCGGGGCGCCTCCGGGCGTGCTCAACGCCATCTGCGGCAATCCCAAGCAGACCCTGGACCGCTGGCTCGCCGATCCGCTGATCGACGACATCTTCTACATCGGCGGAAGCAAGGAGGGCCTGCTCTTCGAGCGGGACTGCGTCGCGGCCGGCAAGAAGCCCATTCTGGAGCTGGCGGGCAACGACACCATCGTGGTGTGGCGCGACGCCGACGTGGAGAAGGCGGCGCAGGCCCTCGCCGAGGCGTTCTACGGCTCCGGCCAGATCTGCATGGTGCCCAACTGCGTCGTCGTCCATCCCGCGGTCGCGGACCGGCTGTTCGAGGAGGTACGGGCCCGGGTCGCCGAGGTCCGCCCCGGATACCCGCAGGACCCCGAGGTCCTGCTGTCCCCCGTACGCCGCAGCGAGCGGTTCTTCGGGCTGCTCAAGCAGGCCACGGACCGGGGCGCCGAGCTGGTGATCGGGGGCCTGCGCACGGAGTTGGACGGCACGCCGTCCCAGACCGGTGTCTTCCTCCAGCCGACCGTGGTGCGGGTGAACGGGCTGGCCGGGGCGCGCGCGTACGACGTGGTGGACCAGGAGACGTTCTTCCCGCTGCTGCCGATCGTGGTCGCCGAACCCGCCGACGACGACGAACTCCTCGACCGCTTCGTCGACTTCGTCAACAGCAACCGGTACGGCCTGCGCAACTCGCTGTGGGCCGGGTCGGACCGGGTGATCGACACGTTCGTCGGCCGGATCTCCAACGGCGGGCTGCTGAAGGTCAACGACTCGCACATCGGGTTCCTGCCCTACCTGCCGAGCCACGGCGGTACCGGTCTCACCGGCGGAGCCTTCGGGGAGGCGAACTACCCGATGCTCAAGACCTCGCACCTCCAGGGCGTCAGCATCGCCCGCGGCATCAGTCCGCACGAAGCGGTCTTCGGCTCATGACCGTCCCCGTACCCACACCCCCAAGGACTGCCATGCGTTCCCTCTCCACCGCACGAGAGCTCTGCGACCACTACCACCCCGGCCTGCTCAAGGCCCTGGGGGACATCCCGTACGCCCGGCGCGAGGTCCCCGGCAGCCCGGTGATCGACCTGTTCCGCGCCCACGACGGGGCCGGACTGCTGGTCCCGCGGGAGTACGGGGGCCACGGCGCGGACGCGCTCGACGCCATCCGGGTCCAGCGCGCCCTCGGCTCGCTCTCGCCCTCCGTGGCGGCCGCGGCGGCCATGCACCACTTCACCACCGCGACGCTGTACGCCCTCGCCGTCGATCCCGGCCGGCTCACCCCCGCCCAGCTGGAGGTGCTCTCCGGCATCGCGCCCGGGCGCCGGCTGATGGCGTCCGGCTGGGCCGAGGGACGGACCCAGCAGAACATCCTCGTTCCGGCGGTGTCGGCGACCCCCACCGAGGGCGGCTACCTCCTCAACGGCACGAAGAAGCCGTGCAGCCTGTCCCGTTCCATGGACCTGCTGACCGCCAGCATCGCGGTGCCCGGTCCGGACGGCGCGCCCGAACTGGCCCTGGCGATGGTGAACCTGCCCGCGCGGGGGCTGTCCGTGCACCCGTTCTGGGGCAACGACGTCCTCGCCGGCGCCGAGAGCGACGAGGTCCGGCTGACCGACGTCTTCGTCCCTGAGGAACTGGTCGTCCGGACCACCGCCGAGGACCCCGGCAGGCTCGACGACCTGCAGACGGTCGCCTTCGTCTGGTTCGAGCTGCTGATCTCGGCCGCCTACGTCGGCGCGGCGAGCACGCTGGCCGAGCAGGTGGTGAGCCGGGAGCGGGGCACCGCCGGGGAACGCGCCGCCCTCGTCATCCGGGTCGACTCGGCCTTCGGCCTGCTGGAGGGCGCCGCCCGGGCGGTCCTCGCCGGGCTCGGCGGCGAGGAGGCCGTCGCCCAGGTACTGGTGGCCCGGTACACCGTGCAGGACCTCCTCGCCCAGGCCGTGGACCAGGCGGTGGAACTGCTCGGGGGCCTCGACTTCATCCGCTCCGGCGACCACGCCCGGCTGGCCACCGCCGTGCGCGCGCTCGCCTTCCACCCGCCCGGCCGCGGCGCGGCCGCCGAACCCCTGCTGGCCTGGTTCGCGGGCCACCCCCTGGAGCTGTCATGACCACCACCCACCTGGTCCCCGGGACCCACACCGAGCAGCGGATACTCGACCTGTACCGGGCCCATCTGAGCAAGGGCCGGGCCACCCTCGCGGAGCTCTTCGGCACCCACATGGAGGTGGCGTCGGAGGGGGCGTGGATCACCACCAGCGACGGGGAGCGCTTCCTGAACGCCGGCGGGTACGGGGTCTTCATCATGGGCGCCCGGCACCCCGTCGTCATGGAGGCGGTCGAACGGCAGCTGCGGACCCACCCCGTCGCCACCCGCATCCTGCTGGAACCGACCGTCGCACTGGCCGCCGAGGCCCTCGTCTCGGTGATGCCTCCGGGTCTGGACCGGGTGCACTTCGCCCTGTCGGGCGCCGAGGCCGTGGAGACCGGACTCAAGCTGGCGCGGGCCAACGGCCGCAAGCGTACGGTCTCGATGCACGGCGGCTACCACGGCAAGACCCTCGGAGCCCTCTCGGCCACCGCGAAGGAGGTCTACCAGCGGCCCTTCCGCCCGCTCCTCCCCGACGTCCGGCACCTCCCGTACGGGGACGCCGACGCCCTGGAGGCGGAACTCGCCGCGCACCCCGGCGAGGTGTGCGTGATCCTGGAGCCCCTCCAGGGCGAGGGCGGCGTGATCATCCCGCCCAAGGGCTACCTCAAGCGGGTCGAGGAACTCGTACGCGAACACGACGGGTTCCTGATCCTCGACGAGGTGCAGTCCGGCTTCGGCCGCCTCGGCGAATGGTGGGGCGCCGACATCGAGGGCGTGGTCCCCGACGTCCTGCTCGCGGGCAAGGCGCTCGGCGGCGGAGTGGTCCCGGTCTCGGCCGCCGTCGCGACCCGGGAGGCGTTCCGGCCCTTCGACAAGGACCCCTACGTCCACACCGCCACCTTCTCCGGACAGCCGCTGCTGATGGCCGCCGTCCAGGGCGCGATCCAGGCCGTACGGGACGGCCGGCTGGTCTCCCGCGCCGGTGACCTCGGGGCGGTACTGCTGCCCCGCATCGCCGAGATCGCCCGCCGCAACATTCCCGACCTGCTCGTCGACGTACGCGGTCAAGGGCTGCTCATCGGTGTCGAGCTCACCGAGGCCGGCCTGGCGGGCGAGCTGCTCATCGAGCTGTTCAACCACGGAGTGGTGGCGAACCACTCGATGAACGGCAGTTCGGTGGTGCGGTTCACACCTCCCGCGACCCTCACCGACCAGGAGGTCGACGTGCTCCTCGACTCCTTCGACAAAGCCACCCGCGCCCTGATCAGCGGGTCGGCCACCCTGCCCGGAAGGCGGTAAGAGATCGTGCGGCACGTCGAACTGGAGGCCTGTGTGCGCTCCGAGAAGGCCCGGCACGTCTACGACAACGTACTGCGCTGGGAGCGTTATCCCGAGCTCGCACCGCACGTGCAGTCGACCACGGTCCACGCGACCCACCCCGACCCGGAAGCCGGCTCCAGCTGGGAACTCCACTTCCGCAGCGGACTGCTGCGCTGGACCGAACGGGACCGGTTCCTCCCCGACCAGCTGGAGATCCAATTCGAGCAGACCGAAGGGGACTTCGACGTCTTCTCCGGTACGTGGCGCCTGGAGCAGCGGGGCGATGACGTCGCGGTCCGCTTCTCGGCCGACTTCGACTTCGGCATCCCCAGCCTGGAAGGAATCCTCGACCCCATCGCGGAGCGCGTGATCAGGGAGACGGTCGCCTGGGCCGTCACGGGGCTGTTCCCCCGGACCGACCTGGTCGGCGACACCGGTCTCGACGACTCCGCCCCCGGCCTCCCGGCCACCGTCTGATTCCCGCCCGCCACCCCGGCGGGGCCCCTCAGCAGGATCCGCAGGAGACGACCCATGGACCAGGCCAACCCCTTCGAAACCCCCAGGACCTTCAGCCTCCACCGCGCCGAGTATCTGGTCGGGCTGGCCGTGTCCACCGGGCTGATCATCGCTCACTTCGGGGAGATCCGGTGGCTGCCGGCCATCGCGCTGTTCCTCTACATCGACCTCATCGGCTACCTGCCCGGCGCCATCGCGTTCCGGCGCAGCGGCGGCCGGCCCATCTCCAAGACGTACTACGTGCTCTACAACGTGATGCACAGCCTGATCACCCAGGGCGCGGTCGCCGCGCTGTGGTGCTGGCTGGTGAAGCCCGAATGGGCCCTGCTCGTGCTGCCGTTCCACCTCTTCGGCGACCGGGGGCTGTTCGGCAACTTCATGAAGTCGTTCGCGCTGCCCTTCGAACCGGTCCCGCAGAAGGGCTACCTGCGGCTGCTGGACGATCTCGGGCTCGCCCACCCCAAGCCCGTCGGGCACACCACCGAGCCCGCCCCCGTCGGCCACGTGGCCGCGCGGTCGGCCGGAGCGGCCCGATGAGGTCCGCGGCGAAGGCGCCCGCCCGGCTGCTGATCGACCAGCTGGCCGCGCCGGTGGCGGTGCTCACCGTGCGCCACCAGGGGCGTACGCACGGCACGACGGTCAGCACCCTGACCCGGGTCTCGCACCGCCCGCTGCTCCTCGGGGCGGCGCTGCGGGCCGGGTCGGTGCTGTCCCGGCTGGCCTCCGCCGAAGGCCGGTTCGCCGTCAACGTGCTCGGGGCGTCCCAGAGTTCCGTCGCCCGCTGGTTCGCCTCCAGCGCCCGCCCGGACGGGGTCGAGCAGTTCGCCGCCGTCGACTGGCACCCCGACCCGTACACCGCGGCGCCCCTGCTCGACGGCGCGCTCGCGCACTACGCCTGCCGGCTCTCCGCCCGTCACGTCGTCGGCGACCACGAGGTGCTGCTCGGACACGTCGTCCGGGTCGACAGCGGCGCCGGTGACCCGCTGCTGAGCTACGGGGGCGGACTCTTCGCCGGCGCGCTGCACCCGCGGACCCCACCGGGCGGCGGACACCGACCCCACATCGAGGAGGAAGCGGGATGACCGACACCACACGCGACCGGACGGCCGGCGCGGGCGCGGACCGGGTCACGGCCCCCGAGGCCGACTGGGACACCGCGCCGGGCCTGCTCGACGGCGCCATGAAGCTCACGCTCGGGCCCGAGGACTGCGACCTGGCTTACTGGATCACCTCGGTCGCCCAGGGCACGCTGCGCGACCGGGGGGTGACCGGACACCACGAGGACGCCGGTGTGCCGGAGCTGCTGACCCGGCCGGGTCCGCTGAACGAGGCGCTGACCCTGGAGTTCGGCTTCCGCAGCGTCGCCGAGGAGATCGCCACCCGGCTGCTCGGGCACTACGTGGCCCGCGCGCCCGGCATCCCCGAGATGGAGTTCTACGCCACCCAGATGATCGACGAGGCCCGGCACTCCCGGGTGTTCCGCAATCACCTGGTGGAGCTCGGCAGGCCGGCCGCGACCCTGCTGCGGGACATCGACGAGATGGCGGCCGACTACCGGCGCCGGGTACTGCGGCCGGTCGAGGAGTTCACGCTCGAAGTCATCCGGGACGAGGGGGACTTCCTCGGCGGTGTCGCGGTGTTCGCCATCGTCATCGAAGGGGTCCTGGCCCCCGCGGCCGAACTCAGCGAGCGCAAGTGGACCCCCCTCTCCCCCGCCACCGGGGAGATCTCCCGCGGGACGGCCATCGACGAGATCCGCCATCTGACCGTCGCGAGCACCATCCTGCGCGACCGACTGCGGGAGCACCCCGAGGAGCGGCAGCGGGTGCTGGACGTCATCGGGCGGGGCGTCCGGCTGTGGGACGAGATCCCCGACCGCGAATTCGTCATCCACCGCGAGGAACTGTTCCAGGAGGGCATGGAGGAGCACGCCGACCTCATCGGGGACCACGAGATCTGGCCCGGCGTACGGATGCTCGACACCACAGCCGAGCAGCGCTACGCCATGGCGGAGCGCTGGACCGACGAGATGGCCGAGACGCGCATGGCCTACATGGAACTGCCCGTCGACGTGCTGACCGGCGGTCCGGGGCGGTCGGCATGACAGCGGGCGCACCGGCCGCGGTGATCTGCGGCATCGGCGGGTACGTACCGCCCGGTGTGGTCACCAACCAGGACCTGACCAGCCGTCTGGACACCACCGACGAGTGGATCCGCAGCCGGACGGGCATCGCGGCCCGGCACGTGATCGCGCCCGGCACCGCCACCTCCGACCTCGCGGTCGAGGCGGGTGGGCTGGCCCTGGTCTCGGCGGGCGGCGAGCCCCCGGACGCGGTGGTGCTCGCCACCACCACGCCGGACCGGCCCTGCCCGGCCACCGCACCCGACGTGGCCGCCAGGCTGGGGCTCGACGGTGCGGCGGCGTTCGACGTCGCCGCCGTGTGCTCGGGATTCCTGTACGGCCTCGCCACGGCCTCCGGACTGATCGCGTCGGGGACCGCGCGCAGGGTCCTGCTGATCGGCGCCGACGCCTTCACCACCATCGTGGACCCGGCCGACCGCGGGACCGCGGTCATCTTCGCCGACGGCGCGGGAGCCGTGGTGCTGCGCTCCGGTGACGCCACCGAGCCGGGGGCCGTCGGTCCGCTGGTCCTGGGCAGCGACGGCCGGCTGAGCGACCTGATCGAGGTCCCGGCGGGCGGCTCGCGCCAGCGGTCCTCC
The DNA here is from genome assembly GCF_026340675.1 of Streptomyces sp. NBC_01264. Lineage (NCBI taxonomy): Bacteria > Bacillati > Actinomycetota > Actinomycetes > Kitasatosporales > Streptomycetaceae > Streptomyces > Streptomyces sp. NBC_01264. The sequence goes on from NZ_JAPEOX010000002.1 coordinate 1,336,894, forward strand.
GGCCGTCCGCCCGCTCCGGGCGAGGAGTACTTCCGGATGCGGGGGCGCGAGACGTACCGGCACGCCGTGGAGCGGATGAGCGCCGCCTCACGCACGGCCCTGGCGTCGGCGGGCTGGGAGATCGGCGACGTCGACCGGTTCGCCGCCCACCAGGCCAACGGCCGCATCCTCACGGCGGTGGCCGAGGAGCTCGGTGTGCCGGCGGAGCGCTCCCTGTCCAACATCGAGCGGGTCGGCAACACCGGCGCCGCCTCGATCCCCCTGCTACTGGCCCAGTGCACGGCCGACGGCTCCCTCTCAGGGGGCCACCGGCTCCTCATGACCGCCTTCGGCGGAGGTCTCGCCTGGGGCGCCGCCGCCCTGGTCTGGCCGGACGTCAAGGCAGCCTGACCGACACCGCCCCGGCTCACCACGGATCGACACGACTCAAGGAGACCGCAATGCCGAACATGTTCGAGACCCTCAAGGAAATCCTGGTCAGCAAGTTGAAGGTGGAGGCCGGGCAGGTCACGCCCGAAGCCACCCGGGAGGAGGTCGAACTGGACTCACTGGCAGTGGTCGAACTCTCGCTGCTGCTGGAGAAGGAGCTCGGCGTGAACGTCAGCGACGACGAGCTGCTGGACCTGGACACCATCGGCGACATGGCGCTGCTCGTGGAGCAGCGGATGTCGACGGTCTGATGCCCGCCACCGACACCGCGGTCACCGGCCTGGGTCTGGTCACGCCCGGCGGCGTCGGGACGGAGCCGACCTGGGAGGCCGTCCTGGCGGGGCGGGCCACTACGGCCCTCGACCCCGTGCTCGACGGCCACCCGGTCCGGCTCTCGTGCCGCGTCCCCGGATTCGATCCGGACGCGCTGCTCGGGGGCCGGCGGGCGCTGCGCCTCGACCGGTTCGTGCAGTTCGCGCTGGTGGCCGCCGGGGAGGCGGTGGCCGACGCCGGACTGGACCCGGCGACCTGGGACGGTGCCCGGGTCGGCGTCGTACTCGGCTGCGCGGACGGCGGGCCGGGCACCGTCGAGAAGGAGCACCGGACGCTGCTGGAGCAGGGCCCGCGGCGGGTGTCCCCGCTGCTGCTGCCCATGCAGCTGCCGAACATGCTGGCGGGGCAGGCCGCCATCGAGTTCGGTGCCCGCGGCCCCAACCTGGTGGTGGCCACCGCCTGCGCCTCGGGTGCCACCGCGATCGGTACGGCCCGCGACCTGCTGGCGATGGACCGGTGCGACATCGTGCTGGCGGGCGGCAGCGAGGCCATGATCACGCCTTTGGTCATGGCCGGCTTCGCGAGCATGGGGGCCCTGTCGCGGCGCGAGGACGACCCGGCGACCGCGTCGCGCCCCTTCGACGCCGGGCGGGACGGGTTCGTCGCCGGTGAGGGAGCGGGGGTCCTGGTCCTCGAGCGGGCGGCCGACGCCCGTGCCCGCGGCGCCCGGATCCGGGCGCGCATCGCGGGCTACGGAGCCAGCGCGGACGCCCACCACATGACCAGCCCGGACCCGCGGGGCCGCGCCGTCGAGGCCGCCGTACGGGCCGCGCTCGCCGATGCGGGCGCCGCCCCCGGTGACGTCGCGCACGTCAACGCACACGGTACGTCGACTCCGTTGAACGACCTGATGGAGGGGCAGATGCTCGCCCGGGTGTTCGCGGGTCGCCCGCTCGTCACCTCCACGAAGGGGGTGACGGGCCATCTGCTGGGGGCCGCCGGAGCGGTGGAGGCGGCGCTGGGCGTACTCAGCGTGGAGAGGTCGGTGGTTCCGCCCACGGCCTCGCTGGGGGAACTCGATCCGCGGCTCGACCTCGAGGTGGCCACCTCGGCCACCGGTGCGCGCATCGACCTGGCCCTGAGCAATTCCTTCGGATTCGGTGGCCAGAACGCGGTCCTGGCCATCGCCGCCGCCTGACCCGACGACAGGGGACTCCCGTGCACGACGTACGAGAACTGATCGAGCGGGACGGGCCGACGACGGCGGCGCTCACCCGCCGCGGCTACGAGTTGCGGGTCGCGCCGCTCCGGGAGGCGCAGCAGCGCCGTACCCGGGCCGCCGACCGGGTGACCCGGCTGCGGGCCGAGCTGAACCGGGCCTCCCGGTCCGCCCGCTCCTCCGGCGGACCGTCCGATGCCGCGCGCGACGCGGCCAGGGAACTGCGCGGCGCGGTCCGGCAGGCCGAGGAGGCGCTCTCGGCGGCCGGACGCGAACTGCGCGACCTGCTGCTCACCGTCCCCAACGTGCCGTACGACGACGTGCCGGACGGAGCCACCGGGGACGACGCGGTGGAGGTGCGCCGGGGCGGGCCGCCGCCCGTGCCGGCCGATCCGCAGCGCCATCACGCCGGGATCGGCGAGGCCCTGGGGATCCTGGACGCCGCCGCGGCCGGCCGGCTGTCGGGGGCCCGGTTCAGCGTCGCCCGCGGCGCCGGAGCCCGGCTGGAACGGGCGCTGGCCGACTTCTTCCTGGACCTGCACACGCGGAGCCAGGGATACACGGAGTACTCGGTGCCCTATCTGGTCAGCCGGGAGACCATGACGGGCACGGGGCAACTGCCGAAGTTCGAGGACGATCTCTTCGCCACCTCGGTCGGGGGCCGGGAGCTGATGCTCATTCCGACCGGCGAGGTGCCGCTGACCAACCTCTTCGCCCGGCAGACGCTCGACGCGGCGGGACTGCCGCTCGCCGTCACGGCCCGCACCCCCTGCTTCCGCGCCGAGGCGGGCTCGTACGGCCGTGACACCCGGGGGATCCTGCGGCTGCACCAGTTCGAGAAGGTGGAGCTGGTCAGGATCTGCCGCCCGGAGGACTCCCGTGCCGAGCTGGAGGTCCTGCTCGGGCACGCCGAGGAATGCCTGCGGAGGCTGGAGCTCTCCTACCGGGTCGTGCTGCTGCCCGCCGGCGACCTCGGGTTCTCCGCGCGCATGACCTACGACATGGAGGTGTGGCTGCCGGGCTCGGACGCCTACCGGGAGATCTCCTCGGTCTCCGACTGCGGCACCTTCCAGGCGCGCCGGGCCGGGATCCGCGTGCGCACGCGCGACGGCGTCAAGACGCCCGCCGCCACCCTCAACGGCTCGGCCCTGCCGATCGGCCGTACGGTCGCGGCGCTGCTGGAGCAGGGGTTGCGCGAGGACGGTTCGGTGGAGCTCCCGGCCGCGCTCGTGCCGTACGCCGGGTTCCGCCGCGTGCTGCCCGACGGCGGTACGGCACCGTGAGCGGCCGTGGACTACACCCGTCCGTCGCCGCTCACGATGCCGGTCAGGAGACCGGGAAGGGCTGACGCAGCGACGGGTCCTGGTTGAGGATGTTCCTGAAGCGCTGCCGGAGCTGGACCGACGGCTCCATGCCCAGTTCCTCCACCAGCCGGCTGCGCGCCTTGTTGTACGCCTCGACCGCCTCCGCCTGCCGTCCGCAGCGGTAGAGGGCCAGCATCAGCATCTCGGTGATCCGCTCCCGCCACGGGTGGACGGTACTCATCCGCTTGAGTTCCCCTATGACGTGGAACGGGTCCTCGCATCCGATTCCGAGCCAGAGCTTGTCCTCCAGCGCCGTCATGTATTCCTCGTCGAGCTGGAGGGCCACGCTCTGGCACATCGGCCCGGCGGGCACGTCCTGGAGGGGCGAGCCGCGCCACAGCCCCAGCGCCTCTTCCAGTAATCCGTAGGCCCGCCGGGGATCGTCGGCGACGACCCGACGGGATTCCGCGATCCGTCCGCGGAAGACGTTCATGTCGAGGTGATCGGCCGCGACCTCCAGGGTGTACCCGGAGGCCCTTGTGGCCAGGTGGGCGGGTGGGGCGGTCGATCCCGCCATCTTCTGGAGCGTCCCGCGCAGCCGGTAGATGTGGGCCTGCAGAGAGTTGTTCGCCGTCGGCGGCGGACTTTCCCCCCACAGCTCCGTGTAGAGCTGCTCGGCGGGCACCGGCCGGCCACCGCTCACCAACAGGGCCGCGAGAAGCGTCCGCTGTCTTGCCCCTGGAATGCTGTGGAATTGACCGTCCAGCTGATAACCGACCGCGCCGAGTATTCGGAACATCACCGGTTCGATTCTCCTTACGCGTGCTCTGCGTTGGCATATCCTCGGCGGGCCAGCAACCCGTGGGGAGGGTGGCCCGTGTCACAGATGGTTGCGCCATACAGTTGGGGGATTCGCACTCGATTTCAAGATTGCCATGGAACGTCCGCGCCGAGGCGGGGCATTTACAACCGGCCGATGCTTCTCCGCCAATGGAATGATCAAATCCGCAGCATTTTCGACCGATTCGTCACCATCTCCACGCCTGATCGACCGTACGCATGTACGCCCTTCGGCCTGCGCTTCGACGGAGTACCCCTACAGCGAGAGGCCAGTGGCAATACCGCGACGGGAACACACCCAAAGGCGGTGCCGCGTTTTGGCCTGATCTCTTCATTACCTCCGACGTAATTGACGGAACTGCAGGAGAGGCAGAAGCTGTTTGCCCGGTTGTAAATTCCGGATGAGCAAGCCGAACTGGAGTCCTGGGATGACGTCAGAAGCAACTCCTCGCACCGACACCAGGAGCGGTGGCAAAACAGCAGGCGGCGACGGACCGTCCTGGGGCGCATTGGTCGTCGTCATGGTGGGCACCTTCATGACCGTCCTCGACTACTTCATCGCCAACGTGGCCATCCCCGCCATCCAGAGTGACCTCGAGGCCAGTGCCGCACAGGCGCAGCTGGTCATCGTCGGATACGGCGTGGCCTTCACGGCCGGTCTGATCACGGGTGGCCGGATCGGGGACCTCTTCGGCCGCCGGCGGATGTTCGCCCTCGGCCTCCTGCTCTTCGCGGTCGCCTCCGCGGCCTGCGGCCTGGCGCCCAACGCCGACCTGCTCGTCGTGGCCCGGGTGGTCCAGGGCGCCGCGGCCTCACTGATGGTGCCCCAGGTCCTCGGCATCATCGGCACGGTCTACACCGGCCCGAGCCGCGCCGCCGCCTTCAACGTCTACGGCATGGTGGTCGGCCTCGCCGGGGTCTTCGGGCAGGTGATCGGCGGCGTACTGATCACCGTCGACATCGGCGGCCTCGACTGGCGGAGCATCTTCCTGATCAACGTGCCGGTCAGCCTGGTGGCGTTCCTGTTCGTCTTCCGTACGGTCCCCGAGTCGCGCAACGCCGACGGCACCCGCCTCGACCTGCCCGGCGCGGTCCTGGTGACCGCCGCTCTGGCCCTGCTGGTGACCGCCCTCGTCGAGGGACGCGAACAGGGCTGGCCCGCGTGGAGCTGGGTGTCCCTGCTCCTGGCGGTCGTCCTGTCCGTCGCGGCCGTCTCCCACCTGCGCAAGCGCGAAAGGGAGGGACGCGGCCCGCTGATCTCGCTCGCGCTCTTCCGCAGCCGCGTCTTCTCCGTCGGGCTCGCCGCCACCGTCACCTACTTCCTCGCGATGGGCTCCTTCTTCTTCCTCCTCGCGCTCTATCTCCAGCAGGGCCGTGGACTGTCCCCGCTGGAGTCCGGACTGCTCTTCCTCGCCCTGGGCGCGGGCTACTTCGGCTCCTCGCTGATGTCCGGCCGACTGGCCGGCCGGCTGGGGCGGAGCCTGGTGGTCTCGGGGCCGCTGACCCTCGCCGCCGGATACGTGCTGACGGGTGTCGCGGTGACCCTGAACGGCACCGACGGCAGCATCCTGTGGCTCGTCCCCTCCCTGCTGATCGCGGGCATGGGCATGGGGATGACCACCGGTCCGCTCACCGGGCTGGTGCTGTCCGGTTCCGCCCCCGAGCACGCGGCCTCCTCCTCCGGAGCGGTCAACACGGCGCAGGAGGGCGGCGCCGCGATCGGCGTGGCCGTCGCCGGCACGGTGTTCTTCCCCGCACTCGGCGGAGCCGCCGTGGCGGCCGACTACCCGCACGCCTTCACCCTCTCGCTGATCCCGCTCGTCGTCTTCTGTTGCGCCGCGGCCTTCATGATCCGCATGATTCCGGCCGCCGCCGACGCGGACTGAGACACCGGGCACCCCACCGGGCCGGGCGCCCCGTGCACCGCGTCCACTAGCCGGCACGAACGAGTCATGAACGAAGGGGCCGATCTCCATGCCGTACGTCACCACGGAAGACGGCACGAACCTGTACGTCACCGACTGGGGTTCGGGTCGCCCGGTCGTCCTGCTGGGCACCGGGGTGATGAGCTCACGGGTGTGGGAGTTCCAGGCCTCGTACCTGGCCGAGCGGGGCCTGCGCTGCGTCAGCTACGACCGGCGGGGCTGCGGCCGCTCCGACTGGCCGTGGTCCGGGTACGACTACGACACCCTGGCCGGTGATCTGGCCGCGGTGCTGGACGCTCTGGACCTGCGCGAAGTGGCCCTGGTGGGCTGCGGCGTGGGCGCCGGGGAGGCGGTGCGCCACCTCTCCCGGTACGGTGCGGACCGCATCGACAGGCTCGTACTGATCAGCCCGACCACGCCGTTCATCATGCGGACGGACGACAACCCGGACGGCGTCGACGTGGCCGCGCTCGACGCGATGGCGGCGACGATCGACGCCGACCGGCCGCGCTGGGCGGCCGGTCTGGCGGCGCCGTTCTTCGCAGGACCCGGCGCGGGACCCGGCACGGGCCCCGGGGCCGCCCCCGAGGACCTCCCCGTCTCTCCCGAACTGGCCCGCTGGATGGCGGACCTGGCCCTGGACAGCTCACCGCGGGCCACGCAGGAGATCTACCGGACCCTGTTCACCACCGACCAGCGCACGGAGACCGCCGAGGTCGCCGTTCCCACCCTCGTCATCCACGGGGAGGCCGACCTGGCGGCGCCGGTCGAGCTGTGCGGAGCGCGGACCGCGGGCCTCATAGCGAACAGCTCGTTCATCCGCTACGAGGGCGCGGCCCACGGCCTGTTCGCCACTCACGCCGACCGGCTCAACAAGGACATCCTGTCCTTCCTGTCCGGCTGACGCTCCGCGGCCGCCCGGAAGGCGGCGGCCGTGTGCGCGTCCGCCGGGTGCATCGTCTCCAGGGACAGTTCGGCCACCGTGATGTCGGTGGCCGCACCGAAGGTGGTGATCGTGCTGAAGAGCTTCAGCTCCGTGCCGAGCGCGCGGATCCGGATCGACGCGACGATGGTGTCCGAGAGCTCCTGGCAGTCCTTCGCCGTGCGCCGGCCGTATCTCGTCACCTCCTCGTACAGCTCGCGCAGGCTCTCCCGCCCCGAGTACACCGACTGGCGGTAGAGCCGCCCGAGCAGATGGCTGCGCCACTCCTCGACGTTCACGACCTGACGGGCCAGCCCCTCGGGGTGCAGGCAGACCCGCATGACGTTGACCGGAGGGACGAGCAGGTCGGGCGAGACTTCCGCCAGCAGCAGTTCGGCGCCGAGGTTCATCGCGACGATGTCCTCGTCGGCGTCGACGGCGAGTGCCGGGTAGGGGGCGTGGGCGGTGATCAGCCGGTCGACCGCTTCCCGCACCACCTTCAGCCTTGGGGCCTCGAGGGGGGTCTCCTGGTAGAGCGGGGAGTATCCGGCCGACACCAGCAGGGTGTTGCGCTGCCGGAGCGGGATCTCCAGGCCGTCCGCCAGCCTGTGGAGCAGTGACCGGCTGGGCCGGGACCGCCCGGTTTCGACGAAACTGAGATGACGTGCCGAGGTCTCGACCTGAAGGGCGAGCTCATGCTGACTGATCTTCCTTCGTCGGCGCCACTCACGTAAGAGGGAGCCAACTCCGCCTTCTGTAATGGGCAATGTCATGCTGGGAGCATAACGGGCCAGGATCCGCGCGGGCTGACGCGCGCGCCACGATCCCGTCAGCACCAGCCCCCGCCCGGGGTGATGACATGCCTGCGACGCCCTTCTCGCGATAGCCCAGAACCGGCCGACCTGCGCGCCGAACCGACCGCCGTTCGCCTGGTGTACGCACCGGCGTCACGTCAGGCTCCCTTACCGGGCCCCCGGACGCGCTGTGCTGGGGTACTCAGCCACCCCTCAACCACGGAGGTCGTTCGCGCCATGGCAGAACTGAATCGTCGGCGTTTCCTGCAGCTCGCGGGCGGAACCACGGCCCTGACGATGCTGGGCGAGAGCATCGCCCGTGCCGCCGCGATCCCCGCGCAGGGGACCACCGGCTCCATCGCGGACGTCGAGCACATCGTGGTGCTCATGCAGGAGAACCGTTCCTTCGACCACTACTTCGGCGCGATGCGCGGTGTCCGCGGCTTCGGCGACCCGCGCCCGGTGACCCTGCCCAGCGGCAAGTCCGTCTTCCACCAGTCCGACGGCACGAAGGAGACGCTCCCCTTCCGGCCGCCGTCCGAGGACCTCGGCATGGAGTTCCTCCAAGGTCTCAACCACGACTGGGCGGGCGGACAGAGCGCCTTCAACAAGGGTAAGTACGACAACTGGGTGCCCGCCAAGACGCCGACCACCATGGCGCACCTGACGCGCGACGACATCCCGTTCCACTACGCCCTCGCGGACGCCTTCACCATCTGCGACGCCTACCACTGCTCGTTCATCGGCTCCACCGACCCCAACCGCTACTACCTCTGGTCGGGCCACACCGGCAACGACGGCAAAGGCGGCGGCCCGGTCCTCAACAACGCCGAAGCCGGGTACGGCTGGACCACCTACCCGGAGCGCCTGGAGGCGGCCGGAGTCTCCTGGAAGGTCTACCAGGACATCGGCGACGGCCTCGACGCCGCCAGCTCCTGGGGCTGGATCGACGACGCGTACCGCGGCAACTACGGCGACAACTCGCTGCTGTACTTCAACAACTACCGGGGCGCCCAGCCCGGCAGCGCCCTGTACGAGAAGGCCCGTACGGGCACCGACGCCGCGGCGGGCGAGGGCTACTTCGACAAGCTGCGCGCGGACGTCGTGGGCGGCAACCTCCCGCAGATCTCCTGGATAGCCGCACCCGAAGCCTTCAGCGAGCACTCCAACTGGCCCTCCAAATACGGCGCCTGGTACATCTCCCAGGTCCTGGACGCCCTCACCGCCGACCCCGACGTGTGGGCGAAGACGGCCCTCTTCATCACCTACGACGAGAACGACGGCTTCTTCGACCACATCGTCCCGCCGTACGCCCCCGCCAGTGCGGCGCAGGGCCTGTCGACCACGCCCACCGCCCTGGACGTGTTCCCCGGCAAGGCCGGTTACGTGGCCGGACCCTACGGCCTGGGCCCGCGCGTGCCGATGCTCGTCGTCTCCCCCTGGAGCACCGGCGGCTACGCCTGCTCCGAGACCTTCGACCACACCTCGGTCATCCGCTTCATGGAGCAGCGCTTCGGCGTCCACGAGCCCAACATCTCGCCCTGGCGCCGTGCCGTCTGCGGCGACCTCACCTCCGCCTTCGACTTCGGCCGCAAGGACACCTCCCCGGCCCCGCTGCCCGACACCGACGGCTGGTTCCCACCGGACCGCGAGCGCCACCCCGACTTCCGGGCCACCCCGCCGGCCCAGGGGGTCATGCCGCGCCAGGAGAAGGGTCTGCGCCGCACGCGCGCGCTCAAGTACGCCCCGTACGTGGACGGCGCCGCGCTCGTCTCCGACGGCAGGTTCCGGCTGACGTTCAGCGGTGGCCCGGAGCTGGGCGCGCAGTTCTACGTCACCTCCGGCAACCGCACCGACGCCCCCTGGACCTACACCACCGAGGCCGGCAAGTCGATCGCGGACACCTGGAACACCGCCTATTCGGCCGGGTCCACCGATCTGACCGTGCACGGCCCCAACGGCTTCCTGCGCGGCTTCCGCAACCCCGGCACCACCCCCGGCCCCGAGGTCACCGCCCGCCACGACGCCGCGACGGGGAACCTGGACCTCACCCTCACCAACGCGGGCGCCACCACCGCCACCCTGACCCTCACCAACGCCTACGGCGGCGGCCCCAAGCGCCTCAAGGTCGCCAAGGGCGCCACCGTCCGGCACACGGTCTCTCTGAAGAACACCCGCCGCTGGTACGACGTGACGGTCACCGCGGCCGGCACTCCGGGCTTCCTGCGCCGCTTCGCGGGCACGGTGGAGACCGGCCGGGCGGGCCTGTCCGACCCGGCGATCCTGACAGAGCACTCCTCCTGACGGCACCCGTCCCGCGCAGTGCCCGCGGGGCCGCCTCCCCAGGCGGCCCCGCGGGCACTTCGCCCTGTGGCGGCGATCGGCCGAACTCGACGACCCGTCCGGCACCACCCGCCCGGTTGACCGCCGCGAGCCCGGCGGGCTGATGAAATGCCCTCTACGGCAGAGGGCGGCGGGTGGCGGGCGGAGGAGGCACGTGTCGGAACAGCGCGGACCGGGCGCACCGGAGGCGCGGCTGCGCTCCATGGAGGAGGCCCTGGAGCAGATCGGCACCTCCCCCGACGAGCGGCAGACCTGCCGGGAGCTGGCCGCGTTCCTGCTCCGCACCCTGTCCGACACCGCGGCCGTGGACCTGATCCGCCCCGGCGCCCGCGTCGAACGCGTGGCGGCGGCCGGTGCGACGGACCTCCTGGAAGGTTCCGCCGTCGAAAGCGCCCCGCTGGTCCGGGCCCTGGACCGCGACCATCACCTGGAGACCTGGGCCACGGGCTCCGGGGCCGCCCGAACCTACGCCGCCTCGGTACCCGTGACCGCCCGGGGCGAGCTGTACGGCAGGCTCCTGACCGTCCGCACGCGGGCGGAGTACGGGGACCACGAGCTGGCGACCCTGCACTTCGCGGCGCGCCTGGCCGCCATCCACCTCGGTCACGCCCGGCGCCTCGCGGCGACCGAGAAGACCGCGCTGGACCTGCAGCGCGCCCTGGTCGCGGAACCCGGCCGGCCCCACCCCAACCTGGAGATCGCCAGCCGCTACCTGCCCGTCGGGGACCGCGCCCTGGTCGGCGGCGACTGGTTCGAGACGATCCGCCTGCACTTCGGCCGCACCCTCCTCGCCGTCGGGGACGTGATGGGGCACGGCCTGGAGGCCGCGGTCGACATGAACGCGTACCGCTCCGTGCTGCGCGAGGTCGCCTCCACCGATCTCGCCCCGCACCGGGTACTGCGCCAGCTCGACTCCATGTCCGCGTCGGACGACACCCGCAGGCCCGCGACCTGCCTGCTCGTGCGCATCGATCCGGCCCGGGGCATGGCCCTCTACTCCAGCGCGGGGCACCTGCCGCCCGCCCTCTTCACCGGCGACGGCACGGGCGAACTCCTGGACGTACCGGTCGGCCCACCGCTGGGCACCGGCCTCGGCGGCTACGAGGCCCTCGCCCGGCCGCTCACCCCCGACCAGACCCTGCTCCTCTACACGGACGGCCTGGTGGAACGGCGCAGCGAGGACATCGACACCTCCCTCGCCCGGCTCGCCGCCCTGCGCCTGGGCTCCCGTACGAGCCTGACGGAGGTGGTGGACGCGGTCTGCGCCGGCCTGGACGCCCAACACGCCGAGGACGACGTGGCCGTACTGGCCGCACGCCTGCGCCCCCGGCTCAGGGACCCGGAGTGAGGGCTCCCCGGGTTCCGCTCGGGAGCACACGGCCCCGAACACACGAAAGGCCGCCTTCCCATTTCTGAGAAGACGACCTCCGACTCGCACGAAGCGAAGTCGGGACGACAGGATTTGAACCTGCGACCCCTTGACCCCCAGTCAAGTGCGCTACCAAGCTGCGCCACGTCCCGATGTGCGTCTGATCTGGGGTTTCCCCCGTCTCGGCGGCACATGCAGAACATTACCCCACACCGGGGGGTGTCCATGCACCGGTTATCGGCGAGAAGGGGATGAAGCGAGGATGGAAGGGTGAACACACGGGATCGGGACGACGAGGGGCGGGCGCGCAGCGCACGGCCCAGGGACGGGCTGGGCCGGCCGCTGCCCTACGGGGCGCAGGGGGTGGAGCGGCAGCCCGAGGGAGTGGTGCGCACGCCCGGGGAGACGGTGGCGCAGGCGCAGCTCCTGCTGGACGCCGGGATGCCCTTCCACGCGCACGAGGTGTTCGAGGACGCCTGGAAGTCCGGGCCCGGGGCCGAGGCGCCGCTGTGGCGGGCGCTGGCGCAGCTGGCGGTCGGCCTGACGCACTCCGCGCGCGGCAACGCGGTCGGCGGGGCCCGGCTGCTGCGCCGCGGAGCCCTTGCCCTGGCCGGGCCGGTCGCAGCAGCCGGGGCCGCCCCCGAGGCCGGGCCCCCGTACGGCATGGACATCCCGGGACTGGTCCGGTGGGCCCAGGAGCTGGCGGCTCGGGTGGAGGCCGGCGCGGCCGTAGACGCGGCGGCCGAGGCCCCGCACCTCACGGGCGGCCCCGGCCCAGCCTGAGCGCGGGGCGGCGCAGCGGACTCCCCAGGTTGTCGCCGTCCGGCGCCCGGCCGGGGCTACGCCGGCTGGAGGAGGTCCCAGCGGTTGCCGTAGAGGTCCTGGAAGACGGCGACCGAGCCGTACGGCTCGTGCCGCGGCTCCTCCAGGAAGCGGACGCCCTCCGCGGTCATCCGGGCGTGGTCGGCGGCGAAGTCGTCCGTGTAGAGGAAGAAGCCGACGCGGCCGCCCGTCTGGTCGCCCACGCGGGAGCGCTGGGCCTCGTCCTTGGCGCGGGCCAGCAGCAGTGCCGATTCCTTGGCGCCCGGCGGGCGCACCACGACCCAGCGGGAGCCGTCCGGGCGCGGGGTGTCCTCGGCGAGGTCGAAGCCGAGCGCGCGGGTGTAGAAGTCGATGGCCTCGTCGTAGTCGTGGACCACGAGGGCGGTGAGGGCGAGGTGGGAGGACATGCCCTCATTGTGCGCCGAGGAGGACCACGTCCAGGATGCGGGGGCCGTGCACCCCCTCCACCCGGTCCAGCTCGATGTCGCTGGTGGCGGAGGGGCCCGAGATCCAGGTCAGTGGGCGGGTGGGGTCCAGCAGCGGTAGTGCGCGGGGGACGGAGTCCACCACCTGGCCGGGGACGCGGACCACGCAGACGTGGTGGTCCGGGATCAGGGTGATCCGGCGCCGTCCCTGCCCGGGTCCGCCGTCGAGGACGATCGTGCCGGTCTCGGCGATCGCCAGGGCGCAGCCGGTCACCACGCTGTCCACGGCGTCCAGTTGGTACGGGGTGGAGGCCGCGCGGTCGTGGATCCGGGTCGCGTCGACGGCCGCCATCCAGTGCGGAGGCAGCCCGGGCGGTACCAGGACCGACTCGGAGCCCCGCTCGGCGAGGAGCCGCACCAGCAGCATGGCAATGCCGTCCTCGTCGACCCGGTGGACCTTCGCCCGGTACTCCGCGAGGTTCGCGGCGAGCAGGTCCACGTTCTCGGCCGGGGTGCGGACGCCGTGGACCTCGAGGTAGTCCCGGGGGATCCCGGTGTCCGGGCGCGGCTCCGGCAGGGCCCGGCGGATGCGGGCCAGGATCTGCTCCCTGGCGCTCATGGGCGTGCCTCCTTCTCGCGCGCCGCCCACCAGTCGCGGAACGAGCGCTCCGGGAGCTCCGGCAGCTCCCTGCTGTCCGTCCAGGCCCGCCCCGGCCCCGGCAGCCGGCCCGGTCGCAGCCGGCGGGCGCGGGCCAGCAGCCGCTCTCCCGCGCGCAGCGCCCCCGGGCGGTCGAGGAGGAGCCGGGCGGCCCGCATCGCGGCCCGTTCGGCGGTGTGGCCGTGGGCGGGGCGGATGCGGACCCGGATGCCCTCGCGGGTCACCGGGCCGCCCTGGACCACCCGTTCGCGCAGGTGGAGCAGGACTTCGGGGATGTCGATGGCGACCGGGCAGACCTCGTAGCAGGCCCCGCACAGGGTGGAGGCGTAGGGCAGGGTGGCGTCGATCTCGCTCCCGGTGCCCCGGAGCTGGGGGCTGAGGATGGCGCCGATCGGGCCGGGGTAGACGGAGCCGTAGGCGTGGCCGCCGGCGCGCTCGTACACCGGGCAGACGTTGAGGCAGGCCGAGCAGCGGATGCAGCGCAGGGCCTGGCGGCCCACCTCGTCGGCGAGGGTGTCGGTGCGGCCGTTGTCGAGCAGGACGAGGTGGAAGGCGGAGGGGCCGTCGCCGTCCGCCGCGTTCGACGGACCCAGCCCGGTCCACATGGTCGTGTACGGGTTCATCCGCTCGGCCGTCGAGGAGCGGGGCAGGGTCTGGAGGAAGATCTCCAGGTCGCGGAAGGTCGGGATCACCTTCTCGATGCCGACCACCGAGATCAGGGTCTCGGGCAGGGTCAGGCACATCCGGCCGTTGCCCTCGGACTCGAAGACGACCAGGGTGCCGGTCTCGGCCACCATGAAGTTGGCTCCGGACAAGGCGACTTTGGCCCGCAGGAACTTCTCGCGCAGGTGCAGCCGGGCGGCTTCGGCGAGCTCGCGCGGGTCGTCGCCCAGTCCCTCGGGGGCCGGACGGCCCCAACCGCCCATCTCCGCGGCGAAGATCTCGCGGATCTCGCCGCGGTTGCGGTGGATGGCCGGGACCAGGATGTGGGAGGGCCGGTCGTGGCCGAGCTGGACGATGAGCTCGGCGAGGTCGGTCTCGTACGCGGCGATCCCGGCCGCCTCCAGGGCCTCGTTGAGGCCGATCTCCTGGGTGGCCATGGACTTGACCTTGACGACTTCCCGCTCCCCGGTGGCCCGGACCAGGTCCGTCACGATGCGGTTGGCCTCGTCGGCGTCGGCCGCCCAGTGGACGGTGCCGCCCGCGGCGGTGACGGCGGCCTCCAGCTGGAGCAGGTAGCGGTCGAGGTGCGCCAGGGTGTGGTCCTTGACCGCCTTGCCGGCCGCGCGCAGCCGGTCCCAGTCCTCCAGTTCGGCGACGGCCCGGGCCCGCTTGTCGCGGATCGTGTGCGTGGCGTGGCGGAGGTTGGCCCGCAGCACCTCGTCCCGTACGGCTTCGCGGGCCGCGTCGGGGAAGGCCGGCATGCCGAGGTACGTGCCCGTCATACGAGTGGTTCCTCCTCCGTCGCGGCCAGGATCTCGGCGAGGTGCAGGGCCCGCAGCGGGGCGGCCCGGCGGCGCAGGATGCCGTCGAGGTGGGCGAGGCAGGAGTTGTCGGCCCCGCACAGCACCTCGGCGCCGGTGGACAGCGCGTGGGCGGTCTTGTCGGTGCCCATCACGGCCGATACGTCGGGGTTCTTGACGGCGAAGGTCCCGCCGAAGCCGCAGCACTCCTCGGCGCCGGGCAGTTCGCGCAGCTCCAGACCGCGTACGGCGGCCAGCAGCCGCCGGGGCCGGTCCCCCAGCCCGAGGCCCCGCAGGCCGTGGCAGGACGGGTGGTAGGTGACGGTGTGCGGGAAGTACGCGCCGACGTCCGTCACCCCGAGGACGTCGACCAGGAACTCCGTGAGCTCGTACACGCGCGGTACGAGGTCCTCGGCCAGCGCGGCCAGGGCGGGCCCCCGGCCCTCGGCCTCGGCCGCGCGCCCGATCCGGGGGTAGTGGGCGCGGACCATGGCGGCGCAGGAACCGGACGGGGTGACCACGTACGGGTACCCGGCGAAGGCCTCGGCGGTACGCCGGACCAGTGGTTCGGCCTCGCGCCGGTAGCCGGTGTTGTACTGCGGCTGCCCGCAGCAGCTCTGCGCGGCGGGGAAGTCCACGGTGACCCCGAGCCGCTCCAGGAGGCGGACCACGGCGATGCCGGTGCGCGGGTAGAGCGCGTCGTTGACGCAGGTGACGAACAGGGCGGCGCGCATGATGGGCACAATAGCCCGGTGAAGAAGTTCTCAGTGATCGGCATAGGCGCGGGCGACCCGGACCATCTGACCCTCCAGGCGGTCAGGGCGATCGGCGCGGCGGACGCATTCCTCATCCTGGAGAAGGGCGAGGAGAAGGCGGATCTGACCGGGCTGCGGCGCGCGATGCTCGACGCGCACGCCCGCCCGGGACACCGGCTGGTGGAGGGCCGCGATCCCGACCGGGACCGGACCCCCTCCGACTACACCCCGACGGTGGACGGCTGGCGCAGCGCGCGGGCCGAGCTCTTCGAGCGGTTCATCGCCGAGGACCTCGCGGAGGGCGAGACGGGCGCGTTCCTGGTGTGGGGCGATCCCTCGCTCTACGACTCCACGCTCGCGATCCTCGACGAGGTGCTGGAGAAGGGCCGGGTCGCCTTCGAGCACGAGGTGGTGCCGGGCATCAGCAGCATCTCCTCGCTGCTGGCCCGCCACCGCACCACCCTGAACCGGGTGGGCCGCCCGGTCCAGATCACCACCGGGCGCCGGCTCGCGGAGGGCTGGCCGGAGGGTGTGGACGACGTGGTGGTGATGCTGGACGCCCGGCACGCCTTCACCGCCCACCTCGACCAGGACCTGTACATCTACTGGGGCGCGTACGTCGGCACGCCCGACGAGATCCTGGTCTCGGGGAAGCTGGCGGAGGTCGCCGGCCGGATCGAGGAGCTGCGTACCGAGGCCCGTGCCCGCAAGGGCTGGATCATGGACACGTACCTGCTCCGGCGCGACTGAGGCCGCACGCCTCGGCGCGGGTGGGCCTCGCGGGCAGGCCTCAGCGCAGGTAGGCGGGCAGGACCTCGGCGAGCCGCTCGTACTCCTCGGCCCGGTTGTAGATCTGCCCGCTCACCCGGATGCCGCCGCCGCCCGGCCAGGGCCAGATGAGCACCCGGATCCGCTGCTCGGCCGCGATCCGCTCGCGCAGTTCGGCGGAGGCCGCCGGGGATTCGGCCACCCCCGGCGGCAGGCGGAGCGTGCGCAGGGCGAGGCCCTGGGTGTGCGGGAGCGGGACGATTCCCCGGATCCCGGCGAGCAGGGCCGCGCCGTAGGCGGCCATCGCGCTGTTGTGGGCCCGCACCTTGGCCGCGTCGAGCTCCTCCAGCAGGTCGAGCCCCTCGGGGGCGGCGAGCCAGCCGGTGTAGTCGAAGGTGGCGCGGTTCTCCACGGAGCGCGGGTAGCCGTGGTGGTCCTCCCAGGAGCGCACCGGCGGGCGGATCCGGTCGCGGTGCCGCGGGGCGACGGACAGGATCGCCGTCCCGGACGGGGCGTAGGCCCATTTGTGGAGGTTGCCGAACCAGAAGTCGGCGCCCCCGCCCAGCGGGTCCGGGATCATGCCGGGCGCGTGGGCGCCGTCCACGATGGTGATGACGCCCCGCTCGGCGAGTTCGGCGAGCAGCCGGGGCGAGGCGATGAGCCGGGCGGTGGCCGAGCTGATGTGGTCGAGCACGGCGACCCGGGTCCGCGGGGTGACCCCGGCCAGCACGGCTTCCCGTACGGCGTCCTCGTCGGGGAGGTCGGTGCCCAGGGCCACGGTGGTGAGCGGGGCGCGCCGGGCGGCGGCCGCGACGGCGGTGCCGTAGCCGTGGTCGGTGACCAGGATCTCGTCGCCGGCGGCGAACTCCACCGCGTCGAGGGCCACGTTGGCGGCCTCGGTGGCGTTGGACACGAAGGCGAGCCCGTCCGGATCGGCGCCGAGCCGGGCGGCGATCCGGGACCGGGCCTCGACGAGCCGGCCGGAGACGCCGATGAAGAAGGCGTCGGGGTCGGCGTGCACCTCGGCGCGCAGGGCGGCCTGTGCTTCCTGGACGGGGACGGGCACCGCGCCGAACGATCCGTGGTTGAGGTGGGAGACCTCGCCGGAGAGCCGGAACAGTTCGCGGCCGCCCGGGAATTCGGCGGGGCGGTGTACGGACCCGCCGTGTGAGGCGGCCCCGGCCCGTCCGGTGGCGTCGGCGGGGCCGGCGCCGCCGGTGCGGTCGGTGCGGTCGGTCGGCTCGGCGGGCTGGGTCACGGGGGACCTCCGTGGGTGCGGCGCGGCTGTCGAACCGATCATGCCCCGCCGCCCGCCCGGAGGGACAGCTCCCCCCGGCCGTCGCGGCCGCCGGGCCCCCGGGCTCCCGGGCTCTCAGGCCGCCGGCGGGCGCACGGTCTGGCGGAGCGTGGGCCCCGCGCTCAGGTCCGCGAGCCAGTCGTCCAGGTCGGCCACGGCGGGCGGGCCCAGGAGGGCCGGGTCCACCGTGGTGCGGAGCTGGTGGGGAACCCCCGAGGCGAGCAGGAGGCGCAGGCTGCGCTCGGCGGAGGCCGCCGCGTGGCCGATGCCGGTGACCCGTTCGTAGCGGGTGGGCGGCGCCTTGACGTCGAAGCCGACCCAGTCCAGCAGGCCCGCGTCCAGCAGCCGGGCCAGCCGACGGGGGAAGGCTCCCCCGGTGTGGAGCCCGACCTCCAGGCCGAGCGCGCGGGCCTCCCGTACGGCTCGGGGCAGGCCGCGCTGGAGCAGCGGTTCCCCGCCCGAGAAGACGATCCCGTCGAGCAGCCCGGTGCGGCGGGCGAGGTGGCCGAGCACCTCGTCCCAGGAGACGGCCGCCGGGGCGCGGGCGGGCAGCAGGCCGGGGTTGTGGCAGTAGCCGCACCGCCAGGGGCAGCCCTGGCAGAAGACGGTGGTGACCAGCCGGCCGGGCCAGTCGCAGGTGGACAGCCGGGACCAGCCGCCGATGCGGATGACCTCGTCCGGCGGGACGGCGGCCGCCCCGGGGCTCACACCGCCGCCTTGAAGTGGACGCGCTCGGCGTGCTCGCCCTTCTTGCCGATGTTGAAGGAGGACACCGGGCGGTGGTAGCCCATGACCCGGGTCCAGACCTCGCACACGGCCCCGCAGGTGGGGCAGTGGGGCTGCTCCCCCGCCAGGTAGCCGTGGTCCGCGCAGATGGAGAAGGTCGGGGTCACCGTCAGGTACGGGAGCCGGAAGGTCTCCAGCGAGCGCCGGACCAGCTTGCGGCAGGCCTCCGCCGTCGGGATCCGCTCGGGGGTGTACAGGTGCAGGACGGTGCCGCCGGTGTACTTGCCCTGCAGCTCGTCCTGGCGCTCCAGCGCCTCGAAGGGGTCGTCGGTCCAGCCGACGGGCAGCTGCGAGGAGTTGGTGTAGTACGGGTTGGCGTCGGTGCCGGCCTGGAGGATGCCGGGGAAGCGGGCCCGGTCCTCCTTGGCGAAGCGGTACGTCGTGCCCTCGGCGGGGGTGGCCTCCAGGTTGTAGAGGTGGCCGGTGGTCTCCTGGAAGTCGACCATCCGGGCCCGGACCCGGTCCAGGAGGCGGACCGCGAGGGCGTGGCCCTCGGGGGTGGTGATGTCGTGGGCGTCCGCGCTGAAGTTGCGGATCATCTCGTTGACGCCGTTGACCCCGATGGTGGAGAAATGGTTGCGCAGGGTGCCCAAGTACCGCTTGGTGTAGGGGAAGAGACCGCCGTCGATCAGGTCCTGAACGGTGATCCGCTTGAGTTCGAGGCTGTCCTTGGCGAGCTCGCACAGCCGGTCCACCTCGGCCAGCAGCCCTTCCTCGTCACCCGCGTGAACATGGCCGAGGCGGGCGCAGTTGAGGGTGACGACGCCCAGCGAGCCGGTCTGCTCGGCGCTGCCGAAGAGGCCGTTGCCGCGCTTGAGCAGCTCGGTCAGGTCGAGCTGGAGCCGGCAGCACATGGAGCGGATCATGTTCGGTTCGAGCTCGGAGTTGATGAAGTTCTGGAAGTACGGGAGCCCGTACTTGGCGGTCATCGCGAAGAGCCGCTCGGCGTTCTCGCTCTCCCAGGCGAAGTCCTTGGTGATGTTGTAGGTCGGGATGGGGAAGGTGAACACCCGGCCGGTGGCGTCCCCCTCCGTCATCACCTCGATGTACGCCCGGTTGATCATGTCCATCTCGGCCTGGAGCTCGCCGTAGGTGAAACCGGTCTCCTCCCCCGCGACCACCGGGACCTGCTCGCGCAGGTCCTCGGGGCAGATCCAGTCGAAGGTGAGGTTGGTGAAGGGGGTCTGGGTGCCCCAGCGCGAGGGCACGTTGAGGTTGTGCACGAGTTCCTGGACGCACTGCCTAATGGGACGTATCGGGTCGTAGAGACTTGATGTTGTAGCCGCCAGCAGGTGAGCACTTCCGATGCCGGAGCCGTTCGAGTTCTGTGGTCAGACCGTGCCCCTGCTGGTCGGCCGGGAGGCCATGACCGCTGATGGGATGGCGTGCCCGCCCACGGGCGTGAGCACTGGATCCATTAGGCCGCGTGCCGTGCCTTCCGCAGGCTGCTGTGCAACTGAACGAACGGATACGAGCGGGAGAGAACTGTTGCTGCTGATCGGTGACGACTGGGCCGAAGACCATCACGATGTCGAGGTCCAGGACGGGACGGGCCGCAAGCTGGCCGTCGCGACCCTGCCCGAGGGGGTGGAGGGCATCGCGAAACTGCACGCGCTCATCGCGAAGTACGGTGGCGCGGATGTGGACTCCGCCGAGGTGGTGGTGGGGATCGAGACCGATCGCGGCCCGTGGGTGCAGGCCCTGATCGCCTCCGGCTACCAGGTGTTCGCGATCAACCCGAGGCAGGTCAACCGGTTCAAGGAACGCTACGGAACCTCCGGCGCCAAGAGCGATAAAGGCGATGCGCACGCGCTGGCAGACATGGTCCGTATCGACCGTGACCAGTTGCGGCCCGTCGCTGGAGACAGCGAGCAGGCCCAGGCCGTGAAGGTCGTCGCCCGTGCCCACCAGACACTGATCTGGGAACGCACCCGCACCTTCCAGCGGCTGCGCAATACGCTGCGCGAGTACTTCCCCGCGGCCCTGGACGCCTACGCCGACTTGGCGCTGACCAGCACGGACGCACTGGAGCTGCTGATCAAGGCGCCCACGCCCGCCACCGCGGCGAAGCTGACGCGCCCCCAGATCACCGCGGTCCTGACCCGCCACCGCCGGCACAACCGGCCCCAGAAAGCCGCCACGATCCAGACCGCGCTGCGAGAAGAACACCTCGGTCTGCCCGAACCGGTGACCGCCGCCTACGCGGCCGCCGCGACAGCCCACGCGCGCCTGCTGATCAGTCTGAACGAGCAGATAGCCGAGCTCGAAAGGCAGGTGAAGGCACATTTTCTTGAGCACCCGGACGCTGAGATCTACCTCTCGATGCCCGGCATCGCGGAGATCACCGGCGCCCGGGTGCTCGCCGAGTTCGGGGACGACCCCACCCGCTACGACAACGCGAAGGCCCGCAAGAACTACGCCGGGACCAGCCCTATCACCCGGGCCTCCGGCAAGAGCCACACCGTCCAGGCCCGCTACGTCCGCAACAACCGCCTCGCCTCGGCCCTGCAACTCCAGGCGTTCTCCGCGCTGAACACCTCACCCGGCGCCCGCCGCTACTACGACAAGCAGCGCGCCCGCGACGCCGGCTACAACCCTGCCCTCCGCCAGGTCGGAAACCGCCTCGTCGGCATCCTCCACGGATGCCTCAAAACCCGCACCCACTACGACGAAGCAACCGCCTGGTCACACCACGCCCAGCTCTATCCCTCTTGACATGAAACGGCATGGGATGTCTGACCTGGTCGTACGTCAGCGCGTCGAGGCGGACGTAGGGGGCGAGGCAGGTGTCGAACGAGGAGAAGGCCTGGGCGCCCGCCCATTCGTTCTGCAGGGTGCCGAGGAAATTCACGATCTGCCCGACGGCCGAGGACAGGTGCCGGGGAGGTACGGAGTCGATCTGTCCGGGGACTCCGTTGAAGCCCTCGGTCAGCAGGGTGCGCAGGGACCAGCCGGCGCAGTAGCCGGAGAGCATGTCCAGGTCGTGGATGTGGAAGTCGCCCTCGCGGTGGGCGCGGGCCACGGCGTCGGGGTAGACCTGTTCCAGCCAGTAGTTGGCGGTGATCTTGCCGGCGGCGTTGAGGATGAGGCCGCCGAGCGAATAGCCCTGGTTGGCGTTGGCGTTCACCCGCCAGTCCCGGCGGTCCAGGTATTCGGTCACGGTCTCTACGGCGTCGACGACAGCAGTCACGGCGGCCCTCCCACGAGGCTCGGCACGGAAGATTGGCGGGCCGTCCGAAGGCCCGTGCCGGCAGGTGTCGGACTCGTCCGCCTGGGCGGATTCACCGTTGCGGGGCAGTCCCGGATTCCCACCGGGTTCCCTGTTGCCTCGGTCGGGGAGAGGCCCCGCCGAACCGGCAGAGTCAACACTACATATAGATGTGAGCCCGGGTAGCCACCACTACATATGGGGTGACGAAGGTCCCAGAGCAAGGGACTTCGGGCCCTGCCAGCTCACGCCGGAGCCTCCGCGGGCTCAGCTCCGGCCGCTGGTGGCGGCGTAGTACTGGAGGTCCTGGACCTCCACCGTGCGGTCCACCCGGTAGGGCAGCTCCACCCGGGCCCCGGTCCTGCCGTCCCGCACCACGGCCGCCGAGCCGGTGCCCGGAGCCAGGGGCAGCAGCCGGGAGTGCACCCCGGCCGGGGCCTCGTGCGCGTCCCCGGCCGCTCCCACGGACGTACGGATGCGCGCGGGCGCGGTCAGGAAGCTCAGCACCTCCACCGTGTCCCGGGCCGCGGCGCTGCCGCCCCGCAGCGACATCACGAGGGACTGGCCGCCGCTCGGGTCGGCGGCGGCGAACTGGGTGCGCGAGCTCAGGTACAGCGTGTCGCGGACGACCCTCGGCCAGCCGCCCGTCTTGAACCGCGTGAGGTAGTAGGAGGAAAGGTCCAGGTAGGCATGGCCGTTGTGCAGGGAGGGCGCGAACTGGCTGCCCTCGCTGTAGTCGTTCCAGGTGGTGAGCTGGACCCAGTCCGCCCCGTCCTCGATGGCCCGGTTCCATGTGGCGCGCAGGGTGGCGGTGTTGCCGGCCTCGTCGTAGATGCCCTGATTGGGCCGGGCGTCCTGGACCGATACGGGCTGCATCCAGATCTTGCCCGCGGCGTGGGCGCGCCGGACGTCGCGCGTGGAGCCCTCCTGGCCGACGTAACTGCGGCTGCCCCACTCGGAGAATCCGTAGCTGATGGGCTCGAACGCGCCGCTGTGCGCACCGAAGTCGAGGAGGAGCGGGACGAAGGCGGTACGGATGCCGTGCCGGGACTTCAGCACCTCCATCATCCGGGTCCACCAGGCGGCGCTCTTCTCCTCCGCCTTGAACGGCGAGACGACCAGCCGGCCGTCGGGCAGCCGGTGGGCGGCCGGGGCCTTGCCGAGGTCCGCGAGGAGGTCGGCGAGCACCGCCGGGTCGTCGGTGCCCAGGGAGGTCATGTCCGGCATCAGCATGACCTTGAAGGCCGGATCCACCGAACGGGCGGCTTCCATCAGGAGCTTGCAGCGCTCCAGGTTCTTCCCGGTCAGGGAGAGCAGGTCGAGGGTGAACCCGTCGAGGCCGGCGGCGCGGGCCGTGCGGACCTCCTGCTGGAGGTTGGCGAGCTCCCAGTTCCCCGCCTTGGGCGGGACGGGCAGCGGCCGGTCGCGCAGCAGGCCGCCGTAGCGCTCGTGCTTGCCGTTCTCGCCGTCCGGCTTCAGATAGTTGCGGGTGTAGTAGTCGGCGTCGGCGCTCGCGTTGTCCAGGGAGAGCGGGTACGGGGTGAAGTAGTGGGCGAAGACCAGCTTCTTGCCGGCGGCGCCGGAGCGCAGGGCGGCCGGCTGAGGCATGTCGAAGGGCAGCGGGCCGGAGGGGCGGACTCCGTCGCCCGTACCGGGCCCCGGGTCCTCGGGGTCCGGGGACGGACCGGCCGGGCTCTGCGGGGCGGTGGCGCCCGGGCCGCCGGCGGTGGGGCCGGTCACGGGCGGCGCGGAGCCGTCGCCGGGGGTCACGGGCAGGGTGGCGACCGGGCCGGGCAGCGGGCGGACCTGCGCGCCGGCGACGGTACGGGTGTCCCAGGCGATCCCCGCCGCGGCGCTCACGCCCACGAGGAGGAAGGCCGACAGGAAGAAACCCAGAAGGGGTCTTCGGCTCCGGAGACCCGCACGGCGCCGGTGCGCCGCCCGCCTCGCGCCCCGCCCTGTCCGACGCCGATCCGCACTCATCCTGGCCCCTCCCCCGAACGTGCCCGGGCATCGGGCCGCACCGCAGCAGTACAGCGGATTCCGGGCTCCCGGACAACCATGGCCGGAACCGGGTGGACAGGGCGCCCCTCGCGCAGGGGTGGACAAAGGGATGTGACCTGTACAACTCATGTGATCATCGGGCGCCACGGGCCTTTCACCGGAATAGGGAATTCCCCTGGCCTTTCCCGAAATCTGGCGCATAATCGTCTTCATGCGGCTCGAAACAACCCTCTTGCCGCAGGTCACGCATGCAGGGGGGCATCGTGCCGATGAGGGATTCCAGAGGAGCCGGAACGTTCCCGGCGACCTCCGCGGAGCTGTCCCGTCTTTTCACCGCAGTGCGCCGGGGCAAGGTGGTGACCGTCACCGGTCGGTTCCGTGAGCCCCGGAGCCAGTTGGTGCGGGAGATCGGGCAACGGCTCTCTTCCAATTTCTACGACGGCGTGGCCGTGGTGTCCATGGAACGGCGGTTCGGAGTCCGCGACCTGACCGCCGCGCTGGGCTGCGTACCGGGCATGCCGTTCCTGCCGTACGGGACGTCGAACGCGGCCTCGTGGCTGGCGGAGCGCGACATGCTGCTCGTCCTCGACGGCTGCGAGCACCTCGCCTCCGAGGCCCTGGACTGGCTGCGCGAGCTGCTCGCCGTGGCTCCCGGGCTGCGGATCCTGGCCGCTGGGCGCGACCCGCTGGCCTTCTCACCGGATCAGGTGCACCGGCTCTGACCGACGCCTCCTGACCGGACGCGCAAACGGGTCCGCCCCGGCCGGCAGCTGCCGGCCGGGGCGGACCCGTGCGAACGGTGGACCTCAGTCCTGAGGGAACTCAGTCCGGAGGGAACTCAGCCGAGGAGCGCGAGCGCCGCGTTCAGCGTCGCGGACGGCCGCATGATCGCCGCGGCCTTGGCGGCGTCGGGCTGGTAGTAGCCACCGATCTCCGCCGGGGCGCCCTGTACGGCGATGAGCTCGCCGACGATCTTCTCCTCGGACTCGGCCAGCGTCTTGGCGAGCGGGTCGAACGCCGCGGCCAGCTTCGGGTCCTCGGTCTGGCGCGACAGCTCCTGCGCCCAGTACAGGGCGAGGTAGAAGTGGCTGCCGCGGTTGTCGATGCCGCCGAGCTTGCGGCTCGGGGACTTGTCCTCGTTGAGGAAGGTGCCGGTCGCACGGTCCAGGGTGTCCGCGAGGACCTGGGCGCGGGCGTTCCCGGTGGTGGTGGCGAGGTGCTCGAAGGAGACCGCCAGCGCGAGGAACTCGCCGAGCGAGTCCCAGCGCAGGTAGTTCTCCTTGACGAGCTGCTGCACGTGCTTCGGGGCGGAGCCGCCGGCGCCGGTCTCGAAGAGGCCGCCGCCGTTCATCAGCGGGACGACCGACAGCATCTTGGCGCTGGTGCCCAGCTCCAGGATCGGGAACAGGTCGGTCAGGTAGTCGCGCAGCACGTTGCCGGTCACCGAGATGGTGTCCTCGCCGCGGCGGATCCGCTCCAGGGAGTAGGCGGTGGCCTCGACCGGGGACAGGATCTTGATGGTAAGACCGTCGGTGTCGTGCTCCGCGAGGTACGTCTTGACCTTGGCGATCAGCTGCGCGTCGTGCGCGCGGCCCTCGTCGAGCCAGAAGACGGCCGGGACGCCGGTGGCGCGGGCGCGGGTGACGGCGAGCTTGACCCAGTCCTGGATCGGCGCGTCCTTGGTCTGGCAGGCGCGGAAGATGTCGCCGGCGGCGACCCCCTGCTCGATGACCGTGGCGCCCGAGGCGGCGTCGACGAGACGGACGGTGCCGGCGGTGGCCAGCTCGAAGGTCTTGTCGTGGCTGCCGTACTCCTCGGCCTTCTGGGCCATGAGGCCGACGTTCGGCACCGAGCCCATCGTGGACGGGTCGTACGCGCCGTGCGTGCGGCAGTCGTCGATGACGACCTGGTAGACACCGGCGTAGCTGCTGTCCGGGAGGACGGCGAGCGTGTCGGCCTCGGCGCCGTCCGGGCCCCACATGTGGCCGGAGGTGCGGATCATGGCCGGCATGGAGGCGTCGACGATGACGTCCGAGGGGACGTGCAGGTTGGTGATGCCCTTGTCGGAGTCCACCATCGCGAGGGCCGGGCCCTCCGCGATCTCGGCGTCGAAGGAGGCCTTGATCGCGGCGGCGTCGGGCAGCGCGCCCAGGCCGTTCAGGATGGTGCCGAGGCCGTCGTTCGGGGACAGACCGGCGGCCGCCAGGGTCTCGCCGTAGCGGGCGAAGGTCTTCGGGAAGAAGGCGCGGACCACGTGGCCGAAGATGATCGGGTCGGAGACCTTCATCATCGTGGCCTTGAGGTGCACGGAGAACAGGACGCCCTCGGCCTTGGCGCGCTCGATCTGGTCGTTGAGGAAGGTGCGCAGCGCGTCGACGTGCAGGACGGACGCGTCCACGACCTCACCGGCGAGCACTGGTACGGAGTCGCGCAGCACGGTGACGGCGCCGTCGGCGTCGACGTGCTCGATGCGCAGCGTGCCGGCCTCGGCGATCACGGCGGACTTCTCGGTGGAGCGGAAGTCGTTCTCGCCCATGGTGGCGACGTTCGTCTTCGACTCGGAGACCCAGGCACCCATGCGGTGCGGGTGCGCCTTGGCGTAGTTCTTCACCGAGGCCGGGGCGCGGCGGTCGGAGTTGCCCTCGCGCAGGACCGGGTTGACGGCGCTGCCCTTGATCTTGTCGTAACGGGCGCGGTTCTCGCGCTCCTCGTCGTTCTTCGGGTCGTCCGGGTAGTCCGGAAGCGCGTAGCCCTGGCCCTGGAGCTCGGCCACCGCGGCCTTGAGCTGCGGGATCGACGCCGAGACGTTGGGCAGCTTGATGATGTTGGCCTCGGGCGTCTTCGCCAGCTCGCCGAGCTCGGCGAGGGCGTCCGCGATCCGCTGCCCCTCTTCCAGGTATTCCGGGAAGCTGGCGATGATCCGGCCTGCCAGGGAGATGTCACGGGTCTCGACATTCACACCGGCCGTCGACGCGTACGCCTGGATCACAGGCAGGAAGGAATACGTCGCGAGGGCCGGGGCCTCGTCAGTGTGCGTGTAGATGATGGTCGAGTCAGTCACCGGATGCTCCGCTCCACAGTCTGCGTCTCTCGTCTGCAACATTGCTCGACATCAAGATATCTCGTGATCGGGCCGGTCTGGACAGCCCCCCGGCGCAAGGTCGGACGAGACGCGCGTCACGCGGGGCGCCGCGGACGCCCGGAACGCCGAAGCGCCACCATCGGCTGTTTCCAGCCAGGGGCGGCGCTCGGGCACTACGGGTTCACGGACCCGCTCAGGCGTGGACGGCCTTGGGGCTCGCGCCGTACTGGTTCGGGCCCGGGGTGCCCTCGGTGGCCATCAGGACGATGGCCCAGATCCAGCCGACGAGGGGGATGAAGCCGACCAGGATCCACCAACCGGACTTGTCCTGGTCGTGGAGGCGGCGGACGCTCACCCCGAGCGTGGGGAGGAAGAGGCCGAGCGCGAAGAGCGAGTACAGCAGCGGGTAGGTGCTGAGCGAGAAGTCCACGATCATGAGCACGATCAGCAGCGCCGCGTAGATCAGCGTGTACATCCAGTACTCCTGGCGCCGGGCGCGACCGTTGAAGTCGACGTAACGCTTGACCACATCGGTGAAGTAGTGCATGGGTCCCCCCAGAGGACGACGTTCCGGCCCACCCGGACGGAGCAAGCCGGGGCAGAATTTATGCCCCGCTTACGTCGCGGTCAAGCCATTTGGCGAGGCACCAAAAGGGTTACCTTTCGCCGCTCGACGACTCAAACACACCGGTACCGGGCGCAACTTGGGACCCCCTGCCCCCAGGCGCTCACCGCCCGTGACGAAATGACCTGACGGAAGTCTTACGGCGGGGCGTGGGAGCCCCCCGCCGGCCCCGGCGGTCCGTAACGTCCCGGTCATGCGCGTACTCGTCACCGGCGGATCCGGGTTCATCGGCTCCCACATCGTTACCACTCTGCGTCTCCACGGCCACGACCCGCTCGTCCTGGACCTCGTTCCCCCGGCGGACGGCGGCGCGTTCGTGCGGGCCGACGTCCGCGATCCAGAGGCCGTCGCCGAGGCCCTGCGCGGGGTGGACTCCGTCTGCCACCAGGCCGCGATGGTCGGCCTCGGCAAGGACTTCGCGGACGCCCCGGCGTACGTCTCCCACAACGACCTCGGCACGGCGGTGCTGCTCGCCGCCATGGCGGACGGCGGGGTCCGGAACCTGGTGCTCGCCGGCTCGATGGTGGTCTACGGGGAGGGCCGCTACGAGTGCCCGCGCCACGGGGTGGTCCGCCCGGGCCCGCGCCGCGCCGCCGACCTGGCGGCCGGCCGCTTCGAACCGCACTGCCCCGTCTGCGACGCGGAGCTGACGCCGGGGCTGGTGGCCGAGGACGCGCCGACGGATCCGCGCAACGTGTACGCGACCACGAAGCTGGCCCAGGAACACCTGGCGGCCTCCTGGGCGCGCTGCGTGGACGGCCGCGCGGTGTCGCTGCGCTACCACAACGTGTACGGCCCGGGTATGCCGCGCGACACCCCGTACGCGGGTGTGGCCTCCTTCTTCCGCTCCTCGCTGGCGCGGGGCGAGGCACCGCAGGTGTACGAGGACGGCGGCCAGCGGCGGGACTTCGTCCACGTCACGGACGTCGCGGAGGCCAACTTCCTGGCTCTGGAGGCCTCGACGCCGCCCGGCGCGTGCACCGCCTACAACACCGGCAGCGGAACCCCGCACACGGTCGGCGAGATGGCCACCGCCCTGGCCACGGCCCACGGCGGCCCCGCTCCCGTGGTCACCGGAGCCTTCCGCCTGGGCGACGTCCGCCACATCACGGCCGACTCCCACCGCCTGCGCACGGACCTGGGCTGGCGCCCGGAAGTCGACTTCGCCGAGGGCATGACGGACTTCGCCCACGCCTGACCCGGGCCGGGCCCAGGCGGCCGCCGGCAAATCCGGCCCGCCTGGCCCCGCCCGGCCCATGGGCCCGCACCTCCAAGGCGGCCGCCGGCCAAATCCAGCCCCGCCGGCGATTGAGGCGCGGGGGTCCGGGGGCTGGCCCCCGGCAACGGCGCCGCACCCGTCCGCGGCGGGGACCACCATCCAGCCCCGGCTCAGACCGGCAGCGGCAAGGTCACCTCGAACCGGCATCCTCCGGGAACGTTCCACACCGCCGCCCGCCCCTCGTGCGCCTCCACGATGCCCCGTACGATCGCCAGCCCCAGCCCGGCCCCCGCCGGCGGCGCCGGCACCGACGCCACCCCCGTCACCCCCGCCGGAGGCGTCCGCGCCTGCGTGCCCCGCCACCCCGTGTCGAAGACCCGCGGCAGGTCCTCCGCCGGGATCCCGCCGCAGCCGTCCGTCACGGAGACGACCACCGCTCCCCCGTCGGCCCGCACCGAGGCCGCGATCGCCACGGTGCCGTCCGCCGGCGTGTGCCGGATCGCGTTGATCAGCAGGTTGGCCAGGACCCGCGTCATCTCCTTGCCGTCCACCTCCACCGGCACCCGGTCCACCGCTCCGCCGTCGAGCCGTACCCCGCGCTCCCGCGCCAGCGGGTGCACCCCGGACAGTGCGTCGCCGACCAGGTCGTACACGGACATCCGGCTCGGGCTCAGCGCCAGCGCCCCCGCGTGGATGCGGGACAGTTCGAAGAGGTCGCCGACCATGGAGTTCAGCCGGTCCACCTCGGTGCGGATCTGCCGGTGGTAGCGCGCCTGATCCTCCGCCATGCCGTCCTCCAGCGCCTCGGACATCGCCCGCAGCCCCGCGAGCGGGGTCCGCAGATCGTGCGAGATCCAGGCCACCAGCTCCCGCCGCGAGGTCTCCAGCGCGCGCTCCCGTTCCCGGGACACCGCCAGCTTCCCGCTCGTCGCCGCCAACTCCCGCGACAGCGAATCCAGTTCCGCCGTCGCCAGTCCGGGCGGCGCCGCGAAGCTGCCGCCTTCACCGAAGTCCCGGGCGGCCAGCGACAGCTCTCTGCTGCGCGCCACCACCCAGCGTCCCAGCACCAGCGCCACGGCCAGTGAGACCATCGCCGCCATGGCCACGACCAGGGTGACCACCCCGAGGTCGTGCCGGGAGAGGAACATCGCCTGGGCCACGGCGAGCGTCCCGGCCAGCATCGCGGTGACCGTCACGGCGGCGATCACCGTCAGGGACACCGCCACCGACCGGTGCCGCACCAGCCTCAGCACGAGCGCCCCGAGCATTCCCGCGCACACGGCCCCGCCGAACGCGAACAGCGCGATGAGCAGTATGTCCTTCATGCCGCGGCCACCTCGTCCGGGTCGCCCGGTGCGAAGCGGTAGCCGACGCCCCACACCGTCTGGATCAGCTTCGGCCTCCCCGGGTCCTCCTCGACCTTCGCGCGCAGGCGGCGTACGTGCACCGTCACCGTCGAGAGGTCGCCGAAGTCCCAGCCCCACACCTCGCGCATCAGCTCCTCCCGCCCGTGCGCCTGCCCGGGATGCCGGAGGAAGTGCGCCAGCAGGTCGAACTCCCGCACGGTGAGCGCCAGTTCACGCCCATCCTGCGCGGCCCGGTGGGTGGCCGGATCGAGGGTGATCCCGGCGCCGGTGAGCGGGCCCCCTCCCCTGCCGTCCCCCGCCGCGACCGCGGGCCCGGCGGCCGCCGCGCGGCGCAGCACGGAGGCGACCCGCAGGACCAGCTCGCGTGGGCTGAAGGGTTTCGTGACGTAGTCGTCGGCGCCCAGTTCCAGTCCCGCGATCCGGTCGTCCTCGTCGCCCCGCGCGGTCAGCATGATCACGGGCACCGGGCCGCCGGCCGCGCGGAGCCTGCGGCACACCTCCAGCCCGTCCAGACCCGGCAGCATGAGGTCCAGTACGACCAGGTCGGGCCTGCTCAGAGCGGCTCGGGCAAGCGCCGCCGGGCCGTCGGCAGCGCTCTCCACCGTGTGGCCGGCGCGCCTGAGGTAGCCGGTGACGACCTCCGACACGGTCGGGTCGTCGTCGACGACCAGGATCCGCGCGGGCGCCGGTGCCGCACCGCCGCCACCGCTGCTGCTGTTGCTGTTGCTGTTGCTGTTGCTGACGCCGTCACCGCTCATACCGTCCACCCTCCCACCCGCGGGCGCCGGGCCGGGCCCCGGACTGCGTCCGTGGGAGCGACGTCCGCGTTTCGTAAGGAGTCCACGGCCCTTTTGCGGGGCCCCGGTTCCTACGGTGAATCCGTGAGCGAAACCGTGACGGTAGACGTCGTACTCCCCTGTCTGAACGAGGCGGAGGCCCTGCCCTGGGTCCTCGCGCGCATTCCGGACGGCTGGCGGGCCCTGGTCGTGGACAACGGTTCCACCGACGGCTCCGCCGAGGTCGCGCGGGCCCTCGGCGCGACCGTGGTCACCGAGGACCGGCGCGGTTTCGGAGCCGCCTGCCACGCCGGGCTGCTCGCCGCCGAGGCGGACGTCGTCTGCTTCTGCGACTGCGACGCCTCGCTGGACCCCGGGCTGCTGACCGGCTTCGTGGCGGCCGTCGCCGCGGGCGAGGCCGATCTGGTGCTCGGCCGGCGCCGGCCGCAGGGCCGCGGCGCCTGGCCCGCGCATGCGCGGGCCGGAAACCTGGCCCTGGCCCGGCTGCTGCGCCGGCGGACCGGCCTGCGGCTGCGCGACCTGGGCCCCATGCGGGCCGGGCGCCGGGAGGGCCTTCTCGCGCTGGACCTGTCGGACCGGCGCTCCGGCTACCCGCTGCAGATGGTGGTCCGGGCCGCGGACGCGGGCTGGCGGATCCGGGAGGTGGACGTGCCGTACCTGCCGCGCTCGGGGAAGTCGAAGGTGACGGGCACCTGGCGGGGCACCTGGCAGGCGGTGCGCGACATGAGCCGGGTCCTGGCACAGCCGGCCGACGGCCGGACCGCCGCGGACGCGCACCCGGGCGGTGCGCGATGAACACGACGACCACGCTGATGGTGATCGCCAAGGAGCCGGTCCCGGGCCGGGTCAAGACCCGGCTCACCCCGCCGTTCACCCCGGCCGAGGCGGCCGCGCTCGCCGAGGCCTCGCTCGCCGACACCCTCGCCGCCGTGGCCGCGACCCCCGCGCGGCGCCGGGTCCTGGTCCTGGAGGGCCGGCCCGGCCCGTGGCTGCCGCCCGGCTTCGAGGTGGTCCCGCAGTGCGCCGGGAGCCTGGACCTGCGGCTCGCCGCCGCGTTCGGGGCCTGCGACGGGCCCGCGCTGCTGATCGGCATGGACACCCCACAGGTCACACCGGAGCTGCTGGACGTCGACTGGTCGGCGTACGGGGCCTGGTTCGGGCCCGCCGTCGACGGCGGGTTCTGGGCCCTGGGACTCGCCGTCCCGGACCCGGCGCTGCTGCGCGGGGTACCCATGTCGCTCCCCGAGACGGGCGCGGTCCAGTACGAACGGCTGCGCGCGACCGGGCTGCGCACCGGCCGGCTGCCCGTCCTGCGGGACGTCGACACCGCCGGGGACGCCCGACTGGTCGCCGCCGAGGCCCCGGCGGGCGCCTTCGCCGCGCGGCTGGCGGACCTCACCCGGCCGGTCCTGCGATGACCACGCTCACCTCGGGCGACGCCCGGGCCGGCGGTCCGGTCACCGCCTGGTCCGCCGATCCGTACACGGTGGCCCTGCGGCGCGGCCGCGGGCCGCTCTATCTGCGGCGGGGCGACGGATGGCTCCTCCCGCTGGACGTGGAGCGCTGGTGCGAGGCTCCGGACGGCGCCGACCGGACGGTGCTGGGCCGCTGCCGCGGCGCCGTCCTGGACATCGGCTGCGGCCCCGGCCGGCTGGTCTGCGCGCTCGCCGCCCGCGGACACCGGGCCCTGGGCATCGACGTCAGCCCGGAGGCGGTGGCCCGGACCGCCCGCACGGGTGGCACCGCCCTGCACCGGTCGGTCTTCGACACCCTTCCCGACGAAGGCCGTTGGGACACGGCGCTGCTCATCGACGGGAACATCGGCATCGGCGGGGACCCCACCGCGCTGCTGCGCCGGACGGCCGAGGTGCTCGCGGTGACGGGCTCGCTGATCGTGGAGTGCGTGCAGGCGGAGGCCGGGGCCGACGTGGACGAACGCTGCGAGGTCCGGGTGGCCGACGGCCGTGGCGGCCTCGGCGTTCCGTTCCCCTGGGCCCGCGTCGGCCCGGCGGCCCTGACCCGGCACGCGGCGGCCGCGGGCTGGACCCCGGCCGGCCACTGGACCACGGCGGGCCGGGCCTTCACCGTACTGACGCGGGGAGCGGCCCCGTCCCCGTAGTAGGAGCCCCGTAGCCGCAGTCCCGTAGCCGCGTCCTCGTAGCCGCAGCCCCGTAGCCCGGGCCGTCAGTGCAGTCCGCCGTACGCGGCCATGACGATCTCCATGCCGCGGTCGTCCTGCTCCCGGTCCCGGTCGGTCATCTGGTTCATCACGTAGGCCACGGTCATCCGCGCGTCTGGATCGCTCACCACCAGCGAGCCGCCCCAGCCGCCCCAGCCGAAGGTGTTGCCGAACTTCCCGAAGCCCGTCGTCCAGGACATCGGCGTGCCCAGGACGCGGTCCGGGCCGCTGAACACCTCCTGCCACGCGGGCTCGCACCCCCGGGGCGACAGCAGGCGCACACCGCCGGCCGTCCCCCGGTTCGCCAGGACCGACTGGACCAGGGCGACCGAGCGGGCATTGCCGAAGCCGTTCACGGCGGGGATCCGCGCACGGCGCCAGGCGGGAGAGTTGACGTCCCTGACCCGGACGGCGAGGCCGGTGTCCTCGCGGGGCGCGCCGTCCGGTCCGGGCGGCGCACTGGCGGCGTACGCGTCGGTCAGGGACGGCGGCGGGATGAGCGGTGCGACGCGGTGGTCGTGCTCGGCGGGCAGCCCGATGTGGAAGTCCGCGCCCAGCGGCCCGGCGACCTCCTGCGCGAAGAACTCGCCGATGCCGAGGCCGGTGACGCGGCGGACGATCTCGCCGACGAGGAACCCGAAGGTGAGTGCGTGGTACCCGGCGGCCGTTCCCGGTTCCCAGGCGGGTGCCCGCGCGGCCAGGCCCGCCGTCACGCCCTCCCAGTCGTACAGTTCCCCGACCGTCCGCAGCCGGGGCAGATCCGGCAGCCCCGCGGTGTGCGAGAGCACGTGCCGTACGAGCACGCCCTCCTTGCCCGCCGCGGCGAACTCGGGCCAGTAGGCGGCGACCGGCGCGGACAGGTCCAGGAGGTCCCGGTCGGCGAGGATCAGCGCGCACAGGGCCGTCATGTTCTTCGTCGTCGAGTTCACGCAGGCGAGGGTGGAGTCCTGCCATGCGACGGAGCGGTCCGTGTCGGCGTACCCGCCCCAGAGGTCGACCACCGGCTCACCGTCCACGTGGACCGCCACCGAGGCACCCACGTCGCGCTTCTCGAGCAACCCCGCGAGTGCCTCGTGAACAGCGCCGAACCGCGGCGCGCAATATCCCTTAATGTCGTTCATGGGACCGAGCCTCGGGCAGCGCCAGGGCTTGCCGCCCGACAATTCCCGCACCGGATCCGTCGGGCGGGCAGGGAAGGACGGACAGCGTGCTGGAGCGGCTCAACCAGGCGTTGGAGCACCTGGAGTCCCGCCTCGACCAGGAGATCGACATGGCCGAGGTGGCCCGGATCGCCGCCGTGTCGGAGTACCACTTCCGCCGGCTGTTCTCCGCGCTCGCGGGGATGCCGCTCCCGGTCTACGTGCGGCGCCGGCGGATGACGCTCGCCGGGGCCGAGGTGCTCGCCGGGGAGCTGACCCTGCTCGACGTCGCGGTGCGCTACGGGTACGGCTCGGGCGAGGCCTTCGCCCGCGCGTTCCGGTCGGTGCACGGCATCGGTCCGGGCGAGGCCCGGCGCACGGGCGCGGTGCTCACGGCGCAGCCCCGCATGTCCTTCCGGGTCGTCGTCGAGGGCAGTACGGCCATGCGGTACCGGATCGTGGAGAAGGGGCCGTTCCGGGTGCTCGGCCGCAAGGCCCGGGTCCCGCTCGTGCACGAGGGGGCCAACGCGGCCGCCACGGCCCACGTGGAGAGCCTGGACGAGTCGGCGGTCCTACGGATGAAGGAGCTGCCCGGCCTGGAGCCGGAAGGGGTCCTGTCGGCGGTGGTCTACCTGACCGACAGCCGGGACGAGGGTGCCGAGGCGGACTACTGGGTCGGTGTGGTGAGCGGTCCCGGGACCACCGCCCCGGAGCTCGACGCCCTCGACGTGCCGGCCGGGACCTGGGCTGTCTTCGACAACCACGGGCCCTATCCCGACGCCCTCCAGGAGCTGTGGCGGGACGTGTTCACCCAGTGGTTCCCCTCGAACCCGTACACGAGCCGGCCGGGTCCGGAGCTCCTGCTGACACGGCCGGTGGCGATCGGCGCGGAGACCGGCTCCCAGCTGTGGATCCCGGTCGAGCGGGGCAGGAGCTGACGCCGCGCCGGGCTACCCCTCGCCCGGCGCGGCGCCCGGCCCGTCGCCCGGCCCGTCGCCCGGCGCTGCGCCGCCGGAGGCGCGTCGCCGTGACCGCCGCCACCGGCCGCCGGCCGCCGTCACCCCGGCGGCCACCGCCACCGCGGCGAGCACCAGGAGCAGGTTCCGCCCGTACGGCAGCGGCAGGGCCGACGGGTTCGGCGGCGTCCCCGGTCGCAGCAGCAGGGGCAGGGTGACCAGTACGAGCACGCCCGCCGTCAGCAGCGCTCCCCGTACGAGGCCCCGCGCGGGCACGGCGGCGACCGCGAGCCCGGCCAGCAGGACGAGGGGCGCGATGATCCCGTCGTGCAGGACGACCGCCCCGCCCATCCACACCAGCACGTCGAAGGGGTCGGGGAGGACCGCCAGCAACCGGCCGCCGATCGCGATCAGCAGCAGCCCGGCGGCGCCCAGGACCAGGCGCAGGCTCTTCACAGCACCTCCAGCCGGGTGACCCATTTGGTCTGCAGGACCCCGGGCCGGTTCGGCGCGATGACGCGCGCGGGGTAGCCGTGGTCGGCGCTCAGCACCTGGCCGTTCAGTTCCAGTGCGAGCAGGGTCAGCGGGTCCTCGGCGTAGTCCCGGCCCATCTCCATCACCCGGTAGGCGCCGCCCGTCTCCAGCGAGGTGACCCTCAGTCCGGCCCCGGCCGGGGCGCCGGCCCGCGCCATCAGGTCGCGGATCCGTACGCCGCTCCAGCGCGCCTCCACGCTCCAGCCCTCCACGCAGGCGATCGGCAGCCGCGCCTGCGCCCTTGGCAGGGCGTGGAGCTGATCGATCGTCAGTGTGTAGGGG
Source organism: Streptomyces sp. NBC_01264 (assembly GCF_026340675.1). Lineage (NCBI taxonomy): Bacteria > Bacillati > Actinomycetota > Actinomycetes > Kitasatosporales > Streptomycetaceae > Streptomyces > Streptomyces sp. NBC_01264. Next base: position 1,372,678 of record NZ_JAPEOX010000002.1, read on the forward strand.
GTCGGGCCCCGCACCTCCAGCCGCCAGTCCCGTACCGCCTGCCCGGTGATCCCGGCGGCCGCGGCGGTGCGGTTGACCGGGAGCCCCTGCGGTCCGTGGTCGGGATGCCGGGGCGCGAGCAGGTCGAGCCGCTTGAGCGGGGTGAAGGACTGGCCGACGGTGGTGAGGGTGACGGCTCCGACGGCCGCACCGACGCCGAGCATCAGGGAGCGCCGGTCCGGGCCGTCCTGGGCGGGGAGTTGGAGCGTGCCGGGTGACCGGCTGCTCCAATGGGCCTTGATTTCAGGCGCCTTGACCGCGAGGTGCAGGAGCAGCGAGCCGGTCACCACCCAGGCGAGCGCGAAGTGCGTCTGGATGAAGCCGAACGGCCATGGATACCACTCGGCGATGTTGAGGAGTCCGGTGAAGACCTGGAGGACGGCGGAGGCCACGAGCACCGCCACCGACAGCCGTTCCAGCCCGTGCCGGACACCGCGCACGGGGGGCCACACGAACAGCCTCGGGTACACCGCCCACAGTTTCGCCAGCAGCAGCACGATCGCCGCGAGCCCGGTGGCGATGTGCAGGCCCTGGCTGAGCCGGTAGCCCCAGACCGGGCGGCTGGGCAGCGAGTTCTCGGCCCAACCGGGCGGGTGCTGGAGGTAGTGGCTGATCAGGCCGGTCAGGAAGCAGACGGCGAAGGCGGCGCCGAGCCAGCGGCCGAGCGAGGTGGCGGTACGGGCATCGTGCAGCCGGCCGCCGAAGGAGGGCGGCCGGAACGGGAAGCGGGAGGCCGGTTCCGGCGGGACCGGGGGCGGAGGAGGCGTGGGCGGCGGGGCGGACGGAGGTGGCGGCGCGGACGGAGGCACGGGCGGAGTCATGCCCTCCATGAGAGCGCCGCCGGGCCCCGCGCGGGCGGCCCGACACCTTACGAAACGCGGACGCCGGGCCGGGTCGCCCGCCCGGCGGCGCCCCGCGCTGCCAGGCTGGCCCGTATGGACCACCCCCGCGCCCGGCCCCTCCTCACCACCGTGCTGCTGCTCGCCGCGCTGACCGCCGTTCTCGTGCCCGCCGTCCGCGAGGAGGGCTACTTCGCCGACCCGGCCCGGCTCACCTGGTGGTACGCGGCCGCCTGGACGCTGTTCGGGGCGGCCGCCTGGTCGCTGCGGCGGGTCCCGGAGCGGTACGTGGTCCCGCTCGTGCTGGCGGGTGCACTGGCCGTCTGCGCGGCGGGGCTCTCCGGGCCGCCGCTGACCAGCACCGATTCCTTCCGCTACGCCTGGGACGGGCGGGTGCAGGCCGCCGGGATCTCCCCCTACGACCACGCCCCCGCCGATCCGGCGCTGCGCACCCTGCGCGACGACTGGCTGTTCCCGCGCGGCGGGGCCGCCTGCGCCGGGCCCGACCGGGTGGCCATCGAGCCGGGGGTGTGCACCCGCATCAACCGGCCCACCGTCCACACCGTCTACCCGCCCGTCGCGGAGGGGTACTTCGGGCTGGTCCACGCCCTGTCCCCGGCGGGCGTGCGGCACAAGGCCCTGCAGACCGGCGGGGCCCTGCTGGCGCTCGCCGTCACAGGGGCGCTGCTGCTGGTCCAGCGCCGCCGGGGCGCGCGGCTCCGTACCGCCGCGTACTGGGCCTGGTGTCCGGCGGTGGCGGTGGAGGCGGTGAACAACGCACACGTGGACGTGCTCGCGGTCCTGCTGTCGGTGGCGGCGCTGGGGATGGTGGTGCGCCGACGCGCCCTCGGCGGCGCCCTGTTCGGGCTGGCGATCGCGGCGAAGCTGCTGCCCGCCGTGCTGCTGCCGGGCGCACTGGCCGGCGTACGGCGGTGGCGGGACGCGGCGGCGCTGCTGCTGCCGGCGGCCGCTGTGGTGGCCCTGACGTACCTGCCGTACGTACTGGTCTCCCGCGCGTCGGTCTTTGGTTATTTGGGCGGCTACGCCGAGGAGGAGGGGTACGAGGACCCGGGCGCGGGCGGCCGCTACGCGCTGCTGCGCCTCGTGCTCCCGGACTCCTGGTCGGTGCCCGCGGTCGCGGTCGGGATGCTGGCGGTGACGGCGTACGTCTGGCGCCGCGGGGATCCCGAACAGCCCTGGAGCGCCGCGCTGTTGGTGACGGGTACGGCGTTCCTGCTGATGACGCCGGGGTACTCCTGGTACGCGCTGCTGCTGATCGCGCTGGTGGCGCTGGACGGCCGCGCCGAGTGGCTGGGGGTGGCGCTCGCGGGGGCGGCGGCGTACGTCTCGGTGCGCGCGCTGGGCGGGGCTACGATCCCGGTGGCGTACGGGCTGGCGGGCGCGGCCGTGCTCGCGGGATGGGCGCTGCGCCGACGGGCGGCGGCCCGGGGAGGAAGGGGATTCACCCCGGACCGCCGCCGCCGCACGCTCCCCGGAGCGGTCAGCCGATGTGGAACGGGTCCCCGTAGACCTTCCAGTCCAGGGGGGTGTTGAGGTTGAGGTTGTCCTTCTTGAGCCACACCCGCTGGGCCGTGTCGACGCGGCTCGTGTCGCTGTGTGCCTCCTCCTGCTTCATCGCCCAGACCCGGGCGTCGAGGAAGGCGTTCAGCCAGGTGGTCTCGTTGCCGCCCTGGGCCGGGGGCTTGGCCTTGGTGAGGGCGCGCTTGCGGATGTTGCGGAAGCTGGTGGAGTCGCCGCCGTCGCCGTGCATGACGATGGCGTCGTAGTAGGTGAACTGCCCGAGCACGCCGACTCCGTCGGACTTGCCCTGCTTCACCGCCGGGTTGAAGTAGACGCGGTCGCGCTCGTGGTCCTGGGCCTTCTTGAAGTCGGAGTCGGAGGCCGCCTTCACCCAGTCCTTGGTGAAGTTGGGGTCGAGGCCGGCGTGCGAGTCGCTGCCGTCGACCTTCCGCAGGGCGGGCAGGTACTTGGCGAGCACGTTGCCCGGCTTGATCTGCGTGTAGTACTCGACGAGTTCGAGCATGTCGTGGGTGCCGGAACAGAACCCGATGATGCCCGCCGTGTAGCCGCGGCCGTCGTCTATGTCCTCGATGTACTTGTACTGCGCCTTCCAGTTCAGCGAGGAGTTCTCGGCGCTGGAGACGATCTGCATGGCGATGTCCTTCTTCACCGGATCGTCGAGTCCGACGGCGGCGGCCGACGCCTGCGCGGAAGCCGGAGCCGCGGCGGGGGCGGAGGCGGTCGCGTGGGCGGTGACGGGCACGGCGAGAAGGGCGGCGCCGAGCAGGGTACTTACGGCCAGTCGCTTGCGGTGGGGGGTGAACACAGTTCCTCCATGAGGGAGTTGATGCTCGGGCGACTTCGTTAGGAAACTTTACTACCAGAAGTCGCGCCACCTCAAGACCTGGGCACGACCCGCTCCTGCCGGACGGGGTTCACGATTCCCGCCCCTTGCATATGAGAGGCTGCTCGGGGCATGCTTACGCAGATGCGGCCGCCTGTGGCCACTGAAACCTCATATGCACGATCAACGGCAAGCGCGGTCCCGCGCGGGGCGAGCGCACGAGCGGGCGCACGCACGACGCGAGAACGCGAGCGACGCGGGAACGCGGGCACGCGGGCACGACGCGAGAACGCGCACGACGCAGGAAAGGAAGGCGCCGATGGCCGTCCTCGTCATCGGAGACGCACCCACCGCCGCCATCGAGGCGGCCGGGCTGCGGATCCACCCGTGCCGGCCCGACGCCGACGACCCCCTGCCGGACACCCTCGCCGGGATCGACGCGCTGATCCTCTCCCCCGGGGCCACCCCCGCCGCCCTTCCCCTCGTCGGGCCGGCGCTGGCCGCCGAAGTCCCCGTCCTCGCCCTGGGTGACGGCGCACGACTGCTCACCGAGGCGGCGGGCACGAAAGGCGCCGGAGGTGGCGGGACCCCGGGCCCGAGCACCGACCCGCTCCTCGGCGGCGGCCGCGCGCCGCACGGGTTCCGCGTGGGCGCCAGCGCCTGGGGGCTCCCCGTCCCCGGCGAGGCCGACCGCGAACTGCTGTGCCGCTTCGCCGAGTTGGTCGCCGGGCGGGCCGAAACCACCGCCACCCGCACCTTCTTCACTCCCCGGGCCGCCGCCTGGGAGGAGCGGTTCGCCTACCAGACCCCGGCCTACGAGGCCGCCGTCGCCCGGATGGGGCTGCGCCCCGGGCAGTGCGCGCTCGACCTGGGCTGCGGGCCCTGGTCGGAGCCGCCGGCACGGTGATCGGCGTCGACGTCACGCACGCCATGCTTGACGCCGCCGCCCGCGCGGGGCACGGCGGCCCGGCGCGGCTGCTGCTGGCCGACTGCGCGCGGCTCCCGCTGGCGGCCGGCGCCGTCCACGGCATCTTCGCCGCCGGGCTCCTGGACCATCTGCCGCGTCCGGCCGCCGCCCTGCGCGAGTGGGCCCGCGTCACCGCCCCCGGCGGGGAACTGCTGCTCTTCCACCCCTCCGGCCGGGCGGAGCGCGCCGCCCGCCACGGGCGCGCCGTCAGCCCCGACGACCCGCTGGCCGAACCGAACCTCCGCCCGGCCCTCGAAGCGGCGGGCTGGCACGTGGCCACGTACGAGGACGCCCCCACCCACTTCCTGATCCGCGCGACCCGCTGACCGGGCGGGGGCGGTCACGGGGCGGGGCTTCGCTCAGCCCTCGGCGCGAGCCGCGCCGCCGGCCGCGCCGTGGGCCGCCAGGCGGGCGCGCAGGCCCCGCTCCACCTCCGGCCACTCCGGACGCGTGATGCTGTACACCGCCGTATCGCGGATCCAGCCGTCCCGCATGACCATGTGGTGCCGCAGTACGCCCTCGTGCTGCGCGCCGAGCCGGGTGATCGCCGCCCGCGACTTCGCGTTCCGCACGTCCGTGAGCAGCTCGACCCGGTTCATCCCCATCGTCTCGAAGGCGTGCGTCAGCATCAGCAGCTTCGCCTCCGTGTTCGCTCCGCTCCGCTGCCGGGACGCGGCCAGGAAGGTCCAGCCGATCTCCAGTCGCCGGTTCGCGGTGTTGATCACCATCAGCCGGGTCGACCCGATGACCCGCCCCGTCGCCGCGTCCACGGTGGCGTACGGGAGCTGTGTGCCCGCCGCCCGTCCCGTGACCGCGTCCTCGATGTAGCCCCGCACGTCGTCCGGGTGCGGGACCGTGGTCACCGCGAGCTCCCACAGACTGCCGTCGCGGACCGCCTCGCACAGGCCGTCGTGGTGGCGGAGCTCCAGCGGCTCCAGCCGTACCCGCTCCCCGACCAGCTCAGCCGTCACCGTGCCGTCCGCCACCCGCTGTTCCATGCCTGGCCTGCCCGTTCTTCGTCGCCGCGCGCCAACGCAGGGACCCTACCCGGGCAGGCCGGTGCCCTTCACCCGCATTTCCCGCCGCGGTCAGAGCCAGCCGTTGCGCCGGAAGCCCCGGTGGATGACGAAGCAGGCGACGGCCATCACGCCGAGCACGAGGGGATATCCGTAGGTCCAGTGCAGTTCGGGCATGTGGTCGAAGTTCATGCCGTAGACCCCGCAGACCATCGTCGGAACGGCGACGATGGCCGCCCACGCGGTGATCTTGCGCATGTCCTCGTTCTGGGCGACGGTCACCTGCGCGAGATGGGCCTGCAGTATCGAGTCGAGGAGGGCGTCGTACGCGGTGATCTGGTCGGTGGCGCGGGTCAGATGGTCGGCGACGTCCCGGAAGTACGTGCGCATCTCCGGCGGGATGACCGGGATCGGCTGGGTGCTCAGCTGCTGGAGCGGGCGGGCCAGCGGGGCCACCGCCCTGCGCAGTTCCAGCAGTTCGCGCTTGAGCTGGTAGATCCGGCCGGCGTCCCCGCGGCCGCCGTGCTCGCTGAAGACCATGGTCTCGACGGCGTCTATGTCGTTCTGCACCGCGTCCGTGACGGCCACGTACTCGTCGACCACGTGGTCGGCCAGCGCGTGCAGGACGGAGACCGGCCCCTTGGTCAGCCGTTCGGGGAAGGTCTCCAGCTCCTCGCGCACCGACCCGAGGGTGCCGCGCCCGCCGTGCCGGATGGTGATGACGAAGTCGCTGCCGGCGAAGGCCATGAGCTCGCCGGTCTCCACCACCTCGCTGGTCGCCGTCAGTTCCTCGTGCTCCACGTACCGCACGGTCTTGAACACGGCGAAGAGGGTCTCGTCGTAGCGCTCGATCTTGGGCCGCTGGTGGGCCTGGACCGCGTCCCCGACGGCGAGCGGGTGCAGGCCGAGCAGCTCGGCGAGCCCCGCGAACTCCTCCTGCGAGGGCTCGTGCAGGCCGACCCAGACGAAGCCCTCGCCCGTCTTGCGGACGCGGCGCAGCGCCTCGCCCACATCGGCGTGGCCGTGCCCGTCCTGGCGTACGCCGTCCCGGTACACGATGCAGTTGACGACGGCGCTGCCGAGCGGGGAGCGGGCCGGGTGACTGAGGTCGACGGCCCGCCGGTAGCTGCGGCGCACGGCCCGGCGCAGGGTGCTGAACATGGACAACGGACGTACTCCCCTTCGGCGGATCAGCGGCCAGTGTGCCACCGGCACGCGCCCCGGCCGACCAGCCTGCCCCGGGCCTAGGCCCGGTCGATGAAGACGCTCGTGGACTTGACCCGTGCGGTCGCCCTCGCGCCGACCTCCAGGCCGAGTTCCTCCACGGCCTCCCGGGTCAGCAGCGACACGACGCGGTGCGGTCCGGCCTGGATCTCCACCTGTGCGTCGACCGTGCCCAGTTTCACGCCCGTCACGATGCCGGGGAAGGCGTTGCGCGCCGAGGTGTACGGGGCCCCCTCGTCGTCGCCGCCCTCCTGCGCGACCTCCACGCAGAACGCGGCGAGGTCCGGCCCGTCGACCATCCGCCGGGTGCCGTCCCGACGCGTCGGGAACCTTTCCGCGTCGGCCCACCGCCGGGCCGTGTCCACGCTGACGCCGAGCAGTCGCGCCGCCTGACCGATGGTGTAGGACTCCATGCCCGCAGCCTAAGCCCTCCCCCGACCGGTCCCCGCAGGCCAAGGCCCCGGCCCCGGCCCGCGCGAGATCCCCGCAGGGCCTCGGCGGGCCCTCCGCGGGCCGTCGGTCCCCCTAGGCCGTCTCTTTCGGATCTTGCCGGCCCGGCAAGATCCGAAAGAGACGGCCTAGTCCAGCGCCCCCGCCGCCGCCCGCGCCACCGCCTCCGCGACCATCGACAGCACGGGCGAGTCCAGCTTCCACTGCTGCCAGTACAGCGGGATGTCCAGGCTCCGCCCGGGCGCGATCACCACCAGCCGCCCCGCCTCCAGCAACGGGTCGGCCTGCACCATCGGCAGCATCGCCCAGCCCAGCCCCGCGGCCACCGCGTCGCAGAAGCCCTCCGACGTCGGCACGTGGTGGCGCACCGCGGACGCCGTGGCCTCCGCGTCCCCCGTCACCACCCGCACGAACTCGTCCTGGAGCAGGTCCCGCCGGTCGAACACGACGACCGGCGCCCGCCTCAGGTCCCGCTCCACCGTGCCCCGCAGGTGCCGCGCCGCGAACTCCGGGCTCGCCACCGCCCGGTAGCGCACGAGCCCCAGCCTGCGCGCCGTGCACCCCGCGACGGGCACCGGCTGCGAGGTGACCGCCGCCATCACGCGTCCGTCCCGCAGCAGCTCGGTGACGTGCGCCTCGTCGTCCCGGTGCAGTTCGAAGCAGACCGGCGGGTCCTGCGGCACCGCCGTCAGCGCGGGCAGGAACCACGTGGCCAGCGAGTCCGCGTTGACCGCGATCGGCAGCCGCACCGGCCCCAGGCCCTCGGCCATGCCGAGCTCGGTCCGCGCGTCGCGCTCCAGCCGGACGAGCTGCCGCGCGAAGCGGACGAGGACCTCCCCCGACTCGGTCGCCCGCACGGGCTTGGTCCGCATCAGCAGCACCCGCCCGGTCCGCTGCTCCAATGCCTTGACGCGCTGGCTGACGGCGGAGGGGGTCACGTTCAGGGCGGCGGCCGCCGCGTCGAAGGTGCCCTCGTCGATCACCGCGAGCAGGGTCCGTACCTGGTCGACAGGCAGCTCATCCATCACAGCTGCTAAAGGTACGTAAGAATCTTTAGCTGTACTCCTCGCCGCGCCGCTGCCTACCGTCGAAGACATGACCCACGGCATCATCCCGGCCGCCCTCGCGGGCTTCGGCACCGGACTTTCCCTCATCGTCGCCATCGGCGCCCAGAACGCCTTCGTCCTGCGCCAGGGCGTACGCCGCCAGTCGGTCCTCGCCGTGGTCGCCATCTGCGCCCTCTCGGACGCCGCCCTGATCGCGCTCGGGGTGGCCGGCGTCGGTGCGTTCGTCACCGCCTGGCCGCCCGCCCTCACCCTCGTCGGGCTCGTCGGCGGCGCCTTCCTGATCGGGTACGGAGCCCTCGCCGCCCGCCGCGTGCTGCGCCCCGACCCGGGTGCCGCCCTCGAGGCGGGCGCCACCGGCGGGGTCACCGGCTCCGCCTCCGCCCGGCGGGCGGTGCTGACCTGCCTGGCCATGACCTGGCTCAACCCGCACGTGTACCTCGACACCGTGCTGCTGCTCGGATCCCTGGCCGTCGGCCGCGGCGACCTGCGCTGGGCCTTCGGAGCCGGGGCCGTCCTGGCGAGCCTCACGTGGTTCGGCGCGCTCGGCTACGGCGCCCGGCTGCTCAGCGGCCCGCTCGGCAGGCCCGCGGCCTGGCGGGCCGTGGACGGCCTCGTCGCGGCGACCATGGTCACGATGGGCAGCCTGCTCCTCGCCCGGGCCTGAACCCGCCACACGGCCGGTCCGCCCCCGACCCCCGAGGTCCACCCCATGGACCCTCCGCGAGTGGGTACGGATCACCGTGCCCACCCGCCCCACCCCAGGAGCCCCCGTGCCGGATCAGCCCCCATCCCCGCCACCACCGCCCCTCTCCCCGTACACCGACTCGGTCCGCGCCTACTACGCGGCCCAGCCCTCCCCCCTCGTGGCCGCCACCGGGATCGTGCTGGACCCGCGCGGGCGGGTGCTCGTCCTCACCACCTCGTACAAGGCGGAGCTGGAGCTCCCGGGCGGGGGCGTGGAGGACACCGAGACCCCGGAGGAGGGGCTGGCGCGCGAGCTGAAGGAGGAGCTGGACCTGAGCGTGCCGGTGGGGCGGCTGCTCGCCGTGGACTCCCGCCCGCCGGGGCCCCTCGGGCGCTCCCTCGTCGTCCACGTCCACCTGGTCGGCCCGCTGACGCCCGAGGAGACCTCCGCGATCTCCTTCCCGGACGGGGAGGTCACCGAGGCGCGCTGGCTCACCCCCGAGGAGGCCTACGCGGCCCTGGACACCCGCAAGGCGTCCCGCCTGCGCGCCGCACTGGCGGCCCTGTACTCCGGCTCCCTCGCGCACCTGATCGAGGGGGTGCCGCAGCCGGGCTCCCCGGCCGGCTTCGATCCCGCGCGCCGGGCGGAGCTGGAACACGCGGGCGCCTACGACACCGCCGGCCACCGCGCCGCCCGCCCCAAGGCCCTCACGGCGGCGAGCGTGCTGTTCACGGACTCCGCGGGCGGGGTCCTGCTGGTGCGGCCCGCGTACGGCGACCCGGACCACTGGAACCTGCCCGGCGGCGGCATCGACAGCGACCTCGGCGAGATCCCGCGCGCGGCGGCCCGCCGGGAGGTCCTCGAGGAACTCGGCCTCGACCTCGCCCCGGGCCGGCTGCTCGCCGTCAACTGGTCCCACCGCCCCGGCTATCCGGCAAGGGTCCGCTTCCTCTACGACGGCGGCACCCTCGACCCCGCGACTCTGGCCCGGATCCGCCTGCCCGCCACGGAACTCCTCGAATGGCGCACGGTCCCCCCACCCGAACTCCGCCGCTACACCAAACCACCCCTCCGCCGCCAGATCGAAGCCTCCCTCACAGCCCGCACCACGGCCACCGGCCCCCTCGAACTGCACGCGGGGCGGCCGGTGGCCCAGGCGAAGTAGGGCGGGATCAGAAGAGGCCGGCGACCGCGGTCGCCCAGCCGCTCGCCCCGACCAGCAGGGGCGCCTTGAGCCCGGCCGGGCCGCCCGGGTAGAAGAGCAGGCAGCCGGTGGGGCAGGTGGTGGTGGCCGCCTTCCCCGCGCTGTCGACGTACTCCACCTTCCGTGCGGGATCGGCCGCGGTGGTGGCCCACAGGTCGCCCTGCTCCTGTCCCGCCTTGGGCTGGAACTGGCTGTACTTGATGACCTGGCCGTCGCTGGTGAGCGTCTTGCTGACGACGGTGCCCTGGGCGTTGCCGTGGCTGACGATCAGCGGGCGGTTGGCGGGCTGCCACCCGGCGGCGTAGACGGCGCGGGGCTGGAGGCCGAATCTCCCGTCCTTGCCGATCTTTCCGGGGTAGAGGTACAGGTTCCCGTCGCTCTTGTTGCGGGCGAGGACGTCCTTCACCCCGTCGCCGTTCTGGTCCCCGATGCCGAGGATCGCGTAGTTCTTCCAGGTGGTGCCGCCGGTGTAACCGGGGTCCTGGAAGTCGAAGGGCTTGGTCTGGTCGGCGCTCCCGTCGGCCGTGGTCCGGCCGGAGTAGACGCGCAGGCGCGCTCCGGAGCACGCGTCGTCCACGCATTCGACGACGGCCAGGTCGTTGCCCTTCCTGAAGCCGTCGCCGGAGCGCTGGTCCAGATCGCCGGGGGCGATGATCTGCTGGACGCGCCCCCACCCCCTGGAGCCGAGGGCGGCGGGCGGGGTCAGCTCGCGGCGGGTGTCGTACAGCACGTCGCCGAGCCCGTTGCCGGGATAGAGGTAGAGCTTGTTGTCGCTCAAGCGCGCGATGACGTCCTCGTAGCCATCGGGTGCGGCCGAGGAGCCGGCGTAGCCGGTGAAGTCACCGCCGTGCGCGATCAGCGCACCCTTCCAGCCGGATTCCGCGATGACGCGCCTCTGCACGCGGCCCGCTCCGTTGCCGGCGTAGAAGCGCAGACCGCCGTCCGGTTCCGGGCCCAGCAGGTCGACGAAACCGTCTCCGTCGAGGTCGCCGGGCAGGTCTCCGATCGCCCGGTTCAGCGGGGTCTGCCCGGCCGGGTAGACGAAGGAGGGCGAGGTGACCACCAGTACCGTGCCGGCGTCGCCCGGCGAGGAGTTGCCGGCCTTGTCGAAGGCGCCCACGTACAAGGTGCTCCCGGTCTGGCCCAGGAGGAGGATTTCGACGACGGCTTCGGTGGCTCCCTCGGCGAGGGGAACCCGGTTGCTCCCGGCACAGGGGGTGCTGGACGCGGAGAGAGGGCGGCCCATCGACCAGCAGAAGCCGGCGAGGTCGGTGGCCGCGTGCTTGAACTTGAGCCGCAGCCTGGTGCGCGCCTGCTGGCTGGTGAGGGCGGTGCCGTCCTCCTTGGTGACGGTGACGGGGCCCGTGGGCGCCTTCGCGTCGACCCGGAAGGCGCATTCGGCGGTGAAGGCGCTGTAGCCGCCCTCCTGGTCCTTCGCGCGGACCTTCCACTTGTAGCTGCCGGTGGGGAGGTTCTTGGCGAGGACCCTCGCGGTCGCCGTGCCGCCGCTGGACACGGTGGTGACCTCCGAGACCGGTACGGCCGCGCCCGCGGCGGTGGTGACGACGAACTGCGGGGTGACGGTGCCGCCGTCGTTGTCGCGCAGTCCCGCGGTCAGGGCGAGGCCGCTGTTGCCCATCAGGCCGTTGCAGGCGACGGGCCTGTTGCCGTCGCCCGCAGGCTCCCAGCTCCCTTCGAAGGCTCCGGCGCTGACGACCTCGGGCTTGGTCGGGGTCGCCGCGGCCGCGCCCTGCGCGGAGAGCAGCTCTGCCGCCGTGAGCGGGAGGACGAGGGTGAGGAGGGTGGTGAGTGCGCGGGGCAGGCGTATGCCGGCTCTTCGGCGAGTCATGGAAATGGTGAGTCCCTCTGCGGATGTCCGGGCGTGGATCACCGCAGGGTAGGGCACGCGGTTCGCGTGAGCACAGCGCAATCTGAGTGCACATCACCACGCCGACACCAGCCTTGATCCCACATGATCTGGTTCAAGACAGCCCGGACGGCTCCTTCGGTTCGGTCGCGAGCTGGATCAGGTTGCCGCAGGTGTCGTCGAGGACGGCGGTGGTGACGGGGCCCATCTCCAGCGGCTCCTGGGTGAAGCGGACGCCGAGGGCGCGCAGGCGCTCGTACTCCGCCGTGACGTCGTCCACGGCGAACTGGGCGAGCGGGATGCCGTCCTCGACGAGGGCGTCGCGGTAGGTCCTGGCGGCGGGGTGGCCGGCGGGTTCCAGGAGGAGTTCGGCGGCGCCGGGCTCCTCGGGGGAGACCACGGTCAGCCACCGGGCGCCGCCGCCCAGCGGGACGTCGTGCTTCTTCACGAATCCGAGGATCTCGGTGTAGAAGTGCAGGGCCTTGGCCTGGTCGTCGACGAAGACGCTGGTCATGTGGATCTTCATGGGGTGCTCTCTTCCGGTCCGGACGGGTCGGGCGTGGGCCATCGCTCGGCGATCTGGCGCAGCGGGGCGGTGTTCAGGTCGTGGAACTTGTACCGGCCCTCCCGCCTGGTCTCGACGAGTCCGGCGGCCTCCAGCACGGCGAGGTGCTGGGAGACGCCCTGGCGCGAGATGCCGCGCTGGTGCTTCATCGTCAGTCGCGAGCAGATCTCGAACAGCGTCTGCCCGGACTTCTCGGCGAGCTCGTCGAGGATGGTGCGGCGGGTCGGGTCGGCCAAAGCTCTGAAGAGTTCGTCGGCCACCGCTCCAGCATAGGCAAGCAATCACTTGCCTATCAACTCCGGCCCGCCGGTGAATCCTTTTCGGGCCTCCCCGCCTCCTATCCCCGTACCGGCCGAACGGGCCGGTACGGGGACAGGAGGAAACACTCATGATGATCACCAGCCTCGTAGTGATCGGAGCCCTGCTCGTGGGCGCGTGCAGTTGGCATCTGCTGCGTCGCCACAGGAGCCGGACCTGACCGGAACCGGGCACGGGAGACCTTCTGGAACGACTGGAATGAGCAGCGCATGAACCAACGCTTCCGCTGGCCGGACGAGCGGCTGATCAGGGCCGCCCAGGACGGCGACGCCACCTCGCTCACCGCGGTCCTCATGGAGTCGCAGCCCCATGTGCGCAAGTTCGCCGTCTCGCTCTGCGCCTCGCCCCAGGACGCGGAGGACGCGGCGCAGGAGGCGCTGATCATCCTCTACCGGAAGATCGGCACTTTGCGGGCCACGGGCGCCCTCGCCTCGTGGATGTTCCGGATCGTGCGCAACGAGTGCCTGCGGCAGCTGCGGCTCGTGGTCCCGCGGAGCGACGGAGCCCCGGACGACGCGACGCCGGCGGAACCGTCCGCCGAGGACTCGGTGCTGCACCGGCTGGAGGCGGAGCGGGTCGCGTCCGCGATCAGCGCCCTGCCCCGCGACCAGCGCCAGGTCCTGATCCTGCGGGACGTCCAGGGCCTGCCCGGCAGGAGGGTCGCCGATGTGCTCGGCCTGAGCACCACCGCGATGAAATCGCGGCTGCACAGGGCACGCGCGGCGCTGCGCCACTCACTGGCAGCGATCGACCGACCGGTCGCACAACCGGTCGCACGAGAGGAAGGAGACGTAGGGCGGTGAACTACGCGAGTACGTCCCTCCCGCGCCACCTGGCGCGCGGCGCCATCGGCTTCGGGCTGATCATCGGCTCGATCGCGCTGGTGCCCGTCGTCGGTCCGGTCGCCCTGCTGGCCGCCCCACCGGCTCTCATCGCCTTCCGCGGCTGCCCCACGTGCTGGATGGTCGGCCTGGTGCAGACCATCTCGCGCGGCCGCCTCGAGCGCCGGTGCGTGGACGGGGTCTGCACCCTCACCAAGGCCCACCCCGCGGCCAGGACTACGGAGACATAGCGGGGCGCGCGGCAGGGCGGGAGCCGTACGGGGGACGGCTCCCGCTCCGCCGCCAGTTCAGCGGGTCGGGCGCCTGCCCCGGCCGTTCCACGCGCGGGCCGTCAGCGCGATCGAGCCGTCGGCCTCGACGGGTACGCGAGCACGCAGACGCTCGCGCAGTGCGTCGTGCCGCTTCCGCGGGAGCGAGGCGAGGTACGACGGCGCGGGCCCTTGCCCGCCCAGGAAGGGAGCCCAGTAGGCCTCGAAATCATCGAAGCGGGTGGGGATGTCGATCGCGTCGACCGCCACGTCCGCCCATCCGCCCGCCCGCAGCAGCTCGGCCAGGGGCCCGGGCGCGCACCAGGGGAACCGGCGGGCCTCGTCCAGTTCCCGGCTGCCCGCGTCCAGGGAGACCGCGGCTTCCCAGAAGGAGCGGATGAGTTCCATGCCTCCCCGGGTGTAGTCCCAGACGTACGCGGCGACCGCGCCGCCGGGGCGCACGATGCGGGCCATCTCGGCCACGGCCCGCTCCGGAGCGGGGAGGAAGTTGAGGACCAGGCCGCTGACCGCCGCCGTGGCCAGGCCGTCCGGGAACGGCAGCCTCGTCGCATCGCCGCGTACGAACCCGGCCCGGGCATCCGTGACGTGCCGCCGGGCGTACCGGACGTAGCCGTCCGACGGGTCGGCTCCCACGACCCGTTCGGGGTCCGCCACCTTCAGGACCGCCTGTGTGACGGCGCCCGTGCCGCAGCCGATGTCCCGCCAGTCGCCGCCCGCGGGGACCTCCAGCCGGCGGACGCACTGCGCCGCCACCTGCCGGCTCCACCGCCCGATGTACGGCTCGTACGCCGCCCCTTCGCCCCACACCGCGGCGCCCGCCGCTCCGCTAGGGCCTGATGTTCTGGTTCAGGTGGAAGAGGTTGCCCGGGTCGTAGGTTGCCTTGACCGCGGCCAAGCGGTCGTAGTTGCCCTTGTAGTTGGCGCGGATGCGGTCCTGATCGTCGTCCGCCATGAAGTTGACGTAGCCGCCCTCCTCCGAGTGCGGGGCGGTGGCCTCGTAGTAGTCGCGGACCCAGGCCGTGTTGGCCTCGTTGTCGGCGGGGTCCGGCCACATGCCCGCGATGACGGTGGCGAAGGAGGCGTCCCGGTACGCGAAGGCCGTGGCGTCCGGGGCGACGCGGTGGCAGGCGCCGTTGATCGGGTAGATGTGGACCGTGGAGTTCACGGCGGGCACCCGGGGGCCGTGCACCAGGTGCGCCTCGATGGCCTCGTCGGTCAGCTCCGTCACGAAGTTGGCCTTCCAGTAGTGCTGGAGGCCGGGCGGCACCAGCGCGTCGAAGGCGCTGTTGAGCGCGGGATACGGCATGACGCCGACATGCTCGGCGACCACCGGGGCGAAGTCGTGGAAGGGCTGGAGCGCGCGCTCGCCCTCCTCCACCGGGCCCGCCCAGCACGACACCATCAGGATGAAGGTGTCGCCGTGCCGGTCCTGCGGGATGAACGGCAGCGGCGGGGCGATCTGGAAGGCCGGGAACCCGCCGAGTTGCTCCGGCGCGTCGGCGATGAAGTCCCGGTAGCCGCGCAGCACGGCGCCGGCGTTGTCCAGTTCGTAGAGGATCGGCCCGCCGTAGATGTCCTTGACGGAGCTGAGCCGGAATTCGAAGGAGGTCACCGCGCCGAAGTTGCCGCCGCCGCCGCGCAACGCCCAGAAGAGGTCCTCGTGCTCCTTCTCGCTCGCCACGACGAGCTGTCCGTCCGCCGTCACCACATCGGCCGAGATCAGGTTGTCGCAGCTCAGACCCAGGCCGCGGTCGAGGTAGCCGATGCCGCCGCCCAGGGTGAGGCCGCCGACGCCGGTGGTGGAGATGATCCCGCCGGTCGTCGCCAGCCCGAAGGCGTACGTGGCCGCGTTGAAGTCGCCCCAGGTCGCGCCGCCTTCGGCGCGCGCCGTCCGCCGTACGGGGTCGACGCGGACGCCGCGCATCGCGGACAGGTCGGCGACGACGCCGTCGTCGCAGGTGCCGAAGCCGGGCACGCTGTGCCCGCCGCCCCGGACGGCCAGGTCGAGCCCGTTCTCCCGGGCGAAGTCGACGGCCGCCATGACGTCGCCCGCGTTGGCGCAGCGCACGACGACGGCCGGCCGTCTGTCGATCATGGCGTTGTAGACCGTGCGGGCCTCGTCGTAGTCCGCGTCCCCCGGAGTGACGACGGTGCCGCGCACCCGTTGGCTCAGCTGCTCCACAGTGAGGTTGCCCATGGCCATCGCTCCTCCTGCCCCGGCCCGGGGCGGAGTGACCTCCAGCGAGCCCAGGGCTGTCCGCCAGTGGATAGGCCCTCAATTCACGCTACGCCGAATGGGTGGAGCGGCAATCCGAACCGCTCAGGCCGTGCCCGCTCAGGCCTTGTCCGTGGCGCTCCAGCTCGCTCGCCGAAGGACCTCGACCAGCTCCTCGGGGTCGGGGGCGGCGTCCGCGGGATCGTCGGGCCACTGCTCGACGATGGCGGTCGCCCACTCGGCCCAGGTGGCGACGAGTCGGTAGTAGTCGGTGAGGAAGCGGCCGACGAGCAGCGTCTGGGCGGCCCGTTCCGGGAACGGGGCCTCGCCGGCGAGATGCGCGTGCGCGGTCGCGGCGTTCCCCTGGTTGCGCTCCTCGGCCCAGGCCCGGGCGCCACGGAGGGTGGCCAGGGTGTCGGCTCTGGTGCCTGAGTCCGCGAAGAACACCTTCAGGAGCTGTTCGGACTCCAGGACCGGCCCGGCGCTCGGCTCGGGAAGCCAGTCGGCCAGCGCGCGCCGCCCCTCGGCGGTGATGCGGTAGACGGTGCGCGGCCGCCGTCCGACCGCTTCGCGCGTCGCCTCGGCCAGGCCGTGGCGGACGAGCTTCTTCGGCTCCTCGTACAGCTTGCTCTGGGCGCGGGGCCAGATGCGGCCCAGGCTCCGGTCCATCTGCTGGGCGAGCTCGTAGGTGCTCCAGGGCCGGACCGAGAGCAGGCCGAGGATCGCGTACGACGTGGTGGTGAGTGCCGGGCCCATTGACATCGCCAGGGGGCTGTCGATTAATAACTCATGGATCTTGGTGGGTGTCATGGGGCTGTGAGGTTGTGTCCGGCGATCTGAGCGAGTTGCTGAGCTGAGGTCACGGTGAGAGGGCCGGTGGGAACGGTGTGGCTGAGTGCGGCGAGGACGGGGGTGGTTTCCCGGAGGGTCGCGCCGATCCTGTTCTTGGTCAGGCCGGTCGCCTCGGCGAGCGGGGCCTGGGCCATGGTCCAGCGCTTGGCGAGAAGAAATACGGTGAGGTGGTCGGCGGCGGAGAGTCGTCGGCCGCCTGCGCCAGGGCCGCCGTCGGGGCGTTTGCCGGGCAGCAGGATGGGCGGGTGTTCGTCGCACCAGGTGCGGTAGCGGGTGACGAGGTCGTCGAAGGCGGCGGGTTCCAGGCCGGTGAGGCTGGGATGCCGGAGCCAGGCGGGAAGCTTGTCGCCGGCGGGGAATCGGCCGAAAGCCCGGTCACGGGGCTGCTGAATGAACGGTGCCAGAGGTTCGGGGCGCAGGGTGTAGTTCCAAGTGCCGTGCCACTCGTGCGGGGTGAGCGGAAGCCGCTCCATGATGTCGTCGGGAACGGTGACGCCGGTGGGGTAGGCGTCGGGGTCGAGTTCGGCGTGGACGGTGAGCCCGGTGCGGGTGCGGGTGGCGCCGATGGTGTTGACGACGACTTCGTGGCTGGTCAGGGGCCTGCCGCGCCAGTTGATGCTGATCTGGGAGAACAGCCGGTGCTCTATCTTGTTCCACTTCGAAGTGCCCGGAGGGAAATGGCACACCGACACTGACAGGCCCGTGGCCAGGGCGAATTCGGCGAGGTGTCGCTTCCAGGCGCGGACCCGGTATCCGTTGGAGCCGCCCGCGTCGGCGGTGATCAGTAGACGGGACGCGTCCGGGTAGCGGTGCCGTCCCTCACCGTCCCACCAGCGACGCAGGGTGGCCACGGCGAACGCCGCGGTATCGCCGTCGCAGCCCACTGAGACCCAGCCGGCGTCCGTGCCGATGTCGTAGATCCCGTATGGCACGGCCTTGAGCGCGCCCTTCTCCGGGAAGTCGTGAGCGCGGACCTCGACCGGCTGCCCGGCCCGGTGCCACTCCCGCCCGCCGACCGCGTACCGGCCCAGGGTCTCCTTCTTCTTGGCATCCACGCTGATCACCGGCTGTCCGTCCGCAAGATGTGCGGTGGCCTGCTCGTTGATATAGCGGAACTGGGCGTCGCGGTCCGGGTGCCGGGCGCCCTCGGTCGTCCGGGAGGTGCCCTGCAGGGAGAAACCCTCGGACCTCAGCAGCCCGGCCACCGTGTCATGGCCGACCCAGTGGCCCTGCCGCGACAGCTCGGCGGCCAGGGCCCGGGTGGACTTCACCGTCCACCGCAGCGGCGACTGCGGATCCCCCCGCTCTTCCGGCTCGACCAGCGCCAGCAAAGCCGGTACCAGGTCAGGATCGATGTCCCTCAGCCGCTTCCGTCCCGCACCCGCCGCCCGAACCCGACCATCGGGCACCGCACCCTGTACCAGCTCCCGCAGCCCGCGCGACACCGTGGACTCCGCCACCCCCGCAGCACCAGCCACCAGCCGAATCCCGCCGTGCCCCCGCACACGGGCGACAGCGCCCAGCACCAACCGCTGCTGACGCTCATCCAGACACGGCAACAACAACGCCAACGTCTCCGCCAGCTCCGACTCGATTCCCTCCGCCACACCGGAATCCTACGGGGCAACCAGCCCCAGAAACCGAGGAGTTATTAAACGACAGCCCCCAGCCTTGAGGCGTATTCCGGAATAGTCTCTTTGGGACTATTTTGCGCCAGCATAGGCGGTGATGGTCATGATCAGCACTCTTCGGGTCGATCCCGCCAACGCCGAACAGGCCCGCGCCTGGGACGGCCATGAGGGCGCGTACTGGGCGGAGCACGCCGATCGGTACGACCGGGCGATGCGCGCCCACCACCCGCACCTCCTCGCCGCGGCCGGCATCTCCGCCGCCGACCAGGTGCTGGACATCGGCTGCGGCACCGGCGAGACCACCCGCGACGTCGCGCGACGGGCGAGCGGCGGCCGGGCCCTGGGCGTGGACCTGTCGGCGGAGATGCTGCGGGGGGCACGGGAGCGTGCGGCGGCCGAAGGACTGCGCAATGCCGACTTCGTGCAGGCCGACGCCCAGGTCCACACCTTCCCCTCCGAGGCGTTCGACGTGGCCGTCAGCCGCAGCGGGACGATGTTCTTCGCCGACCCGGTCGCCGCCTTCCGCAACATCGCCGGCGCGCTGCGGCCCGGCGGACGCCTCGTCCAACTGGTCTGGCAGGCCCCGGCGGAGAACGAGTGGTTCCTCTCCTTCACCCGGGCCCTGGCCGCCGGACGCCCGCTGCCCACGCCCGCATCCGACGCCCCCGGGCCGTTCGCGCTCGCGGACCCCGAGCGGGTCCGGACCGTCCTCGCGGCCGCCGGCTTCACCGGCATCCGGCTGGAACCCCACAGCGAGCCGATGTGGTTCGGCGGGGACTCCGCCGACGCGGAGCGGTTCCTCCTCGGCATGCTCGGCTGGATGCTCGACGGACTCGACGACGAGGGCCGGCGGCGCGCCGTCGAGGACCTGCGAGCCACCCTCACGGCCCACGAAACCACCGACGGCGTCCGCTACGCCTCGGCGACCTGGATCATCCGAGCGACCCGGCCGCCGGCCACCACTACCGCCAGCGCCACCGCCACCGCTACCGGCTGAGCGACTTGAGCGCCGCCGCGTCGTACGGCTTCAGCTCGTCGAAGCGGTTGTCGAGCACCTTCGCCGCCCACTGCGGGTCCTGGAGCAGCGCCCGGCCGACGGCGACCATGTCGAACTCGTCCCGTTCCATGCGGTCCAGGAGGTTGTCGATGTCGCCGAGCGCCGCGCCCTCGCCGGCGAAGGCGCGGAGGAAGTCGCCGTCGAGGCCGACCGAGCCGACGGTGATGGCCGGCCTGCCGGTGAGCTTCCTGGTCCAGCCCGCCAGGTTCAGGTCCGAGCCCTCGAACTCCGGGATCCAGTACCGCCGGGTGGAGGCGTGGAACGCGTCGACGCCGGCCGCCGTCAGCGGGGCCAGGATGGCCTCCAGTTCCTCCGGGGTGTGCGCGAGCCGTCCTTCGTAGGCCTCCTGCTTCCACTGGGAGTAGCGGAAGATCACCGGGAAGTCGGCCGCTACGCGCTCGCGGACCGCGGCAACGATCTCCGCGGCGAACTTCGTACGGGCCACCGCGTCGCCGCCGTAGGCGTCGGTGCGGCGGTTGGTCCGCTCCCAGAGGAACTGGTCGATCAGGTAGCCGTGGGCGCCGTGCAGTTCGACACCGTCGAAGCCGATCCGCTCGGCCTGCGCCGCGGCGTCGGCGAACGCGCCGATGACCTCGTCGAGGTCGGCGCGGGTCATCGCCCGGCCGGTCCCCTCGGTGCCGTCGACGCGGATCCCGGAGGGCCCCATGGCGGGGGCGTCGGCGTACGGCGCCTCGCCCTGCTTGCGCACCATGCCTATGTGCCACAGCTGCGGCACGATCGTGCCGCCCGACTCGTGCACGGCCGCGGCGACCTTCTCCCACCCCGCCAGCTGGTCCTCGCCGTGGAACCGCGGCACCCGGTCGCTCTGCCCGGCGGAGTCGTGCCCGACGTAGGTGCCCTCCGTGACGATCAGGCCCACACCCGCGGCGGCGCGGCTGGCGTAGTACGCCCGCACGTCCTCACCGGGCACGCCGCCCGGGGAGAACTGCCGCGTCATCGGCGCCATCGCGATGCGGTTGGGAACGGTCAGGCCGTTCAGCTTGACGGGCCGGGACAGGATCTCGGCGGCACGGGAGGCGGTGGACGTGGTGACGGTCATTCGGGTCCTCCGGGTTGAGCTGCGGCTCGTCGGATCACGACGAGAAGTGCATAGTACACACGCTATGTATCATGCATATTGCGGCGTCCGCGACAATGGGACGTCAGAAGGAACGGGGAGGCGCAGTGCTGGAGAGACTGGAGAAACTCGAGCGGGAGCTGATGCTCCTCGCGCGACACCAGGTGCTGGCCCGGCGCGAGCGCGACCCCGAGCGCCTGGAACGGTCGGCGTACCTGCTGCTGAGCCGGATCGACACACAAGGCCCCATGTCCATCGGGCAGTTGTCGGAGGCCTTCGCGCTCGACACCTCGACCGTGAACCGCCAGACGGCCGCGCTGCTGCGCTGCGGACTGGCCGAGCGCGTCCCGGATCCGGAAGGTGGCATGGCCCGCAAGCTGCGCATCACGGACGAAGGCGGGCGCCGGCTCCGCGAAGACCGCGAGGTCAACCGGTCCTGCCTGGCCCGGGTGGTCGCCGACTGGTCCCCCGAGGAAGTACGGCAGCTGGAAGACGCCCTGATCCGCCTCAACCGCAGCGCCGAGGCCCTCGAAGGACGGCACTGGCCGCGCACCGAGGAGGACGGCACCCACACCGCGTGCCGGCCGCAGGTACCCGCACCGTAGGAGCCGTCGCGACTGCGGCCTTTCGTGCGCCCCTCACGGGGCCCGGACGCACGAAAGGCCGTCCTCCCATGGATGAGAGAACGGCCTCCGACCTGCGTTTCCGCATGGTCGGGACGACAGGATTTGAACCTGCGACCCCTTGACCCCCAGTCAAGTGCGCTACCAAGCTGCGCCACGTCCCGATACGCGTTGACCTGGGGTTTCCCCTGTTTGAACGCGCAGGAGAACGATACCGCACTTCCGGAGGTGATCGCGCGCACCTTTCCGCCCCGCGCCGGGGCGAGGGGCGCGGCGAGGGCGGGAAGACCGGGGTGGTTGACCTCAAGCGTGCTTGAGGTTGCACGATCGGTCCATGACGCCGACAGCAGCCGCGGACGCCCGGTTCCGCCACGAAGACCTGGGGGCCCTCATGGCCCTCATGACCGGGGCCGAGAAGCACGGTCCCGCCGCCACCTCCACGCTCGACGCGCTGTGGGTGCTCTACGACCGGATCCTGCGGGTCGGGCCCGACAGCGCCGGGGATCCGGGGCGGGACCGGTTCCTGCTGTCGAAGGGGCACGGACCGATGGCCTACTACGCCGTCCTCGCCGCCAAGGGGTTCTTCCCGGTCGACTGGCTCAGCGGGTTCGGCGCGTACGACTCGCCCCTCGGACACCACCCGGACCGGACCCTGATCCCCGGAGTGGAGATCGGCAGCGGGTCCCTCGGGCACGGGCTGCCGCTCGCCGTCGGGAGCGCGCTCGGGCTGCGCGCCCAGGGGCTCACCGACCCGGCCGTGTGGGTGTTGATCGGGGACGCCGAGCTGGACGAGGGGAGCAACCACGAGGCGATCGCGTACGCCGGCTCGGCGGGTCTGGAGCGGTTGCACACGATCGTGATCGACAACGACTCCGCGACCCACGGCTGGCGGGGCGGCGTCGCCTCCCGCTTCGAGGCCGCCGGCTGGTCCGCGGTCACCGTGGACGGCCGGGACCACGCGGCGCTGCACACGGCCTACACCACGCCTCACCCGGGCCGGCCGCACGCCGTGGTCGCCCGGGTCGAGAAGAAGTACTGAAGAAGCCGAAGAAGCCAAGAAGTACTGAAGAAGCAGTAGCCGGCCATCTCCGAGGGGGAGACATGGACACCATGCGCGAACGGTTCATCTCGGTCACGTCGCGGACGCTCGACGAGGATCCGCGGCTGGCCGTGGTCCTTGCCGAGATCACCATGGACGGCTTCCGGCCCGCCCAGGAGCGCCATCCGGACCGGGTGATCAACGTGGGAATCCGCGAGCAGCTGCTGATCGGCGTGGGCGGCGGCCTGGCCCTCACGGGGCTGCGCCCCGTGGTGCACACCTTCGCCAGCTTCCTCGTGGAGCGGCCCTTCGAGCAGGTCAAGCTCGACTTCGGGCACCAGGGCACGGGCGGGGTGCTCGTCAGCGCGAGCGCGAGCTACGACTGGCCGGCCGGCGGGTTCACGCACATGGCGCCGGGCGACGTGGCCCTGCTGGACACCCTGGACGGCTGGACCGTGCACGTCCCGGGCCACCCGGACGAGGCCGAGGCGCTGCTGCGCCACGCCTACGCCGCCGGGGACGAAAAGGTCTACGTCCGGCTCTCCGCGCAGTCGAACACGGCGGCCCGTCCCGTCACCGGCCTGCACTTCCAGACCGTACGGGAGGGCCGTGCGGGCGTGGTCGTCGCCGTCGGGCCCCTGCTCGACAACGTCCTCGCCGCCACCGAGGGCATGGACGTGACCGTGCTGTACGCGCCGACCGTACGGCCCTTCGACGACGCGGCACTGCGCGCCGCCGTCGGGCACGGCCCGGCTGACGTGGTGCTGGTCGAGCCCTACCTCGCGGGGACCTCCACGGCTGCCGCGAACCGGGCGCTCGAAGCGGTCCCGCACCGGGTGCTCGACCTCGGGGTCGGCCGCGCCGAGCTGCGCCGCTACGGCACCATCGAGGAGCACACGGCGGCCCACGGACTCGACCCCGCCGCGCTGCGTGCGCGGATCGCCGCCTTCACCCCGCGGTGAGCGGCCTCCTCGGCCCCGGGCCGTCCAGTTCCGGATGGGCGGCCGCCAGCCGCTTGGGGGCCGCCTGGCGCCAGGCGTCGGTCAGGATCGAGCGCAGCTCGGCGGTGTCCTCCACCGCCGCGAGCCGGACCCGGAGCCACGCGTAGTTGTCGTCGTGGCCGGGCCGTATGAAGAACTTCTCCGGCTCCGCGGCGATCAGCTCCTCGCGGTCCTCCCGGGGACACTTCACCCCGATCGAGGTGTCGTCGTCGGCGAGCGCGGCGAAGATCTTCCCGCCGCTTCCGCCCTTGCGGTCCTTCCCGTTCGCTGCGCCCACTCTGAAAGTGGGCATGCCCCAGGCGAGCTTCTCGCTGCTGCCCGGGAGCGAGAGCGCGATCTCCCGGACGTCGTCCGCCGTCGTGGCCATCCCCCGACTCCTCTCCGACACAGGTACGGACACCGACACCGATGGTGCCTCGTCTCCGACCGTAGACCCGGGCACTGACATTCACCCCCGGGCCGCCCCAAGGGCCGCCGCCCGGTCCTCCCGTCCGTGCAGCAGCTCCACCAGCTCCGCCGCCAGTGCCTTCACCGTCGCGAGCCCCGCCAGCCCCCACCGCCTCGGCACCACGTCCACCACGCACACCGTCCCCAGGACGATCCCGCGCCGGTCGGTGAGCGGCGCGCCCGCGTAGGACCGCACCCCGCTCTCGTCCACGACGGCATTGCCCGCGAAGCGCGCGAAGTCCCGTACGTCCTCCAGCACCAGCGCGCGCCGCCGTACGACCACGTGCGGGCAGTACCCGTGGTCCCGGGGGAGCGCGCGCGCCGGATAGCCGCTTGCCGGGGCGTCGGCCGCGTGGTGCAGGCCGGCGAAGAACTGCCGTTCCTCGCTGATGAAGTTGACGCCGGCGTACGGCGCCGCGAGCTCGTCGGCGACCCGCCGCGCGAACGCGTCCAGCTCACCGTCCGTCCGTTCCCCCAGCCCCAGTTCGCGCAGCCGCAGCACGCGCGCGGGCGCCTCCCGGTCCACCGGTGTGAGCAGCAGGTGTCCGGTCGATTCGTAGTACGTCATGGTGTCTCCCCCACATCACGTCACTCCGCGCGCCGCGCGGACCTCATGGACATCTCGTACTCCGGGTGCGTCGCACGCGTCGGGTGCGACGCGTCGAGCAAGTGGTGGACCAGGGCTGCCAGCACCCCCGTTCCGGAGCTCGGCAGGCGGGCATCGCAGCGCACGACGGGCACCTCCGCGCCGATCCCCATGGCGTCCCGCACCTCGCCGGGGGTGTAGCGGTGCCCGCCGTCGAACTCGTTGACGGCGACGATGTAGCCGACCCTGCGCCGCTCGAAGAAGTCCACGGCGGGGAAGCAGTCGGCGAGGCGGCGCGTGTCGGCGAGCACCACCGCCCCGAGCGCGCCCGTGCACAGCTCCTCCCACAGGAACCAGAATCGCTGCTGGCCTGGGGTGCCGAAGAGGTAGAGCACGTTCCGCTCGTCGAGGGTGATCCGGCCGAAGTCCAGGGCCACGGTCGTGGTCGTCTTCGCCTCGACCCCGTCGAGCGGGTCGGCGGCCTCGCCCGGCCCGCTGAGCAGCTCCTCCGTGCTCAGCGGCTCGATCTCGCTCACCGCGCCCACGAAGGTGGTCTTGCCCGCCCCGAATCCGCCCGCGACCAGGATCTTCAAGGTCGCGGAGGATGCGCGGGCGGCCGGGTCAGAGCCGTTTGCGCAGGCCATCGAGCACCGCCCGGAGCAGGGACTGGTCGTCGTCGGCGAAGGAACCGCCGGTGGGGAAGCACGGCGCCCGCACCGTCACGGCCCCGTGTTCCATCAGGTCGCCGAGGACGACCTTGACCACCACCGCCGGCAGCCTCAGGTGTCCGGCCACCTCGGCGACGGTGACCGCGGCCGAGCCCGCGCACAGCCGGAGCGCGAGGACGTGCTCGGCGCCGAGGGGGCCGCGCGGGCGCACTCCGGTCGCCGTCACCAGCGACAACAGGTCGAGGGCGACGGACGGTCGCGTCCGCCCGCCGCTCGCGGTGTACGGACGGATCACCCGGCCCGCCGAATCGTCCAGCCACGGCGCGTCGCGCGGTCCCCCCGGCGCCGTCGTCCCCCGGGCACGGGCCCTCATCGCTCCGCGCCAGCGGCGGGCCGCCTCGGCGGGGCCGCGAGGTACGGACGGACGCTCTTGACCAGCATGGCCATCTCGTAGCCGAGCACGCCGGCGTCGGCCTCCCGGTCGGCCAGTACGGCCAGGCAGGTGCCCGATCCGGCCGCCGAGACGAAGACGAGGGCGGTGTCGAGCTCGACCACCACCTGCCGGACCTCGGCGCCCTCCGCGAACCGGGACCCGGCGCTGCGCCCCAGGGCGTACAGCCCGGAGGCGAGGGCCGCGAGGTGGTCGGCGCTGTCGGCGTCGAGCCCGTGCAGGCAGGTGACGAGCCCGTCGGCGGTCAGCAGGACCGCGCTGCGCGTGTACGGAACCCGCTGGACCAGGCCGCTGAGCAGCCAGTCGAGGTCCGAGAGCCGCGTGGTCGTCGTACTGATCGTGGTCGCCGTGCTGATCGTGGTCGCCGCTTCGCCGCCCATGGGGGTGCGCTCCTTAGCTGTCGGGTGAGAGGCCGGGGTCACGTCTGGTGCTCCGACTGGGCGAGGCCGAAGCCCCGTTGGAAGGCGGCCATCAGGCCGGGGTCGTGTACGGGCCGCTCCGTGCCCGCGCCGCCGCCGGGCCGGGGTACGGGGGCCTCGCGCAGCTGCGGCGCGAGGTGTTCCTGGGCCCGCCGACGGGGCAGCGGCGGGCGCTCGCCGCCGTCCCTGGCGGCCGGTACGGCGGGGAGCGGCGGCGCGCCGGGCGCCGCGGCGGCCCTCACGGGCGCGGCAGCCGGGGATGCCGCGATCGTGACGCCGGAGGCCGTCACCACCGGTTCCGCACCCATGGGTTCCGCACCCACCGGTTCCGCACCCGCAGAGGGCTCCGGCTGCCCGGGCAGGGGTACCCGTACGGGCTCCAGCCGTGGCGCTCCCGCCCCCTCGCCGGTCCCCCAGGAGGTGGCCCGGGAGCCGCCCAGGGCGTCGGCGGCGCTCGGCGCCTCGGCTCCCATCAGCTCCTGGGGCAGGACCAGTACGGCGAGCACGCCGCCGTAGATGTTCGACTTGAGCTCGACGGCGATCCCGTGCCTGCGGGCCAGCGCGGAGACGACGAAGAGGCCGATCCGCCCGTCGGCCAGCAGGTGCCGGACACTGATCTGGTCGGGGTCGCCGAGCAGGGCGTTCATCCGGTGCGCCTCCTCGGGCGGCATGCCGAGGCCCCGGTCCTCCACCTCGACCGCGATCCCGGCCGTGACCCGCTCCGCGCGCACCACGACATCGGTGTCGGGGGCGGAGAACACGGTGGCGTTCTCGACGAGTTCGGCCAGCAGGTGCACGACGTCGGCGACGGCGTGGCCGCGTACGGAACCGCCGGCGGGGGGCACGACCTTGACCCGGGTGTACTGCTCGACCTCCGCGACCGAGGAGCGCAGTACCTCGCTCAGGTCGACGGGCCGGGTCCACTGGCGGCGCGAGGCCGCTCCGCCGAGCACCGCGAGGTTCTCCGCGTGGCGCCGGATCCGGGTGGCGAGGTGGTCGACGTGGAAGAGCTCCTTGAGCAGGTCCGGGTCCTCGACCGTGTCCTCCAGGTCGTCCAGCAGCGAGATCTCGCGGTGGACGAGGGACTGGAGGCGGCGTGCGAGGTTGACGAAGACCTCGACCTTGCGGTCGCTGTCCGAGGGCGTGACGGGGCCGCCGAGGCGGACCAGGGTCGCGTGGGCCTGTTCGCGGGCGCCGCGCAGTTCCTGGGCGAGCAGCCAGAACTCGTCGATGCCCGCCGTCTCGGGGCCGAAGGACGGCCCGGCCGGCCCGCCGCGCACCGGGCGCGCGGGCAGTTCGCCGCGCTCCAGGCGGTCGGCGGTGGTGTGCAGCTCCTGCCGGCCCCGGACGCTGGAGCGGCGCAGCGCCTCGCAGCGGTCGCGGACGGTCTTAGCCGCGCGCTGGGCCCCGAGCAGGGCGGCCGCGAGCGCGCCGGCGAAGAGCAGGGCGCAGCCGCTGAGCACCGGCCACAGCCGGGGGTCGCGGGCGCCCGCGCCGCCGCCGAGCTGGAGCGCGAAGAGCACCGCGGCGGCG
The DNA here is from genome assembly GCF_026340675.1 of Streptomyces sp. NBC_01264. Classification (NCBI taxonomy): domain Bacteria; kingdom Bacillati; phylum Actinomycetota; class Actinomycetes; order Kitasatosporales; family Streptomycetaceae; genus Streptomyces; species Streptomyces sp. NBC_01264. The sequence goes on from NZ_JAPEOX010000002.1 coordinate 1,399,995, forward strand.
CCGCTGAGCCCGGCGGCGAGCGTGGGCAGCAGGGCGGCGCGGATCAGCTGGGGCCGTATCTGCCGGCCGGGACCGGTGACGGCGTGTCTCGACGGGGAGTGGCGGGCGGCGCGGAGTCCGGACATCGGCGTCCTCGGTAGGTGGGGCCCGGGCCCCGGGCTTCCCGGGATCCGGTGTTGATCACCGGATACCCACGCTAGACCGCACGCTCGGCCCCAGGACGGCGAGTTGGGGAACTTCGCCCGTGCGCTTCCCGCTCCCGATGGAGCGCTCGCACGACAGCCCGAATGCGCCGGGAGCGCACACGCCCCGGCGCCCCACGGGCACGCGCCGCCTCCCGGAGCCCCCGCCCGCACCTCGGCCCCCTCCCGCCCCACCGACGGCGGCCGGCCGCCCGAGGGCCGGCACGGCGGAGCGGGCCCTCCCGTACCGGGAGGGCCCGCTCCGCCGTGGTTTCTGCCCGGGGACTCCTAGGAGCCCACCGCCTCCGGCTCCTCGCGGGTCACGGCTGCCGGCCTCGCGGCCGCGGCGGGGCGGGCCGGCGTGACCGGCGGGGGTGAGCCCGCGGCCACGAAGGGGCGCCACCACGGCGCGCTCGGCGCGTCGGCCGCGCCCGGCTCGAACGGCTGACCCGGCACCGGCAGGGCGATCGCCGCCCCGACGCCCTCGGCGGCGGTCACCGTGCCCTCCCCCGGCTCGTCCCACGGGTGCGGGGCCAGGTTGAAGGTGCCCCAGTGGATCGGCAGCATCGTGCCGCGCGCGGTACCGCCCTGGAGGTCGAGGTGGGCGCGCACGCCCTCCTCGGGCGTCATGTGGATGTCGGTCCAGAACTCCGAGTACGCCCCGATCTGGATCATCGTCGCGTCGAAGGGGCCGTGCGCCGCGCCGATCTCCTTGAAGCCGGAGAAGTAGCCGGTGTCACCGCTGTGGTAGATCCGGTGCTCGTCGCCCGCGACGACCCAGGAGGCCCACAGGGTGAACTGCTGGTTGCGCAGGCCGCGACCGCAGAAGTGCTGGGCCGGGGTGGCGGTGAGCGACAGTCCGGCGACCTTGGTGGTCTCGTTCCAGTCGAGCTCGCGCAGCCGGTCGGCCGGGACGCCCCAGCGCTCCAGGTGCGCGCCGACGCCCAGCGGGACCGCGAAGACCGTGTCCGTACCGGCCAGGGCCTTGATCGTCGGCAGGTCGAGGTGGTCGTAGTGGTCGTGCGAGATCACCACCACGTCGACCTCGCCCAGCGAGGCCAGCGGTACGGGTACCGGGTGCAGGCGCTTGGGCCCGGCGAAGGGGAAGGGGGAGCACCGCTCGCCCCAGACCGGGTCGAAGAGGACCCGGCGCCCGTCGATCTCCGCGAGCACGCTCGAATGGCCCATCCACGTCAGCCGCAGGCCGCTCTTCGGGGGCTTCGAGAGCTCCGCGAGGGTCGTCGGGTAGACCGGGATGGGGGCGCCGGGGCTACGCCGGAGCCGCTGCTCCTTGTGGAAGTAGATCTTGGCGAACTCGGCCATGGACCCGGAGGGTCTGGTCCTGGTCCCGGCCGGGTTCTGGAAGATTCCGTCGGCGAAGTTCGGCGAACGCCGGATCCGCTCCAGCCGGGCACCGGACGGGTCCGCGCCGAAGGCTTCGGGCCGCAGTGCGCGCAGCCGTGGACGCAAGGGACGGGAGCCGGTCAAGGCGCCTCCAGTGTGGGGGGGTGCGGGCAGGGCGTTTTCATGATTACCACCATCCCAACGCACGACACTCCCCAAGGATTCCGCTACGCGCCCACGAACGCGTTCCGCCCCTGCCCGGCCCCCTCTCCCCCGGCCCCTCCGCCTCTCCCCCGGCCCCTCCGCGCACCGCCCCCGCAGCCCCCCGCACCCGCTCTACAGCGGCAGCAGGTCCGGCCGCTTCGGCTCCACATGGTCGCCGGAGGACTCCCCGCGCAGCCGTCGGCCGATCCACGGCACGAGGTGCTCGCGCGCCCAGTGGATGTTGTCGCGGGTGGTGTCCACCGACCCGCGCGGCCGCATCGGCGGCCAGGGCTGGTCCGGATCGGCCGGCGTGTCGAGGCCGAGCACCTGGGCGGCGCGCAGGGCCACCCGGGTGTGCCCCTCGGGCGACAGGTGCAGCCGGTCGTCGTCCCAGGCCCGCCGGTCCTGTATGGATTTCAGCGACCAGAGGTCGAGCACGGGGCACTCGTACCGGTCGGCGATGGACCGGACGTGCGCGCTGAACGTGGCGATCTTGCCCCGCATGTGCTTGAGGACCGGCACGTCGCGGGTGTCGAAGCCGGTGGTGATCACGACCAGGCCGACGGATCCGGTGAGGTCGCGCACGGCCGCCTCGTACCGTTCGGCCACGTCGTCCGGATCGCTGCCGGGCCGGATGATGTCGTTGCCGCCCGCGCAGAAGGTCACCAGGTCCGGCGCGAGCTCCATGGCCCGGGGGACCTGCTCGGCCACGATCTGGTCCAGCAGGCGGCCCCGTACGGCCAGGTTCGCGTAGCGGAAGGCCCCGGAACCGGCGGGCCCTGCGGAACCGGCCGGTTCGCCGGGGCCGCCGGATGAGCCGGGGTCACCGGATGCACGGGATGCGCCGGAGTCACTCGATGCGCCGGAGTGCTCGTACCGCTCCTCGCACCGGTCGGCCAGAAGGACGGCCAGCCGGTCCGCCCATCCGAGGAAGGTGTCCCCCGGTCCCGGGTCACCCACGCCCTCGGTGAAGCTGTCCCCGAGCGCCGCGTACGAGCCAATGGTCTTCGTCTTGGATGTCGTCGTCGCTGCCACGGGACCCCATACTTCACTGCGGATCATGACCTACGCGACCGTAGCCAGGGCCTCACGGACCGTGATCTTCACCACCCCGTGCCCCGGGAATAGCGCACCGGTCGGCGGCCGGCTTCGTGGCCGACGGGGGCGGGCGTCAGTGACCGACGGGGGCGGGCGAGATCTGCTGGAAGAGGCTGATCAGGTCCGGGGCGACCCACTCCTCGGCGATCCGGTCGCCCTCGAAGCGGTAGACCTCGACGCTCCGGTAGCCGACCTGCCGTCCGGTCGCCTCGAACTGCTGGAACGCGCCCCGGTGCGTGCCCTGGAAGTGGACCAGCACCGTCACCTTGTCGCCGACGCCGAACATGTCCCGCACGTCGATCTTCAGGTCGGGGAACGCATCCTTCATGAGCTGCGTGCCCGTCCGCCAGGTCTCCCGACCGCGCAGGGGGTCCGGGGATCCGGGGACGTTGGCGATGAAGTCCTCGCTCAGCAGTTGCCCGGCGGCGTCGATGTCACCGCTCTCCAGCAACCGGTACGCGGTGCGCAGCAGGGCCATGTTGTTCTCGACAGCGGTGATCGCGGTCTCGGTCATCGGGCAAGTCCTCGCGGGTGACCGTCCCGTGAGCTCGGTTCGCCCCGGGCCGGATGTCACCCAGTACAAACCGTGACGTCGCGGCAAGGTCAAACCGGTCGCGGTCCGCTCCCGGCACGCCTTCGTGCCGGTGCGGGCGGGGCCCGGGTCACGGGGTCACCGGGTCACCGCGTCCCGGCGGCGCCGGTGCGGCGAGGGCCCGGCGCCTGGCGACCGCCGCTGCGGCTGGGGCCGGGTGCGGGCAACTCGCGCAGGCGCCGCACGTGCTCCTGCTGGATGTTCCGGCTGAAGGTGAGGAAGTCGGCGACCAGTTCGAGCTGTTCGGCGCTGTAGCGGCCCATGACCTGACGCGTGGAGTCCTCTATGAACGGAGCGATCAGGGCGTAGGTCTTCTCGGAGGCCTCGGGTGTGACGCGCACCAGGGTGCGGCGGCGGTCCGTGGGGTGCGGGGTGCGGGTGAGGTATCCGGCCTTCTCGAGTCGGTCGAGCATCGTGGTGACGCTGCCGGTGGTCAGCCCGAGCTGCGCACTGAGCGTGCTGGGGGCGGCCTCCTCGGTGGCCATGAGGATCTCCAGGCACCGCAGATCGGTCTCGTTGACGCCCAGCAGGCGTGCCGTCTCCCGGTCGTAGTCGTCAACGACCGACTGGTAGTCCTGGACGGCTTTACCCAGCTTTGCCCCGACCCCCTCTTCTTCGCTTGACATTCAAGCCATCTCCGCTCATGGTGGATATCAGTTGCTCGACATTCAAGATACCTGAGATTCGAGGCAACGAGGAAAGTGCGCGACGTACCGGGCGACCGCGCCCGACCGCCCACGCCCTCACACCCCACGGAGAAGAGCACCGCCATGTCTGAAACTGAAACCGCCCTGCCTGAAATCGCCACGTCTGGAACTGCAACGCCTGAAACCGCAACGCCTGAAGCCGCCTTCACCGCCGACGAGCGCCTCGTCCTCCAGACCGCCGCCCACGGCGTCGTCGGCCTGATGGCAGCCGCGGACCCCGGCCTCATCTCCTCCACCCGTTCCGGCATGGCCGGCGGCAAGGCCCTGTCCTCCGCGACCGGCGCCATCGGCCGGGTCCTGGCGCAGAGCCCGAAGGGCATGGAGCTCGGCGGCAAGTCCACCGCCGATGTCGCCGACCAGGTCTTCACCGCGCTGACCTCCTCGATCGCCCTGCTCAAGGCCAAGGCCCCGCAGGAGATCGACAACTTCCGCGACACCATCGCCGTCATCATGGACGCCGCCTCCCGCGCCCACCGGGGCGAGGCCGGTCCCGCCGAGGCCTCCATGATCCGCAAGATCACCGCGACCCTCGACGCCGCCGCCTGACATCGCGCATGGACCTGCTCGACAACACGATCATCAACGTCGCGCTGCCCTCCATCCACCAGGACCTCGGCGGCACCTACGCCGCCGTGCAGTGGATCGCCGCCGGCTACACCCTGGCCTTCGCCCTCGCCCTGATCACCGGCAGCCGTCTCGGTGACGTCTTCGGCAGGCGCCGGCTCTTCCTCACCGGCGCCGCCGGCTTCACGATCGCCTCCGCACTGTGCGGGATCTCCCAGGAGCCCTGGCAGCTGATCGCCGCCCGCGCCGCGCAGGGCGTGATGGCCGCGCTGATGATCCCGCAGGTCCTGGCGATCATCCAGACCATGTACGCGCCCAAGGACCGCGGCAAGGCGATCGGCATGTTCGGCGCGCTCGCCGGCATGGCCACCGTCGGCGGCCCCGTCCTCGGAGCCGTGCTCACCAGCGGCGACGTCGCAGGCCTCGGCTGGCGTTCCATCTTCCTGGTCAACGGGCCCGTCGGCTCGTCGCCATCGCACTCGCCGCCAGACACCTCCCCGAGTCCAGGGCCCCGTACGGGACCCGCCTCGACCTCCCCGGTGTGCTCCTGTCCTCACTCGCCCTGCTCATGCTGATCTACCCGCTGGTCAAGGGTCAGGACCTGGACTGGCCCGCCTGGACCTTCGCCTCCATGGCCGGCTCCCTGCTCGTGCTCGCCGCCTTCGTCGCCCACCAGAAGCGGCGTACCCGTACGACCGGCTCCCCGCTCATCGAGCTCAGCCTGTTCCGCTACAAGTCCTTCTCCGGCGGCCTCCTGGTCAACCTCCTCTTCATGGGCGGCGTCGTCGGCTACTTCCTGGTCTTCACCGTCTACCTGCAGACCGGTCTCGGCTTCTCCGTCATGCGCTCGGGCCTGACCAACCTGCCCTGGGGCCTCATGGTGCCCGTCTTCGCCGGGGTCGCCGCCGGAGTGCTCGCACCCAAGCTGGGCCGTCCCGTCCTGCAGGCCGGTCTGATCCTCGACATCATCGCGATGCTCACCCTGATGTGGACGGTCGGTTGCGGCGAGGTGACCACGGTCAAGCTCATCCCGGCCCTGCTCATCGGCGGCATCGGCATGGGGCTGGTGGTCGCCCCGCTCCTCGACTTCACCCTGGCGGACGTACCCGTGGCCGACGCGGGCTCCGCCTCCGGCCTCTACAACACCATCCAGCAGGTCGGCAGCGCCATCGGCATCGCCGGGCTCGGCGCCTTCTTCTTCAGCCGCGCCGGCCACCACGTCCCCGGCCCCGCGACCTACGATCCCGCGCTCCAGCACACCCTGTGGCTGCCCGTCGCCGCCTTCGCCGCCGCGCTCGCCGCCACCTTCCTGATGCCGCGACACGCAGCCCACCACGACGACGCCCGATGAGAGGGACACCCACCATGAAGGCATTGATCATCGGTGGCGGCATAGCCGGACCCACCGCCGCCATGGCCCTGCAGAAGGCGGGCATCGACTCTGTCGTCCACGAGGCCCACACCACCGATGCCGACGGAGTCGGCGTCTTCCTGACCCTCGGCTCGAACGGCATCGACGCCCTGCGGACGATCGACGCCGACGCCCCGGCCGTCGCCGCCGGCTTCGCGACCCCGGCGATCGGCATGGTCTCCACCACCGGCAAGGCACTCGGCGAGGTCCGCACCAGCCGCCCGGACGGAGACATCACCAGCCGGACCCTCAAGCGCGCCGACCTCTACCGCGCCGTCCGGGACGAGGCCCTGCGCCGCGGCATCCGCATCGAGCACGGCAAGCGCCTGGTCGACGCGCAGGACACCGGCGACGGCGTCCGCGCGGTCTTCGCCGACGGCAGCGAGGAACACGGCGACCTGCTCATCGGATGCGACGGCATCCACTCCACCGTCCGCGGCCTCATCGACCCCGCGGCTCCCGCCCCCACCTACTCCGGGCTCATCGGGCTCGGCGGCTACACCCGCGGAGTCCCCGTGGACGCGCCGACGGGCAGCTACCGGATGATGTTCGGCAAGCGCGCCTTCTTCGGCCACGTACCCGCCCCCGACGGCGAGGTCTGGTGGTTCGCCAACGTCCCCCGGCCCCGGGAGCCCGCCCCCGGCGAGCTGGAGAACATCGGCTCCGAGCAGTGGCGCCGGCGCCTCACGGACCTCTTCCGCGACGACACCGGCCCCGCCGCGTCCCTCATCCGCGCCGCCCAAGAGATCACTCCGGCCACCCCCATGCACGCCCTCCTGACCCTCCCCGCCTGGCACCGCGGCCGGATGATCGCCATCGGCGACGCCGCCCACGCCCCCTCGCCCACCTCCGGACAAGGCGCGTCCCTGTCCATCGAGGACGCCGTGGAGCTGGCCAAGGCACTGCGCGACCAGCCCACCATCGTCGGCGCCTTCACCGCGTACGAGGCCCTGCGCCGCCCGCGCGTCGAACGGATCGTCAAGCAGGCCGCCCGGGTCAACACCAACAAGGCCGCCGGCCCGGCCGGCCGGATCGTCCGCGACCTGCTGATGCCGCTGCTCCTCCCCCGCCTCGCCAACGGCAACCAGACCCGGCAGACCTACGGCCACCACATCGACTGGAACGCCACGACGACCGGCCGCTCCGTGTGACATCAGTGTCCGTCGGCCGACGCCTTCAGCAGCCGGTCCAGCTCGCTTCCGGCCTCGCCGTAGCCCGCGTCCGAGATCCGTTGCAGCTCTCGGAGGTCTCCGGAAGCGACCGCGCGTCGAGTGAGCAGGAGCCCGGCGTGCAGGGATCCCTCGTCCAGCAGCCCGCTCAGCTCCTGGAGGTCGCCTGCCTCGTCCGCCAGGTCGGCCAGTCGGTCCAGAGCGGTCTCGTTGCCCCCATCGGCCAGCTCGCGCAGGGTGTCCCGATCGATGTTCGTGTTCGTGTTCGCCATGGGGCCATGGTGCAGCCCTGACCCAGGGGAAGGGTCAAGTGGGACGATGGCCAGGTGATCACCATCGGGCAGCTGGCCAGGTACGTCGGGGTGTCGGTCAAGACCATCCGCGTCTACCACGACAAGGGACTGCTACCGGAGCCCGACCGCGATGCGTCCGGCTACCGGCGTTACGGTGCGAGCGACGCCGTCGAGTTGATCAAGATCCGAACACTGGCCGAAGCCGGTGTCCCGCTGGCCCGCATTCGCGATCTGAGAGGGTCGGGCGAGGAGGAACTCCGGCAGGCGCTGGGCGAGATCGACGACGAACTCGACGCCCGCATCCGCAGCCTGCAGGATGCGAAGGACCGCCTGCGCCGGCTCGCCGCCGGACGTCTGGTGCCGTTGCCCGACGAAGTCGCCTCCCATCTGGGCGACCTGACCCGTTGGGGTTTCACGCCCCGATGGGTGGACCTGCAACGCGACCTGTGGATCCTCGTGTTCGCCACCCACCCGGACCGCGCGACCCCCCTGTTTCACGACCAGGCCGACATCTTGGCCGACCCGACGCTACGGCAGCTCTTCCTCGGCTACGACCATGCGTACGACCTCGACGCCGACGACCCGCGCCTCGACGACCTCGCCCGCCGCATCGCCGAGGCGAACCGGGAACGCTACGGGTCCGACGAGCTGCCCGGCCTGGATGCGGACTCCGAGATCCCCGCCCTCATCCAGGGCACGGTCAACGCTTCGTCCCCGGCATGGGAACGACTCGACTCGCTGATTCGCGCCCACCTGAACGCATGACACCCTCCACTACTCGGTGGTACCGCATAGCTGTACTCGGTACTACGGAGGACCGAGGGCGCCGAGGAGGAAGACGTGCGATGGGCGACCTGACGGAGATGCTGAAGGGCACGCTCGAAGGGTGCGTACTCGAGATCATCGCCCGCGAGGAACGGGCCGTCCAGGTGACGAAGCGGCCGTCCGGGGTCGGCCCACCGCGCAAGTTCTACGCGCTCAACGACACCGGCCGCGAGGAACTCGCGAAGCTCTGGGCGAAGTGGCAGTACGTCTCATCACGCATCGACAAGCTCAAGGAGGGTGGGCGATGAACTGAGCAGGCTGGGAGGCTGACATGGGCATCCAGGACATCATCGAGGGCAAGAAGCAGTGGCGGGCACACGCGGCCCGGGTCGACCGCGTACTGACCAACCTGGTGGTCAACGCGCACCGGCACGGCCGACCGCCCCTCGTGGTCACCGTGAACGGCCCGGTCGTCGAAGTGCGCGACCACGGCTCCGGCTACCCCGCCGAACTCCTCGACCACGGCCCCCAGCGCTTCCGCACCAGCGCGCCCGAACGCGGCAAGGGCCACGGCCTCGGCCTGACCATCGCCACCGGCCAGGCCCGCGCCCTCGGCATCGATCTGGCCTTCACCAACGCCCCGGACACCGGCGGCGCCATCGCCACCCTGCGGCTGCCGTGAACACCCCCGGGAGGGCGCCGGGGTCCGGCTCGGCCACCCGGCGCCGGCGCCCCTGTGGACCGGGACGACGCCCCCGCGAACCGGGACGACGACCGCGGGACCGGGACCTATCGCAGTGACCCGTCTCACCTGCAGTTTTTCACAAGAGCAGGACATATAGGCCTTATTCGGTCCTGCCAAGTCGGCCTCGACCCTCGTCAACCGAGAACGGTGCAGCGATCGATGCACGGCCCCTGCGGGGCACGTCACGCCCGCTCAGAACTCGGTCACGAGCTGGAAAGGCATCTCAGTCACTCCCGACCTCCCAGGAAGAGACCTTGATTCGCCCTCCAGCATCACACCCATAGACCGTAACGGAACGTGACGCGTCAGGTCGGGTCTGACAGTAAATGGTCTGGCCTTCAACGACGCCTGCACAAGATCGCCGACACGCCCGTGACCTGCACGTCGAGGGGGTGGGGCGGTTCGCCGAAATGATCGGCCGGGTGGGCGGGGTGGACGAGTCAGGCTGCGCGAGGATGCTGTGGCCGATCGGTACGCCGATGGTCAGGGGCGTTGTTGTGTGCGGAAGGTGCCGGGGGGCAGGCCGGTCTCCCGGGTGAAGAACTTGCCGAAGTTGGTGGGTTCGGTGAAGCCGAGTCGGCGGCCGATGGCGGCGACGGGCAGGTCGGTGTGGGCCAGGAGGCGGCCGGCTTCCAGGGCGACGCGGGCATCGATGAGGGTTTTGGCGTTGCGTCCGGTGGCGGCCTGGCAGACGCGGTTGAGGGTGGTCAGGGAGTAGCCGACCCGGGCGGCGTAGTCGGCGGCGTTGCGGGTGCTGGCGAAGAAGCGTTCGAGTTCGTGCTGGAAGCGCAGGAAGGTGTCGCCTGCGGTGGTGGCGGGTCCGGGCTGGCCGCCGTGCGGGGTGGGGAGTCTGGCGATGCGGAGCACGAGTGCGGCGAGAAGGTGGCGCAGGAGCTCCGCGGTCGCCGTGCTGCCCGGGTCTCGCAGGGCGCTTCGGTATTCGGCGGCCAGTTCGTCCAGGGCGGCGGTGAGCAGGGTGTTCTCGTGTGGTGCGAGGTGCCAGACGGCGGGACCGAAGGGCGTGAGCAGGGTGCGGGCGGCCCCCAGGGGCGGCAGGAAGGCGGGGGTGAACAGCACTATGGCCGCCTGGACGGGGTCGGCCGGGCGGACGGGTCGGGGCAGGCGCAGTACCCGGCCGGGGGCCACGTGCAGCAGAGTGCCCGGTAGTGAGGGGTGGTCTTGGAAATCAACCATGGTGATGGCTTCGCCCGCGGCGACCAGGATGATCTGATGGAAATCGGTGCGGTGTACGCCGGTAAGTGCCTGCGGGGAAAGTTTGCTGGCCAGGCGCATGGTGCTGGTCACTTCTATGCCCAGCGGGGTGCGGTCGGGGTTGTGGAAGCCGTACTCGGCGACGTGCGCGCCTTCGCCAGGATGCTCGATTTTGACCATGATGCTTTCGGATCTTACCTCGCGACAGCGGCGCACCTGGCCGAAGGTGGAGGTGCGACTGGTGGAGACGGCTCCGCCTCCGCGCTGGAAGGAACGTGTCATGGGCAACAAGGAACTGGTTCTGCAGGCCGCCGATGAGCTGTTCGGCAAGAAGGACCCCTCCGCGGTGGACCGCTGGGTCGCGGCCGACTACCGCCAGCACAGCTCACTGGCTGCTGACGGCCCCCAGGCACTGCGCGACCTGGTTGCCGGTCTGCCCGACGGGTTCCGATACGAGGGCGCCCGGGTGATCGCGGACGGCGACCTGGTGGCGCTGCACGGCACCTACTACGGCTTCGGACCGGACCCACTGGTGGCCTTCGACCTGTTCCGCGTCGACGCCGACGGCAAGCTGGCCGAGCACTGGGACGCCCTCACTCCGGTCGTGGCGAAGACCGCTTCGGGTCGTACGCAGACCGACGGGCAGGGCGAGCCGCATGATCTGGACAGGACCGAGGCCAACCGGGCCCTGGTCCTGGAGTTCGCTACGAGGGTCCTCAAGGGCGCCGACTACTCGGTGCTGACCGACTTCATCTCCACCGACACTTACCTCCAGCACAACCCGGAGGCCGCCGACGGCCTGGACGGCTTCGGCGCCGCCGCCGCGAAGTGGGGCGAGCAAGGCAAGAACCTGGTCTACAAGCAGGTGCACAAGGTCGTCGCCGAAGGCGACCTGGTGCTGCTGCAGTCCGAGGGCGAGTTCGGCGTGCCAGTGGCGTACTGGGACCTGTTCCGCGTCACGGACGGCAAGATCGTCGAGCACTGGGACGTCATCGCGCCAGTCCCTGCCGAGCTGCCGCACACCAACGGCCTGTTCTGAGCGGCCGGAGGACATCGTGAGCACTCTGACCTACGCCGGGAAGAAGTTCCGGTTCACCGTGGACAACGGCACGGTGTTCCACAACACCTACGCACCCGGCGGCACCGAACTGCGCTACGAGACCGTCGTCGGCCCCGGCACAGGCACGGTCGAAGACGTGCACTTGCACGCCGCGGAGGTCGCCACCGGGGTGTTCCTGGTCGGCTGGACGGAGAAGTCCGGCATGAGCGTCACCCACGCCATGAATATGAACACCAACACGGTCCACGCCTTCTGGACCTACGAGACTCCCGACGGCCGGGTGGGCGAACTGCATACCGGCACCCTCGAAGAGCTCTGAGGACACCCGACGGCGAGCGGCCGGTCCGCCCCCCACGGTCCGGCGGCTCGCCGCTTGGCACCCGAATCCCCCGGCGCCCGCGCCCCCCTGCGTCCGCCGCCTCCGAGGCATTCCGCGGCCGACGTCCGCGATCGGTCTTCTTCCCTCCGCGATCCGACTGTTGAGGAGTACCGGTGACCACCGAGGCCGGCACCATGCCCGCCGTCTTCGTCGGCCACGGCAGCCCCATGAACGCCCTGGAGCCCAACGAGTGGACTTCAGGCTGGGAGGAGCTCGCCCGGTCCATGCCCCGCCCGCGCGCGATCCTGTCCGTCTCCGCCCACTGGTACGTGCCGGGTGTCCGCGTCACCGCGGCCGAGCAGCCCCGCACCATCCACGACTTCGGCGGCTTCCCTCCCGCCCTGCACCAGGTGCAGTACCCCGCGCCGGGCTCGGCGGAGCTGTGCCGCCGGGTGACCGAACTGCTCGGCCCGCAGCCGGTGGCCGCCGACCGGCACTGGGGTCTGGACCACGGCACCTGGTCGCTCCTGGTCCACATGTACCCCGAGGCCGACATCCCCGTCGTCCAGCTCTCCGTGGACGAGAACCTCACCCCGCGCGCATGGCGGGGAAGGCGGCGGCCCACATGCCGTAGGCGGCGTCGAGGTGGAGCCAGCCGCCGCATTCGTGGGCGATCGCGGCGATCTCGGTCCGCGACGTGGCCCATGTCCATCCTCGCGTCGTCGCCGGCGTCGACCCAGCCGATGTGGCCGGCCAGTCCCAGCAGCCGTAGACAGCGCAGTACGGACACTTGGGTGTGGCGCCCGGCCAGGACGCTCACGGGTGGGGCCTGGTTCATCCCTTGATCGTTGACGTCCCAGCCCGCGGCCCCCAGCTGGTGCTGGCGGGCGGCGGCCAGGCAGGCCAGGTTCGCCGTCGTGCAGCCCGAGGTGAGTCCCATGACGGTGTCGGCCGGCAGACCGAAGAGGTCGGTCAGCCAGCCCTCGCAGACCTCTTCGGCCACCGATGCCAGGGGGCTGGTGTCGTAGACGGCGGCGCACTGGTCCCGGAGGCTGACGAGCCAGTCGGATGCGGTCCCGATCGGGAGCGCTCCTCCCACCACGTAGCCGAAACTGCGCGGGCCCCTGCGGGCAGGACCCCTGCTTCACCGGCCTCGATGAGCCGGTGCAGGGTCGCGAGCTCCTCGTGGCCCGCCTGCGGCAGGTCGCCCCCGAGGATGTCCCTGAGCTGCTCCGGAGAGCGGGGCCGCATGGGGCGCGGGGCCTCAAGGAAGGAGCGGGCGTAGCGGGCCGCGGTGTCCAAGATGGCGTGGCCGTCGGCGATGACCGGGGCGAGTGCCGTGGCCGGTTGATCAAGGATGTTCGCTATGCCATTTTCCGGGCGCTGTGCGGGCTCAGGCCCGGTCGGTGTGGAAAGCGTGGACGGCGTCGATGACGCGGTCGGTTTCCTCGTCGGTGAGTTCGGGAGCCAGGGGCAGGCACACCATGCGTGGGAGCAGGTCGAGAGTGACGGTGATGTCGGTGGTGCGGTGGGTGATGTCGCGCAGGGCGGGCTGGTGCGGGACCGCGTGCGGGTAGACCTGTTCCGTCGTGATGCCGGCACGGCTCAGGTGGGTCATGAGGGCCGCGGCGGTGGCGGGGTCGGGCAGGGTCAGCGGGTACTTGTAGTACGTGTGCGGGCGGTGCTCGGCGTCGTGCGGAGCACCGACGGGCAGGGTGGCAAAGGCGTCGGCGTAGCGGGCTGCGAGGGTCCGTCGGCGCTCGGTCCAGGCGGGCAGCAGGTCGAGCTGGTGGCGGATGACGGCGGCGTCGATCTCGCCCATCCGGGCTCGGCTGCCGCGCAGGTGGTGGGTGTTGCGCTCGCCGTCACGGCCCAGGTCGGTGAGCTTGCGCAGCAGCGGCACGAGGGCGGGGTCGCGGGCGAGGAGCAGGCCGCTGTCGGCGAGGCCGCCGAGGTTCTTGCCGACCCACATCGAGTAGCAGCCGATGTCGCCGACGGAGCCCGCGGGCCGGCCCGCGTCGGTGGCGCCGGCGGCCTGGGCGCAGTCCTCGATGACGGCGAGGCCGTGGCGGTCGGCCAGGGCGGTGATCGCGGTCATATCGGCCATCAGGCCGTGCATATGGACGGGGATGACAGCGCGGGTGCGGGGGGTGACGGCGGCCGCGGCCGCGGCCGGGTTGATGGTGCGGGTGTGCGGGTCGATGTCGACGAACACCGGGACCGCGCCCGCGGCGGCCACCGCGAAGGCGGTCGACACGAACGTCAGGGCTGGCATGATCACCTCGTCCCCGGTTCCGATCCCCAGTGCCCGAACGGCACATTCCAGCGCCATCGTCCCCGAGCTGGCGGCAACGGCGTGGCCGCGCCAGCGCTCGCCCGCCACCGCCTCCAGTTCCCGGACCCGGCGGCCGCCGTGGAAGACGCCGTCGTCGATGACCTCCTCCACCAGCCGCAGCACGTCCGCCTTGAGAGCTCGTACGCGGCGTGCGTGGAACTCGCCGGCGATCGTCCCGGCAGTCAGGGTGTTCATGGTTCTTGTTCTCCATCGTCATCACAGTCAGAGCAGGGGTGACCATGTGTTTTCAAGATCACCCTCCGGCCGGAGAACGAGGAAACGATCCGCCCGTCATCACGCGGGCGCACCGCTGATTCGTTCGACCATCTCCTCGGCGACACGTCCGCTGGCGGGACCGCATCGCAGTCGCTCATATTCGATCGAAGGTGGAGGCTCCAGATTCCTTCGCGATTATTTCGCGTCAGGATGCCGTGCCGGTTTCAGGCCTGACGCCTACAGGGTTCAGCGCTTCGATTCCGGGTCGGAATACCTCGTTTGCGAACAGATCCCTCAGCCGTGCTCCGTCGGCGGGGTCGTTCGGCTCGAACGTCGCGGTCCAGGTGACCAGGCAGGAGGCGGAGCCCGTTTCGGACACTTCCATAGTCGCGCAGTAGTTGGTGACGGTAAACGGGCTGGTCAGGAATGTGTAGGCGAGTGTGCGTGCTGCGGGATCGCACGCGGTCAGCTCCTCGCGGATGGCCGCTCCGTCGTGAGTGGTGAGGGCCCTCACCGCCCCGCCTCCAGGTCCGGGCGTGTTCTCCTGAATGCTGCGGGAGATCAGCGGATGCCACTGCGCGATGTCGCCGAATGCCACGACGCGGCCCCAAACGACTGCGGCCGGGCATGCGACATTCCCCTTCACGATCACCTTCGCGTGATTATCCATTTTTCACACCGCCTCTTATCTGTTTTGCGGTTGGGGGCCTGTCCGAGTACAACAGGTCAAGATTCAATGCCGAGCAGATCGAGAATTCAAAACGTGACCATCCGACGTCCGGACCAGCCCGAGCCGGCGCCCGTGGACGGCCTTGCCTCCTTCGCCTCGACCGCGGTCGATGTCACCGCCGCCCCCGAGGACGGCCCCCACCTCCTGTACCGGGCGGCCAGCCGCCTGTGCGACGCCGCCGGTCGGAACGTGGTCCTCGGACACACCGCGGGCGAGCTGACCGCGCACCTTGAACCCGGTCTGCATGCCCGGATGTTCCTCTCCACCGAGATGCGCCACGAGCACGCTGAATCGTCCCTGCTGCGCCTGAACCTGCGGCTGTCCACCACCACGGGCACGCCACCGAGCGCCTTCCTGGGCCGCTGGGCGGAGATCTGGCACCGCCAGCCCCTCACTACACAGGAAACGCAGCGGGTGGCGGGCGAGCTCCCCCTGATGAGCGCCACCGTCCAGCGGCTGCGCGAGGGCAAGCCGCTCGCGGGCTTCGCGCTGGTGGTCACCGGGCACTTCCTCACCGACCTGGTCCACCTCGTCGGCTGCCTCGCCGAACTGGGCGCTCCGCTGGAGGCCATGACGGTCCTGCGCAAGGACTACGCCTACCAGTGGCGCCACCGCGTCCACGGCCACCTCACCGACCTGGGCGTGAGCGTCCGCGACGCGTCGGATCCCGAAGCGGTCTCGCAGCACACGGTCCGGGCCCGCCGACTGGGCCTGCGCTGCCTGGCCCTGGACGACGGCGGATACGTCGTACCCGCGTTGCTGGACCCGTCAGGATCCGGCCATCGGGCGGCCGACGAGGCCGGCGCCTGGGCGGGGGTGGTCGAGCAGACCATGTCCGGAATCTACAAGCTCCAGGGTCGAGAGCAGGAGCTGCCGTTCCCGGTGTTCTCCGTGGCCCAGTCCCGGCTCAAGGGGCGCATCGAGTCGTACTGGATCGCCGAGAAGGCCGTCGCGACAGCCCTGGAACTGCTGCCCGCGACGAAGATCGAGGGCCAGCCCGCCCTGGTCATCGGCTACGGCCAGGTCGGCGCTCAGATCGCCGCGCTCCTGACGCAGCGGCGCATGCGCGTGGCGGTCCACGACGCGGACATCCTGAACCTCATCGACGCCCACGAGAGCGGCTACACCACCGCACGCGAACTGGGCACGCTCCTCACCGGGCACACACCCCTCCTCGTCTTCGGGGCCACCGGCCGCACCAGCATGTCCACCCGCGAGTTCCAGGCCCTCAAGCGGCCCGTCTACCTCGCCAGCGTCAGCAGCCGCGACATCGAGTTCGACCTCCCCGCCCTCACAACCCTGGCCCCCTCGGCCGAGGCCACGCCCGGCCACTTCCGCCGCACCCACCGTCTACCGGATGGTGTGGACGTCACGGTCTTGGCCGGGGGCCGGCCCGTGAACTTCCACGAGACCGACAGCATCAGCAACCTCCACTCCGACCTCGTCTACGCCGGCATGCTCACCGGCGCCTGCACCGTCGCCACCCGGCCCGCACCCGCAGGGCTGGACCCCGCCTGGGCCGACACCGTCCTGGAGGAATCCGGACTCCTCCAGGACTACTACGAGCGCTACGGCCCGCCCACCACGCCCAAGAGCACCGTCCCGACCGGAAGCCGCCGATGACCGCCCGCCCCGAGACCGCCCGCGTCCTCGACCTCCAGCCACACCCCGAAGGCGGCTGGTACCGCAGGATCTATGCCTCCTCCGTCACCCTCCCGCATCCGACCGGCACCGGGCACCGGCCGTCGGCCACCCTCATCCACTACCTGCTCGCACCGGAAGAACGCTCCCAGTGGCACACGGTGGCCAGCGACGAGATCTGGCTCTGGCGCGACGGCGGCCCCCTCGCCCTGCGCCTCAGCCCGCCCGGACCGGCACCGACCATGGTCACCGAGCACCTGCTGGGATCGCACCGTTTCCCCGGCACCGAGCTGGAGGTGTGCGTGCCGGCCGGCCACTGGCAAAGCGCCAGCCCGGCCGGAGACCAGGAGGTCCTGGTGAGCTGCCTGGTGACCCCCGGATTCGACTTCGCCGACTTCACCCTCCTCACCCCGCAGCACCACACTCCGGGGACGGAAGGGGAGGTTTCCCCGACGGAGCCGGAGAGAACCGGCCGGGAAGGAAACCGCCTCCCTAACCCAGTCAGGACAGGACGTTAAAAGAGAGGCGAGAAGTTCAGGCCGTCCTGCGTGGTCCGCTGCGGCGGTACCCCTCCCAGACCGGGCCGCCCACCGCGTCGAGGACGTCTGTGACCAGCGAGGTGAGGCCCTCCGGTGCGCCGCGCAGCGCGGCTTGCGCCGTCTCGTTCAGTCGTGCGGCGAGGTCCGGGGCTACGGGTTCGAGGCGCCGGGCCAGCCACTTGCCGCCACCGAGCCACGTTTCGTGGGTCAGCAGCGCCAGTTCGCCGCTGCGCCGGACGAGTTCGGCCACGATGAACAGCCGCTCCCCCGCATCCGTGCAGGCGGCGAGGTCATCGAGGAGGTCCGTCAGCGCGTACAGGACGTCTTCGAGGGCCGTGTCGGTGACCGGCGGCGGGCCTGCGGCCGCGAGACGTTTCGCTGTTTCCGCGATCCGCACTCCTGTCCCGTCGGCATCGAGCAGCAGCGCGCCCTCGGCGCACATCCACAGCAGAGGCGAGTTACGCTGCACGATTTCTGGGGTCACGAAGGTGTGCCAGGAGTCCTCGGTGTGCACGAACAGCTCCACCGGCCAGTCCCCGTACCGCAGGCTCTCGCGGTACGGGGCAGGAGGGCCGTCGAGCAGCACGACGATGTCCAGGTCGGACCGGGCCGTACGCCGGCTGGTGAGGACACTGCCGCCAAGGAATGCGGCGCGGGCGTCGGGGTGGCGCTCCAGAACAAGGGCACGGGCAAGATCGAGTACGTCCATGCCCCTACTCTGCCGTGGCTCACCACCTGCGAAGCACGGGACTGAACCGGGAGAGAACACCCGTTTCCAGGCCGCCGCCGGAGCGGCGAGCAGGCCCGGTGGAGTGCGGACTACGGGCCGAAATGACGCAAGACCAGTCCGGCGGCCGGCAGCTCCTCCGGGCCCTCCGCGATCCCGGTCAGGGGCAGCACGTGGCTGCGGGTGCAGGAGCCGGGCTGCTGGTGGTCGATCTCCCAGTTCCGGGCAGAGGTGTCCGTCACTGTGCTGGTCGCGTAGAGGGGCTGGCGGCAGGCCCGGCACCAGAAGAACGAGCGTTCTCGTTCCCTCACTCCCCCACCCCGTTCGCAGCCCGGCGAAACGGACGGGACGTCCCAGCCGCAGCACGGCACGGTGGGCAGGCCAGAGGAGGTCGTTCGACGCGGGAGTTGGTGTTCATGACTGCTGAAACGATCCCGCACTCCCGGCGGCACGGTCCCGACCGCCATCCGGGGTCACGCCTTGTCGGCCGGCCTGGCTCCGCGCGGTCATGGCGGCTGTGGGTCAGGTACGCGACCGACCGTGAGATCGCCCGTGCTGGTGCGGCCTGCGGGGCTGTGCTTCAGTCTGTCGTCCACCACTGTTCCAGTGCCCGCGCAGCCTGGGCGGTTTCGTGGGCCCGGGCCGTGAGCCGAGTGCGGAGTTCTTCCAGGACCTTCGGGTCGTGGAGCAGGTGGTCTTCGACGACGGCCCAGCTGGCCGTCCCGTCGCTCTGGGGCAGGGTGATGATGTGGTGGTCGGTGCGGCCGGTGATCAGGACGGCCAGCAGGGCCAGGTATTCGCGTTGCAGGCCATGGCCGAAAGCGTCGTCGTCCGGGCCGGCCAGGAGGGTGGGATGCCCGCCTGCGAGGAGTTCGCAGGTCACGTCCGCGGCACGGAGCACTACCTCGAACCCTTCCCGGCCCAGGCGTGCCAGGACCTCCTGCAGGTAGGCGTCGAGTAAGTCGGGCCCCTCGCCTGGTGTGTTCACCGCTGCCCCCGTAGCCGGGAACGGCATTACGCCGGAAAGAGGACGGTCGGGTACAGCCGACCGCTTCGGGATGCTTGGCCGCCGGGGGGCGGTCCACGCACGGTGGCAGGAAGGGCTGCTTCCAGGCCGGATAGTCATCACTACGGTCGGCGGCCCGGCGTTGCGTCGTCGCCTCGGCGGCCGGCGGTGCCTACGGACGGCAGTGCCCGTCCGGGCGGCGCGGAAGCAAGGTCGGCGGACCCGCATGGGCGACGCCGCGCCCTCAGTGTGCGCGGCGGCAGGCCACATGAGCATCTCGACCCTCTGGCGGCCTGGTGGTGCGCTTCCCGCCAGGGCTGATCACCACCCGACACCGATTGATTACGGGAAGCGGTCCGGGGCAGACACCCCGGCCGTTCGCTCGATACGGTGTAAGGAACGCGTCAAAAATGGCGCGCGGTGTGCCGGGAAGTCTGGTCGGCGTCCCGGGGGCAGTGTGCCCTCTCGTCGCTGACACACCGGAGGCCCACTGCCATGGCCGGCACCCGCTCCCCATTCCTCGGACTGCTCCCCCTGCCCGAGCGGCAGGCGATCACCCGCGCCCTGCGCACCGAGACCGTCGGCGGCCTGGTCCTCCTCGGCGCGGCCGTCCTCGCACTGATCTGGGCCAACAGCCCATGGAGCACGGCGTACGCCTCCGTACGCGACTTCCACTTCGGGATACCGGCCCTCGGCCTGGACCTGTCCGTGGGCCACTGGACGGCCGACGGGCTCCTGGCCGTGTTCTTCCTCGTCGCCGGCATCGAGCTCAAACGCGAACTGGTCGTCGGAGAACTGCGCACCCCGGCCACCGCCGCGCTCCCCGTGATCGCCGCCCTGTGCGGCATGGCCGTACCCGCCACCCTCTACCTGGCCACCACCACAGCGGGCGACGGCAGCAGTGCGGGCTGGGCGGTCCCGATGGCCACCGACATCGCCTTCGCCCTCGCCGTCCTCGCAGTGCTCTCCACCCACCTGCCAGCCGCGCTGCGCGCCTTCCTCCTGACCCTCGCCGTGGTCGATGACCTGGGCGCGATCCTGATCATCGCGGTGTTCTTCACCTCCAACCTGAACCCGTGGACGCTCGCCGGAGCCTTCGCGGGCCTGGTCCTCTTCTACCTGCTCCAGCGGCTGCGGGTGCGCGGCTGGTGGTGGTACGTGCCCCTCGGGCTGGCGATCTGGGCGCTGATGTACAACGGCGGCGTCCACGCCACCGTCGCCGGAGTAGCCATGGGCCTCATCCTGCGCACCACCCGCGACAAGGGCGAAGAGGTCTCACCCGCCGCCCGGGTCGCGCACCTGGTCCACCCGTTCTCCGCCGGGATCGCGGTGCCGCTGTTCGCGCTCTTCGCCGCCGGGGTGAGCATCTCCGGCCCGGCCCTGGGCGCGGTGTTCACCAGCCCCGAACCCCTCGGCGTGGTGATCGGCCTGGTGGCCGGAAAGACGCTGGGGATCTTCGCCGGAACCTACCTGGCCGCCCAGTTCACCCGCGCCCAGCTCAACCCCGACCTCGCCTGGGCCGACGTGCTCGGCCTGTCGGTACTGGCCGGGATCGGCTTCACCGTCGCCCTCCTCATCGGGGAACTCGCCTTCCCCGGCACCCAGACTGGCGAGCACGTCAAGGCCGCCGTCCTCGTTGCCTCTCTGATCGCCGCCGTCCTCGCGGCCATACTGCTGCGCAGGCGCAACACCGTCTACCGGCGCCTGTACGAGGCGGAGAACCTCGACGCCGACAACGACGGAATCCCCGACATCTACCAGCACTACATCGAGCCCGCAGGCAACGCCGCTCCTACGGACGGGAAGCACATCTGATGGCTGGCAGTGACGCCCCACTGCTGGCGCCCGTGATCGTCATCGCCGCCCTGGCCATCAGCACGGCCGTCACCGAGCTCCGACATCCGGGCAGTGCCCGGCGGCAGTGGGCGTTCACCACCAGCCCCCAGGCCATGGCGGCCGGTGCGACGGTCGCCGCGGCCACGGCCACGGCTCACTGTCGTCAGCTGAGGTTCAGACGAGGTGCAAGGCCTGAGCCTCTCCCTCTCCCTGCGGCCGCCGACAGGCGGCCACAGGCGCGTTCGCGACCTTCACTGACCTCGGCTCAGACTGGTCTCCTGACGCACGAATGCCCCGCCGGAGAGGCGGAGCATTTTTGCGTCGTCGCCGTGAACGGCGCCTGAACCGGGTTTTACGGTCCGGCAGTTGGTAGCGTCCAAGACGTAACCCTCTGAGGAGCCGGTGCTTCAGGCAGATCAACAGGGGCTCGGCGCCGAACTGTTTCGTGGACGGAGCAGCGCAGGCCCCCGCCAGCACACCCAGTCTCGCACTCATCGCCTCCGTAATGCACGTCTCTCGTGATTACGGACCACCGGTTGCACCTGCGTGCGAGCACGGAGAGTTATGACCCATCAACTGATCGAAGCCGCACCCGGGATGCCCGAACTGATCTGGCACATCGTGTTCGCGCTGGTCTTCGCGCTGCTCGCACACCAGGTGATCAGCGTTCTCAAGGCGATGCGTCACCTGCCGCGCCGCATGGCGCCCACGCTTAAGTCGGCGCTAGACATGACAAACCCGCTCGTGGTCTTCACCCTCCACTTCGTCGCCACCCTCGTAGCGCTCGGCCTCTACGGCATCCTGGAGTCGATGTGACTGCCGCGCCGGAACCCTCGGGGGCCGTGCCAGCGGAGATCCCAAGGAACCGGGCGGGGCGAAAGCGTCTGCGCATCCCGAGCAGCACGCCTCCGGCGGCTGCCCTCCTGGCCCGGACGCTCGACGAGTATCTACCCGACCAGACCCTCCTGGTGATCGCCGAGAACGCGCATTGTCACTACGCGTCGGTGTCCCGGATCCTCCGCGCCCGACAGCGGCCCTCCTGGCATGTCTTGGAGCCACTGACGGACTACCTGCGCAGCGAGTACAAGAAGCGCAACGGCGACAGCGTTGGGGACTTCCCAAGTCGAGAAGTCTGGTACCAGATGTACGTGGACGTCATGGTCGAGGTCGAGAGGCGTCCCGAAGTCATCCGCGACGAGAAGGACAAGCGCGGCGAGGCCGGCGGCGGCGCGCCCACCGGCATGCCGAACGCCTCGTCCCGGGCGGGCGCCTCCGTAGCGGGCCGGTCCGATGCCCGCACGGCTCGTGCCGGGCGCGGCACCGGTGCGCGACAGGCATGGATGGTCGCCATGACCGGAGTCCCCGCCGTGCTGTCCGCCTTGCTCGGCCACGCCTCCTGGATGGAGGCCATGCGGAACTGGTGCGTCATGCTCGCCGCCGCCGAGGCCATCAGCTTGTTGGGTAGAGCGCACCGCATCAGTTACGTGAACCTCGCGGTGGACCTGCGCCCTCTGCCACTGTCCGTCCGGCTGGTCGGCCGACTGCTCATGATCACCATGTTGACGTGGCCCGCAGATGAAGAGCAACTCCGCTTCCTGGAAGGGTCCCTCGCCGACTTGATGGTCATGCGCGAGCAGTCGGCGCTCCTGATGTGGAGATGTGCCGCCGGGACACTGTGGAGCAGCCTGGTTATTGCGTTCGAACTGCGGCTTCGCCGGTGACCCCCGCGAGGGTGACCCGGCGGCACGACGGGCGTCGCCCGTCTGGTGGCGGTCCCCGACGCGGGCGGGCCCCGACGAGGTATTCCCCATGTTTCTATGACTCTCAGATGCAGACTCCACGTATGTCGCCTGTGCGCCATGTTGACGGCCCGGCAGAGCTGGCAGCCTTTGCGAGTTGAGGGATGGTCGTTGTTCGCCAGGAATGGGCCACTCTGCGATGACAGTTCCTGTTACCCGAAAGTGAGTATCAACCACCCCCCTACGCGCAGCGGGGACGGCATACAGAACCCCGCCACCGATCGTTCGGGGCGGGGTGGTGGGGGCAGGACATGCTGAGGGGTTTGGGGTCAGTGTGCCGCCCCGCCCACAAACGTTGGCCACCCTCGCCCCACCACGGGGGGATGGGGTCATGGCACCGACGTCCGCTGACACGGGATTCCGCCGACGCTTAGGCGTTGGTACCCCCGCATGAGGACCGCTATGGCAGCCGCGCCGGGCCGGCAGCACCTGGCCGCTCAACCCGTCGTGGCAGGTGTGAACAGGCGGGTACGGCTGGCGCGCGGGTTTCAATTTGATCCGTGCTGGCCCTGTGCCGGGGTTGCTGCCCGGCACTCAGATGTCGATGCCCTGGGAGCGGATACTCGCGACCAGCCGCTCGAAGGGGTTCCACCGCCGCTTCAGATCATGCTGCATTTGGATGAGTGTGGACATCTCCGGTGGGGCCGGCCGTCCTTGCCGTACACCCGCCAGTGCTGCGCGAATCCCGGCTTCGTCCAGGTAGGTAACAAGATCGTCAAGAGCATGCCCACCGGCGCTGCTACCGACTGCGCTGCGCCCACCGTAGGGCGCGAACCCCGCCCACCCCGCCACCGGCCCCGACGGCAAGATGTGGGTCACATACTCCGGCGCCAAGAAGATCGCCGCCGTCACCACCAGCTGCCCCGCGCCAGCTTTCCCGGGAGCCGACGAGCCGGCCGGTACCGGCGGACATCGGTCCCGGTTCCCCCGGGGCGTCGCTGCACGTCGGTAACGCGCTGTCCGGGCCAGGAAGGCCCGCGCCGCCGACATCCACCGCCGCGTGGCCCGGACTCCTCCGGCCCGACGGACCGGGACCCCCCTCCGGTCCCGGCCCCGCGGCAGCTCAGGCGAGCAACCGGGTCTCGGCGCTCGGCAGTTTGCTCCACCAGTGGCCGTACCGCCGGTAAACCTCCGGTTCGCGGTCGGCCAGGAAGGCCGTCAGCGCCCGGGCCTCGGCGGTGAGCGCCTCCCAGACCTCCTCCGGCAGCGGGTGGAAGGCGGTTGCCTCGATCCCGGCGCCGGACGGCCGCCACACACCGGCGACGTGGCCGTCGACCAGCAGGGTCGCCAGGGTGTCGCCGTTCATCCGCGCGACGAGCTTGCGGTACTGCGGCGGAACGATCCGGCTCCGGTCCGCGTAGGCCAGCAGCACGCTGTCCCACATGGCCATCAGCCGGGGCGGCGCGGGTGTGTCCGCCTGCGGACGCGGTGCGCCCTGGACGTCGAACAGTTCCTCGCCCTCCGGTCCCGTCAGCCGGTCGAGCCTTCCGGAGAGCTCCAGAGCGCGCAGCGCCTGGCGCACCCTGGACCGCTGGACCAGGGAGAACTGCGCCACGTCCGCCGCCGACGCCGGCCCGAACCCCTCCAGGTAGCGCAGGACCAGCGTCCGCAGGGACTCCTCCGACGCCTCCGGGTCCGCCGGTACGGCGCGCGGGCGGCTCGGCGGCGCGACGTACGACGGTCGCTCCCCGAACGACCACGGCGCGGCGGTGGGCGCGTGCAGCAGCGGTGCGTACTGCCGCAGCCCCCACCACGCTCCGGGCTGCGGCGGGGCGCCTAGCCGGTCGCCGAGCCAGGCCTCGCACTCCGCCGTCGTACGGGGCCGGCCGGCGAAGTCCAGCAGCTCCGGCACGAGGACGTCGGCGTCCTCAGCCGTCAGCCCCGAGGCCGTGAAGCGGGTCCCGAGCCGGGCGGCCCGTACGGACGGCTGCACGGCCTCCCGGAAGGGCGGGTAGTCCTCCGCGTGCACGGCGTGCAGGGTCAGTCGCATCAGCGTCGACTTGAGGACCTCGCGCCCCGTGAAGGCGGCGTCGAGGTCCGCCGGGTCGAAACCGGCGAGCCGGTTCCACAGCGCGAGGTAGGGCGAGGCCGCGTGCTGCGCCTGCAGGGCGACCACCCCGCGGACCGCGTCACCGACGCCCATCACCTCGCGCCGCAGCAGCAACTGCCGTGCGAGGGTGGAGCGGTTGAGCTCCCCTGCGCTGATCTTCATGCCGCGCCCGTCCCGTCCCCTGTCGGAACGTGCAGCCTAACCGGCACCTCCGACAGCGCCTCGGATTCAGATTCGGATTCAGATGCTGACGCCCTTCGACCGCAGGTAGGCCAGCGGGTCGATGTCCGAGCCGTACGAGGGCCCGGTGCGGATCTCGAAGTGCAGGTGCGGGCCGGTCGAGTTGCCCGTGGAACCGGAGAGGCCGATGCTCTGGCCGCCGGTGACGCTCTGGCCCGAGGAGACGGACAGCTGGGAGAGGTGTGCGTACTGGCTGTACTTGCCGTCGGCGTGCCGGATGACGACCTCGTTGCCGTAGGACCCGCTCCACCCGGCGGAGACCACGGTGCCGGCGCCGACCGCCTTGACGGTGGTGCCGCTGCTCGCGGCGAAGTCGACCCCGGTGTGGTACCCGCTGGACCACATGGAGCCGGCGGTCTTGTACGCGGTGGAGGTGCCGCCGCCCACCGGGGCGACGAAGCCGGTCGAGGTGGAGCCGCTCTGCTGCTTGGCGGGCGCCTTCGCGACGGGCGCCTTGCGGGCGGGTGCGGCGCCCCCGTCGGAGGAATCCGACGAATCGGCAGAAGTAGAAGAACCGGAGGAAGCGGAGGAAGTAGACTTCTTGGACGGCTTCGGCGTCTCGGCCGGCGCGGACTCGGCGGCCGCGGCCGGAGCCGAGCCCTTCGCGCCGAGCGTGAGCTCCAGGCCCGGGTGGATCAGCGACGGGTCGGTGCCGACGGCCTCGCGGTTGTCCGCGTAGAGCCGCTCCCAGCCACCGGTGAGGTGCTGGCGCTCGGCGATCTTGGACAGGTAGTCACCCGGCACCACGGTGTAGACCGTGGGCGCGCTCTGCGCGGCGGCCGGCGCGGCCTTGAGCGCGGCGGGCGCCTGGGCGGCCACCACCTGGGGGGCCGGGACTGCGGCGGGCGCCGCGGCCGGGGCACCCGCGGCGTGGGCCGCGGTGGCGCCGAGCAGCGGAAGCGCGAGGGCCGCGCCACCGGTGCCCGCGGCGGCGAACCCGCGGGATATCGAGCGGGACTTGGGACGGCGGTGCTTACCCGTTCCGTGCATGGCGAATTCCTCTCCGACGCCTGCGAGGTGAGCTGTCGGGTTCGGACTGGAGATGTCCGGCCGCCCCTGTGCCGGTGAACAGCACATGTACGGCTTCACCCCGAGCTGTCCCGTTGTAAAGATCTCAACCGGAGATCCGGAACAGCGGCCTACCTGGTTCCCCCGCTCCTGCCGCGCGCGTGAATAGTCGGGTGCGGTTTCCGGTCGGCGGCAGGATTAGGCGGTCCGTCCGGATCGATCGCGAACGTAATCGAGTCCGGCCGCACGGAACAAGTCATGAATTCCCCAACAGAATCTTGAAGATGACGGGCCGCCGGAATTCCGGTCACCCTGCGTCCATTCCGCACCTTCAACAACCGCCCCAGCAAGGCAATTCGCCATTCGCGATCAGGCACTCACCGTCACCGTATGATCTGGCTCACGGGGGCATGTCCGATCTCGCCTGTCGCTATGGCAAGTTGCCCATAACTGGCGTAATTCGGACACCACCGACGACGAAGACCACCACCACACGGAGGAGCCCGGTGACCCAGCCGATACCCCAGAGTCCGCACGAGGAGCCGGCGCTGACCGGAGTGCGCAACTTCCGCGACGTGGGCGGGTTGCCGACCACGGACGGCCGGAGGGTCAAGTCGGGACGACTATTCCGAAGTGGACATCTGGCGCATGCCACCGAAAGCGACGCGGAATTCCTCGGGTCGCTCGGACTGCACACCGTCTTCGACTTCCGCAACGGAGCCGATCACGCACTGGAGGGGCAGGACGTGGAGCTGCCCGGCGTGCGCAACGTGAACATTCCGCTGTCGGATCCGGCCGACGGCGGGGAGTTCTGGAAGATGGTCCGCGAGGGAGAGCTGGCGCAGCTCCGCGAGCTGCTGGGCGAGGGCAGGGCCGCCGACCGGATGTCCCGTTCGTACCGGTCGATGATCCGGACCCGTACCGCCGAGCACAGCCGGGTGGTGCACGCGCTCGCCGAGGACAGCGTCCCGGCCCTCATGCACTGCGCGGCCGGGAAGGACCGGGCCGGCCTGTCGATCGCCGTCACCCTGCTCGCGCTGGGCGTGGAGCGGGAGGCCATCGTCGCGGACTACCTGGAGTCGAACCAGCCGCACAACCGCTACCGGGTCCGCCGGGGCAGCGACGCGCCCGAGGCCCGCGCCCCCGAGGTGATGGAACTGCTCGCCCCGCTCTTCGACGCCCGCGCCCCGTATCTGACCACGGCCTTCGACACCATCGACGAAGAGTGGGGCGGAGTGGACCGCTACCTCGCCGAGGGCCTCGGGCTCACGCCCGAGACCCTCGGCAGACTCCGCGACCGGCTGCTGGACTGACGCCCCACGAGGTGGGCCGTCGCCCGCCGAACCGCCGGCTCAGCGGTTGGCGACGGCCTGCTTCACCAGCGTCCGGCCGAAGTCCCACATCAGGCCGCCGCCGCCGTGCGCCTCGTCCATGACCGTGCGGAAGGCGCCGACGAACCGGTCGACGTCCGCCTCGTCCACGATCAGCGGGGGGATCAGCTTGATCACTTCCAGGTGGTCCCCGGAGACCTGCGTGAGGATCCGGTGCTTCTGCAGCAGCGGCACCACGACCATCTGCGCGAACAGCCCCTTGCGGGCCGCCTGCAGCATGGTCCAGCGGCTCCGCAGGCCCAGCGAGGACGGCCGGCCGAACTCGATGCCGATCATCAGCCCGCGTCCCCGTACCTCGTGGAGGAGTTCGTACTCGTCCACGAGCGCGGCGAGCCGCCCGCGCAGCAGGTCTCCCGTCGCGCGGGCACGGGCCACCACCTGCTCGTCCTCCATGACGGACAGGACCGCGAGCCCGGCCGCCATCGCCTGCGCGTTGGAGCCGAAGCTGGCGGAGTGGACGAGCACCCGGTCCATGGAGGAGTAGACCTTCTTGAAGATCCAGTCCTTGCCCAGGGTCGCTCCGACGGGCACGTAGCCGCCGGAGAGGGCCTTGGCCACGCAGACCAGGTCCGGTTCGACTCCGGCCTCGTGCTGGTAGGCGTAGAAGTCGCCGGTCCGTCCGAGGCCGGTCTGCACCTCGTCCGCGATCAGCAGCGCCCCCCGCCGGTGCAGCGCCTCCTGTGCGGCGAGCAGGAAGCCGGGCGGCGCGGCGAGCACCCCCTTGCCCTGGATCGGCTCCACGACGAGGGCCGCCACGTCCCCCTTCTTCAGCTCCCGCTCCAGCGCGGCCAGGTCTCCGAGCACGATCCGGGTGTCCGCCAGCAGCGGCCCGAAGCCCTCGCGGAAGCTGGCCTCGCCGTTGACCGAGAGCGAGCCCGTCGTGAGCCCGTGGAAGGCGTGGTCGCAGTAGAGGACCCTGGGCCGCCCGGTGGCGTACCGGGCGAACTTCAGGGCGGTCTCCACCGCCTCCGTGCCGCTGTTGCCGAAGAAGACCCGGTCCAGGTGCGGACTGTGGGAGAGCAGCTTCTCGGCCAGCAGCCCGGGCAGCGGCTGGCAGTCGAAGCGGGTGAGGTCGGCGAGCTGGGCGTCCAGCACGTCGTGCAGGGCCTGCCGGACCACCGGGTGGTGGCGGCCCAGGCCCATCACCCCGAAGCCCGCCAGCATGTCGAGGTAGTCGTTGCCCTCGGCATCCCAGAAATGGGCTCCCTCGGCCCGCACGTACACCTTGTCGAACCCGATGGTGTGCAGCATCCGGGGCAGCTGGTGGTTGAGGTGGCGGGCGTGCAGTTCGTACCGCTCGCCACCCCGCTCGGCCAGGAGGGCGCCGAGATCGAAGCCGGTCATGCCGACTTGTCCCTGCTCCCGCCCCCCACGGTCTCGCGGACCGCCCGCAGCGACTCCTTGAGCGAACCCATGGTGGCCAGGACGGCCGTGGGCTCGTACCCGCAGTGCGCCATGCAGTTCGCGCAGCGCGGGTCCTTCCCGCGGCCGTACTTGCTCCAGTCGGTGTCCTCGATCAGTTCCCGGTACGAGGGCACGTACCCGTCGCTCATCAGATAGCAGGGGCGCTGCCAGCCGAAGAGCGAGTAATTCGGAATGGCCCAGGCGGTGCAGGGGAAATCGGCTTTGCCTTCCAGGAAGTCCAGGAAGAGCGGGGAGTGGTTGAGCCGCCAGCGCCGCCGGTTGCCCCCGGCGAAAGCCTTCTTGAAGAGTTCGCGGGTCTGTTCGACGCCGAGGAAGTGCTCCTGGTCGGGGGCCTTTTCGTAGGCGTAGGCGGGCGAGATCATCATCTCGTCGACCTGGAGGTCGTCATTCAGGTAGTTGAGGACCTCGATGATGGTCTGCGGGGTGTCGGTGTTGAAGAAGGTGGAGTTGGTCGTGACCCGGAATCCGCGCTTCTTCGCCTCCTTGATGGCCTCGACCGCCTCGTCGAAGACGCCCTCCTTCGCGACCGACTCGTCGTGCCGCTCGCGCAGTCCGTCGATGTGTACGGCGAAGGCGAAGTACGGGGAGGGCGTGAACTTCTCGATCTTCTTGCGGAGCAGCATCGCGTTGGTGCAGAGGAAGACGTACTTCCGCTTGGCCACCAACTGGCGCACGATCTCGTCGATCTGCGGGTGCATCAAGGGCTCTCCGCCCGCGATGGACACCATCGGCGCGCCCGATTCCATCACGGCGCCCACCGCCTGGGCCACGGGCATGCGCTGCTTGAGCACCCCGGCCGGGTGCTGGATCTTCCCGCACCCCTCGCAGGCCAGGTTGCAGGCGTAGAGCGGTTCCAGCTCGACGATCAGCGGGAACTTCTCACGCTTGCGGAGCTTCTGTTCGAGCAGGTACGTCCCGACCCTGATGGTCTGTCGCAGTGGCATGGCCATCTGGCTCACCTCCTGGGGAGCAGCAAAGAACGGTGCCATTCATAAAACGCGGGCAGTACGGCACGCAGTACGCGAAAGGCCGATATTCCCCCGCGGACGGTGCCGATACGGACGAGCTCATGCTCCGGAGCGTCCACGATCACCCGGACGGCCGCAACCGGACGGTCCGGAGCGCCGGGGGCGCTCCCGACGCGGGTCGCGGTCCAGAGGGTGGCGGCCGATTCCATGTCGACCCCGATGGCGCCGCCGGCGCGCAGCTGGGCGCGCTCCTGGCCCCGGACGACGTGATCGGATCCGGTCAGTGCACCGAGGTGTACGGTCCGGCCGGGTACGGCCCGGGCCAGTGCCTCGGCGAGCAGGGCGGAACCGGCGCAGGCGACCGTGCCGCGCGGGTCCCGGGTCTCCTCGGCGACGATCAGGTCGCCGGGGCTCATGCCGGGCAGCAGCCCGGCGCAGAAGCCGGTGGCGAGCACGGCGGCGCCGCGCAGCTCCGGCTCGGCGAGTTTGCGGCCGACGGCGCGCTCGGCCGCTCGCGGGCCCATGCCGGTGCGCAGGACCTCGTACCGCTCGGGCGCGCCGTGCTCGCGGACGCTGCGGTACGAGGCGCTGCGCAGGGCGGTCCGCTCGATGCGCAGGGCGCAGGCGATCAGCAGCGGCGGCGGTGCGGCCGCGGCGGGGCCGCCGGTCATCGGGCCTCCCCGGGGGACGGGGCCGCGTGCGGGAACGCGGCCGGATCGGCGTACCGCCCGCCCGGGCCGAACGGTTCTCCGTACAGGTAGCGGCCCAGCGCGGTGAGCGGGAAGACCTGTCGGTACAGGTGGTAGTTGATGGAGAAGTCCCAGGGGAATCCGGTGCCGGTGAAGTACGGCTCGTCCCAGGTGCCGTCGGCGCGCTGGGTGGAGACGAGGTAGCCGATCCCCCGCTCCACGGACGGCGCGTCGCGCTCCCCCGCCGACAGCAGGGCCATCAGCGCCCACGCCGTCTGCGAGGCCGTCGAGGCACCCTTTCCCGCCCAGGACGGGTCCTGGTAGGAGCGCTGGTCCTCGCCCCATCCCCCGTCCTCGTTCTGTACGGACTCCAGCCAGGCCACGGCGCGCCGGATCGCGGGGTGCGAGGGGGCGTAGCCGGCTGCGGTCAGCGCCGGGAGCACCGAGCCGGTGCCGTAGACGTAGTTGGTGCCCCAGCGGCCGAACCAGCCGCCGTTCGGGTCCTGTTCGGCGAGGAGCCAGGCGATGCCGCGCCGGGTGCGGGCGTCGCCCGCCCGGCCCTCGACGGCGAGCATCTCCACGACGTGGGCGGTGACGTCGGCCGAGGGCGGGTCGATGACCTCGCCGAAGTCGCAGAAGGGCAGCTTGTTGGGGTAGGGGCTGGTGTTGTCGGCGTCGAAGGCTCCCCAGGCCCCGTTCTTCGACTGCATGCCGAGGTTCCACGACACGCCCCGGGCGATGGCCCCCTCCACGCGCGCCGGGTCGGGGTGCTTGACGCGGCGCAGGGCGAGGACGACCTCGGCGGTGTCGTCGATGTCGGGGTAGTTGTCGTTGTGGAACTCGAACGCCCAGCCGCCCGGGGCCAGTTGGGGCCTGCGCACGGCCCAGTCCCCACTGCGCACGATCTCCTCGCCGAGCATCCAGTCGGCGGCCTTGACCAGTGCGGGGTGGTCGGGGCGCAGTCCCGCGTCGGCCAGCGCGATGGCCGCCAGGCAGGTGTCCCACACCGGGGACTGGCAGGCCTCGATCATGCGGGCGCCGTCCGCGCGCCAGACGGCGAAGCGGTCCAGGGACTCCAGTCCGGCGCGCATCACCGGGTGCCGGAGGTCGTAGCCGAGCAGGTGCAGGGCGATGACGGAGTACACGGCGGGCGGCTGGATGCCGCCCCAGCAGCCGTCGTTCTCCTGCCGTTCCACGATCCAGCGGCCGGCACTCGCCATGGCCGCCGCGCGCAGCCGGCGCGG
The DNA here is from genome assembly GCF_026340675.1 of Streptomyces sp. NBC_01264. NCBI lineage: Bacteria > Bacillati > Actinomycetota > Actinomycetes > Kitasatosporales > Streptomycetaceae > Streptomyces > Streptomyces sp. NBC_01264. The sequence continues at coordinate 1,431,504 of NZ_JAPEOX010000002.1, forward strand.
GGCGAACCGGCGGTAGACGTGCAGGGCCTTGTCCATGCGCTGGAAGGCGCCGCCCCAACTGGCCAGCGGTGCGAGCTTCTTGGCGGGGTACGGGGTCCGCGCGTCGGTGTGCAGCTCGTCCAGGGCGAAGGGGGCCGGGCGGACCGGGCGCAGGGCGGAGACCACGGTGAGGGGGACGATCGTCTGCCGGGCCCAGCAGCCGAAGTCGTAGATGTTCAGCGGTACCCAGGGCGGCAGGAAGAGCAGTTCGGGCGGGAGCTCGGGCAGGTGGTCCCAGCTCCACCAGCCGAACAGCGCCAGCCAGATGCGGGTGAAGACGCGGGCGCCCGCCACTCCCCCGTTGGCCCGGATCCACGCGGAGGCGCGGGCCATGTGCGGGGCGTCGGGCGCGTCTCCGGCGAGGCGCAGGGCCACGTAGGCCTCGATGGTGGCGGAGAGGTCGCAGGGGCCGCCGTGGAAGGTGGTCCAGGTGCCGTCGTCCTGCTGCTCCCCGCGGATGAACAGGGCCGCCGCCCTGGTGGTGGCCTCGTCGCGGATCCCGAGGAACTGGCGCAGCAGCAGGTCCTCGGCGTCCATGGTGACGTTGGTCTCCAGGTCGCCCTTCCACCAGCCGGCCTCGTCCTGCCGGTCGAGCAGGTCCCGCACCGCCCGCTCGGTGGCCTCGCGGACCCCGCGCGGCCCCGCGGAGCCGGGGTCCGGTCCGGCGCCCGGAACCGGGCCCGGCGGCCCGGAGGCGGGCCCGGGACCGGGCTCGTTCGGGTCGGCGCCGCAGGCATGGGCGCCGCCGTCGGTCGTCGCAGTCATGGCTTCCCCTTTGCGTGCAGTGTCCTCTGCTGTCATCCGCTGTTCTGGGGGCCGCCGTCGGCCGGTACTACTGGCAGGCAGTACCGGCCGGCGACTCGCGATTCATATGCGCGTACGGGTGGCGATCACCTCTTGCGCACGACGACGAAGTCGGCGAGCGCGACGAGCTGGTCGCGCACGCGCTGGTCCATGTCCACGTCGTCGAGGGCCTTGATGGCGATCTCGTACTGGCGGCGCGCCTCGTCGGCGGTCCACTGGCGGCCGCCGGCGGCCTCGATGAGCGCGGCGCGGGCCGCGAACTCCTCCTCGGAGAAGTTCTCGAAGTCGTTGCTCTTGGCATCGGCGGCGAGCAGTTCGGTCAGTTCCTCGCAGGCCGGTCCGCCGGCGGCCAGGGCCGCGACGACGGGCAGCGACTTCTTGCGCTGGCGCAGGTCGCTCCAGGTCTGCTTGCCGGTGGACTCCGGGTCGCCCCAGATGCCGAGGAGGTCGTCGACGGCCTGGAAGGCGAGGCCGAGGTGGTAGCCGTACTCCTCCAGCTTGTCGGCCGTACGGCCGTCCGCGCCGCCGAGCACGGCGCCGATGGAGACCGCGCAGGCGAGCAGGGCGCCGGTCTTGTTACCCTCCATCTCCAGGCACTCCTCGACGCTGACGCTCTCGCGGTGCTCGTAGGAGATGTCCTGGGCCTGGCCGTCGATGAGCTTGCGGCTCGCGGTGGTCAGGCGGCGCGCCGCGCGGCCGGCCTCGACCGTGCCGAGCTCCAGCAGCACCTCGTTGGCCAGGGCGAACAGGGCGTCGCCGACCAGGATGGCGAGGGCGGGTCCATGGACCTTCCACACCGTGTCGCGGTGGCGGCGCTGCTCGTCGCCGTCCATCAGGTCGTCGTGCAGCAGCGAGAAGTTGTGGACGAGTTCGACGGCGACGGCGCCGGGGATGCCGACCTCGGCGGCGGCGCCGGCGGCTTCCGCCGAGAGCAGGGCGAGGGCGGGGCGGACGGCTTTGCCGCCGTCGCCGTCCGCCGGGTTGCCGTAGGCGTCGATCCAGCCGAAGTGGTAGGCGGCGACGGTGTCCATGGGCGCGGCGAGCCGGTCCACGGCGGCGCGGAGCACGGGCGTCGAGAGCGTACGGCCTCGTTCGAGGAGGGCGAGCGTGTCCGCCTTCTCCCCGCCGGCCGGGCCCGCACTGGCGTCCGTGTTCTCGACGGCCGGATTCCCCGGGTTCACTGGCTCTCCTCTGGTTCCTGTACGTACTGCGGTGCGTGATGCTGCGGTGCCGGTGGTGCCGGTCGTCCCGGTACCGGTGGCGCCTACGGTGCCGGTGGTGGTCATACCGCCTCCTGCAAGGGGTGTTCGCGGTGGCGGCCCAGCGGGACGAGCGCGGCGTGGGCCGCGCTCAGTCCGCTGCGGACGGCGCTCTCCATGGTCGCGGGCCAACCCGTCGCGGTCCACGCACCGGCGAGGAAGAGCCCCGGCGTGTCGGTCCGGGTTCCGGGCCGGAGCCGTCCGACGCCGGGTGTGGGGGCGAAGGTCGCTGTGCGTTCCCGGGTGACGAAGAAGTCGCGCACCTTGGCTCCGCGCGCGGCGGGCAGCAGCCGTTCCAGCTCGGGCAGGTACTTCGCGCGCAGGACGGAGACGGGCTCGTCGATGTCCTCGTGGGCGACCGACTGGGACAGGGCCAGGTACTGGCCGCCGTCGGGGAGTCCCGAGGAGTCGGTGCGGTCGAAGACCCACTGGACCGGGGAGCCGAGGGCCGCGAAGAAGGGCTGCTTGAGCACCCTGCGGTCGTAGACGACGTGGACGTTGAGGATCGGCGCGGTGCCGATGTCGAGCAGCTTGTCGGGGTCGGCGAGCGCTCCGGCGGGCAGCAGCCCGTGGGCCTCGCGCTGCGGGACGGCGAGGACGACGGTGCCGGCGTCGAACGAGTCGCCCTCGGTGGCCACCCGCCAACCGCCCTCCGGGGTACGGGAGATGTCCGTGACCCGGGTGCGCAGTTCGGTGCGCACCCCGGCGGCGTCCAGGGCCTTGCGGGCGAGGGTGTCGTGCAGGTCGCCGAGCGGTACCCGGGCCCAGCCGATGTCGGCCGCGCCGTTCTCGGAGAGCAGGCCGGTCTTGAAGACCATGGCGGCCAGTCCCAGCGAGGACTGCCCGGCGGTGGCGTTGAGCGTGGCGATGCCGACGAGGTCCCACAGCGCCTCGATGGTGCGCGGGGACTGGCCGTACCGGCCGAGCCAGGTCGCGAAGTCCACGCCGTCGAGCGCCGGGTCGGCGGGGTCGAGGCGGCGCAGCGCCAGGGCTGCGCGCCCGACGGACGCCCGCTCGGCGAGCGAGAGGTGCGGGTAGCGTGCCAGCGAGGCGGCCAGGTGCAGCGGTACGGGCAGGGCGCTGCGGCGCAGCCGGCCGAGCCGGGGGCCACCGGGGTGGGCGACGTCGAGGACGGGCACGTCGAGCCGGTCCTGCAGCGGCGCCAGGTGGGCGCCGTCGATCCGGTCGAGGAACCACCGGTAGGCGGTGCAGCAGCGCAGGTAGACGTGCTGGCCGTTGTCGACGGTCAGTTCCCCGCGCTTGAAGGAGAACGCCAGGCCGCCGAGGCGGGGCCGGCCCTCCAGCAGGGTCACCCGCAGTCCTGCGTCGGCGAGTTCCAGCGCGGTGGTCACACCGGCGAGCCCGCCGCCGACGACCACGGCCCGGTCCACGGTCATGCGTCCTCCTCCGTCACTCCCACGGACGCCGCCGGGCGCCGCGGGGTTGCTCCCGTCCGCCCCGCCGGCACGGCTCGCCGGCCCGCCGTCATCAGAGCCGCCTCCTGGCGCTCTGGCGCGCGATGGTCCGCGCGTCCAGGCCGGAGAGGCCGCGGACCGCCACGTACGCCTTCTCGTGCGGCGGCAGCGAGACCCGGCCGCGGAGCACGGCCTGCGGCTCGCGCTCGATGCGGTCGAGCAGGCGCCGGTAGATGCCGGCCATGGCCGCGACGCAGGCGCCGCTGCGCCGGTCGAGCAGGGGCAGCAGCCGGTAGCCCTCCACGAACAGGGCGCGGGCGCGCCGGACTTCGTGGTGGACGAGCCCGGCGAAGTCGGCGCCGCGGGGCATCCGCTCGCTGTTGAACCCCTCCGAGCAGCCGAACTTGGCGAGGTCCTCGGCGGGCAGGTAGGTCCGCCCGTTGGCCGCGTCCTCGCGGACGTCCCGCAGGATGTTGGTGAGTTGCAGGGCGAGACCGAGGGTGTCGGCGTACTCGCCCGCCCGCGCCGCGTCGTGCGCGCCGGAGCCGGCGTGCCCGGCCGCGCCGCCGGAGGCCGCGGTGCCGAAGACTCCGAGCGAGAGCCGGCCGATGGCTCCGGCCACGCAGCGGCAGTAGACCTTGAGGTCGTCCCAGGTCTCGTAGGTCTCCCCGCGGACGTCCATGAGGACGCCGTCGATGAGTTCGTCGAGCCCTTCGAGCGGGATCGGGAAGCGGCGCGAGGCGTGCGCGAGGGCGACCGCGACCGGGTCGGTGTCGTCCTCGTCGATCTCCTCGGCGCGGATCCGGCCCAGCAGGGTGCGGGTCTCCTCCAGCCGTGCCAGTTTGACCTCGTGCGGCAGCGTGCCGTCGCCGATGTCGTCGACCCGCCGGGAGAAGGCGTACAGCGCGGACATCGCCTGCCGCTTGTCCGCGGGCAGCAGCCGGATGCCGTAGGCGAAGTTGCGCGCCTGCGAGCCGGTCACGGCCTCGCAGTAGCTGTAGGCGGCCGAAATCGGTGCGGACATCGCTGTCGGCGCGGACGGTGCGCCGGGTGCGGACGCGTGTGTGGGGCCCTCCACGATGGGGCTCACCCCTTTCTCGGCGCTGTGCGCAGGACGGCGGCCACCTCGCGGAGCAGGACGCTCTTGGTGGCCTTGGGCGGGCCGGGGAGGACGTCGAAGCCGGCGGCGGTGACGGCTCGCAGGGCGGCGCGTCCCCCTCCCACGAAGCCCGCGAGCAGCAGCCGGAGCCTTCCGTGGACGCTGCCCACGAGCGGCGTGCCTTCGTCGAGGAGCTCCCGCGCCCGTTCGGTTTCGAAGGCGACGAGGGCGCGTACGGACGCACCCGCGGACGGGGCCTTCAGGTCGGTCTCGGTCACGTGGAAGCGGCGCATGTCCTCGCCCGGGAGGTAGATCCGGTCCCGGGCGAGGTCCTCGGCGACGTCCTGGAGGTGTTCGGCGATCTGCAGGGCGGTGCAGACGGCGTCGGAGCGGCGGATCCGCTCGGGGGTGCTGGTGCCGGTGAGGTCCAGCACGAGCCGCCCCACCGGGTTGGCGGAGAGCTCGCAGTAGCCGACGAGGTCGCCGTACGTCGCGTAGCGCGCGACCCGCTGGTCCTGGCGGTTGGCCTCGATGAGCCCCAGAAACGATTCGGGGGTGAGCCCGTGGGCGCGCACGACGGGCTGCAGGGCCAGCATCAGGGGGTGGCGCGGGGGGCCGTCGGTGCCGCCGAAGACGCGCCCCAGGTCGGCTTCGAGGGCGTCGAGCATGGCGAGCCGGTCGTCCGTGGCGGCGGGGTCGAGCCCGAGCAGCACGGCGTCGTGGCCGCCCGGGGCGAGGTCGCCGTCGCCGATGTCGTCGACCAGACGGGCGTACCCGTACACCGCCATCAGGCCCTCGCGCCAGGCGCGGGGCAGGAAGGCGGGGGCGACGGGGAAGTTCTCGGAGCGCGCCTTGCCGAGAGTGGCGGCGCCGGGGTGGGCGGGGAGGGTGCCGGAGGCGTCGGCCGGCTCGTGCGGCCGGGGGCTGGTGCCGTGCCCCGGGGTCACCGCCCGCCGCCCGCGGCGGGAACGGCCGTCGTGCCTGGGGGCCGGAGAATTCCCGTAGCCATTGCCGTCACATCTCCCGTTCTACACTGCCAACCTAAAACATCCTATTTCGGACACGCCGCCGCACTTTCCCGGGGCGTACCGGGCTATTCACCTATAGGGGGAATCGTCCCCAGTTGCCCATGATTGAGGCCTGGCCCAGCTTACGCTGTACAACGGCGCCGGGGCTCGACGGGTATTCGCTCCACCACACAATGTCGCCCGCACGCCACTCGCGTGGAAAGGGGGCGACCCCGGCGTGCCCGGCACCCGTACGGCATGCGACGGCCCCCGCCGCCGGACGCGGTGGGGGCCGTCGGTGGAGAACCGTCAGCTGGTCGCCTTCTCGTAGGCCGCGACGACTTCCTCGGTGGGGCCGTCCATCAGGAGTTCGCCCCGCTCCAGCCACAGCACCCGGTCACAGGTGTCGCGGATGGACTTGTTGTTGTGACTCACCAGGAAAACGGTTCCGGCGGTCTTGCGTAGTTCCCGGATGCGCTCTTCGGAACGCACCTGGAACTTCCGGTCACCGGTGGCCAGCGCCTCGTCGATCATCAGGACGTCGTGGTCCTTGGACGCGGCGATGGAGAAACGCAGGCGCGCGGCCATGCCGGAAGAGTAGGTCCGCATCGGCAGGGAGATGAAGTCCCCCTTCTCGTTGATGCCCGAGAAGTCGACGATGTCCTGGTACCGCTCCCGGATCTGCGCGCGGGTCATCCCCATCGCGAGACCGCCGAGGACCACGTTGCGCTCACCGGTGAGGTCGTTCATCAGCGCCGCGTTGACACCCAGCAGCGAGGGCTGGCCGTCGGTGTAGACCTTGCCCGACTCGCAGGGCAGCAGACCCGCGATGGCCCGCAGCAGGGTGGACTTGCCGGAGCCGTTGGAGCCGATGACACCGATGGCCTCGCCGCGGTACGCCGTGAAGGAGACCCCGCGCACGGCGTGGACCCGGCGCACGCCCGGTGCGTCGCCGCGCCGTCGGCGGACTATCTTGCTGAGCGCCGCCGTGGCGCTGCCCTTGCCGGCGCTGCCGGTGTTGACCCGGTAGACGATGTGCACGTCGTCGGCGATGACGGTGGGGACGTGCCCCTGGTTGTTCTCAGCCACGGCCGTAACGCTCCTCAGCCTTCCAGAAGTACACGAATCCGCCGATGCCGAGCAGGAGGGCCCAGCCGACCGCGAAGGCCCAGACGTGCGGCGGCAGGTGGCTCCCGCCGTACCCGTCGATGAGCGCGAAGCGGATCAGGTCCATGTAGATCGCGGCCGGGTTCCACTGCAGGATGTCCGCGATCCACGGCGGCTTGCCCGCGAGCATCGTGTCGATCGAGAACATGACGCCGGAGGCGTACATCCACGTACGCGTGACGAACGGCATGAGCTGCGCGAGGTCGGGGGTCTTGGACCCCATCCGGGCGAAGACCAGGGCGAGACCGGTGTTGAAGGCGAACTGGAGGATCAGTGCCGGGATCACGAGCAGCCACGACAGCGACGGGTAGTTGCCGAACCCGATCGTGACCACGAACACGACGACCATCGAGAACAGCAGCTGCTGGAGCTGCTGCAGCGAGAAGGAGATCGGCAGCGAGGCGCGCGGGAAGTGCAGGGCCCGGACCAGCCCGATGTTGCCCGGAATCGCCCTGACGCCCGCCATCAGCGAGGTCTGCGTGAAGGTGAAGACGAAGACGCCGATCACCAGGAAGGGGATGTAATCGTGCTTGTCGATGCCCCGCCCGGCGTTCAGGATCAGCCCGAAGATCAGGTAGTAGACCAGCGCGTTCAGCAGCGGGGTCGCCACCTGCCAGATCTGGCCCAGCTTCGCCTGGCTGTACTGGGCCAGCAGCTTGGCCCGGGAGAACGCGATGATGAAGTGGCGGCGTTCCCAAAGCTGGCGCACGTACTCGACCAGGCTCGGTCGGCGTCCGCTGACGGACAGGCCGTACTTCCGGGCGAGCTCCGCGGAGCTCAGCCCGGCGTCTTCGGACGGCCGCCTGCTCGTGGCAAGGGTTCCGTCCTGGGTTGTGTCACTCACAAGATGAAACTTTCCGTCTTCATGATGCGGCAGAAGGTGGCATCGGGCCTGAGTCGATCGGTTCGTGATCGCGCCATGGTCTCAGACCCGGACGTGTCAGATGACAGGCGGTCGGCCCAGCCGGGTCAGCCGCCAGACCGTACGCCATTTCATGGGGCGCCGGGGACCGCAGGAGGTGGTCCAGCCCTCCTTGAAGCCGCCGAACCACGCCTTGAGCGCGGGCCCCGAGGGCTTGCGCAGGAGCGTCAGCAGGAGCCAGACGCCCACGTAGACCGGGACCAGCGGGGCGGGCAGGTTGCGTCGGGCCAGCCATACCCGGTTGCGAGCCACCATACGGTGGTAGACCGCGTGCCGGGAGGGGGCCGTGGCGGGGTGCAGGAGCACCATGTCCGCCCGGTAGTCGATCAGCCACCCGGCGTCGAGCGCCCGCCAGGCCAGATCGGTCTCCTCGTGCGCGTAGAAGAACTGTCCCGGGAGGTCCCCGACCTGTTCGAACACCTTCGTGCGGACGGCGTTGGCGCCGCCCAGGAAGGTGGTGACGCGCGAGGAGCGCATCGGGTCGGAGGCCCGCAGCCGGGGGACGTGCCGCCGCTGCGTCTCGCCGCTCTGCGGATCGGCGATCCGGAAGCTGACGATGCCCAGCTCGGGGTCCTCCGTGAAGGCCTGCCGGCACAGCTCGGCGGTGTCGGTGCGCTCCAGCAGTCCGTCGTCGTCCAGGAAGAGCAGGACGTCCACGTCGAAGGCGCCGCCGCCCGCGGTGCGGAAGGCCTCGATGCCGACGTTGCGGCCGCCGGGGATGCCCAGGTTCTCGGGCAGCTCGACGGTGCGCACGCCGGCCGCCGGGTCCGCCAGGCCGGTGAGCGGTACGCCCTGGCCGACGACGACCACCTCGACCGGGGCCCCGTCCTGCCGGGCCACCGAGTCGAGGAGCGCCTTGAGCTCGTCCGGGCGGTTGCCCATGGTGATGATGACGGCGCCCAGCCGCAGCGGCGCCGTCACTTGAGCCTGCTGGAGGCAAGGACCGACACCAGGTGCAGCACCGTCTGCAGCATCGCGATGCCCGCGAGCACCGCGACGCCGAGGCGGGAGAAGTACAGGTCGCCGCGCATCTGGTCCAGGACCGCCAGCACCAGGATGAGCAGCGAGGCCTCGATGCCCAGGACCAGCCGGTGGAACTTGAGGCCGGCCGCGGCCCGGCGGGCGAGTGCCATGCCGGACGAGCGCGGCGTGGCCGCCGCGTCCTGGACCACGGGCTTGCCGGCCTGGTGGCGGGCGACGCCGACCAGGTCGGTCTCGGCCTTGATCAGGATCGCGCCGAGCGCCGCGAGGGTGCCCAGGAAGGCCCACAGCCAGTCGATGCGCCCGGTGCCCCACAGGTCGGAGGCGCGCAGGCCGAAGCCGACCAGCACCGCCGCGTCGCACAGGTAGGCGCCGACCCGGTCCAGGTAGACCCCGGACAGCGAGAACTGCTTCTTCCAGCGGGCGACCTCGCCGTCGACGCAGTCGAGCAGCAGGTACATCTGGACCGCGACCACGCCGAGGACGGCGCCCCAGACGCCCGGCACCAGCAGGGCCGGGGCGGCGAGGACTCCGGCGAGGGTCATCACGTAGGTCAGCTGGTTCGGCGTGACCTTGGTGGTGACCAGGAGGCGGGTGATGCGCAGGGAGATCTCGCGCATGTAGAGGCGCCCGCCCCAGTGTTCGCCGCTGACCCGGTCCTTGACGCCCGCCGGGTGAACGACGGGCCGGAGTTCAGCTACGGATGGTCTTGGCATAATCGGCGTAAGCGTCCCTGATCTCGGCGGCGGACAGGTTGAGGTGCTCCAGGATCGTGAACCGTCCCGGACGGGTCTGGGGTGCGTACTCGACTGCAGCGACGAACTCCTCCACGCTGAACCCGATCTCCTCGGGCAGCACGGGCAGGCCGTGACCGCGCAGCACCTGGACGAAGAGCTCGGACTGCTCCTTGGCCCCCCGCAGGTGCATGGCGAAGGCCGCACCGATGCCGACCTGCTCGCCGTGGAGCGCGGAGCGTCCCGGGTAGAGCAGGTCGAAGGCGTGGCTGATCTCGTGGCAGGCGCCGGACGCCGGGCGGGTGTCCCCGCTGATCGACATGGCGATGCCGGTGAGGACCAGCGCCTCGGAGAGCACCGTGAGGAACTCGTCGTCGCCGCAGCCGCCCGGGTGGCGCAGCACGGACTCCCCGGCGGTACGGGCCATGGCCGCGGCCAGACCGTCCACCGGCTCACCGGTGATCTTGTGAGAAAGCTCCCAGTCGGCGATCGCCGAGATGTTGGAGAGGCAGTCGCCGATGCCGGAGCGGACGAAGCGCACCGGGGCCTCGCGGATCACGTCGAGGTCGATCACCATGGCGATCGGCGTCGGGACGCCGTAGGAGCCCCGGCCGTTGTCGTTGTCCAGGGTGGCGACCGGCGAGCAGATCCCGTCGTGCGCCAGGTTGGTGGCGACGGCCACCATGGGCAGCCCGACCCGCGCCGCGGCGTACTTGGCCACGTCGAGGATCTTGCCGCCGCCGAGGCCCACGACGGCGTCGTAGCGGTTCCCCTTTATGTCGTCGGCGAGCTTGACCGCGGAGTCGATGGTCCCGTCGATGACGGAGTACCAGTCGGCGTGCGGCAGCACCGACTCCAGCTTGGCGCGCAGCACGGCGCCGGAGCCGCCGCTGATGGCGATCGCGAGCTTGCCGGACGATGAGATCCGCTGGTCGGCCAGGAGGCCGGCCAGGTCGTCCATCGCGCCCCGGCTGATGTCGACGACGAGGGGCGAGGGGATGAGCCTCGTCAGTACTGGCATGCGATCGTCCGGCCCTTGGCGAGGTCGTCGTGGTTGTCGATCTCGACCCACTTGACGTCACCGATGGGGGCCACGTCGATGGTGAAACCGTCGTTCACGAGCTGCTGGTAGCCGTCCTCGTAGTAGAGGTCGGGGTCGCGCTCGAAGGTGGTCTTCAGGGCCTCGGCCAGCGCCTCGGCGGCCTCCGGCTCGATGAGGGTGACGCCGATGTACTCGCCGGTCGCGGTGGCCGGGTCCATCAGCTTGGTGATCCGCTGGACGCCCTTCTCACCGTCGGTGATGACCTTCATCTCCTCGTCGGCCAGGCTCTTGACCGTGTCCAGGGCGAGGATGATCTTCTGGCCCTTGCCGCGGGCGGCGAGCAGGGCCTTCTCGACGGAGACGGGGTGGACGGTGTCGCCGTTGGCGAGGATCACACCCTGCCCCAGGACGTCACGGGCGCACCACAGGGAGTAGGCGTTGTTCCACTCCTCGGCCTTGTCGTTGTCGATCAGCGTGATCTTGACGCCGTACTTGGCCTCCAGCGCGTCCCGGCGCTCGTACACGGCTTCCTTGCGGTAGCCGACGACGATGGCGACCTCGGTCAGACCGACCTCGGCGAAGTTGCCGAGCGTCAGGTCGAGGACCGTGATGCTCTCCTCGGCCCCTTCGGGTCCGACGGGCACGAGGGCCTTGGGCAGGGTGTCGGTGTAGGGACGCAGGCGGCGTCCGGCTCCGGCAGCGAGGACGAGGCCGATCATGCTGGTTCTCCTTCGTCATGTACGGCGGGTGCCCCGGAGGAAACCCAGAAGCGGATGCTCTCCACGAGCACCACGAGTGCCACGAACACGGCGAGGGCCGTGAGCGCGACGGGGAAGTCTGCGGCGCGCGACGCCAGGACGGAGGCCAGGACCGTGATCAAGAGGATCCGGCCTTCGTGCCCGCCGATCGTCCGCACCAGCCAGTGCGGGGGCGCGCCGGTGCCACCGCGGATGCGGTAGACCGTGTCGTAGTGATGGTAGGCGACCGCCGCGACCAGTCCGAATGCCGCCGGAAGGGCTCCGGGGACGTCCGCCTTGGCGGCGAGGATCAGGACGGTGGTGTATTCGGCGGCCCGGAAGACGGGCGGCACGAGCCAGTCGAGGGCGCCCTTGAGGGGCCGGGCGACGGCCGCGCCGGCGAGTACGGCGTAGAAGGCGGCGGCGACGATCACCTGGCGGCTGCCGAACCCGTAGGCCCAGGCGGCCCACAGCAGGACGCCCGAGCCGACGACGGCCGCGGCGATCCCGGCGCCGGGGATCCTGCGGCCCACCAGGCGGCCCGTGAGCTCGGCGACCGGGCCCGAGTCGGCGAGGTCCGCCAGGGCCTGGGCGGCCCGGTCGGTCCGGTTCGCCTTGCGGGTCAGCGAGCGCAGGACCCGGCCGGCCGTGGTGTAGAGCGCGCCGAAGGCGCAGCCGACGAGCAGGGCGTAGAAGACGATCCGCGGGGTGGTGAAGGCGATGAGGACCGCGATCATGGCCCAGCGCTCGCCGATCGGCAGGATGATCATGCGCCGGACCCAGACCGTCCAGCCGACGCTGTCCAGCTTGTCGGAGAGGGCTGCGGTGGGGCTCGTATTGGCCGTGGCGTCGTGGTTGGCCTCGTTGAAGGCGAAGTCCACGACGTGCCGGCAGGTCATGAGGATCATGGCGCCCAGCGCCAGGGACCACACGTCGTCGCCGTTCCGTGCCGCGCCGAGCGCGAGGCCCGCGTAGAAGGAGTACTCCTTGGCGCGGTCGAAGGTGGCGTCGAGCCAGGCGCCCATCGTCGAGTACTGGAGCGAGTAGCGGGCGAGCTGCCCGTCCGTGCAGTCCAGGACGAAGGAGACCAGCAGCAGCACGCCGGAGGCCACGTAGCCCCAGCGGTCGCCGGTGGCGGCGCAGCCGGCCGCGATCAGCGCGGTGATCAGCGAGGCGGTGGTGACCTGGTTCGGGGTCAGTCCGCGGCGCGCGCACCAGCGGGCGATGTAGCGCGAGTACGGGCTGATGAAGAAGGTGGTGAAGAATCCGTCGCGGGACTTCACGGCGGTGCGCAGCCGGACGGCCTCGTCGTCGACGGCCGCGACGGCGGCGGTGGCCGCCCGGCGCTCGTCGGTGGTGGCGGGCACGGCGGCCACGAGGGTGCCCAGCTCGGGGCGGTGCACGGGGGTGCCGGCGGCCTCGACGGCGGCGGCGAGCCGGTCGGGGTACGGGCCGTCGCCCACGGGGGCGGACGCGTCGAGCGCGGCGGCCCGGTCCAGGGCCGCGCGGCCGCCGGGCTGGACGGCGAAGGCCCCGGTGACGGCGCAGGCGTCGAACCTCGGGTCCGTCAGCGCGAGCCGCAGGGCGTGCACGTGTCCGACGAACTCCCCGTCCACGACGGCCACCCGCTGCTCGGCGGGTACGCGCGCCAGCGCGGCGGCGGTGTCCGACGGTGTCGCCGCGGGTTGGACCTCGAAGCCGAGGGAGCGCAGCTCGTCGGCGAGCGCTGATCCGGGCACCGGCAGGCCGGTAAGGATGACGGTCGGCAGACGAACTCACTCCTTGCACACACACGGGTAAACGAGCGCCAGGTGGGCCGGCGGCACGTCGGCAGAGGCTATCGGATGAACGGAAGCAGGGGTTCACCGCCTGTTTACGCTCCGATAGGCCGAAAATCATTGGCCTGTCGGTCCTGTGCCGATCATCATTGACGATCGATGGGAGCGATCACAAACCGCCGTGGGTGCCCCGGCTGTTATCGTGGTCGCAGACGTGTACGAGTGACGCGAACGCGTCGCAATCGCCCGAATGTCACACGAGGTGTGACGCACGAGACGTGCCGAACGAAAGAAAGAGGTGGGGTTGATGACCGTCGCAGGCGTCGCCGCCCAGCGCAGCGCACTCCGGTACATCCCCCTCTCCTTCCGGGCGTCCGGCCGGGCCTGATCGCACCGATCACCCGCGTCGGCCGGAGCCCCCTTTCAAGGGTTCACGTTGACCGACCACACCGGTAACACCAGCAACTCCCACACCACCGACTTCAGCACCCGCGGCGACCTGTTCTTCGAGGCGTTCCTGGAGCTGCACCGCGGCCTGCCCCGGCAGTCCCCCGGTTCCGAGGCCACCACCCGCCACCTGCTGTCCCTGTGCGGACCGCTGCCCGAGCGGCCGCGCGCCCTGGACCTGGGCTGCGGTCCCGGCCCCAGCGCCCTGCTGCTCGCCGCCGAGGCGGGCGACCACGGGGCCGACGTCACCGCCGTCGATCTCCAGGACGGCTTCCTCGACGAGCTCCGTACGGCCGCCGCGGCCCGCGGGCTCACCGACCGCGTCCGCGCCGTCAAGGCGGATGTCGGCGACCTCTCCGACCGTCCGGACGGTTCCTTCGACCTCGTCTGGGCCGAGGGTTCCGCCTACAACATCGGCTTCGCCGCCGCGCTCGCACGGTGGAAGCGACTGCTCGCCCCCGGCGGCACCCTGGTGCTGAGCGAGTGCGAATGGACCGTCGACGAACCCTCCGCCGGGGTCCGCGCCTTCTGGGACCCGCACTACGCGCTGCGCTCCACCGCCCGCAACCTGGCCGCGATCCAGGCCGCCGGGTACCAGGTGCTCGGAGTCCACCGGCAGCCCGACTCCGACTGGGCCGCCTACTACGGCCCGCTCGACGAGCGGGTGGCCGGGGCGCCGGAGCCCGCCGGGCCCGAGGCCGCGGCCGCGCTGGGCTTCGTACGCGAGGAGATCGCCGTACGGGAGCGGTACGGGCACGAGTACGGGTACACCGCCTACGTCCTGCGGCCGGTGACGGCCGGGGACGGCGGCGGCTGGCCCGTCCGCCCCGAGGCGGACGGGGACGCGGCCGCCGGGCACGCAGTGCACGCAGTGCACACGGCCGCCTTCGGGACCCCGGCCGAGGCCGACCTCGTGGACGCGCTGCGCGCGGACGGCTCCTGGCTGCCCGGACTCTCCTACGTGGCCGAGGGCCCGGACGGGTCGGTCGCGGCGCACGCCCTGCTGACCCGGTGCGAGGTGGACGGGGCGCCGGCCCTCGCGCTCGCCCCGGTGGCCGCCGCTCCAGCGCTCCAGCGCTCGGGCGCCGGCAGCGCCGTCGTACGGGCGCTGCTCGCGGCGGCCGCGGAGCGCGGGGAGCACCTCGTGCTCGTGCTCGGGCATCCCGAGTACTACGCCCGCTTCGGGTTCGTGCCGGCTTCGCGCTTCGGAATCCGGGCCCCCTTCGAGGTGCCCGACGAGGCGATGATGGCGCTGGTGCTCGACGATTCGGTGCCGGTTCCCACAGGCACGATCAAGTACCCGGCGCCGTTCGGAGTTTGATGCCGGGTCCGGCCCGCGGCCGGATGAACTGAACGGTCCGCCCCCCCCGCATATCACGCGGCGGGGGGCGGACATGCGCGGATCACCGAAGTCGGGGCAATCCCCATTTGTACGGCAGACTGAAAGCCGAAGTCCGAAGCGAAGGATGGGTATGCCGACCACACCAACCACCGCCGCGAACAGCGCGACCACCGGCACCGGCGCTCAAGAACCGATCATGCTCGAACTGGTCGACGAGTCCGGCAACACCATCGGTACGGCGGAGAAGCTCTCCGCCCACCAGGCCCCCGGTCAGCTGCACCGGGCGTTCTCGGTGTTCCTCTTCGACGAGCAGGGCCGGATGCTGCTCCAGCAGCGCGCCCTCGGGAAGTACCACTCCCCCGGTGTCTGGTCGAACACGTGCTGCGGCCACCCCTACCCCGGGGAGTCGCCGTTCGCGGCGGCGGCGCGGCGGACCCACGAGGAGCTGGGGCTGTCGCCCTCGCTGCTCGCGGAGGCGGGGACGGTCCGCTACAACCATCCGGATCCGGCGTCGGGGCTGGTGGAGCAGGAGTACAACCACCTGTTCGTGGGACTCGCGCAGCGGTCGGTGCGGCCCGATCCGGAGGAGATCGCGGACACCGCCTTCGTGACCGCGGAGGAACTCGCGAAGCGGCACGCCGAGGTCCCGTTCTCGGCCTGGTTCATGACCGTGCTGGACGCGGCCCGGCCCGCGATCCGCGAGCTGACGGGCGACGCGGCGGGCTGGTAGCCGTCGCTCCCAGGTGTGGCGGCCTGCCCCGTTCGGCAGTGGCCGGTGACGGCCCCGCGCGGGCTCAGACCGCCGAGGTCGGGATGGCGGCGGGTGACGCGAGGGCCGTGGTGAGCGGCAGTGCCGCCCAGATCACCTTGCCGCCCGTGGAGGTGTGCTCCACGTCGCAGACCCCGCCGGCCTCCAGCGTGACCTCCCGGACGAGGAGGAGGCCCCGGCCGCCGGTCTGGCCGAAATCGGCCTCCAGCGCCTTGGGGCGGTACGGATGGTTGTCCTCGACGGCCACCCGTACCCACTCCCGGCCGATGGCCACCTCCACCGCGACCTCCGGTGAGAGCACGGCAGCGTGCCGGACCGAGTTCGTCACCAGTTCGGAGACGATCAGCAGCAGGGAGTAGACCAGGTCCCCGTCGGCCGGCACCTCCTGTCGGCCGAGCAGGTCACGCACCGCACGGCGGGCTTGCGGAACGGATTCTTCTACTGCGGGTGCCGTGAATCGCCACACCCCCTCATACGCGAGGGGGGCGGCCGCGACCTCCGGCTCGTCCCCCTTGACTGGCGGGACGCTCCCGCTCACATCCATCTCCCGGCCCCCGTCTTCACGCTCGATCGTCTGCACACGTCAAGAGTGGGGACCGGACCGCTCCGGGCCGGACCACTGACCAGAAGTCAGCAGCATTCGGACACTTTCTGACCGCTGGCGTATGACAGAGTCAGTTGTTCGACCGTTCCTGATCTTCTGGCGGCTGCTTCCCGGCCGCCTCCTGCGTCTCGGGCGCGGCCGTTCCCGCCCCTGCCGGCGTCACCGGAACCTCGTCGTCCCTGACCAAGCCCAGGATGCGGCGGGCTCCCATGCCCACGGCGATCAGACTCAGGCCGTCGAACAGCAGCGCGAGGGAGAAGAACGCTCCGATCACGTACAGGCTGCTGCCGGGCCAGTTGGCGAGGATCAGCAGGCCCAGCAGGATGCCGAAGGCTCCCTGGACCAGGGTCAGCCCGAGGTGCGCGCCGCGCACCACCACGGCGCCGGCCAGCCGGAACACCCCGCCGGTGAGGAACAGCAGCGCGGCGAACATGGTGAGCGCCTCCGCGCTCGCCTCCGGGCGGCGCAGGATCACGAAACCGGCCGCGATGTTGATCGCGGCGACGATGACGGCGAGCCAGAAGTAGTTGCTCTTGCGCGACTGGATCGCCTGGAGCAGGCCCACCACGCCGCCGAACAGCAGCAGCCAGCCGAAGAGGAACATCGTGGTGAGAGTGGCGACGCCGGTGTAGACGAGGCCCACCAGACCGGCCACCACCAGGAGCGCACCGAGCAGGGCCATCAGCGCGAAGCTACGGCTGACCTTCTTCTTGTCGTCCTTGATGCCCTGTGGACCCGTACGGTCCGCACGGTCTGCGCCCATGGACGCGCCACCTTTCAAGCTGCCCCCGACGGACCCTCGGACCCCGCGACTGCCTGCCGGTCCACCGAGCTGCCGGTTGCCGGTCTTTTGATCATAGGTTTGACCGTCCGGGATAGCATCCGGCGCATGGACGCCGCCCTGCTCTCCTCCGTCGCCGACGGGGTCGCCACCGTCGTGATCTCGCACCCCGCCAAGCGCAACGCCATGACGGCCGCGATGTGGCGGCGGCTGCCGGAGGTGCTGGCCGGGCTCGCGGTGGATCCCGCCGTACGGGCGCTGGTCCTGACGGGGTCCGGCGAGACCTTCTGCGCGGGGGCCGACATCTCCTCCCTGACCGGCGACGACGACCCGCAGGCCCTGGCCGTGGCGGCGGAGGAGGCGCTCGCCGCCTTCCCCAAACCCACACTGGCCGCGATCCGCGGGTTCTGCGTGGGCGGGGGCAGTCAGCTGGCCGCCGCCTGCGACCTGCGTTTCGCGGAGGAGGGTGCCTCCTTCGGGGTGACTCCGGCGAAGCTGGGCATCGTGTACCCGGCCTCGTCCACCCGGCGGCTCGCGGCCCTGGTGGGCCCGGCCGCCGCCAAGTACCTCCTCTTCTCCGCCGAGTTGATCGACGCGGAACGGGCGCTGCGCACCGGACTGCTGGACGAGCTGCTCCCGGCGGGTCAACTGTCCAAGCGGGTGGCGGAGTTCACGCGGATCCTGGCCACGCGCTCGCGGCTCACGCAGGCTTCGGCGAAGGAGTTCGCGGACGGCCGCACGGACCGGGACGGCTACTGGGCGGCACAGGCCGCCGGAAGCGGCGACACCGCCGAGGGCGTCGCCGCGTTCCTCGAGCGGCGCGCGCCCGCCTTCACCTGGACTCCGCCGAAGGCTTGAGGGCACGCAGCCGGGCGACGATTCCGGCGGGCGCCTTCTCGGGGGAACCGGCGTCGTAGGGCGGCTGCGGGTCGTACTCGGTCATCAGCTGTACCGTCTGCGCGTACTCGTCCCCCGCGATGCGACCGAGGAGCGTGAGCCCCATGTCGATCCCCGAGGAGACCCCGGCGGCCGTGACGTACTTCCCGTCGAAGACCACGCGCTCCCCGGTGGGCTCCGCACCGAACCGGGTCAGCTCGTCCAGGTAGAGCCAGTGGCTGGTGGCCCGCCGGCCGTCGAGCAGGCCGGCGGCGGCGAGCAGGATCGACCCGGTGCAGACGGAGGTGGTCCAGGTCGTGGTGGCGTCGACGGCCCTCAGCCAGTCGAGGACGACGGGGTTCTTCATCTCCACCTCGGGGGCCGGGCCGCCGGGGACGATGACGATGTCCGGCCGCGTCACCTCGCCGAGCCCCCTGTCGGCGACGAGTGCGAGCGCCCCGCTGTCGGTCCGTACGGGCCCGGGCCGTTCGGAGACGAAGACGGTCTCGGCGCCCTGGAGCCGGCCGAGGGTGTCGAAGGGGCCGATGGCGTCGAGGGCGGTGAACCGGTCGTAGAGCAGTACGGCGATCTGCATGGCTCCTCCGGAGCGGTGGTGGGGCTCCGCACGCCGTCGTGGAGGACGGCGAACGTTGCGCAGCGACCTGACCTCATCGTGTGACACCCGTGCGATGGCCGCAATGACGCGCACCCCACCCCTCCGGCCATGCGGGTCCCGGTGCGATCCTGTCCTGGCCCCGCCATCGCCCCTACGCCCGTACGCGCCCGTGGGCCCGCCCCTCCTTCCCCCTCTCGTTCCGGAGCCCGTCCTGTACCCCGTCGCCGCCGCGTGTCTGTCCGCCGCCCTCCTCCTCGGGGTACTGGCCTTCGCCGTCCTGCGCCCGCGCGGGCTGCCGGAGGCCGCGGCCGCCGTGCCCGCCGCGGGGCTGCTCGTCGTGCTGGGCGTCGTACCGCCCGCCGACGCGTGGGCGCAGACGCGTGAGCTGCTGCCCGTGGTCGGGTTCCTCGCGGTGATCCTGGCGCTGGCCCAGCTCTGCGCCGACGAGGGGCTGTTCCGGGCCGCCGGCGCCGCGGTGGCCCGGCGGGCGGCCGGACGGGGGCCCGTGGCACTGCTCGGCGGGGTGTTCGCCGTCGCCTCGGTGGTCACCGCCGCGCTGAGCCTGGACGCGACCGTGGTGCTGCTGACCCCGGTGGTGCTGGCGACCGCCTCCCGGCTGGGTGCCCGGCCGCGCCCGCACGTCTACGCCACCGCGCACCTGGCGAACTCCGCCTCGCTCCTCCTGCCGGTGTCCAACCTCACCAACCTGCTGGCCTTCGCCGCGAGCGGGCTGTCCTTCACCCGGTTCGCGGCGCTCATGGCCCTGCCGTGGCTGGCGGCGATCGGCGTGGAGTACGCCGTGTTCCGGCGCTTCTTCCGCGGTGACCTGGCGGCCGCCCCGGAGCACGTACCGCAGGCCGGGGACCCGGCGCCGCTGCCCCGGTTCGCGGCCGGGGTGCTCGCGCTGACCCTGGTGGGCTTCGCGCTGGCCTCCTTCGCGGGGGCCAGTCCCGCCTGGGCGGCGCTCGCGGGCACCCTCGTCCTGGCCGTACGGGCCCTGCGGCGCCGGGAGACTACGCCCCTGCGGATCCTGGGCTCCTCGGCGCCGGCCTTCTGCCTGTTCGTGCTGGCGCTGGGGGTGGTGGTGCGGGCGGTCGTGGACCACGGGCTCGGGGACGGGCTGGAGTGGGTGGCCCCGGCCGGGGACTCGCTGCCCGCGCTGCTCGGCGTGGCGGCGGTGGCCGCCGTACTGGCTAACCTGATCAACAACCTGCCCGCGGTACTGGCCCTGCTCCCGGTGGCGGCGGCGGGCGGCGCGGGTCCGGTGCTGGCGGTGCTGATCGGGGTGAACATCGGGCCGAACCTGACCTACGCGGGATCCCTGGCCACCCTGCTGTGGCGGCGGATCCTGCACGCGGACGGGTACGACGGGGTCACGCTCGGGGACTTCACCCGGCTCGGCCTGCTGACCACCGTGCCGGCCCTCGCCGCCGCGGTGACGGCCCTGTGGGCGGGCCTTCGGCTCATCGGCGCCTGACCTTAGGGGGTGCCCGAGCTCCGCCCCGGCCCCGGGACCCGGACGTGCGGGGCGCGGATAGGATCGGGACATCATGACTGCAACCCTCGTCGCCAAGAAGCTCACCGCCGCGCACGGTGAGCGCACGCTCTTCGCCGATCTCGACCTCGTCGTCGCGCCCGGCGACGTCATCGGCCTCGTCGGCGTCAACGGCGCCGGGAAGTCCACCCTGCTGCGGATGCTCGCCGGGCTGGACGCACCCGAGACCGGTGAGCTGCGCCTCTCCCCGCCCAGCGCCGCCGTCGGGCACCTTCCCCAGGAGCCGGAGCGGCGCCCCGGCGAGTCGATCCGCGAGTTCCTCGCCCGCCGTACCGGCGTGGCAGCGGCCCAGGCGGAGCTCGACGCGGCGACGCAGGGCCTCGTGGACGGCACCCCGGGCTCGGACGACGCGTACGCGGACGCCCTCGACCGGTGGCTGAACCTCGGCGGGGCCGACCTCGACGAGCGGGCCCTGCAGGTGGCCGACGACCTCGGGCTGTCCGTCGGCCTCGACCTGCCGATGACCGCGCTGTCCGGCGGCCAGGCCGCCCGCGCCGGCCTCGCCTCGCTCCTGCTGTCCCGCTACGACGTCTTCCTGCTCGACGAGCCCACCAACGACCTGGACCTCGACGGTCTGGAGCGCCTGGAGCAGTTCGTGAAGGGACTGCGCGCCGGCACCGTCGTCATCAGCCACGACCGCGAGTTCCTCACGCGCACGGTCACCAAGATCCTCGAACTGGACCTGGCCCAGCAGCAGATCAACCTCTACGGCGGCGGCTACGACGCCTACCTGGAGGAGCGCGAGCGGGCCCGCAACCACGCCCGCGAGGAGTACGACGAGTACTCCGACAAGCGCTCGGCCCTGGAGGACCGGGCCGCCATGCAGCGCGGCTGGATGGACAAGGGCGTCAAGAACGCCAAGCGCAAGTCCACCGACAACGACAAGATCGCCAGGAAGGGCGCCGCCGACGCGAGCGAGAAGCAGGCCTCCAAGGCCCGCCAGACGCAGCGCGCGATCGAGCGGCTCGACGTGGTCGAGGAGCCGCGCAAGGAGTGGGAGCTGCGCATGGAGATCGCGGCGGCCCCGCGCTCCGGCTCCGTGGTGGCCACCCTGCGCGAAGCGGTCGTCCAGCGCGGGGACTTCGCCTTCGGACCGGCGAGCCTGCAGATCGACTGGGCGGACCGGGTCGCCATCACCGGCGCCAACGGAGCCGGGAAGTCGACCCTGTTGGCCGTCCTCCTGGGCCGCCTCGCCCCGGACTCCGGCTCCGCCACCCTCGGCTCGGGCGTACGGATCGGCGAAGTGGACCAGGCCCGGGGCCTGTTCCTCGGCGACGAGCCGCTCATCGACGCCTTCTGCGCCGCCGTGCCCGATACCGAACCGGCGGAAGTCCGCACTCTGCTGGCCAAGTTCGGCCTGAAGGCGGCGCACGTCACCCGCCCCGCGGCCACCCTCTCCCCCGGCGAGCGCACCCGGGCCGCCCTGGCGCTGCTCCAGGGGCGCGGGGTCAACCTGCTGGTGCTGGACGAGCCGACGAACCACCTCGACCTGCCGGCGATCGAGCAGCTGGAGTCCGCACTGGAGTCCTACGAGGGCACCCTGCTGCTGGTCACCCACGACCGCCGGATGCTCGACGCGGTCCAGGTGACCCGCCGCCTGCACGTAGCGGACGGCAAGGTCACCGAGGTCTAGACCCGGGCCCCGCCCAAGATGCCGACCGGCGCAAGTGTGACTAGCCTTTGTGAGTGAGAGCCGCAATTGCGGAGCGCGCCCCCATGGCCGGACGCACAACGTCACCAGGGTGGGCGGACCTGCGCTTCCGCATCCTTCGGCGGCCCTGTATCCGATTCCGCGTCGCGCGTACTCGTGCGGCCAGCGGTTCCATCCTTCATGCCTCGGAGCGTCGAGCAGGATGGAAGGAAAGGGAAATCCTCATGTCTGCACTGAGAGCGAAGCGCCTCTTCGCCATCTCCGCCGCCGGTCTGCTGATGGCCGGCGGGGCCGCGCTGGGCACTGCGGGTACCGCCTCGGCGGCGGCCCCGACCCAGCAGGTGAGTTACGTCGCCGGTGGCTGGGACCACGACGACGACAACGGCTGGCACCACGGCGGCTGGTATGACGACGATGACGACTACGGCTACGGAGGTTACAACGACGGCGACTGCTGACCCGCCCTCCAACCCAGCGTGCGCGGCCCTGCCACAGGGGCCGCGCACCGGGCTGCCGCGGTGCCGGCGTCAGCTCCCGTCCAGCCGGTCCGCCGGGGCCCGCCGGGTCCGGGCCATCTTCCGGGCCACGAAGCCGCGCGGGAGGTGGCGGGCGGCCAGGGCGTACGCCTGGTAGCGCCGGCCCGTGATGCTCACCGGGCGGCGGCGGGCCAGGTCCTTCAGGGCCCGGGCCACCACGTCGCGCGGCTCCAGCCACACCGCGTCGCGCAGGGCGCTGACGTCCATCCCGGCGCGCTCCTGGAACTCGGTGCGGGTGAATCCCGGTACCACCGCCAGCACGCGGACCCCGTAGGGCTCCATGTCCACGCGCAGGGACTCGCTGAAGGCCGTGATCCATGCCTTCGCGGCGCCGTAGGTCCCGGTCGGCAGCAGTCCGGCCACCGAGGAGACGTTGAGCACCGCGCCGCGGCGCCGCTCGCGCAGGCCCGGGAGCACCGCGTGGGTGAGCCGCAGCGGCACCTTGACGAGCAGGTCGAGCATCCGCTCCTCGTCCTCGACCGGGTTGTACGGGAACGGCGCGGGGAGTCCGAAGCCGGCGTTGTTGACCAGGATGTCGACGGGCCGGGCCCGGTCGCCGAGCCGCTCGGCGACGGCTCCGAGCCCGCCCGCGTCGAGCAGGTCGGCGGGCAACACCTCGCAGACGGCGCCGAATTCCCGGGCGAGATCCGCGGCGACGGCTTCGAGGCGGTCCTTGTCGCGGGCGACGAGGACGAGGTCGCAGCCCTTGGCGGCGAAGCCGCGGGCGAAGGCCGCGCCCAGTCCCGCGCTGGCTCCTGTGATCAGTACGGTGGTGGTCAAGAGACGTTCACTTCCTGGCTGTCGGGCGTTGCGTGCTCGCGTGTCGCGCGTGTCGCGCGTGTCTCACGCGGTGAAACCGGCCGTGGCCGGTGAGGCGTAGGCCTGGGCCACGTCCACGAGGAAGCGGGCCTCGCCTTCCAGGTCCCCGCCCTCGGCCGAGGTCTGGAGGGCCGCGGGCAGCTCCAAGGCGTTCTCGTCGGACCGCTGTTGCGGGATCCCGGCCAGCTTGGCCTGCCGTGCCTCCTTCAGTACGCAGGCCAACACGGCGGCGGGGGCCCGCTGTTCGGGCGCTCCGGTGCCGACCACGTGGCTGCGCGCGAGCTCCTGAACGCCCGGGGCGACGTACTCCCCCAGGATCAGGATGGCGTCGCGGGTCTCGATGACCTTGCGGTACACGAGCAGGTTGCGCGGGACCGGCGGCCACAGCAGTTCCAGCAACCGGCCGCCGCGCGGCTCGTTGAGGGCGACGTGCGGGACGGCGTGGACCAGGTCGCGCCAGAGCGGCCACAGCCGCCAGGCGGTGGCGGTGTCGGCGGCCGTGCGGCGGAAGGTGAACAGCGTCGGGACGAGGATCGCGGCGGCCCGGAGCAGGCCGTGCACGTTCATCAGCAGCGGGTTCGCGGGCATCGCCCAGGTGAAGCCGAACAGCGTCTTGAGCAGGTACACGAACCAGAACACCCCGGCGAGGGCGGTGCCGAGGCCGAACAGCAGCAGTCCGGCGGCGAGGCCCCGACTCTCGGCGCGTCGGCTGTAGCGCCAGCAGACCAGCACGCAGACGGTGTTGGCGATCAGGTGGGCGGATATCAGCACCAGCCAGTACGCGAGGGAGGGCACCGGGTCGCCGACGGGCGGGATGGTGTGCGTGCCGTGTTCGGGCGCGGCCGTGTCCAGGACGACGAGGACGGTCAGCCACAGGACCGTGCCGGCGCCGGAGGCGATCTGGAGCCGGCGGCCCCGGGTGGCGGCGGCCACGAAGTAGAGCACGGCTCCGGCCGAGAGGACGCCGATGAGGTTGCGCACCAGCCCGATGGTGTGCGCGTAGCCCGGGTCGCGGCCCATGGCGTAGGCGACGACGTCGGGGAGGTTCAGGGTCATCGCCGCGGCGGCGGTGGCGACGGCGAGCCACAGGCCCCGCTGGTGCGGGGCGCGCAGGGCGCCGGGCGCGCGAAGCAGGACGGCGATCCAGAGGCACACGACACTGGGGAAGGCGAGCGCGTCGCCGAAGGCGGTCAGATCAGAAGCCACGGTGGACCGGCCCCCGCCCGCGCCGCTCGTAGCCCATCGCGGACTCCAGCCGGGCGAGCGTGTCCCCGCCCGCGCCGCCGTGGCCGAGGTGCGGGCCTCGGGTCCCCGTGCGGATGCGGATCATGCTGGCGAGCATCTCCGCCTCCCGCTCCTGACGGGTGGTGTAGTTGGTGCGTCCGAGCACGGTGGGGACGGATCCGGCCGGCCCTCCGGCGCCCGCGGGGTCCTCGGCGGGGGCTTCCAGCGAGTGGTGCCCGAAGAGGATGTGGCCGAGCTCGTGGAGCACGATGTGCTCCCGGTGGAGCGGGGTGGTCTGGGCCTCGTAGAAGACGTAGTCCACATCGGCCGTGCCGACCCACAGTCCGCACACCCCGGACTCCGCCGCCTCCTTGGGCAGCGGGTGGAGCCGGATGGGACGGCCGCGCTGTTCGGCTATCCGCTCGCACAGACCGTCGAGCGAGAAGGGGTGTGTCAGTTCAAGACGGCCGAGAATCGCCTCGCACCGTTTGCGCAGACTGGGCTGAGGGTGGCGCATGTGTTCCCTCTTCGGACCCTTTCTCGGGCAACGATGATAGGCGTGCGTGGACTGGGGCATGGCGTCCTTGGTCGTCAAGGCGACCCCGGGAGTGCGGTCCCGAGGGGGAAAGGCGGAAGCCCGCTCGCCGGAAGACGAACGGGCGTTCCGTCATGCCTACAGATCGTGCGGATGAGTTGGCAAGGTATGTCCCCATGTCGGGTGCCTATTCAGCCAATCCGGCACGCACTGCCACGAACGGCTAGCGCTTGCGGCCACCGCGCTCGTCGGGACCGCCGCTGAGCCCGGCGCGGCGCAGGGCGTCGGCCATCGCGCTGTTGGCGGGGGCCGGAGCGCCGCCGCCCTGTCCGCCCTGACGCTGGCCGCCGCCCTGGCCGCCCTGTCCGCCCTGGCGGCGGCCCTTGCCGCCGTCGCGGGAGCCTCCCTGGCCTCCCTGGCCGCCCTGACCGCGATCGCCGCCGCCCTGGCCGCGCTGCTGCGGGGGCCGGCCGCCGCCTCGCCGGTCGCCCCGCTCCTCGCGCTGTCGCGGCGCACCGCCGTCGGCGCCGCCGCGCTCGGCCTCGTCCTCCAGCCGCAGCGTCAGGGAGATCCGCTTGCGCGGGATGTCCACGTCCATGATCTTGACCCGGACGATGTCGCCCGGCTTCACCACGTCCCGCGGGTCCTTGACGAAGGTCTTCGACAGCGCCGAGACGTGCGCGAGGCCGTCCTGGTGGACGCCGATGTCGATGAAGGCGCCGAAGGCGGCCACATTGGTGACCACGCCCTCCAGGATCATCCCCGGGGCCAGGTCGCCGATCTTCTCGACTCCCTCCTTGAAGGTCGCCGTCTTGAACGCGGGCCTCGGGTCCCGGCCCGGCTTCTCCAGCTCGCGCAGGATGTCCGTGACCGTCGGCAGGCCGAAGGCCTCGGTGACGAACTGCTCCGGCCGCAGCGAGCGCAGCACGCCGGTGTTGCCGATCAGGGCCGCCACCTCGCTGCCCGCCGTCTTGCCCATGGTGCGGACCACCGGATAGGCCTCGGGGTGCACGCTGGAGGAGTCCAGCGGGTCGTCCCCGTCGCGGATCCGCAGGAAGCCCGCGCACTGCTCGTACGCCTTCGGGCCCAGGCGGGCCACGTCCTTGAGCCCCTTGCGGTTGCGGAAGGGGCCGTTGGCGTCGCGGTGGGCCACGATGTTCTCGGCGAGGCCGCCGCTGATGCCCGACACGCGCGAAAGCAGCGGGGCGGAGGCGGTGTTGACGTCGACGCCGACGCCGTTCACACAGTCTTCGACGACGGCGTCGAGCGAACGCGAGAGCTTCACCTCGGACAGGTCGTGCTGGTACTGGCCGACGCCGATCGACTTCGGGTCGATCTTCACGAGTTCGGCGAGCGGGTCCTGGAGGCGCCGGGCGATGGAGACCGCGCCGCGCAAGGACACGTCCATGTCCGGGAGTTCCTGCGAGGCGAAGGCCGACGCCGAGTACACGGAGGCGCCGGCCTCCGAGACCATCACCTTGGTGAGCTTCAGCTCGGGGTGGCGGGTGATGAGGTCCGCGGCGAGCTTGTCGGTCTCCCGGGAGGCGGTGCCGTTGCCGATGGCGACGAGCTCGACCGCGTGCTCCTTGGCGAGGCGGGCCAGCTTGGCGAGCGCGTCGTCCCACTTGTTGGCGGGCACGTGCGGGTAGATCACCTCCGTGGCGACCACCTTGCCGGTGGCGTCCACCACGGCGACCTTCACTCCGGTGCGGAAGCCCGGGTCGAGCCCGAGCGTGGCGCGGGTGCCGGCGGGTGCGGCGAGCAGCAGGTCGCGCAGGTTGGACGCGAAGACCCGTACCGCCTCGTCCTCGGCGGCCGCGCGGAGCCTGGAGCGCAGGTCGATGCCGAGGTGCACCTGGATCTTGGTGCGCCAGGCCCACCGGACGGTGTCGGCGAGCCACTTGTCGCCGGGGCGGCCGCGGTCGTTGATGCCGAAGCGGCGGGCGACCATCCCCTCGTACGTGGAGGGCCCGGGCGTTTCGCTCGGCTCCTCCGGCTCCAGCGTGAGGTCGAGGACGTCCTCCTTCTCCCCGCGGAGCATGGCGAGCACGCGGTGCGAGGGGAGGGCGGTGAACGGCTCGGTGAAGTCGAAGTAGTCGGCGAACTTGGCGCCCGCCTCCTCCTTGCCCTCACGGACCTTCGCGGCGAGCCGGCCGCGGCCCCACATGCGCTCGCGCAGTTCACCGATGAGGTCGGCGTCCTCGCCGAACTTCTCGGTGAGGATGGAGCGGGCGCCCTCCAGGGCGGCGGCCGCGTCGGCCACGCCCTTGTCCGCGTCGACGAACGCGGCGGCCGCCACGGCCGGTTCCGCCGACGGGTCGGCCAGCAGTCCCTCGGCGAGCGGCGCGAGGCCGGCCTCGCGGGCGATCTGCGCCTTGGTGCGGCGCTTGGTCTTGAAGGGGAGGTAGATGTCCTCCAGCCGGGCCTTGGTGTCGGCCGCGTTGATCCGGGCCTCCAGCTCGGCGTCGAGCTTGCCCTGCTCCCGTACGGAGTCGAGGATCGCGGCGCGCCGGTCCTCCAGCTCGCGCAGGTAGCGCAGCCGTTCCTCCAGGGTGCGCAGCTGGGCGTCGTCGAGCATCTCGGTCGCTTCCTTGCGGTAGCGCGCGATGAACGGCACGGTCGAGCCGCCGTCGAGCAGCTCGACGGCGGACTTGACCTGCCGCTCCCGTACGCCGAGCTCCTCGGCGATCCTGCCTTCGATGGACATCGTCACTGTGCGGTCCCGCCTGCCTTCGTACGTGTTCGTGCTGCTGGTCCGGGCTGCGTACTGGGTGCAGCTTGCAGCGTGCTGCGTCGGAAGGCTGCCAATTGTGGCAGGTGGCGGCCGCGGACGTCGGGAGCCGGGCCCGGTCCGGCTCTCAGGCCTTGCCCATGAGGTCCCCGGGGAAGGCTCCGGCGACGAAGGCCTGCACGGTGAGACCGCCGCCGATCTCCGCGAGCCGGGCGACTCCGGCCGCGCCGAGGTGCTCGTACGGAGCCTCGTCCAGGCGGTCGGTCTCCGTCTCCAGCGCTTCGCGCAGCGCCGCGCCCTCGGGGGTGAGCTCGCCCCCGGAATCGAGGAGCCCGCGCTCGCGCAGACGGTCCGCGGCCGCGTCCAGGTCGGACTGCTCCCAGCCGCGGATGTACTTGAGGTACTTCGGGGTCATGCCGTGGCCGCTCGCCGTGTGGCTGACCAGGGCCTCGACGGGGTCCAGGCCGACGGTGAGCAGGGCGACCAGGTGCCCGTCGCCGCGGTGCTCGCGCAGCAGGGTGGTGGCGTGCCACAGCTTGAGGTGCGGCTCCTCGGGTACGGGGAGGTCCGCATGGGCGGAGTAGAGCGTACGGGCGTGCCGGGTGCAGGCCTCGGTCGCGCGCATCGCCAGAGCGGCGGCCTCCGCGATCTCGGGGGACGCGATGGTCTCCTCGCCGAGGAGCCGGCGCAGCGTGCTGTCCGCGGCCCGCAGCCGGGCGGCGAGGACCTGCCCGGGGGTGGCAGTGTCCCAGACGGCGGGGAGGTGCCGGGCCACGAGGTCGTGGCGGTAGTTGTAGAAGGTGGCCGTCACCGTGCCCGCGCCGACCGCGCCCATGGCGGCGGAGCGGGAGGCGAGGTTGACCGCGTTGCGGTCGGTGACCCCGAGGGACGCGAACTCCTTGCCGAGGTCGGGCGAGAAGTAGACGGTCGAGTGCAGCGGGTTGATCGCCCCGTGCCAACAGCTGCGGGCGGCGTGCTCCGGAAGAGTCATGGCGCGCAGGCTAACGACTGCTTGGTATGGAGAGAAGAGCGGGATGCCGCCGGACCGGTGGAGGAGCGGTAGTGGGAGGGGGCCTTCCGGCCCGCGGGCCCGGCTCGCAGGCCCCCGCAGGCCCGGGCCGCATGTCCGGGCCCGGACCGGGGCCGGGGCCGGGGCCGCGGGAGCGACGCGTACGCGCCTACTTCAGCTCGGCTCCGGTGGCGACGACCACCCCGTAGAGCTCGGCGACCGTGGCGAGGGCCGCCTGGTGGATCTGGTGCGCCGCGAGGGCGCCCGCCGGGCTCTCCAGCGCACGCGTCGCCGAGGCGTCGGCGACGACCGTCGGGGCGTAGCCGTGCAGGAAGGCGCCCTCGGTGGTGAACAGGGTGCACATGTTGGTCATGAACCCGGCGATGATCAGGTTCTTGCGCCCGGTGGCCTCGATGATCTCGTGGAGTTCGGTCCCGTGGAAGCCGTTCGGGACGGACTTGGTGACGACGGCCTCACCGGCCCGGGGGGCGACGGAGGCGTGGAGGGTGCCCGGCTCGGTGTCGACGCCGTAGCCGCCGTCCCGGATGTGGACGACGGGGGTGCCGGCCTCGCGGGCCCGGGCGAGGAGCTGGGCGGCGGAGGCCAGCGCCGGTTCCCAGCCGTCGAGTTCCATCACGCCGCCGGTGTAGGTGTTCTGGTAGTCGACCAGGACCAGGACCGCGTCCTCGAAGGTCGCGGGGGTCTCGTCGAAGCCGTTGAGCTGACGCAGGGTGGTGGTCATGGGAGTGCCGTTCTCAGGAGGGTGGGGTGGTGTGGTGCGGCCGGCTCGGGGCCACGACGGCAACGCTAGGACCCCTCGCGGACAGGGGCAATGACGGCCCGGCCGCAGATCCGGACATCGGTCCGCGCGGGCCGCGGGCGGTGCGCGGGGGTCTCGCCCCCGCCCTGACCGGGCGTGTTCCGACGGGTGTTTTTCAGACGCGTGGCGATCATGTGACAGGAGGGGCCATGGACATGACGTGGGGTCCCGGGTGTGAATACGGTCGAACGGAAGCCACTCCCCAACCACTTGGAGTTCAAGGTGCACCGCAAAGTCATCGCCCCGAGCGTGCTCGCCGCCTCCCTTCTGCTGGTGATCCCGGCGTCGGCGGCGAGCTCCGTTCCGGGCGCACCGGGCATCGGCGATCCCTACTACCCGGCCAGCGGCAACGGCGGGTACGAGGTCTCGCACTACGATCTGCGCCTCCAGTACCAGCCGAAGACGGATCTGCTGGAGGGCACCGCCACCCTGCTGACCACCGCCAAGCAGGACCTGTCCCGCTTCAACCTCGACTTCGGTCTGGACGTCAGCGAGGTCCGGGTCAACGGGGTCAAGGCGAAGTTCGCCAAGTCCGGCACCTCGGAGCTGGAGGTCACCCCGGCCTCCCCGCTCGCGCGGGGCAAGCAGTCGAGCGTGGTCGTCAAGTACAAGGGCAAGCCTTCGGAGTTCAAGGTCGACGGCTGGTCGGCCTGGCAGCGCACTCCGGACGGCGGCATCGCCGCGCAGGAGCCCGATTCGGCCGCCTGGTGGTTCCCGAGCAACGACCACCCGCTCGACAAGGCCACCTTCGACGTGTCGGTGAACGTGCCCGACGGCACCCAGGCCATCAGCAACGGCGTCCTTCAGTCGCAGAGTTCGCGTCTGGGCTGGACCCGGTACAACTGGCGCTCGAACAAGCCGCAGGCCACGTACCTCGCCACGCTGGCGATCGGCAAGTTCGACATCACCACCGACAAGACGGCGAGCGGGCTGCCGATCCTGAACGCCTACAGCCCGGACCTCGGCGACAACGCGGGTGCGGCGCGCGCGAGCGTGGAGCGGACCGGTGAGGTCGCGGAGTGGCTGGAGGGGGTCTTCGGTCCGTACCCCTTCAACGCCCTCGGCGGGTACGTGCCGAACGTGCCCAGCGGATTCGCGCTGGAGACGCAGACCCGGCCGTTCTACAGCCCGAAGCAGTTCTCGAACGGCGCGAACGTCTCGGTGGTCGTGCACGAACTGGCCCACCAGTGGTACGGCGACAGCGTGTCGGTCGACGGCTGGAAGGACATCTGGGTCAACGAGGGCTTCGCCCGCTACAGCCAGTGGCTATGGTCGGAGAAGGAGGGCGAGGGCACCGCGCAGGAGCTCGCCGACTGGGCGTACGCGCAGCGGCCTGCCGAGGACCCGTTCTGGCAGGTCAAGCCGGGTGACCCGGGTCCGGAGAACCAGTTCCACGGGGCCGTCTACGACCGCGGCGCGATCGCGATCCAGGCGCTGCGCAACAAGATCGGCGACGAGAAGTTCTTCCAGATCCTGAAGGGCTGGCCGACCGAGCGGGCCTACGGCAACGCCAAGGTCGGCGACTTCGTCCGCTACGCGGAGAAGATCTCGAACCAGCCGCTCGCGCAGCTCTTCGAGACCTGGCTGTACACCCCGGGCAAGCCGGACGCCTCGGCGCTGAACACGACGAAGAAGCTGCCGGCCGCGGGGGGCACCCGCACCCTGCGCTCCCCGGCCGCCAAGCCGGCGGCCGAGCCGAAGTCGTGGAAGAAGATCGCCGCGACGAACACCGTGCACGACGCGCACTGACCCGGCACGGTACGAAGCTGCGCGCCGTCGCCCCTCAGCGGGCGGCGGCGCGTACGCGCGCCCGGGCGGCGCGGGCGATCGGCAGGTAGCGCAGGCACTCCGGCAGCAGGGGTACGAGGAGGCGCAGGGCCGCGCTGAACCGGCGCAGCCGGCGTTCCTGGGCCGGGGTCCACTCCAGGCCGATGGCGGCGCGCGCCTCGGGCGGCATGTAGCCGGCGGTGACGAAGGCCCGGAAGTGCAGGAAGGCGGCCCGCAGGACGGGCCAGGTGAGGCGCAGCAGGAGCCGGACCGGCAGCGGGCCTCCGGTGGGGCGGGGCAGGGGCGCGTCGGTCGCGAGGAGTTCGCGGGCGACCTTGGTGGGCTCGATCTCCTCGGCCAGCATCCGGCGGTAGTACGGCCAGTATTCCTCGATGCTCTGCGGCATGTCCCGGTCGTGCAGACCGAGGATGCGGCCGACCTGGAGCCACTCGCGGTAGAGCTGGCGCTCCTGCTCCGGGGTGAAGGGGCGCAGCAGGTAGCGCCCGGCGTAGAGGTAGACCGGGAAGCCGGTGGCGTGCACCCAGGCGTAGCAGGCCGGGTCGAGGGAGTGGTAGCGGCGCCCCCGGGTGTCGGTGCCCTGGATCTCCTTGTGTAGGCGGCGCACCCGGCGCCCCTCGGCCGCGGCGTCGGCCCCGCCGTACACCCACAGCTGGACGGAGCGCAGGGAGCGCTCGCCGCGGCCCCAGGGGTCGGTGCGGAAGACGGAGTGCTCGTCGACCCCGGCGCCGATGGCGGGGTGGGCGACCTGCAGGGTGAAGGCGGCGGGCAGCATGAGCAGCGCGCGGACGTCTCCGGCGATGGTCCAGAGCACTCCCCCGGGCGGCGGGGGCTCGGGGTCGCTTCGCTTCGTGCCCATCCGTGTTCCCCCACTGTGTCGACCTGCCTCCCAGTATGCGGGGGGTCCGGCGGCTCCGCCGGACCCTGTGGACGGTGCATGCTGCGGCTGCGGAAACACCGAAGAAGTAGGACTGCGTCCAGAAACCCGTGTCACAGGTGTTACCGCGAAGTAACCCTGGCTGCTTGGATGGCGGAGCCGATCTTCCCCCACAGGAACGAGGGAACCTCCATGCCCCAGATCCAGCCCCGCAGGACCCGCGCCACCGCCGCGGCCGTCGCCGCGATCGCCGTCGGAGCGCTCGTGGCGACCACGGCTCCGGCCGCCGGCGCCGCCGAGAGCGCCGCCGCGCCGCGCCTCAGCGTCCTGTCGTACAACGCGTTCCTGATGAGCAAGAGCCTGTACCCCAACTGGGGCCAGGACCACCGGGCGGCCGAGATCCCCAAGGCCTCCTGGTACCAGGGTCACGACGTGGTCGTGCTCCAGGAGGCCTTCGACAACGGCGCCTCCGACGCGCTGAAGGCCAACTCGGCCGCGAAGTACCCGTACCAGACCCCGGTCGTGGGCCGCAGCAAGAGCGGCTGGGACGCCACGGGCGGCGCCTACTCCTCCACCACCCCGGAGGACGGCGGCGTCACGATCCTCAGCAAGTGGCCGATCGTGCGCAAGGAGCAGGTGGTCTACAAGGACGCCTGCGGCGCCGACTGGTGGTCCAACAAGGGCTTCGCCTACGTCGTGCTGAACGTGAACGGCACCAAGGTCCACGTGGTCGGCACCCACGCCCAGTCCACCGACCCGGGCTGCGGCGCGGGCGAGGCGGCCGAGATGCGCGCCCGCCAGTTCCGGAACATCGACGCGTTCCTGGACGGCAAGAGCATCCCGGCGAGCGAGCAGGTCATCGTGGCGGGCGACATGAACGTCGACTCGCGCACCCCGGAGCTCGCCACCATGCTGGCCAACGCGGACCTGGCGGCCTCCGACACCCGCACGGGGCACACGTACTCCTTCGACACCGCGCTGAACTCGATAGCGAACTACCGCTACCCGACGGACCCGCGCGAGGACCTGGACTACGTGCTCTACCGCAAGGGCAACGCCCGCCCGGCGGGCTGGGAGAACAACGTGGTCCTGGAGCAGTCGGCGCCCTGGACGGTCTCCAGCTGGGGCACCTCCTACACCTACACCAACCTCAGCGACCACTACCCGCTGATCGGCCGCTGACCCGAGGCTGACCCGAGGCCGATCCGCCTCCGGGACATGGGAGAGGGGGGTGCCCGCCGCGATCCGGCGGGCACCCCCCTTCCTCTTCCCAGGGCCGTCAGCCGTTCGCCCTGGCCCGCTGCCACTCGCTCGCGTAGTCGTTGAAGATCTCCCGCAGGTGGTGGCCGATCTTCAGGTAGTCCAGGTCGTCGAGGTTGGCCAGCGAGACGCGCACCGACCACTGGGGGCCGTCGAAGCCGCCGCCGTTGAGGAGGACCACCGAAGTCTGCTCGGCGAGCCGGAACAGCGGGTCGACGGGCTCGTAGTTCTTCTCCAGGAAGTCCGCGAAGTCCTTGCCGTGGACCCGTTCCGCCTCGGCCAGCAGGTCGAGCTCGATGTAGTACCCGGCGCGCTTGTCGTCCTCGGAGATCTTCATCTGGGCCCCCTCCAGGAGGAGGTCGAGCCGGCGGTGGACGATCTGCCGGATCCGCTCCTTGTACGCCTGGCCCTCGCCCAGCATGTCGAAGAGCGAGAAGAGGCTCATCATCACCTGCTGCGGCAGCGAGAGGCCGGCGGTGTGGTTGAGGGCCACAGACCGGGAGTCCGCGACCAGCCGGTCGATGAAGCGGATCTTCTCCGGCTCCAGGCTGAGCGTGCCGTACCGCTTGGCCAGGCGGTCCTTCTGGTCCTGCGGGAAGGCCGCGATCATCTCGTCGATGACGTTGTCGTCGTGCAGCCCGATGACGCCGAGCCGCCAGCCCGTGCAGCCGTAGTGCTTGGAGTACGAGTACACGAGCAGGGTGTTGCGCGGCAGGTCGGCGGCGATCGAGCGGAAGCCGGGCACGAAGGTGCCGTACACGTCGTCCGTGACGATCAGCAGGTTCGGGTTGGTGGTGGCGACGATGTCCTTGATCTGGTTCGCCACCCGGTCGCTCAGCGCGAGCGAGGGCGGGTTCGACGGGTTGACCAGGCAGACGAGCTTCACGGAGGGGTCGGCCAGCTTGGCGACCTCCTCCTCCGGGTAGCGCCACTGGCGCACTCCGGTCTCGGCGAAGAGGCTCGCGGAGACGTTGACCACCTCGAACTCGAAGGTGTCGAGCTCGGGGATCTCGATGTACGGGGTGAACACCGGGGTCATCAGGGCGATCTTGTCGCCCTTCTTCAGGACCCCGTTCTTCATCAGGGAGTCGAAGATGTAGCACATGGCGGCGGTGCCGCCCTCGGTCGCGAACAGCGACAGGTTGTTGCCCTCCGGCGGCCTCTTGTCGAACATCTCGTCGGCGACGTAGCCCCGGACGACGTGTTCCGCGTGGGTGAG
This sequence comes from Streptomyces sp. NBC_01264, assembly GCF_026340675.1. Classification (NCBI taxonomy): domain Bacteria; kingdom Bacillati; phylum Actinomycetota; class Actinomycetes; order Kitasatosporales; family Streptomycetaceae; genus Streptomyces; species Streptomyces sp. NBC_01264. Next base: position 1,465,944 of record NZ_JAPEOX010000002.1, read on the forward strand.
CATGCGGTCCGGGACCGGGTAGTTGTCACCGGTGATGGAGTCGGTCAGCTCGTGCACGAAGGCGTCCTTGTCGAACGGCCAGCGCGTCAGGGCGTACTGGACGCAGGCGGACAGCATCTCCACGCCGGGCAGGTCCGGGTGGCGCCGCGCCCAGGACTCGAACCGCCCCCCGATGCCCTTCTTCTCCGGCATGCCGCCGAGGTTGTCGGCGGTCCACACCCGGCGGGACTCATCCAGCGCGAAGTAGCCCAGGGCGTAGAAGGCCTCGCGCGGCCCGGTGGCGATCCAGTTCGGGTTGCCGCGGCCCGCGTTGAGCATGGCCCGGGCGGTGGTGTCCTTCTGGCCCGGCTTGTCGGCCTGGGCGGCCGTGGCGAGCTGGATGAACTTGTCCTTCAGCTCGAACGGGCTGAGCTGCGCGAAGGACTGGATCTCCTCGCGGCTGAAAGTGGTCTCCGGCACGGTGGTTCGTTCCTTTGCGTCGGGGGCGTTCGGTTGGCCTTGCGGGCGAGGTGGTGGGGGTGATCAGTGGTTGAGGAGGACGATCACGGCGCCCCAGATCGTCAGCAGGACGTTGCTGACCGCGTAGGGGATCGTGTAACCGAGCGTCGGCACCTGGGATTTGGACTCCTCGTTGACGGCTCCGATCGCCGCCGTGGTGGTCTGGCCGCCGGCCAGTACGCCCATGAGGATCGGGAAACGGATCTTCTGGATGTAGTGGCCCACCAGGAAGCCCACCAGCAGCGGGATCAGCGTGATGACCGCACCCCAGAGCAGCAGCCCCCACCCGGCGGAGGCGAGGCCGCTGGTGAAGCTGGGTCCGGCATTGAGGCCGACGACCGCGACGAAGAGACAGAGGCCGAGGGTGTCCATGAACCACTGGGCCCCGGGCGGGACGTTGCCGTAGGTCGGGTACCTGCCGCGGATCCAGCCGAAGACGAGGCCCATGATGAGTGCGCCGCCCGAGGTGGACAGCGAGATCGGCACCCCGCCGGCGGTGAGGGCCGGGATGCCGAGGCAACCGCCGAGGAAGATGCCGAGGCCGACCCAGATCATGTCGGTGGCGAAGCTGGTCGGGACCGGCTTGCCGATGGCCCGGCCGGCCGAGTCCACCAGGCGCTTGGGGCCGGAGAGGATCAGGGTGTCGCCGCGCTCCAGCTGGGTGGAGAGCCGGTAGGGGAACTCCGAACCGGACCGGTAGAGCTTGTCGACGTAGACGCCGACCATGAAGGGCTCGGCCCGCAGCTCCGCGATGGTCTTGCCCAGCTGCGCCTTCTCGGAGGCGACCACGTGCAGGTTCTCCGTCTGGTAGCCGAGGAGTTCGACGTCGTCGGCCTCGGGGCCGATGTGCGTACGTGCGTCGAACGAGACGAGGGATTCGCGCAGGGCGCTGACGGCGACGACGTCGCCCTCGCGCAGAACGGTCTGCTGGGTGTGGTCGATGATCGCGCCGTCCCGGCGGATCCGGGTGATGTAGATCCGCTGGCCCAGGGCCTTCTGCTGGTTCTCGAAGTCGTCGATGGTCCGGCCCACGAGGTCGGGCCGCTGGATGGTGTAGGCCCGCAGGACGACCTCGTAGTAGCCCTCGTGGAGGTCGGGGTCGTCGCTGGGCGCGTCGAGCTCCTTGGCGAGCTGGGCGCTCTCGGCGGCCAGGTTCCGGCGGTAGAGCCGGGGCAGCACGTTGGCCAGGAGCAGCGCGCAGAGGATGGTGCCGAGGGGGTAGGTGACGGCGTAGCCGACCGCGACCAGGTTCTGCTGGTCCGTGATCTCGGACGGGCTGAGTCCGGGAAGGTTCCCGATCGCGTCCTGGGCGACGCCGATGACGGCGGACTGGGTGAGCGCGCCGCCGAGGAGGCCCGCGCTGAGCCCGGGGCCGTAGCCGAGCATCACGGCGAAGCCCCAGGAGACGAGCAGGCCGGTGACACAGACGATGACCGCGTTGAGGACCTGCGGCAGGCCGTCCTTCTTGAGGCCGCGGAAGAACTGCGGGCCGACCTTGTAGCCGAGGGCGAAGAGGAACATCGTGAAGAAGAGGTTCTTCACGGTCCCGTCGATGGTGATCTTGAACTGGGCACCGAAGATCAGGCCCATGATGAGGCAGCCCGTGACCGCGCCCAGCCCGATGGCCTTCCACCGCAGTTTGCCGACGAGGAAGCCGAAGGCGACGGTGATGAAGACCAGGAGTTCGGGATGGGGCTTGAAGATGTTCCGTACGAGGAAGTCGATCATGCTGATACCCGTCCTGGTGGGGGTCAGGCGCCGAGGATCCCGACGAGGATCGGTCCGGTGAGCGGGAGCAGGAAGTTGGAGAGCGCGTAGGTGATCGTGTAGCCGAGCATCGGCACCGAGCTCTGCGCCACCTGCGTGACCGAGGTGATGGCCGGTGTGGAGCACTGCTGTCCGGCGATGGCGCCGATCAGCAACGGCTTCTCGATCTTCAGGAACTTGCGCCCGACGACCAGCGAGATCGTGGCCGGTACGAGGACCATGGCGATCCCGGCGAACGGCAGCAGGGCCCCGTACTCCTTGAGCAGCGGCCAGGCCTGCGGACCCGAGGTCAGACCGGTGCAGGCGATGAAGACCGCGAGCCCCATGTCCTTGATGGTGGTGGCGGCTTGCGGCGGGAAGGCGCCGAAGGTCTGCCGGCGGGAGCGGAACCAGCCGAAGAGCAGGCCCGAGATCAGGCAGCCGCCGCCGGTGCCGAGCGAGAGCGGGACCCCGCCGGCCCGGACCACGATCTGCCCGATGAGCGAGCCGATCGCGATGCCCAGACCGAGGTAGATGAAGTCGGTGGCGTCGTTCTTGGCCACCGTGCCGATCTTCGCCACGATCCGGTTCAGCCCCGAGCGGGCGCCCACGAGGGTGACGACGTCACCGCGCTCGACGATGGTGTCCGGGTTGGCGGGCAGGTGCTGCTCGCCGCGGAGCACGTCGGTCACGTACACGCCGCTGCGCCCGAACTCCGCGTGGGTGGCGCGGATCTCGTCCAGCGACTTGCCGGCGACCGACTTGTCGGTCATGGCGACCTGCCGGGTGGCCAGCGGGGTGTCCACGCCCGGGATGCCGGGGGTCTCCGGGCCGATGGCCCGGCCCGCCGCGATGGCCTCGGAGCGGCGGCCGACGACGAGGACGAGGTCGGAGAGGAGGAGTTCGAGGTCCGGGGCGGGAGTGAGGTCCTTGGAGCCGCGCCGGACGGCCTCCACGGTGACCCGGCCGTCGAAGGCCGCCTCCAGGTTCCCGACGGTGCGGCCGTCGGCAAGGGTGACCAGGTGGGTCCGCCCGACCAGGCCGGGCACCGCCTCGCGCTCGTCGCTCTCCAGGCCGCCGGAGCCGCCGCCGCGCATCTTCTCCCACAGCTCGCGCGAGGCCTCCGCGAGGTTGGTCCGCAGCAGCATCGGCATGATCTGGCTGGTGTAGATGACGATGGTGACCAGGCCGAAGAGGTAGCAGACCGTGTACGCGGTGGCCACGTGACCCTGGTAGGTGGAGATCTGGTCCGCGGTCAGGTCGGGCAGTTTGCCGATCGCCTCGGTGGCGGTGCCGACCACCGCGGATTCGGTGGCCGCGCCGGCGAGGATGCCCGACGCGGTACCGACGTCGAGGTCGAAGGCCTTGGCCAGCAGGTAGGCGAGGCCGAGCACGCTGACGAGCTCGATGAAGCAGAGCGCGAAGAAGCGCATGCTCTTGCGGTTGAGGTTGGCGAAGAACTGCGGCCCGGCCATGTAGCCGAGGGCGAAGATGAAGAGCGCGAAGAAGATCGTCTTCACGTCGGCGTCGATCTCGATCTTGGCCCAGGCGCCGAGCAGGAGCGACACGATCAGCGTGCCGCAGATGCCGCCGAGGGTGATCGGGCCGACGCGCACCTTGCCGAGGAGGTAGCCGGCCGCCAGGCAGAGGAACAGGGCGAGTTCGGGGTGGTCCTGCAGCACACCCATGGGCGATCAGCCGCCCTTTCCGGGCGGCGCGGTGGATTCAGGGCATATACACATTCCCTCAGCCTTGTCCGGTGGGGATGTGCGTGCCCACCGGACAAGGGCCATTCGCGTGACGGGGCTGCTACGAGGCTTCGTACGGCTCGGCGTACAGCCCCTCGATCAGCTCCGCGTACTGCTCCCGGACCACCCGGCGGCGCAGTTTCAGCGACGGGGTCAGCTCCCCCGACTCCGGCCCCCACTCCTCGGTCAGCAGCCGGTAGCGCTTGATCTGCTCGGTGCGGTTGAGCCGGGCGTTGGCGGCCGCGACGGCCCGGGCGATCTCCTCCCGTACGGCCGGGTGCGCGGCGAGCTCCGCGGGCGTGGCGGCCTCGGCGTCCGCACTGTTGATGCCATGGGCCTGCGCCCAGGCCGGGCCGAGTTCGGGGTCCAGGACGAGGAGGGCGACGAGGTAGGGGCGGCCGTCGCCGTGCACCAGGGCCTGCCCGATCAGCGGGTGCTCCTTGACGGTGTTCTCCACCAGGGCGGGCGAGACGTTCTTCCCGTTCGAGGTGATGATCAGTTCCTTCTTGCGGTCGGTCAGCCAGAGGAACCCCGCCTCGTCGAGCCGGCCGATGTCCCCCGTCGGGAACCAGCCCGCCTCGTCGCAGGCGCTCTCCACCGAGCCGTCCGGCAGGAGGTACCCGCCGAAGACCGTCTCCCCGCGCGTGAAGATCTCCCCGTCCTCGGCGATCCTCAGCTCCAGCCCCTGGATCGGGCGGCCCACGGAGCCCAGCCGGAAGCCGTCCGGGCTGTTGACCGTGCACACCCCGGAGGTCTCGGTCAGCCCCCAGGCGTCCATGATGGTGATCCCCCAGCCCGCCCAGAAGCGGACCACGTCGATCGGCATCGGCGCGGTGGCACTGGCCGTCCAGACCAGCCGGTCCAGCCCGGCCAGCGTCAGCAGCGGGTCCAGCACCCGTTCCTTGGCCCGGGCGTACGAGGCTTCGAGCGCGGCCGGGACCTCCTCGCCGCGCTCCCGGTGGCCCGCCCGCTCCCGCGCCAGGTCGTTGGCCGCTTCGATGGCGCCGCGCTGCTCCTCGGGAAGCCGCCCGAGCACCGCCCGTACGGAGGCGGCCAGCTTCTCCCACACCCGTGGCACCCCGAAGAACTGCACCGGGTGCAGCTCGCGCACCGCGACCGACACGGCGGCCGGGTCGGCGCACAGCCGGACGTGGGCGGCCCGCAGGAGCGGGAGGTAGATGCCGAGGATCCGCTCGGCTATGTGCGCGAAGGGCAGGTAGCAGAGGTGCTCGGCGTGCTCCGGCAGCTCGATGTGCCCGTCGAGGCGGACGGACTGGAGCACGATGTTGCGGTGGGTCAGGCGCACCCCCTTGGGGTCGCCGGTGGTGCCCGAGGTGTAGACGACGGTCAGCGGGTCCTCCGAGCGGGCCTCCCGCCAGGCCTTCTCGAAGGCCTCGGAGCGGTGCAGCCGGGCGCCGCCGGCGTAGACCGACCCGTACGTCGAGTGCGGGCCCGCCTCGGGGGCCTCGGCCACGACGAGCCGTTCCAGCGGGACCCCGGGGTCGGCCAGCAGCGGCTCCCACCGGACCAGCTCCCGGGCGCCCTCGACCACGGCGAGCCGGGCCCGGCTGTGGCGGGCTATGTGGGCGATCTGCTCGGGCGCGGAGGTCCCGTACACGGTGACGGGGACGGCGCCGAGGTGGACCAGGGCGAGGTCGGTGAGCCAGTGCTCGGGGCGGTTGCCCATCATCAGCAGGACGTGCTCGCCGCGTCCGACGCCGAGGGAGGCGTAGCCGGCGGCGAGGACGGCCACCTTGCGGCGGACGTCCGACCAGCTGAGGGTCGTCCAGGCCGTACCGTCGGGGCCTTCGCGCCACGAGAGGGCGGGAAGGTCGCCGTGTTCGGCGGCGTTGCGCGCCAGCAGGGCGGGCAGGGTGAGTTCTTCGGGAGGTGCGGGCAGGCGCAGTTTCGTGGGCATGGGCAGCTCCTTGCCGTTTCACATCGTTGGTGCGACAGCAATACTGTTGAACACGAACCGTGGCGATCACAGACGCGCTGATCAGAGAGCAAGGCGGAGAGCCCATGACCACCCAGGCACCGGAGCCGGCGTCGCTGACCGTCGACGAACTGGCGGCCAGGGCGGGTGTGACCGTCCGCACCGTACGGTTCTACAGCACCCGCGGGCTTTTGCCCCCTCCCGTGATCGGACCCCGTCGGGTGGGCCGCTACGGCCCGGAGCACCTGTCCCGCCTCGCGCTCATCGAGGAGTTGCAGCACCAGGGCATGACCCTCTCCGCCATCGAGCGCTACCTCGACGCGCTCCCCGACGACCTGAGCGCGCACGATCTGGCCATCCACCGCGCGCTGGTGGCGACCTGGGCCCCCGACGCGGCGCTGGACTCCTCGCGCGCGGAGCTGGAGAAACGGGCCGGGCGGACGCTGACGGAGACCGACATCCGGCGGCTGGCGGCCATGAACGTGCTGACGGCGACCCCGGAGGGCTTCCGGGTGGACGTGGGACTGCTGCGGCTGGGGGTCGCGCTGCTCGACGTGCCGATCGCCCACGAGACGATCCTGGCGGCGCGCGAGGTGCTGCTCGGGCACGCGCGGACGGCGGCGCACCAGCTGACCGCGCTCTTCCGGGACGAGGTGTGGGGGCCGTTCACGGAGGGCGAGAGCGATCCGGAGCGGGTGGAGTCGATGAAGGCGCTGTCCGCACACATGCAGCCGATGGTGGTGCAGGCCCTGGTGACCGCCTTCCAGCGGTCGCTCAAGGAGGAATTGCGGGCTGCCTTCGTATCGGAGCCGGTAGGTTCGGGCCATGGCGATGATCTACAAGACCACCATGAAGCCCGGTAAGACGGAGCTGCTCACTGCCTGGCTTCCGACGCGGCCGTGGTACGCGTCCACGGGACACGCCCCCGAGCTCGACCGCTCGGGCGGGTTCCGGCTCGACGACCCGGAGGGCGAGGTCGGCATCGAGTTCATGGTGCTCACCGACCACTCGGGCGGCCGGGAAACCTCCTACCTGGTGCCGCTCACCTACCGCGGCGCCCCGCTCGACGGCGCCGGGGCCGCATTGGTGGGCACCTCCGAACACGGGGTGCTCGGCACCCGCTGGATCTACGACGGCGCCCACGACCCGGTGCTCGTGGGCCAGTTGCTCGCCCTGCTGCAGGGCCGCGCCGTGGCGCAGGACCAGTGCGACAGCGGGGTGAGCGACCCCTCGGTCACACCGTGGTTCGCGGGACCGGAACTCCCGGCGGACCTCCCGCGGGGACGGCCGGACGTCACCGACACCGCGCGGGGCACGGACGTACGCCTGCCCGGCGCCCCGGTGCTGACGCTCACGCGCGTCCTGCGGCCCGGGGATTCCGGGCCGCAGGACACCACGGCGGCCGCCGGCGGGCTCACCGCCGGCTGGACCACGCTGGACGGAGCGGCGTACCGGGGCGTGTTCGTGGAGCTGCACACCGCCGGCGACGCCGCCTTCTGATCCTGCCGCTCAGCCCCTTCAGTCGGCGTACGTCTCTCCCCGCCCGGCCTTCTCCACCAGGGAGGCGGGCGGTGTGAAGCGCTCGCCGTACTGCTCGGCCAGCTCGCGGGCGCGGGCCACGAAGCCGGCCAGGCCGCCCTCGTAGCCGTTGATGTACTGGATCACGCCGCCGGTCCAGGCCGGGAAGCCGATGCCCATGATGGAGCCGATGTTGGCGTCGGCGTACGAGGTCAGGACCCCCTCGTCGAAGCAGCGGACGGTGTCCAGCGCCTCGGAGAAGAGCATCCGCTCCTTCATGTCCTCGAAGGGGATCTCGGCCCCGGCCTTGCCGAAGTGCTCCCGCAGCCCCGGCCAGATCCCGGCGCGCTTGCCCGCCTCGTCGTACGCGTAGAACCCGCCGCCGCCGCTGCGCCCGGGGCGCCCGAACTCATCGACCATCCGGTCGATGACGGCGTCGGCCGGGTGCTCGGCCCAGTCCCGGCCCTCGGCCTCGAAGGCCTTGCGGGTCTCGTTGCGGATCTTGCGGGGCAGCGTGAGGGTCAGCTCGTCCATCAGGGAGAGCACCTTGGCCGGGTATCCGGCCTGGGCCGCGGCCTGCTCGATGGAGGCGGGCTCGATGCCCTCGCCGACCATGGCGACGCCCTCGTTGATGAACTGGCCGATGACCCGCGAGGTGAAGAACCCGCGCGAGTCGTTGACCACGATGGGGGTCTTGTTGATCTGCCGTACGAGGTCGAAGGCGCGGGCGATGGCCTCGTCGCCGGTGCGCTCGCCCTTGATGATCTCCACCAGCGGCATCTTGTCCACGGGCGAGAAGAAGTGCAGCCCGATGAAGTCGGCGGGGCGCGAAACCCCTTCCGCCAGGCCAGTGATGGGCAGCGTGGAGGTGTTGGAGCAGAGCAGCGCGTCGGGGGTGAGGTACTCCTGGATCTCCTGGAACACCTTGTGCTTGAGGGCGGTGTCCTCGAAGACGGCCTCGATGACGGCGTCGCAGCCCGCCACGTCGGCGGCCTCGGCGGTCGGGGTGATCCGGGCGAGCAGCTCGGCGCGCTTGGCCTCGGTGGTGCGGCCGCGGGACAGGGCCTTGTCGAGGATCTTCTCGGAGTACGCCTTGCCCTTGACGGCGGCCTCGGCGGTGACGTCCTTCAGCACCACCTCGATGCCCGCGCGGGCGCAGGAGTAGGCGATGCCCGCGCCCATCATGCCGGCGCCGATCACGGCCACCTTGGAGACCTGGCGGGGCGCCACGCCCTGCGGGCGGCTGCGGCCGGCGTTGACGGCCTGGAGGTCGAAGAAGAACGCCTGGATCATGTTCTTGGCGGTCTGCCCGGTGACCAGCTCGGTGAAGTAGCGGGCCTCGATCGTCAGCGCCGTCTCGAAGTCCACCTGGGCGCCTTCGACGGCGCAGGCCAGGATGTTGCGCGGGGCCGGGTACGGGGCCCCGTTCAGCTGCTTCTTCAAGTTGGCGGGGAAGGCCGGGAGGTTGGCGGCGAACTTCGGGTTCGACGGCGTGCCGCCGGGGATCCGGTAGCCCGAGACGTCCCACGGCTGCTTCGACTCCGGGTTCGCGTCGATGAAGGCGCGCGCCTTGGTAAGCATCTCCTCGGGCGTGGCGGCTAGTTCGTGCACCAGGCCGTTGTCCAGGGCGCGCTGGGGGGTGTACTGGGTCCCCTGCAGCAGCACCTTGAGGAGCGCGTCGGCGATGCCCATCAGGCGGACGGTGCGGGTGACGCCGCCGCCGGCCGGGAGCAGGCCGAGGGTGACCTCGGGCAGGCCGATCCTGGAGCCGGGCGCGTCGAGGGCCACCCGGTGGTGGGAGGCCAGGCAGATCTCGTAACCGCCGCCGAGGGCGGCGCCGTTGATGGCGGCGACGACGGGCTTGCCGAGGGTCTCGATGCGGCGCAGCGAGGCCTTGATGGCGGTGCCGGTCTCGAAGGCCAGCTGCGCGTGCTCGGGGCGCAGTTGGATCATGTCCTTGAGGTCGCCGCCCGCGAAGAAGGTCTTCTTGGCGGAGGTGAAGATGATGCCCCGGATGGAGTCCCTCTCGGCCTCGGCGCGGTCGGCGATCGCTGCGATGGAGTCCTTGAAGGCCTGGTTCATCGTGTTGGCGGACTGGTTCGGGTCGTCGAGGACCAGGGTGACGACGCCGGTCTCGTCCTGTTCCCAGCGGATCGTGGTGGACTCGCTCATGGTTCGCAACTTCCGTGTCAGGGGTGGGATCAGGGATCGGGGATCAGGACGGGGTTCAGAGGCGTTCGACGATGGTGGCGACGCCCATGCCGCCGCCGACGCAGAGGGTGACGAGGCCGTAGCGCTTGTCCTGGCGCTCCAGTTCGTCGACGACGGTGCCGAGGATCATCGCGCCGGTGGCGCCGAGCGGGTGGCCGAGCGCGATGGCGCCGCCGTTGACGTTGACCTTGTCCAGGGAGACGCCCATGTCCTTGACGAAGCGGAGCACGACGCCGGCGAAGGCCTCGTTGATCTCGATCAGGTCGATGTCGTCGATGGTCAGCCCGGCCTTGGCGAGGGCCTTGCGGGTGGCCGGGGCGGGGCCGGTGAGCATGATGGTGGGCTCGGAGCCGGAGACGGCGGCCGAGACGATCCGGGCTCGGGGCGTCAGACCGTTGCGCTCCCCCGCCTCTCGGGAGCCGATCGCGACGAGGGAGGCGCCGTCGACGATGCCGGAGGAGTTGCCCGCGTGGTGGACGTGGTCGATCTTCTCGACCCAGTGGTACTTCTGCAGGGCCACGGCGTCGAAGCCGCCGAGCTCGCCGATGTCCGCGAAGGAGGACTTCAGCCGGGCGAGGGTGTCGGCGGTGGTGCCGGGGCGGACGAACTCGTCGTGGTCCAGGACCACCAGTCCGTTGCGGTCGGTGACCGGGACGAGCGACTTGGCGAAGCGGCCGTCCTTGATGGCGGCGGCGGCCCGCTCCTGGGACAGGGCGGCGTACTCGTCCACGTCGCGCCGGGAGAATCCCTCGATCGTGGCGATCAGGTCGGCGCCGATGCCCTGCGGGACGAAGTCGGTGACCCATCCCGTCATCGGGTCGTTGAACCACGCTCCGCCGTCCGAGGCCATCGGGACGCGGGACATCGATTCCACGCCGCCCGCAAGGACCAGGTCCTCCCAGCCGGAACGGACCTTCGCGGCGGCCATGTTGACGGCTTCGAGGCCCGAGGCGCAGAAGCGGTTCTCCTGGACGCCCGCCACGGTGTCCGGCAGGCCGGCGGCGATCGCCGCGATCCGGGCGATGTCGGATCCCTGGTCGCCGACCGGGCTGACGACGCCGAGCACGATGTCGTCGATGGTGGCGGGGTCCAGGCCGGGGTTGCGCTCGCGCAGGGCGTGGATCAGGCCGACGACCAGGTCGATCGGCTTGGTGCCGTGCAGGGAGCCGTTGGCCTTGCCTCGGCCGCGCGGCGTGCGGATCGCGTCGTATACGTACGCTTCGGTGCTCACTGGTCAAGCCTTTCGGGGGTGCGGAGACGGTGGGAGGTCTTGAGGGGTCAGCCCAGCAGGGAACGGCCGATGATCTCCTTCATGATCTCGGTCGTGCCGCCGTAGATGGTCTGGATGCGGCCGTCGGTGAAGGCCCGCGCGACCCGGTATTCGGTCATGTATCCGTATCCGCCGTGCAGTTGCAGGCAGCGGTCGGCGACCCGCTTCTGGAGTTCGGTGGCCCACCACTTCGCCATCGAGGCGTGGACGTGGTCCAGTTCCCCGTTGGAGTGGTCGGTGATGCAGCGGTCCAGGAAGGTACGGGTGACCGCGCACTCGGTGGCCATCTCCGCGATCTCGAACCGGATGTGCTGGAGCTTGGAGAGCGGCCGCCCGAAGGCCTCGCGCTCCTTCACGTACTGCGTGGTGATCTCCAGCAGGTACTCGGCGGCGGCGATGCCGGCCATCGCGATGCCCATCCGCTCCTGCGCGAGGTTGGTCATCAGGTGGACGAAGGCGCCGTTCAGCTCGCCGAGCAGGTTCTCCTTGGGGACGCGCACGTCGTTGAAGAACAGCTCGGCGGTGTCCTGGGCCTTCTGGCCGATCTTGTCGAGGTTGCGGCCGCGCTCGAAGCCCTCCGTGCCGCGCTCCACGACCAGCAGGGACATCCCGTGGGCCCCGCCCTCGGGGGTGGTCTTCGCGACGACGATCACCAGGTCGGCGAGGATGCCGTTGGAGATGAAGGTCTTGGAGCCGTTGAGCACCCAGTGATCGCCCGCGTCCTCGGCGGTGGTCCGGATGCCCTGGAGGTCGGAGCCCGCGCCCGGCTCGGTCATCGCGATGGCGGTGATGATCTCGCCGGAGCAGAAGCCCGGCAGCCAGCGGCGCTTCTGCTCCTCGGTGGCCAGCGAGGTCAGGTACGGCCCGATGATGTCGTTGTGCAGGCCGATCGCGAGCCCGGCGGCGCCCGCCCGGGTGAACTCCTCGGCGATCACCGCCGCGTACCGGAAGTCGGTGTTCCCGCCGCCCCCGTACTCCTCCGGGACGGCCAGGCCCAGCAGCCCCTGCCGGCCGGCGGCCCGCCAGGCCTCGCGGCTGACGATCCCGTCCTTCTCCCACTGCTCGTAGTGCGGCAGCACCTCCTTGGTGAGGAAGGTGCGGACGGTCTCGCGGAACGCCTCGTGGTCGGCATCGAAGAGCTGGCGTTTCATGGTGAGGGCCTCCTAGAGCCAGTTCTTGACGGTGTCGACGAGCCGGGCCGGATCGGGTCCCACGGGGGTGACGTTGAGCATGGTCACCCCGGCTTCCCGGAAGGCCTCGACGCGCTCGCGCACGTAACCCTCGGGCCCGCACAGCGTGGTGAGTTCGCACAGCTCGTCCGGTACGGCGGCGGCGGCGTCGCGCTTGCGCCCGGAGAGGTAGAGCTCCTGGATCGTGCGGGCCGCCTCCCCGTACCCGTAGGCGACGGCCAGGTCGTTGTAGAAGTTCTTGCCGACCGCGCCCATACCGCCGACGTACAGGGCGATCTGCGGCCGCGCGAGATCGCGCAGCGCCGCCGCGTCCTCGCCGATGGCGAGCAGTCCGCCCGCGACGACCTGGAGCGGGCCGAGCTCGGGCGCGCGCCGGGCCCCGCCCTCGGCGAGCGGGCCGCCCCACACCGCGTCGGCCTTCTCCGGCACGAAGAGGGTGGGGAGCCAGCCGTCGGCGATCTCCGCCGTCATCCTCACGTTGGCCGGTCCCAGCGAGGCCACGTAGACGGGGATGTCCGCGCGGACCGGCCGGGTCAGCATCTTCAGCGGCTTGCCGTGCCGGCCGCCCTTCCCGGGCGGGAGCGGCATGTCGGTGATGCCGTGGTGGTCGATGGTCTCGCGGCGCCAGATCCGGCGGCACAGCTCGACCGTCTCGCGGGTCCGGCCGATCGGCTTGTCGTACGGCTTCCCGTGCCAGCCCTCGACCACCTGCGGGCCCGACGCCCCGAGGCCGAGCATCGCCCGGCCGCCGGACATCGCGTCCAGGCCGGCCGCGGTCTGGGCGATGAGGGCGGGGGTGCGCGAGTAGACGTTGAGGATGGCCGAGCCGATCTTCATCCGCTCGGTCCGGGCAGCCAGGTACCCCATGATCGTCGGGGCGTCGAAGCCCCAGGCCTCGGCCACCCACACCGCGTCGAGCCCGGCCGCCTCCAGCTCGGCCGCCGCGTCGGCGGCGCGGCGCGGATCCGCGGAGTAGTCGAGCATCATCGAGAGTTCCATCAGGCGTCGGACTCCTTGTCCAGGAGCCCCGGTACGCCCCAGTCGGCCGCCACCGACTCCGTGTGCGCGCCCGGCAGCGCGGGTCCGCCGACGACGGTGGCCGGGGTCGCGGAGAAGCGGGGCGCGGGGGCCGGCTGGGTGATGCCGGCGGCCTCCACGAAGGTCCCGCGGGCGGCCAGGTGCGGATGGTGCGGGGCCTCGCGCAGCGAGAGCACGGGCGCCACGCAGGCGTCGGTGCCCGCGAAGACGGCCGTCCACTCCTCGCGGGTACGGGACTTGAAGCGCACGGCGACGGCCTCGCGGAGCTCGCCCCAGCGGGCCAGGTCCTTGCGGGCGGGGGCCTGGTCCTTGATGCCGAGGAGCTCGACGAAGGTGTCGTAGAACTGCTGCTCCAGCGCGCCGACGGCCATGTACCCGCCGTCGGAGGTCTCGTAGCTGCCGTAGAAGGGGCAGCCGCCGTCGAGGAGGTTGGCCCCGCGCCGGTCCTGCCAGCCGCCGGCCGCCATCATCCCGTGGATCATGGCAGTGAGGTGGGCGGTCCCGTCGACGATGGCCGCGTCGACGACCTGGCCGGTGCCACCGGGGGTGCGGGCGTGCTGGAGGGCGGCGAGGACGCCGATGACGAGGTAGAGCGAGCCGCCCGCGTAGTCGCCGACCAGGTTGGCGGGGACGGCCGGGGGTTCGCCCGGGTTGCCGATCATGCCGAGGGCGCCGGTGACCGCGATGTACGCGATGTCGTGCCCGGCGGTGTGGGCGAGCGGGCCGTCCTGGCCCCAGCCGGTCATCCGGCCGTAGACGAGCCGGGGATTGCGGGCGTGGCAGTCGGCCGGTCCCACGCCGAGCCGTTCGGCGACCCCGGGGCGGAAGCCCTCGACGAGCACGTCGGCACGCTCGACCAGGTCCAGCACGCGGGCCGGGCCGTCGGCGGACTTCAGGTCGACGAGGACGGAGCGCTTGTTGCGGTTGGTGATGTCGTAGGCCGGGTTCACGGCCAGCCCGCCACCGCCGGGCCGGTCCACCCGCACCACGTCGGCGCCCAGGTCGGCGAGGAGCATGGCGGCGAACGGGCCCGGCCCGATGCCGGCCAGCTCGACGACGCGCACGCCCGCGAGCGGGCCCCCGCCGCTTCCGGCCGACGTCCCCGCCGCGTTCCCTGTCACTGCCATCGAGCCCCCAGCATCCGGTGGCACCACTGCCGCCACTGTGTGACACAACTGATGTAACACCAGTGATGCTAGGAACCTGTTCCACTGAGCACAAGAGCAAGCGCTTAGCCGGTTGGCGCGTTTCCCGCGGGGCCGGGTCCGGCGCCCGGTCCGGTGGCCCGCGCGTCCAGCTCCTTGAGGTCCCGCTGGAGCGCGACGGTCCGGTAGCTCTCCTCCACCCATTCGCACAGCACCTCGGTGGAGGGCGCCGCCTTCTCCCCCAGCGGCACCGAGACCCAGCCGGCCTTCCCCAGCCCGTATCCGGTCGGCTCCGCGCCGGGCGCGGTCATGGCATGACCGTGCAGCGCCTCGTCCTTGAGCTTCACGGAGATCCCGGGCGACGGGCCGTCGGCGTTCCCGAGGAAGAGGAAGATCTTCTTGTTGACCTTCACCACACAGTCCTCGGGACCCCACGGGAACTCCTCCCGCGCCTGCGGCAATCCGAGGGCGAACTCCCGGACCGCCTCCCACCTGCGCACCCCAGCCTTCACGCGAACCTCCACTCACCGCGGGCCGCGCCCGATCGCACGGACCCTTCCTCTCCACGCTAGGTCGTCACCTTCGGATCGGGCAGCAGGAACGGGCCCCCGACACGGCCGCGGGACGGACACCCGCTAGCCTCAGCGACCACCGACACCGACTGGGAGGCTCCCGATGAACGCAGCTGGCCGGCACGAACCGCGCACCGCGGAACGGGAGTACGACCTCGTGCTCTTCGGCGCGACCGGGTTCGTGGGGGCGCTGACCGCCGAGTACCTCGCGGCGCACGCCCCCGCGGACTGCCGCTGGGCCCTCGCGGGGCGCGACCTCGCGAAGCTGGAGCGGCTGCGCGAGCGGCTGACCGCCCTCGACCCGCGCTGCGCGGACCTGCCGCTGCTGCGCGCCGACGCCCAGGACGCCGCGGCGACGCGCGAACTGGCCGCCTCCACCCGGGTGCTGGCCACGACCGTGGGGCCGTACGTCTGGTACGGGGCCCCGCTGGTGGCCGCCTGCGCCGCGGCCGGCACCGACTACCTGGACCTGACCGGCGAGCCGGAGTTCGTGGACCGGATGTACGTCGAGCACGACGCCCGGGCCCGCGAGAGCGGCGCCCGCATCGTGCACGCCTGCGGCTTCGACTCCGTTCCGGCCGACCTCGGGGCGTACTTCACGGTCGCCCAGCTGCCGGCCGGGGTCCCGCTGACCGTGGACGCGTTCGTGCGCTCCAACGCCCTGTTCTCGGGCGGCACCTTCACCACGGTGCTGACCGCGCTGGGCCGCGGGCGGCAGAACCTGGCCGCCGCCCGCGCCCGCCGGATGCACGAGCCCCGGCTGCTGGGCCGGCGGGTACGGGTGCCCGTGGGCGCGCCGCGCTTCAGCCGGGAGACCGGCACCTGGGCGCTGCCCATGCCGGTCCTGGACGTCCAGGTCGTGGCCCGGTCCGCGGCGGCCCTGGAGCGGTACGGCCCGGACTTCCGCTACCGGCACTACGCCTCCGTACGGCACCTGCCCGTCGCGGTGGGCGGTACGGCGGCGGTCGGCGGGGTGGCCGCCCTCGCGCAGATCCCGCCGGTGCGCCAGTGGCTCGCGGACCGCTGGGAGCCGGGCCAGGGCCCGGACGCGGAGCGGCGGGCGCGGAGCTGGTTCAGCGTGCGGTTCGTGGGCGAGGGCGGCGGCCGCCGGGTGTTCACCGAGGTCTCGGGCGGCGACCCGGGGTACGGGGAGACGGCGAAGATGCTGGCGGAGTCCGCGCTCTGCCTCGCCTACGACGCCCTGCCCGAGCGCTCCGGCCAGCTGACCACCGCCGTGGCGATGGGCGACGCCCTGCTGGACCGGCTCCGACACGCGGGCATCCGTTTCCGGGTGGCGGCCTCCGACTGAGGCGCCGGCGGCGACGCCGGCGGCCCGCTCTACGCGGTGGCTTCGCGCAGGGCCCGCCGGCACAGGGAGTCGGCGTGCCGGGTGGTCTCCGGGATCCGGAAGCGGGGGCTCAGTGCCAGGGCGTGCGCGCAGGCGTTGTCCAGGGACACCCGGTGGCCCACCGACACGTACACGGGCTTGATCCCGTCCTGCGTGCGCAGCGCCCGCCCGACGACCTCGCCGTCGGGTGCGCGGAGCGGGGAGAGGTCCCCGCGCCGGGCGCCCGGTTCCCCGTAGGTGAAGGTGAACGGGTTCTTCGCGACGCCGATGGCGGGCAGCCCGGTGACCACCCCGAGGTGGCAGGCGAGCCCGAAGCGGCGCGGGTGGGCCAGCCCGTAGCCGTCGCAGACGACCAGGCCGGGCGTGACCGTCAGCGCCTCCAGCGCGGCGAGCACGGTCGGCAGCTCGCGGAAGGCGAGCAGTCCGGGTACGTAGGGGAAGCTGACGCGGCCGACGGAGGTGACCTCCTCCACGACGCGCAGGGTGGCGGCGTCGAGGACGACGGCGGCGGCGGCCACCAGGTCGCGCTCGTCGTCGTAGGCCACGTCCACCCCGGCGATCAGCCCTTCTCCGGGCGGGGGTCCGGTTTCGGTCAGGACGACGCGGCCGCGCAGCTCGTCCTGTATCGCCTTGGCCTCGGCCTCGTCGGCGGGAGTCTTCGCACTCGTCATAGTGGTGCGAGAGTAGCCTGGCGATCATGTTCGTCATGGAGCTCACCTACACCGCGCCCGTCGAAGCCGTCGAAGAAGTGATGGACGCGCACATCGCCTGGCTGGACGGTTACTACGCGGCCGGCATCTTCCTCGCCTCGGGCCGCAAGGTCCCGCGGGACGGGGGCATGATCCTGGCCGGTGGCGTCTCCCGCCGGGAGATCGAGAGGATCGCGGCCGGGGACCCCTTCGCGGTGGCGGGCGTCTGCACTTACCGCATCACCGAGTTCATGGCGACGAAGACCTCGTCGGACCTGGCGACGGTGCGGGAGAACCCGGAGCTCTAGGGGGTGTCCTGCCGCGGCCCGGCAGGGCGCCGGATGCTGCCGGACGGGTGATCCGGAGCCTGCTTTGGGCCTGTGGAGTGAGCGGGAACCGGCCTTAATGGAACTCCTCCGGGGCCCGCCGACAGGTCCTGGATCCCGGCGCCACCCGTCACCCTGTGCGATCACACAGGCGTGTTCAGGCCAATCGGTGACACAGCTCACTCCGGTTGGCGTGCACGGATTCGCCGCCCCACGCGTCTATCCCGTTGCCGGACCCCCACCCCGCGGTCCGGCACGAGATCCGCCGCAAGGGAGCGAGCCTTGATCACTGTCATCGAGCAGGCCGTGCAGGCCCGACTGATCGCCACCGCGCCGAAGGTCGACACCGTACCCGTCACGCTCTGCTACGACCGGTCCGATCCCTTCGCCGTCCGGATGGCCTTCCCCGCGCCCGCCACGCTGGAGGGCATCGAGGTCTCGTGGACCTTCTCGCGCGAGCTGCTGGAGTGCGGGCTGGACCGCCCGTCCGGCTGCGGGGACGTGCGCGTGCGCCCGTACGACGCCGACCGGACCACCGTGGAGTTCCACGCCCCCGAGGGGGTCGCGATCGTGCTGATGGTGACGGCCGAGCTGCACCGGTTCCTGGAGCGGGCCTCGACGATCGTGCCGCCCGGCCTGGAGCACCTGTACCTCGACATGGACCAGAGCCTCGACGAGCTGATGCGCGGCTCCTGCTGAGGCCGTGCTCCGGGAGCACGCTCCGGGGCCATGCTCCGGGGCCACGGTTAATTCGTTTGCCGACGGCTTCCGCCGCGCCGTAGCTTCGTAGACGCCCCATCGCCGTCGAAACGGAGCAGGACATTGTTCCTCTGAGGTCCGAGACACCGACCCACCGCCTTCTGCCGCGGTCCGCTGTGTCTCCCCCGCGTTGCACTCACCACTCACGCAACCTGGAGGCCTCCATGAGTCCTGCTCCCACCTTCATCACCTGCTCCGACCTGTCCTTCGACTGGCCGGACGGAACGCCCGTCTTCGACGGGTTCCAACTCTCCGTGGGCCCCGGCCGCACCGGCCTGATCGGGCGCAACGGCTGCGGGAAGTCCACCCTGCTGAAGCTGATCGCCGGGGAACTGGCGCCGGGCGAGGGGCAGTTGGCCGTCGCCGGCACCGTCGGACAGCTTCCGCAGACCGTCACCTTCGACACCACCCTGCGGGTGGACGAGGCGCTCGGCGTGCACACCGCCCGGGCCGCCCTGCACGCCATCGAGGCGGGCGAGGCGACCGAGGCCAACTTCACCGCGGTCGGCGACGACTGGGACGTGGAGGAGCGGGCCCTGGCCACGCTCGACCAGCTCGGGCTCGGCCGCATCGGACTGGACCGCACCACCGGCGAACTGTCGGGCGGGGAGTGCGTACTGCTCCGGCTGGCCGCTCTGCTGCTGAGCCGTCCGGACGTCCTGCTGCTGGACGAGCCCACCAACAACCTCGACCTCAGGGCCCGGCGCCGACTGTACGCGGCCGTCGAATCCTGGTCCGGGGTGATGCTCCTGGTCAGCCACGACCGGGAGCTGCTGGACCGGGTCGACCAGATCGCGGACCTTCACGACGGTGAAATCCGCTGGTACGGCGGCAACTTCACGGACTACGAGGAGATGCTCGCGGCCGAGCAGGAGGCGGCCGAGCGGATGGTCCGGGTCGCGGAGGGCGACGTACAGCGGCAGAAGCGCGAACTGGCGCAGGCGCACGCGAAGCTGGCCCGGCGCAAGCGGTACGGCCAGAAGATGTACGACACCAAGCGCGAGCCGAAGATCGTCATGGGCGCCCGCAAGCGCGCGGCGCAGGAGTCGGCGGGCAAGCACCGCATCATGCACACCGAGAAGCTGGCGGAGGCGGAGGAACGCCTCGACCAGGCGGAGCTGGCGGTGCGCGACGACGCCGAGATCCGGATCAAACTGCCCGCCACCCAGGTCCCGCCGGGCCGCCGCGTGCTCACCCTGAGCGGTTTGCACCCGGTGCACGGCTCCGCGATCCCGGGCGAGTGGGAGCTGCGCGGTCCGGAGCGGGTCGCACTGGTGGGGGCCAACGGCTCGGGCAAGACCACCCTGCTGCGCACGATCGCGGGCCAACTGGCCTCGCTGTCGGGCGAGTCGGTGACCCATGTCCCGGTCCGTTTCCTGCCGCAGCGGCTCGACGTACTGGACGACGACCGCTCGGTCGTGGAGAACGTGGCGCGGTTCGCCCCGCACGCGACGAACAACCTGATCCGGGCGCGGCTCGCGCACTTCCTGTTCCGGGGTGCGCGGGCGGACCGGCCGGCGGGCACGCTGTCGGGCGGCGAACGATTCCGGGCGACGCTGGCGGCACTGCTGCTCGCGGAGCCGGCCCCGCAGCTGCTCATGCTGGACGAGCCGACGAACAATCTGGACCTGGGATCCGTACGGCAGTTGACCGACGCCCTGGATTCCTACGAAGGGGCGCTCGTGGTCGCGAGCCACGACGTGCCGTTCCTGGAGGCGATCGGCATCACGCGGTGGCTGCTGCTCGACGACGGTCTGCGGCCGACGACGGCCGAGGAGGTCCACCGGTCGCTGTGGCGCGGGTGACCCGCGCTAACGCGGCAGGGGCAGTAACGCCCAGGACTTGGTGCCGCCCATCGGGGTGAGCACCGGGGTGAGTCCCCAGTCCCCGCCGCAGGCCTCGACCACGGCCGACAGCAGCCACATCCCGCGGCTGCGCCGCCTCCGGCACTCCTCGCTCGCCTCGGGCGAGGAGTGCGCGGGGTGCTGGTCGAAGACGACGATCCGCAGCGCGTCGAACTGCCAGCGGACCTTGAGCACCATTTCCTTGTCGGGCGTGAACCGGTAGGCGCAGGCCACGAGTTCGGACGCGGCCAGGGCCGCGTTGTCGCACAGGTCGGGCAGTCCGTGCCGGTCGAGCAGGGAGCGCAGGGCGCCCCGGGCCCTGCCCGCACAGTGGGCGCCGCCCGGCAGACCTATGGAATAGCTCAGTTTCTCCGCCCCTGGCGGGGCCTGCCGGAACTCGTGAACCGACCGCAGGCCACGGAGAGTGCCCGTCATCGTGCTGCTCCAAGGTTCTGAGGTGCTGAATGCGCTGATCGCCGTGTGGTCATACAAGAGCTGGAGGTCGCCCCGTGTGAGGCTTGCGCTACCGACCGTAGCGCAACGTGGTGCACAGTGCTACTACTTGTACGACGACTTGATGATTTCTCATGCCATTTCCGGACTCGTGAGGGCGCTCCCGCATGCCCCGCCGGAGGAGGGGGGACCCGTGCCACCGAGGAGTACGCCGACCGCGCGCCAGCAGCGCCTGGGCTCCGAGCTGCGCAAACTCCGCGAGCAGTCGGGCATGTCGGTGCAGCAGGCAGCGGCGCTCATGGGGGTGGACCGCACCAGGATCCCCAACATCGAATCCGGCCGGATCGCGATCGGCGCCGAGCGTGTCCGCACCCTCTCCTTCAACTACGACTGCCCCGACCCGGGGCTGGTCGACCTGCTCGCCTCCATGGCCCAGGAGCGCGAGAAGGGGTGGTGGGAGCAGCACCGGGGAATGCTGCCGCCCGCGCTCCTGGACATCTGCGAACTGGAGCACCACTCCGTCGCGTTGCACACCGCCGTGACCACGCACATACCCGGACTGCTGCAGACCGAGGCGCACGCGCGGGCGGTCTTCGACACGGCCGACCCGCCGCTGCCCGAGCCCGACCTGCAGGCCCGGCTCGCCCTGCGGATGCACCGCCAGCAGGTGTTCGCGCGCGAGACACCGCCGTTGTACGAGGCGGTCGTGCACGAGGCGGCGCTGCGCATGCAGTTCGGCGGCCCGAAGGTGGCGCGGGCGCAGCTCGAACACGTACTGGAGCAGTCGGAGCGGGCGCGTACGACCGTGCGCGTGATTCCGTTCTCCGCCGGCGGGTTCCCCGGAGCCGGCCAGTCCTTCACGTACGCGGCCGCCACGATCAGCGAGCTGGACACCGTTCAGCTGGACAGTTCGCACGGTTCGATGTTGCTGGATTCGCAGATGAAGCTGCTCCGCTACCGGGGCCTGCTGGAGCGGCTGCGCTCCCTGGCGCTGCCGGCCCGCGAGTCCCGCGATTTCGTCCGCGCCATCGCACAGACCCTCTGACCGGGCCGACCGGCCGACCGGCCGGCTGACCACCCGACCGGATCCGACGAGGAGACGAGAGAACGACATGGGCACGACCACCACGACCACGACCACCCCGGCGGACCCGTCGGCGACGGCGGGCATCGCCTGGGACGAGGCGTTCTGCAGCGAGGGGGCCAACTGTTTCCGCTTCGGGCGGGACGCCGGTGGGCAGGCGTACATTGGAACCACCGGGTCCGGCGCGTATGTCACCGACTCGATCGACGCGCTCCGTGCGCTGATCTCGGCCGTCAAGGCGGGCGCCGCGGACCACCTTCTGGCATGACTTTAGTCCCTTCAAGCCACCAAACACCCCCCCCAATCTGCACAGATAACGGGATGTAACCAGACAGAAGTCCCTCTGGGGCTTGGCTGGTCTTGATGTCACGCTTAACCTACGACTCCGTAGGCTACGGAACCGTAGGTAAGTCTCTTTGCACTCAGGAGTACCCGTGACGATCACCTCTCCCCACCTCGGCAGCTCGGAGGCGTGGACGGACGCCAAGCTGCTGTTCGCGCTGGAAGAGGTGGTCGAGAAGGAGCTCAACCGCCATCTGAAGGTCACCAAGGACTGGATGCCGCACGAGTACGTCCCGTGGAGCGACGGCCGGAACTTCCCCGGCTTCTTCGAGGACGGCGAAGCCTGGGACCCGCAGCAGTCCAAGGTGACCGAGATCGGCAAGATCGCGCTCGTCGTGAACCTGCTGACGGAGGACAACCTCCCCAGCTACCACCACGAGATCGCCTCCCTTTTCGGCCGCAACGGCGCCTGGGGCACCTGGGTGCACCGCTGGACCGCCGAGGAGGGCCGCCACGGCATCGTGATGCGCGACTACCTGCTGGCCTCGCGCGCCGTGGACCCGGACAAGCTCGAAGCATTCCGGATGCAGCACATGTCGGAGGGGTTCGAGTCCGACAACCGCCACTCGATGCTCCACTCCGTGGCGTACGTGGCCTTCCAGGAGCTCGCGACCCGCATCTCGCACCGCAACACCGGCCACCAGTCCGGTGACCCGGTCTGCGACCGCATGCTGGCCCGCATCGCGCAGGACGAGAACCTGCACATGGTCTTCTACCGCAACCTGCTGGGCGCGGCCTTCGAGCTCGCCCCGGACCTGACGATGAAGGCCGTGCGGGACGTCGTGGTCGACTTCCGGATGCCCGGACACGGGATGCCCGGCTTCGAGCGGATGGCCGCGCAGATGGCGATCGGCGGGGTCTACAACCTGCGGATCCACCACGACGACGTGCTGAGCCCCGTGATCCGCTTCCTGAAGATCATGGAGATCGACGGCCTCGGCCCCGACGGGCAGAAGGCCCAGGAGGAGCTCGGCCTCTTCATGAGCGGCCTGGACTCCGAGGCCCGCAAGTTCGACGAGCGGCTCGCCGCCCGCGCCGCGCGCATCGCGGCCCGCAAGGCCTGATCGCACCGGCTGAACCCGCCGCCCGATCGCACCGGCCGACCGCGCCGCGCCCGCCGACCTGACCGGTTTCCGCTCCCTCGGGCGGGTGACGACGATTGCCCTGGCAGAGCCCCGCTCTGCCAGGGTTTCGCGTCATGACCGCCATGACGCCGCTCCAGGTCGAGATCGACCAGCTGGCCCGCCTCACCAAAGCGCTGGACACCTCGCTCGCCGCCCTGCGCGAAGCCCGGCGCGAGCTGGACCACGTACGGGCCGACCAGCTGGGCACGGCGGACCTCGACGCGGCGTGCGACGGCTTCCAGAAGAGATGGGGCCACGGCACCAAGGAGCTCGGCGGGCGGATCAAGACCGTGCGCGAGGGCGTGCGCCGCAGCGCCGCCGAGTACGCGGAACTCGACGAGGCCATCCGCGCGGCCTTCCGGCAGGCGGCGTCCACCCGTGGCTGACTCCCCCGCGACCGGCTCCCCCTCGGCCGGCTCCCCCTCCGCCGGTCACACCGCGCTCGATCACGGCGCGCTCGGCTTCGACCCGGCTCCGGGGAACCCGGACGCCGTACGGGCCCTGGCGAAGAAGCTCCGCGCCTCGGCGGACTGCCTCGGGGAGACCTCCCGCGTCGTCGACGCCCTGGTCTCCCACAGCTCGTCCTGGCAGGGCGAGGCCGCCACCGCCTTCCGCGCCTCGCTGTCCCGGGAGCTGCCCCGCCACCTGCACGCGGCCCACACCTCCCTGGCGGAGGCGGCGAAGCGGCTGAGCGGCTGGCACGACACGCTGGCCTCCCACCGCATCCTGGCCGACCGCTACGCGTCCCGGGCCGCCGCGGCCACCACCGAGGAGGGCCTCACCGACGTCCGCCGCCAGGCCCACGAACTGGCCTCGGAGCACTCGGCGGCGGCCCGCCGGGTGGCGCACGCCCTCGCCGCCACGGCGGAGCGGCTGGCGCCGAAGGAGCCCGGGATGCTGGAGTCCGTCTGGAACAAGATCGTCAACGATCCCGCGGACGCCCTCTCGAACGCCGCGGCCATCCTCGGAGCCGCCGGCGCGGCCGTCGCCCTCTTCTTCCCGCCGGCCGGGATGGCCGTCATGCTGGTCGCGGGCGGGCTCTCGCTGGCCGCCCTGACCGCGCACCTCGCGGACCCCGGCTTCCGCAAGCCGCTGACCGAGGGGTTCGCCCGGGGCAAGTTCGATGCCGCGTTCTGGAAGAACGGCGTGACCCTGCTCGGCGACGGCCTGGGCGCCGTTCCCGGCGTGGCCGCGGTCGCCACGGGCGCGAGGGCCGGTACGGTCGCGGCCCGCGCGGCCATGGCGGTCCCGGAAGCCGGGGCCTTGGCGGGGGTCTCGCCGGGCGCGGGGGCCTTCGCCCGCACGACGTGGAACACGGCGGACGAGCTGCGGAAGGTGGACAGCCCGCTCTCCGCCTGGGCGCTGCGGTCGTCCACGCCCGAGGTCAGGGAGCGGGTGGCGGTAGGCGTGGCCACCACCGGAGCGGTCACGGCCGCCGCCGACTACACCGGTGACGACGAGTCCGTGGACCGCGGCTCCACGGCGGTGGACGGTACCCGTCTCGTCGTGGAGGACGGCCCGTCCACGGCCGCGAAGACGGCCCGGCTGTGGACGCTGGTGCAGCCGTGACTGCCCAGACAGCAATGACAGCCGTGACGAACCAGCCCGTTCCGCCCGTCTGGTTCCGGCTGCCTCCCGGTTTCCACGACATCGGCCCCGCCGACCGGGACGCCCTGGAGGAGATCGCCGGAGCCCTGGGGGCCTTGGGGGCTGCGGGTGGCTCGGGCGGCTTCGGTGAAGGTCCCGCCGCGGGTGCGGCTGCCGGAGCCGGTGCGGGGTCGCAGCTCGCCCGGCTGATGGACTGCCTCGACGAACTCGCCGCCCAGCCCGGCCTGCACCTGCTGCACAGCGCGGTCGGTCTCCACCCCGAGGGCCCGGAGGCCGTCTCCACCTCGCTGTTCTCCCTCTCCGTCCGGCCCGCCGAGGACGCCGGAGCCGGGGCCGCCGTGGCACGGGCGGCCCTGGCCCTCGCCCGGTCCGCCCCCGGGAGCGGCTCGACGCGCAGGTTCGTCGACCTGGCGTCGGGCCTCCCGTGTGCCCTCGTCTGCGGGGTCCTCCCCGTGCCGGGCACCGGCCGGGGGCTGTTCCAGGCCAGGGCCGTCACCGCGCATCCCGGGGGACGCCACCTGCTCCTGCTCGACCTCACCAGCGCGGCCACCGAGCACGCCGATGCGTACACCGCCATCCTGGAGGCGGTCGCGCACACGATCGTCTTCGCCGATCCGAGCCCCCGGCCGCCCGGGCCGCCGGGCGGCGGGATCTCTCGGATCCTGGAACTGCTGGGCTGACGCGGCCGGTCAGGGCCGGCGGCGCAGGGCCTGACGCTCGGATTCGGACAGGCCGCCCCAGACGCCGAAGCGTTCGTCGTTGGTCAGCGCGTAGTCCAGGCAAGGCTTGCGGCCCTCGCAGGCCCCGCAGAGCCTCTTCGCGTCGCGCAGCGAGGATCCGGGCTCCGGGAAGAAGAAGCCCGGGCCCGTCTGGGCGCAGAGGGCGAGCTCGTACCAGGCCGGGGTGGCGGTGGCGGTATCGGTATCGGTGGTGTTCATCGACATGCCGCAGAGCCTGTCCGGCGGCGATGGACGTCCGATCAACGCCTGATCAACAGCACAGAGTGAACGACCGTGCGTGCGATGACTTCGGTACCATGGCCGCATGGCAGACGGACGCGTGGAGCGCGGGAACCAGACGCGGCGGACGGTCCTGGAACGGACGATGAGCATCGCCTCGGTGGACGGTCTGGAAGGGCTGTCCCTGGGGAAGATCGCCACGGATCTGGGGCTGAGCAAGAGCGGCGTGTTCGCCCTCTTCGGGTCGAAGGAGGAGCTGCAGCTCGCCACCGTGCAGGCCGCCCGGGCCGTCTTCGTCGAGCAGGTCGTACGGCGCGTACGGGACGAGCCCGCCGGACTCGCCAAGGTGTGGCGGCTGTGCGAGAGCTGGATCGAATACTCCGGGCGCCGGGTCTTCCCCGGCGGCTGCTTCTTCTACTCCGCCGCCGCCGAGTTCGACTCGCGCCCCGGGCCCGTCCACGACGAGATCGCCAAGGTCAACGGCGACTGGACGCGGTACATCGAGCGGCTGCTCGACGAGGCACGACTGGCGGGCGGGTTCCGCGAGTCGGCCGCGGCCGACGTCGAGGCCGTCGAGCAGCTCGCCTTCGAGATCATCGCGATGATGGAGCTGGCCAACGCGCACTCCGTGCTGCACCAGGAGACCAAGGCCTACGACCGGGCCGCGCGGGGCATCCTCGCCCGGCTGCGCGCGGCGACGGCCGCCCCGGAGGAACTCCCGGAGCGGCCGCCCGTACTGGCGTTCCCGGTCGTCGGCTTCTCTGCCGACGACGCCCCGTCCGTCAGCCTGCCGGCCGCGACCGCTCCGGCCGCGACCGGCCGCTGAGCGGTATCGAGGCGCCCACGGCCGCCGCGGCGAGCGCGGAGAGCGTGATCAGCAGGAAGATCCCGCGCCAGTGGTCGCCCGATCCGCCCCCGGTGAGCAGGGCCGCCGTACCGGCGACTCCGAGCGCCCCGCCGAGCTGGCGGGCCGTCATCAACAGGCCGGTACCGGCCGCGAAGCGCTGCGGCGGGAGTCCGGCCGAGGCCGTCGTCGAGAGCGCGGTCAGTACGACTCCGATGCCGAGACCGCCGAGGAGCGCGGCGGGCAGGAAGACCTGGGCGTACGAGGTGGACTCCCCGGCCCAGCCCCACAGCAGCAGCCAGCCCGTTGGCGGCGAAGAACAGCGATCCGACGGTGACGGCGGCCCCTTGAAGGCGGGCGGGCACCCGGCGGCCGACGAAGAGCGCACCGGCCATGGCGAGGACGGCGCCCGGTGTGACGCCGAAGCCGGCTTGCAGGACCGAGTAGTCCCAGCGCTCGACGAGGTAGGAGGGGCCCGTCAGCAGCCAGGCGTACATGGCGACGCCGAAGAGCAGCGCGCCGATGTTGGCGCGGGCGAACAGCGGGTCGCGCCACAGGTCCCGGTCGACGGCCGGGGCGGGATGGCTGCGCGAGCGGCGCAGCGCGAGGGTGCCCGCCAGGGCGCCGCCGATGACCAGGGCGAGCACCTTCGGGTCGGTCCAGCCCCACTCGGCGCCCTGGGAGAGCCCGGCCACCACTCCCGCGATGCCGACGGCGAGGGCCGCCGTACCGACGGGGTCGGGGAGCCGGCGTCCGGCGCGCGGCTCCCGGGGGACGATCCGGGCGGCGGCCCAGCCGACGGCCAGGCCGAGCGGGACGTTGACGAGGAAGATCGCGCGCCAGTTCCACCACTCGACGAGCAGTCCGCCGATGCTGGGGCCGACGGCCGCGGCCAGTCCGCCCGCCGCCGACCAGGCGCCGAGGGCCGCGGCCCGGCGGGCGGGCGGGGCGTGGGCGAGTACGAGGCCCAGCGCGGCGGGGATCATCCCGGCGGCGGCCGCTCCCTGGAGGGCTCGGGCCACGATGAGCAGGTCGGCGGTGGGGGCCGCGCTGGCGGCGAGCGAGGTCAGGGTGAAGGCGAGGGTCGAGCCGAGGAAGAGGGTCCGGCGGCCGAGGGTGTCCGCGAGCCGGCCGGCCGCGGCGAGCAGGGCGGCGAACAGTACGGCGTAGGCGCTGACGACCCAGGTCAGTCGGGCCGTCGGCACCTCGGGGAAGGCCCGGCGCAGGTCGGGGAAGGCGACGTTGACGACGGTGGCGTCGAGGAAGGCGAGGAAGGCGAGGAAGGTGACGGCGCTGGCCAGCGCGAGCACCCGCCCGCCCCCGGATTCGGGAGCGGAGACGGGAGCGGAGACGGGAGCGGACGCGGGCGCGGTCGGCTCGGGGCGCGTGGAGGTCATCGGGTGGCTCCCGCGGTGCCGGCCGGGCTCGCCGCACGGGCATGGGAGGGGGCCCCGCTCAGGAACTCGACGGTGGTCGCGATGGCTTCGGGGTCGAGGAGGATGCGGCGGTGGCCGAGTCCGCTCGTCTCGATCAGGCGGGCCCGCTGCCCGTAGGCCGCCGCGAGGGCGCGGGACTGGCCGGGGGCGGCGGTGTCATCGTCCGCGTCGTGCACGAGCAGGATCTCCGAGGGGATCTCCCCGGGGTTGCGGCACGCGTCGAAGCGGGGCCAGATGCCGGGCTCGGCCGGGAAGAGCCGGCGTTGGACGTGGCGCCGCATGGCGTCCTCGACGGCCTGGTTCACGCCCAGCATCGCGCGGAACCGTTCGGCCAGGAAGTCGAAATCGGCGATGGCCCCGATACCGGCGATCCGGTCGGCCCGGATCCCGTCCCGCAGTGCGAAGAAGGTGGACACCACTCCGAAGGAGTGGGCCAGGACGGCCGAGAAATCCCCGTACTGCGCGTGCAGTCGGCGGATGATCTCGCGCTGGCGGCGGATGGTGGTGGCCCGGCCGCCGGACGCGCCGTGGCCGGGTGCGTCGAAGGAGACCACGCTGCGCCCCTCCGCCAGCAGCGCCTCGACGAACCCGGCGAAGCGCGAGGCGCGCGAGGTCCAGCCGTGCACGACGAGGACCGGCCGGCCGCCGTCGCCCCAGCGGTACGTGGTCACGGGTATCCCGTCCACGACGAGCCGCCCGGTCACGGCCCGGGCCATGACCTCCGCTTCGCCCGGCTTCACCTTCGGCCGGCCGAGGGGCCGTACGAACAGCGCGAACGCCACCCGCCCGACCGGGCCCGGGGCGACCCGGGCGGTGATGTTGAGGGTCGTGCTCAGGAGTGAAGCCATGGGGTGCATGCCCGGTTCTCCGGATCTCCTCAGAGTGGCCAGACGGCGCTGGCGGGTCAAGGTAGTGAAGAAATATTAGCACGATCGTTCGTGTTGTTATGGAGGGATCATGCGAACCCTCTTCCCGCGCGGCCGCCCTCGCCACCGAAAGTAGTCGACGTCGATCCACGCACCGGGTGAACTGCCTTCGCCATCAGGGACTTTGATGACCCGACCGACTCCGGCCGACCGGATCGGGGGGTAGCCCCACCTCTGGTCGGGTGGGCCGCCGGATGTCCCCGTCCCCCGGCCACCCCGGATCCTGTGACGGGTCAAGGGCTTCGGCGGCGAACGGGGACAACACGATGACCGGCACACGCACACGCACACGCACACGCATACGCACACGCATACGCACACTCACACGTACGGGCGCGCGCCGGCGCGCGGCCGCGGCGGCGGTGCTCCTCGCCCTCGTGGTCACCACCGCCGGCCCCGCCGCGGCCGCCACCACCACCGCGGGCCGCCCACCCGCCGGGCCGGTCACGCCGGTCGGACCGGTCGGGATCTGGCAGCTCGACGGCTACGGCACCGTGCTCCGCGCGGAGTCCGGACGGCTCCAGGAGTACCAGGTCACCGGGATCAGCTGCCTGCCCGGGGCGAGCGCGCGGCGGCTACCGGGCGGCGGGAGCTCCGCGGCCTTCCGCTACGCCACCGAGGACGGCGAGGTGCTCACCGTGCGCCCCGGATCGGTGCGCGTCGACGGCTCGGTCGGCGACCGTGCGACCCGCCGCCTCACCTCCCTGCCCGAGCGGTGCCGCGAGGCCCAAGAGCCCGGCCCCGCCGCGGACCCGGTCGCCACCTTCGACGTGTTCTGGCAGACCTTCGCGGAGAACTACCCCTTCTTCGCCGCCAAGGGCGTCGACTGGAACGCGGTCCGCGCGAGCCACCGCCCCCGCGTGCACGCCGGCACCACCGAGGACGAACTCTTCGCCGTCTTCGAGGAGATACTCGCCCCGCTGCACGACGCGCACGTCCACCTCTCCGACGGCGCCGACCGGTTCTTCGGCGAGGTACGCCCGGGCACCGTGATGCCGACCCTTGAACTCGAAACCCGCGTCAAGGCGTACATCCAGGAGGTGGCCCTCGGCGGACGGGCCCCGCAGGAGTTCGCCCAGGGACGCATCTCCTACGCCGACCTGCCCGACGGCCGCGGCTACCTGCGCCTCTCCGGCTTCGGCGGCTACACCGGGAGCGGTGACTTCGCCTCCGAGAGTGCCGAACTCGACCGCGTCCTGGAGAGCGTCTTCACCGCCGAGCGCACCGCCCGCCTGCGCGGCCTGGTCATCGACCTGCGCATCAACGGCGGCGGCTCCGACGAGCTCGGCCTGCGCCTGGCCGCCCGGCTCACGGACCGCCCGTACTTCGCCTACGCCAAGCGCGTGCGCAACGACCCCGCCGACGCGACCCGGTTCACCCGCCCGCACCCCCTGTACGTCCAGCCCGCGCGGGGCCCCCGCTACACCGGACCGGTCGCCGTCCTGACCGGCGGCTCCACCGTGAGCGCGGGCGAGACCTTCACCCAGGCCCTCCTGGAGCGCCCCGGCCGGACCGTACGCATCGGCGAGCCGACCCAGGGGGTCTTCTCCGACGTCCTCGGCCGCTCCCTCCCCAACGGCTGGGAACTCGGCCTGCCCAACGAGCAGTTCCTGACCCGCACCGGGAAGACCTTCGACGGCCCGGGCATCCCGGTCGACGTCACCACCCCGGTCTTCACCCAGGAGGAGTTCGACGCCCACCGCGACTCCGCCTTCGCCGCCGCCCTGCGCCGCCTCCCCCGCGCCTAGGCCGTCTCTTTCGGATCTTGCCGATCAGTCCTCGTGCTTCGCGCGGCTCGGCTGTACCCGCTTGGGCTCGCCCGGCATCTTCGGGTAGTCCGGGGGGTACGGCATGTCGCCGAGGCCGTGGTCGTGCTCGTGGCGGTCCGCCAGTTCCAGCGCGGCGTCCAGCGCGAAGGCGTGCTCGTCCATGTCCGCGTGCAGATCGCCCAGTTCCGCGAAGCGGGCCGGCATCGTCACGATGTCGAAGTCGCGCGGCTCCGCCGTGTCCAGCTCGTCCCAGCGCAGCGGTGCGGAGACCGGGGCGTGCGGGCGCGGACGGACGGAGTAGGCCGAGGCGATGGTGCGGTCGCGCGCCGTCTGGTTGTAGTCGACGAAGATCCGCTCGCCGCGCTCCTCCTTCCACCAGGCGGTGGTGACCTTCCCCGGCATCCGGCGCTCCAGGTCCCGGCCGATCGCGATGGCACACCGGCGGACCTCCGTGAAGGTCCAGCGCGGCGCGATCGGCACGAACACGTGCAGGCCGCGGCCGCCCGAGGTCTTGGGCCAGCCGCGCAGGCCCAACTCCTGCAGGAGTGCGCGCAGTTCGTGGGCGACAGCGACCGCGTGGTGATAGTCGGTGCCCGGCTGCGGGTCCAGGTCGATGCGCAGCTCGTCGGGACGGTCGGTGTCCTCCCGCCGGACCGGCCAGGGGTGGAAGGTGAGGCAGCCCAGGTTGGCGGCCCACAGGACGGCGGCCGGCTCGGTCGGGCAGATCTCGTCGGCGGTGCGTCCGCTCGGGAAGGCGATGTGGGCGGTGGGGATCCAGTCGGGAAGGTTCTTCGGGGCCCGCTTCTGGAAGAAGGACTCCCCCTCCACCCCGTCCGGGAACCGCTCCAGAGTCGTGGGCCGGTTGCGCAGAGCGCGGGTGATCCCGTCCGCGACCGCGAGGTAGTAGGCGGCGACGTCCCCCTTGGTGAGGCCGCGCTCGGGGAAGTACACCTTGTCCGGGCTGGACAGCCGGACGGTCCGGCCGCCCACCTCCAGCTCGATCGCTTTGCCCGCTGCACCCATGTGCGCCACGGTAGGCCGACCCGCGCGGCCCCGCACACCGAGCGGGCCCGGGCACCGCGCCCCAGAATCGGAGACATGGATCTGCCGGTCATGCCACCCGTGAAGCCGATGCTCGCCAAATCCGTGTCCACGATCCCGCCGGGCATGCAGTACGAGGCCAAGTGGGACGGCTTCCGCGCGATCGTCCACCGGGACGGGGACGAGATCGAGCTCGGCAGCCGCACCGGCAAGAGCCTGACCAGGTACTTTCCCGAGCTGGTGACGGCGCTGAAGGCCAATCTCCCCGACCGCTGCGTCGTCGACGGCGAGATCGTCGTCATCCAGGGCGGGCGGCTCGATTTCGACCGGCTGAGCGAGCGGATCCATCCCGCCGCCTCCCGGGTGAAACGGCTCGCCGAGACGACCCCGGCCTCGTTCGTGGCCTTCGATCTGCTCGCGCTGGACGACGAGGCCCTCCTCGACACCCCGCTCGCGGACCGCCGCGCCGCCCTGACCCGCATACTCTCCACCGCTCGGCCCCCCGTTCACCTCGCGCCCGCGACCACCGACCCCGCGCTCGCACAGGAGTGGTTCGAACGATTCGAGGGCGCCGGGCTCGACGGGGTCGTCGCCAAACCCCTCGATCTCCCCTACCGGCCCGATGCCCGCCTCATGTTCAAGATCAAGCACGAGCGTACGGCCGACGCCGTGATCGCGGGTTTCCGTTTCCACAAGAGCGGTCCGATTGTCGGATCGCTGCTCCTGGGCCTGTACGACGCCCACGGCGCGCTCCAGCACGTGGGTGTCTGCGCCGCCTTCCCGATGAAGCGCCGCGCCGAGCTGATCGACGAGCTCGAACCGCTCCGGATGCCCGGCCCCGAGGGCCACCCGTGGGCGGCCTGGGCCGAGGAATCCGCCCACGAGAGCGCCCGAATGCCCGGAGCACAGAGCCGCTGGACCGGAAAGAAGGACCTGTCCTGGGTGCCACTGCGCCCGGAGTGGGTCTGCGAGGTCGCGTACGACCACATGGAGGGCGACCGGTTCCGGCACACCGCGCAGTTCCGCCGCATGCGGCCGGACCGGGAGCCGGGGAGCTGTACGTACGCCCAGCTGGAGGAGGTCGTCGGCTACGACCTGGCCGAGGTCCTGAGCGCGAAGGCGACCTGAGGTCCGCCGCACGGCCGGCTCGAACCGCATCGAATCCGGTGATCCCGGCAGGGATCGCCGGGCCCGGTCCGATCATGGGATCCCTCCCCGGGAAGCACCGGCAGGCGTGTGCGAAACTACGGGCCCACCTGCGGGTACCCGCAGAAGACCGAGGCCACCCGCAGCACCCGCACGTGCCACGGGTACCGAGGTGAGAACGACGCGGACGCGCATGAGACGTCCCCTGCTCCCCACGGCACTGGTGCCGGCCGTACTCGCCGTGGCGGTGCTCAGCGGCTGTGGCGGCGAGGTCCGCACGTCCACCGGAGCCGGTGACGGCGCCCGGCCGCTCCTGCCACCGCGTCGGCATCCCCCTCCTCTAAGCCGGCCGCACCGCAGCGGAGTTCGCAGGCGCCCGCCGCGGGACAGGGCGCGCTCGACTACGACCCCGAGGCGGACGCCGGGGCCGACATCGAGGCCGCGCTCGCGGCGGCGAAGCTGGACGGCCGCCCGGGCTCATCGACTTCGGCGCCGACTGGTGTCTGGACTGCCGCGTCCTGACCACCCGGTTCAAGCAGCCCGGAGCCTCCGCGCTGCTGGCCAAGTACCACGTGGTGAAGGTGAACGTTGGCGAGTTCGACCGCAATCTGGACGTGGCCGAGCGCTACGTCGACCTGAACACGAGCGGCATACCCGCGCTGGCCGTCCTGGACTCCGCCTCCGGCCGGATCAAGGTGGCCACGAACCAGGGCGAGTTCTCCAGCGCCCGCAGCATGTCGGCGGCGCAGGTCGAGAAGTTCCTGACGCGATGGCTGTAGCCGTCCCGCTCCGGACCCGCCGCGCGCGGGCCGGTCGCGCACGGGCCGGTCGCGCGTTCGCCGTCGCCCTCACGGCCCTGCTCACCGGGTGCTCGGGCCCCGGTGAAAGGGTGAGGACCGCGGAAGCCACCCCCTTCACCGCCGGCGGAGTGGCCGTCAGGGTGCGGGCGGAGTCCCGCGAAGGCAGCGTGCGGATCCTCGCGGAACTGCGGCCCGAGCAGACGGGTTTCCACCTCCACGGCCTCGACCTTCCGAACGACGGGATCGACGGGATCGGCATCCCGACCCGGATCCGCGCCGAAGGCGGCCTGGGGGCCACCGGACAGGCGACCACCGACGCGAAGCCGCGGATGCTGCGTCCGGCCGGCCTGGACGTCGCGCTGCCGGTCTACGCGGACGGGACGGTCACCCTCGAGCTTCCGGTCCGGCGGCTCGGAGGTACCGACCGCGCGAGGGTGCACCTCACCTACGGGGCCTGCAGCGAGACCGGCGGCTGCCTGCCCCCCGTCCGCGACCACGAGGTGATTCTCCCGCTCGACTCGCTCGGCTCGCTCGGCTCTCTCGACTCGCTCGACGCGCCGGCCCGGTGAGCCCGGCCGGCCCGGCGAGCTGAGGAAACCGCCCGACCCGGCCGTCAGCGCGCCGTCAGCTCCTCCCACGCCGCGCGGCTCGGGCCGGCCGCGTTCGGCGTGTAGTCGGGGTGCGCCTCCAGCCATCGCGTCACCCGCGCCCGGATCCCCGGGTCCGCGTACGCCCGCTCCGGCGGGTCGGCCAGGTGGCGGACCCTCGCGCGTGCCCGCATCACCTCCGGGTCCTCCAGCGCGCAGTCGAACAGCGCCGCCACCTCGCGGGCCGTCCCCGCGCGCCCGGCGCGGGTCGCGAACCGCTCCCCGACGGCCCCGTCGGCGACCACCTGGAAGTCGAACCACGGTTTGAGGGTGCGTACCGTCCATGCGTGGTAATCGGCGGCGAACCCCACCGACCCCGGGTCCCGGTGCGCCGTACGGGCCACCCTGCGCGCGGCCCACAGGGTGAGCGAAGTGCCCTGACCGAGCGTCGGGTTGGTGTGGGTGGCGGCGTCTCCGACCGGAACGAACCCGCTCACCACCGGCCCCCGCTCGTCGGCCAGGGCGCTCCAGCGGTTGTCCAGGCCGGCCGTGGCCAGTACCCCGGACAGCGGTTCGGCGCCCAGTCCCAGCCAGGCCGCGCCGGGCGGGAAGGTCCGCGCGGCGGTCTCGAACACGGCCGGATCGCGCAGCGCGGAGCGTGTGGCGTCCCCGGTGTGCACGAACAGCGTCACGGCGAACAGCCGGTTGTCGGCCGGGAAGACCGCGCACCCGGCGAAGCTGCCGCCCGTCACCGCCCAGGGGCGCCGCGGCCCCTCCTCGCGGCCCTCGGGCAGCCGGTACCAGCGGCAGAAGTAGGCCAGGCCCGTGCGGTGCCGCTCCACGACGCCCGGCCGGCAGCCGATCGCCGCCAGCCACCGTTCGGAACCGCCGCGCCGGCCGCCCGCGTCCACGACGAGGTCTCCCCCGTATGTCCCCGCCTCCGTGGTCACTCCCGTCACCCGTATCCCGGAAGCAGCGGCCCCGGCCGCGACCAGCCCGCTCACCGGCTCCCCGTACCGCGCCACCACTCCCGGCTCGGCCCGTACCGCCGTGGCGAGCGCGCTCTCCAGCACGATGCGCCGCGCCTGGAGCATCACCAGGTCCTCGTCGCCGGGCCGCGCGGGCGGGCGTACGTCGAACCAGTCCAGCTCGTGCCGCTCCCGGG
Source organism: Streptomyces sp. NBC_01264 (assembly GCF_026340675.1). NCBI lineage: Bacteria > Bacillati > Actinomycetota > Actinomycetes > Kitasatosporales > Streptomycetaceae > Streptomyces > Streptomyces sp. NBC_01264. Next base: position 1,501,066 of record NZ_JAPEOX010000002.1, read on the forward strand.
CTCCGAGCCGGAGCATCTCGGCGTGGACGTCCGGCAGTTCCTCGCGCAGCAGTCCCCGTGCGGCGCCGAGCAGCACGTGCGGCTGGTTCGCCTGGGGCACCGTGGTCCGGTGCCAGCCGAAGAAGTCCCGGTCGAGGGCTGTGCCGGGGGCGCGCGGATCGCGTTCGAAGAGCTCGGCCGTGTGTCCGTGGCGCCGCGAGCAGCGCGGTGGCCAGCCCTCCTATGCCCCCGCCGACGACCAGCACGTGTGCCATGGAACCCCCTTGGACCGGTCGGACCGATGGGGCGGGTCGACCGGTGAGTCGACGAACCGATGCGCCGTACGACGATCGGACCGCGAGAAGCCTGCGCGGGCGGCGCCTGGCCGAAACCCGCGCGGCCGGCTGGGACGTAAGGTCACAGCGGGGCGGCTCCGCAGGCCGCCCCCGTGACACCGACCCACCCGAAGGACTCCCATGAGCGCAGAAGCCGGCGAACCCACCGAGCGCGCCGTTCCCCGCCCGCACGCCGTCGTCGGAGTCGGCGTGATCGTGGTCGGCCACGACGGCCGGGTGCTGCTCGGCCAGGCGCACGACGGGCGCTGGGAACTGCCCGGCGGCAAGGTCGACCCCGGGGAGGGCTTCGAGCAGGCCGCCGCCCGCGAACTGGCCGAGGAGACCGCACTGCGGGTCGCCCCCGAGGAGATCAGGATCGTGTCCATCATGCTGGCCGGCAGCTCCGGCACCGACTCCGACTCCGACTCCGACTCCGGCGCCCGCTCCGGCCCGACCCGGCTGACGGCCGCGGCCTTCACCTCGGCCGCCGAGGGCTCCGCCACGGTCACCGAGCCCCACAAGATCGCCCGCTGGTCCTGGTTCGCCCCGGCGGAGATCCCGGCGGCCCTCTACGCCCCGTCGGCGGCGGCCCTGCGCGCATGGCGGCCCGACCTCGCGACGCAGCTGCCCCCCGTACCGTCCTACGACTACCCGACCACCGCATCGCCGGACCCGGCCGGCGGCCCGGGACCGCGCTGAAGGCCCGCCCGCGCGCCGGTGTCCCGGCGCGGCAGCGGCTCTCAGACCGCGCTCACCGCCGCCGTCGTCGTGGCCACCGTGACGGCGACCATCGCCAGCTGCATGTCGCGCAGTGCGGTGCGTATGCTCTCGGCCGCCCACTGCCCGTCGGCTATCTCCGCCGTGCGCGCGGACACCTCCTTGCGCGGGACTTCCGGGAAGGCCAGGCCGTGCAGGCGGACCGCGTGGATCACCGCGATGAGGCCCGCGGTGCGCTCGTCCGGCTCCGCGCCCTTGGGGAGCGCCGAGGCGAGCCGCTCGCGCAGTTCGCGCTCGACCTCACCGTCGGCCTCCGGATAGCGGCGTACCGGGAACACCCCGAGGGCCTTGCGCCGCTCCTCCACGACCACCCCGCGCCCGCACAGCCGCTCCACGACCGGGCCAACGGCCTTGGCCTGGTCCTTCGTCAGCCATTCGGTCACCCGGCGCCTGGGCCGGCCGCGCATCCAGACCCGTATCGACTCGATCCGGCCGTCGAGCAGTTCCTCTCCCGTGGGCGAGGTGTCCACCAGCTCCAGGTACTTGCCCGAGACCCGGACCCGCTCCGCGAGGACCAGTTCGAGCAGGAGGGCGCCCGCCACGGCCCAGTTCACCGACTGCCGCTGCTTGACCGAGCCGGACTCGTCGTCCAGCGACAGCAGCATGATCTCTTCAGCCAGCGTGATCCGCATCCGGCACCCCCGCACCCGTAGAACCCGTAGAACCCGTAGAACCTGTAGAACCTGTAGAACCTGTAGAACCTCTAGAACCTGTAGAACCTGTAGAACCAGTCTCCCCACCAGACGTCCACGCCCGCCCGGAAGTTCCCTGCTCCCGGCTCCCTCTTACGGCCGCCCCGCCATCGCGCGCGGGGCGAAGTTGCCGTCCCCCAGGTCCTCCGCCAGCAGGCGCTTCGCGATCGCGTCCGCCGCGGCCCGCAGCTCCGCGCTGCGCGGTCGGCCCCGGTCCTTCTCCAGCTGGTCGCCGAGCCACTGGGCCCACGCGGCCGAGATGACGCCCGCTTCCCGCTCCCCCGCCGGAGTCTGCGCGTAGAAACCGTTCTGCCGCGTCATGTAGCCCTCGTCCACCATCCGTTCGAAGACCGGCAGCAGTACCTCCGGGGGCAGGTGCCGGCGCGAGGCGATGAGTCCCAGGCTGGCGTACCCGACGGTGCGGGTCATCAGGTCCACCTGCATGACCGCCCAGGCGCCCGCCATGTCCAGCCGGGTGTCGGAGGATTTCACGATCCCGCGCGCCGTCTCCGGCCCCATGTTCCGCACCAGCTTGCCGACCGCCAGTTCCAGCAGCTTCGCCGAGTCCCCGGAGGCCGTGGCGGGCGAGCCGAAGCCGTCGCCCATGTCCGTGGAGCCGGCCCGGGCGCTGTCGCGCAGCTTGACCTGCTTGAGGAACAGCGCGACGACGAAGCCGACCACGGCCACCGGCACGGTCCACAGGAACACCGTGTGCAGGGTGTCCGCGTACGCGTTGATGACCGGCCCGGCCGCCGCCGGATCCAGCCCGTGCAGGCCTTGCGGACTCTGCGCCGCCACGGCCAGTTGCTGCGGGTTCTCGCCGGTGGCGCGGGCGGCCTCCGCGACTCCCTTGGCCAGGGCGGGCTTCAGGGTGTTGGCGTAGATCGTGCCGAAGACGGCGGTCCCGAAGGCGCTGCCGAGCGTACGGAAGAAGGTGACGCCGGAGGTCGCGGTGCCGAGGTCGGCGTAGTCCACGGTGTTCTGCACGGCGATGGTCAGCACCTGCATGCACAGGCCGATGCCGGTGCCGAGCACGAACATGTAGAGGGATTCCAGCCAGGCCCCGGACTGCGGTCCCATGCGGGACAGGAGGTAGAGGCCGAGGCCCATCACGGCGCAGCCGACGATGGGGAAGATCCGGTAGTGCCCGGTCTTGCTTGTGACGTTGCCGCTGAAGACCGACGCGATCAGCAGGCCGATGACCAGCGGCAGCGTCCGTACGCCCGAGACGGTGGCCGAGTCCCCGTCCACGTACTGCAGGTACGTCGGCAGGAAGGTCATCGCGCCGAGCATCGCGAAGCCGACGACGAAGCTGAGGACGGAGCAGACCGAGAAGACGGGGTTGCGGAAGAGCCGCATCGGCAGCATCGGTTGTGCGGCGCGCATCTCCACCAGGCAGAACAGTGCGAGCGCCAGGACGCCGCCCGCGAAGAGCCCGACGATGAGCGGTGAGCTCCAGGCGTACTCGTTGCCGCCCAGACTCGTGCCCAGGATCAGCGCGCTCGCGCCGATCGCGACCATGGCGATGCCCAGGTAGTCGATGACCGGCTTGCCGGCGGCGCGCACGGAGGGGATCGTCTTCGCGGCCGCCACCACGACCAGGATCGCGATCGGCACGTTGACGTAGAACGCCCAGCGCCAGGTCAGGTGGTCGGTGAAGAGTCCGCCGAGCAGCGGCCCGATCACCGTGGCGACGCCGAAGACGGCGCCGATCGCGCCCTGGTACTTGCCGCGTTCGCGCAGGGGGACCACATCGGCGATGAGTGCCATCGCGGTGACCATCAGCCCGCCCGCGCCGATGCCCTGGATGCCCCGCCAGACGATGAGCAGGGTCATGTTGCTCGCGAGGCCGCACAGGAACGAACCGGTGATGAAGACGATGGCGGAGACCTGGAAGACCAGTTTGCGGCCGAAGAGGTCGCCGAACTTGCCGACGAGCACGGTCGCGACCGTCTCGGTGAGCAGGTAGGAGGTCACGACCCACGACATGTGGTCCCCACCGCCGAGGTCCGCCACGATCGTGGGCAGCGCCGTGCCCACGATCGTCTGGTCCAGGGCCGCGAGCAGCACGCCGAGCATGATCGTGCCGAACACGATGTTGCGCGAGCGCCGGTCGAGCACGGGCGGCGGCGCGACGGATATGGCGGGGGCGGCACCCTCGGCTGTGGCTGCACCTTCGGCTGTGGTCACATCTCGCACTCTGCTGGCGCGCACGCCCGGCCGCATGCGGCGTTAGCCCATCCGCGCGGCGCGTCGGCCCGTCAGCGCAGGTAGCCCAGCCCCGGGTGCTCCGCCGCGTATCCGGCCACCAGCCGCCGGGCCACCCCGACCGAGTCGACCAGCGGGTGCAGCGCGAAGGCCTTGACTGCGTCCGCCCGCGATCCGCTCGCCGCCGCGGCGAGGACCTCGCGCTCGGCGGCCTTGACCGAGGTCACCAGACCGACGGCGTGCAGCGGCAGCGGATCGACGGCGACCGGGTGGGCCCCGTTGGCGTCGACCAGGCAGGGGACCTCGATGACGGCCTCGGCGTCGAGCACCGACAGGGTCCCGCGGTTGCGGACGTTCAGGATCAGGGTGGCGCGTTCGTCCCGGGCGATGGCGCGCATCAGGGCGAGGGCCACCTTCTCGTACCCGCCCGACTCCAGGTCGCTCTCCTCCCGCTCGCCGACCCCCGCGACCTCGCGGTTCTCGGCCATGTACGTGGCTTCGCGCTCGGCCCTGGTGCGGTCCCAGGCGGCCAGCGCCGCCCCGGGCGCCGGATCCGGCCGCCCGGCCTCGGCGTAGAACCCCTGCTGCTGGTCGCGCAGGAACGCCCCGCGCGTCTGTTTGACCTCCTGGTAGGCCCGTACCGTGTCACGGTTGAAGTAGTAGTAGTGCAGGTACTCGTTCGGGATCGCGCCGAGCGAGCGCAGCCACTCGGCCCCGAACAGCCGGCCCTCCTCGAAGGATTCCAGCGCCCGCGCGTCGGCCAGCAGCCGCGGCAGTTCGTCGCGGCCGCCGATCCGCAGCCCGCGCACCCAGCCCAGGTGGTTGAGGCCGACGTAGTCGATCCAGGCCTCCCCGGGGCGGGCGCCGAGCAGCCGGGCGATCCGCCGTCCGAGCCCGACCGGCGAATCGCAGATGCCGATGACCCGGTCCCCGAGCTCCTCGGCCATGGCCTCGGTGACCACTCCGGCCGGGTTGGTGAAGTTGATCACCCAGGCGTCCGGGGCGGTACGGGCCACCCTGCGCGCGATCTCGCGGGCCACCGGCACCGTCCGCAGGCCGTAGGCGATCCCGCCCGCGCCGACCGTCTCCTGGCCCAGCACCCCCTCGGCCAGGGCGATCCGCTCGTCGGCGGCGCGCCCGTCCAGCCCTCCGACACGAATGGCCGAAAACACGAAGTCGGCGCCGCGCAGGGCCTCGTCCAGATCGGTGGTGGCCGTGACGGCCGGGGCGTCCGCGATCCCCGCGGCCTGGTCCGCGAGGACCCGGGCCATGACACGGAGCCGGCCGGAGTCCTCGTCGTACAGCGTCACGTGCGACACCCTGCCCTCGGCGCGATCGCCGAGCAGGGCTCCGTAGACGAGCGGTACCCGGAATCCGCCCCCGCCGAGGATCGTCAGCCGCACGCCCTTACCGCCTTTCGCAGTGCACCGGTGCACCAGTGCCACGTTTCCGTGGCCCCAGTCTCCCCCGCCGGATCACTCCACCGGCGACGGCACGGCCCTCAGCCGCGGCGGCTGGTGCTGCTGCGATCCCGGACCGCCCGGCAGCGGACCCGTCGGCAGGCCCTGCGGCGCGGAGAGGACCAGTGTCATCCGGGTCAGCCCCATGCCGTCGAGCATCGGGCCGGATTCCGCCACCATCCGGCAGCGCACCAGGCCCCAGCCCGGGTCCGGGTGGCGCACGGTGCGTACGGCGCCGTCCTGTTCGGCGGCCCCGGCCCCGCGGGTCGTCAGCCAGTGCGGCACTCCGTACCGGTAGGCGGCCTCCATGAACGGGTCACGGGCCACCTCCTGACGGATGCTGCGCAGCCCCTCGTCGTCGGGGGCGGCGGCCAGCGCCGTGGCGAAGCGGGCCAGCAGCGGTACGCACCAGGCCGGTTCGTGGTCCTCCAGCACGGCCGCGGCGTCCGGGTGGAACAGCACGAAGCGCAGGAAGTTGTCGTCCGGCAGGGCGGTCGGATGCGGGCGCACGGACTGGAAGAGCCGGTCGAACGCCGAGTTGGTCAGGGCCACGTCCCAGCGGTGGTCCACGAGGAAGCTCGGGTACGGCACGGCCTCCATGAGGGCCGCGTAGTCGCACAGGTAGTCGCGCTGCGCCGGGTCGTCGGGCAGCCGGTTGTCCTCGGCCGCGCGCCACGTGGGCGGCGGGTCACGGTCGACCATGATCCGGAAGAGCCAGAAGCACTGCCGCTCGCTCATTTCCAGGGCCTCGGCCAGGGCGAGCAGCTTGCGGTCCGTCCACTCCTTGACCAGGCCGCGCTCCCAGTTTCCGTACGCGCGCACGCTGATGCGCAGTCGCGCCGCCAGGTCTTCCTGACTGAGCCCCAGCTCCTCCCGGCGCTGGCGCAAAATCTCCTTGCGTCGCTCCGACCGCACGGCGCCGCGTGCGGACTCCTCGCCCGCGAGGCGCTCCCCACCGATGTGGGCGAGGCCATCGGACGGGCCCACCGCTGCGAGATGTGGCACCGAGAGCTCCCCCCTCTTCTATACGGTCTGGATCTTCATTTCCGTGTGGCGATCCTGCTACCGACTTCATTCGAGTGTCAACTATTGTGGCAATTCCAGCCTCTTGGCAGCTCGTTCCCGCCACAGATGTGGCACGTTCTAGCCGTACGGACCGAGACCGGATAGATTCCAGAGGCCGACCACGTGCCCGCACCCCCGACCTCGCGCGATCTAGGAGAACCACTGGTGACAGACGGCTTCCCGGCTCCCGTCGCGGTGGCCAACACGCTCCTGGCAGCCACCGTCACGCGAGTCGCAGAACTCGCAGGCAAGCTGGGCCGCGACCTGAACCAGGTCTTCGACCTGCGCCGCCTCTCCGAGGCTTCGGGCGTCCCCGCCGACGTGGTGCGGAGCCTGCTGGACGGCCGGCCCGCCGGCGAGCCCGATCTCCAGACCCGTTTCCTCCAGCGTCTCGACCTCCTGCGGCGCACCCGTGTGAAGCCCAACGGCCGCCGCTACACGCAGCAGGAGATCGCCGACGGCGCCGCCATGTCGCGCCAGCAGGCCGGGGCTCTCATCAACGGCGACCGGCGGCCGACCATGGAACACTGTGACGCGATCCAGCGCTTCTTCGGAGTGCACGCCGGATTCCTCACCGCCCATGACGCGGACGCGCTCACCGACGCCCTCCAGCGCACCGAGCAACAGCTGCTCCAGGACTTCGCGGGACGCGCCCGGGAAACCGCATCCGCTCCGGCCGCTTCGACGGGCGATCCGCTGGCAAGACTTCTCCAGAACCACGGCGTACGGGGCATCGCCTGGAGAGCCGCCCAACTGCCCAGCGACAAGCACCGGGACAAAGTGACCGAATGGCTGGACATGCTCCTCGAAAGCGTAAAACCGAACGAATCCTGACCCAGTCGAAAGTCTGGGTCTGATCCTTGAGTCCTGATCCGGATCCGCGCCGACGGGGAGAACGGTGAGCATAGGCAGAGAGCAGCGGCGGTTGTGCGGGGAGCTGGTGGCAGGCATCAACCTGACCGCGCCCGTGGAGCCCGTGGACCTCTACGCCGCCCTCTGCGAGGGCATGAGCAAGCACCGCGGCCGCCGGGTGGAGTTCCGGATGGCCTCGTTCCCGCCGGGAACGGCCAGCGGCCTGTGGCTCGACATGGCGGACCGCGATCTGGTGGTCATCGAGGAACGCACCGCGCCCGACCACCAACTGGTGATCCTCGGGCACGAACTGTGGCACATGAAGGCCGGCCACTGCAGTCACCACGTCGACGGCGCCGCCGTCGCCGCCCGGCTGCTGACGGACGAGGCCGACATCGGCGAGACCGTGCGACGCGTCGCCGCGCGCACCCGCGCCGACGTCCAGGAGGAGACCGAAGCGGAAACCTTCGGTTTACTGCTGGGCAGCCGGTGCAGGACCTGGCTCGCCGGATCGGCGAGCCACCGCGCACCGGCACAACGTGATCAGCTGGCGGGCCGCATCGAGGCCGCGCTCGGATACCGGGGGCACAGGAACGACCATTGAAAGGCCAGGACTACTACACGCCGGCAGCCGCGATGGCGATCGCACTCGCCTTCAAACTGCCGACGCTACGGAAAAACTGGCGCGATCCGCTCCTACGGTCGGTCTGCGCCCTGCTCACCCTGGCCGGCGCCGTCTTCACCTTCGCCGCCCCGCCCACGATCGCGGCGGTGAACCGCTGGACGGGCATACCCAACTTCTCCGCCCCGTTCGTCTACTGCCTGATCACCGCCTTCAGCGCCGCGTGCCTCGTGCTCATCGTCAACTGGCGCGGTGGCCCACCGGAGGAGACCCGGCGCGTCTCGCGCGCCTGGATCCTCGGCTACTCCGTCGTGATCGTGGTCCTGATGGTGCTGTTCGCCCTCGGTGACAGTCCGGTCGAGCGGCTGCGGGACTTCGACACCTACTACGCCAACACCCCCTTCACCCGGGAGATGATCGCCCTCTACCTGGTGGCCCACAACGTGGCCGCCATCGTGATGGTCGCGATGTGCTGGCGCTGGTCCCTGCAGGTGCGCGGCTGGCTCCGCGTCGGCCTCGTGATCATCGTCATCGGGTACGTCTTCAACCTCTGCTACGACGCCACCAAGATGACCGCCGTCGTCGCCCGGTGGACCGGCCACGACCTGGACTGGCTGAGCACCTCGGTGGCACCGCCCGTCGCCTCCATCGGAGCCAACGTCAGCGCCATCGGCTTCGTCCTCCCGCTGGTCTTCCAGCGGCTGTCCGACAGCTGGCAGTACTGGTCCACGTACCGGCAGCTGGGCACGCTCTGGCGCGAGCTGCAGGCCTGCGGCCCCAAGGGCGCCCCCAGCGTACGGATGGCCTGGTGGTCCGCCGTGGAGCTGCGGATGATCCAGCGCGAGTCGGACATCCACGACGGCTTCCTGCACCTCGGCCCGTACTTCGACCGGTCCCACCGGGACGACGCCCTCGCGCGGGCCGTCGCCGCCGGCGCCGACGAGGAGACCGCGCGGGCCGTCGCCGACGCGGCCATGGTCGCGGCCGCCGTGCGGGCCCGGGCGGCCGACCCCGAGGGCCGGGTCATCGGGGCCAGTGACGAGGGGGCCCCGCCGCCCGCCGACGGTCCGCGCGACCTCGTGCGGATCTCGCACGCGCTGCGCAACTCCCGCGTGGTGGCCGAATGCCGGCGCCAGTCCTCCCTGTCGGGGAGCTGACCACCGGTCTCCAAAACCGGTGGTCAGCTCCCGGAGGCCAGGGTCAGTGACGGGAACAGGTCCTGGAACGGGGCCGCCGAGTCGATGCCGTCCCGGCCGAAGGGAGCGTCGAAGCTCCACACCATGAACAGCAGGAACACGATCAGCGCGCTGAACAGCCCCGCGAGCAGCAGCTCCCGGCCCGAACGCCGGATCTGCAGGGTGAAGATCAGCCCGACGGTGACCAGCCCGCCCGCGACCAGCCCCAGCCAGACCACCCCCGGCAGCGTGGACTCGTCGCTCTGCGTCCGCTCGTGGCGGGCGTCGTCGGCGGCCGCGATGTGGTCCAGCAGCGGCTGGTAGGCCTGGGCCTGGAGTTCGTTGCCCGGGCTCTGGTGGGTGACGTCGGAGCGCAGCTTGCCGAGGAGTTCGCCGCCCTCCGTGGACACCGGGGCCCCGGAGGTCAGCCGCGGCCAGTCCACGGCGACGGTGTGGGACACGTACGCGTTGACCTCGCCGCGGATCCGGTCGCGCACGGCGGCCGGATAGACGTCGGCCCGCTGGGTGACCTCGTACAGGGACTGGGCCTCGCGGCGCACGCTGTCCTCGGCGGCGCCGCGCGCCTCCCAGACGCCCGCGATGGCCAGGCCGAGCACGATCGCGTAGACCACCCCGACCATCATCACCATGTACTCGAGGACGTCGGGGGTTTCGCTGGTGTCCTCGTCGTCGGCGACCCGGCGGTGCCGGATCGCGGTGAAGGCGAGGACGAGGGCGCAGACGAGCGCCATGGCGATGGCCAGGACCAGCCATTCGGACACGAGGGTTCTCCGTAGGTCGAGACGAGCGGACTGAACGTGGAGGAGCGGGGCTTAGCCGCGGCTCCTGGATCGGGGCCGCAGCGCGACGGCCGCGAGCACCGCCGGGGTGGTGACGACGACCATGAGCATCAGGGTGGACATCCCGTCCGGGCCGCGTCGTGCCAGTGCCGCCGAGTGGTACGGGCGCACGTGGAAGCGCCCCGCCGCCACCGCCCCCGCTGCGACCCGCTGCGGAGCCACCGCTCCGCCCGGAGCCGCCTGCGCCGCCCCGGGCCTTGCCTGCGCCGTCGGCCCCGGGCCGGGCTCCGCCGCCGCGCCGGCCGGCGCGGGGACCGCCGGCCCCAGCCCGGGGTGACGCACCGTCGGCGCGGCCGGGCCGGGCCCCAGCACCCGGGTGGTCGGCCGGACGGCCGGAGCCGGAGCGGGGGCCGACGCGGACGACGCCGGCGCCGCAGGCGGCCCCGGCCGCGACCCGGCGGGAACGCACAGGTCGACCCGGGCGCCGCGCCCGTGGCCGTCCCCGGCCACCGCCACGTGACCGTGCAGCGGGCAGAGCGCCGCCACCAGGCCGGCCCCGGCGAAGTACTGCCAAGCGGTCACCGCGCGTTCTCCCGATTCAGCGGCAGGGATGAGGACTACGTCTGAAGAAACGATCACGGCGGTGCTTCGACACGCGGCAGACAGGTCAAGATCGGCCCTCGGAAGGCCACTTCGGGCCACGCCGGGTCCGGCCCGGTCCCGGGCCCCGCCCGGCTGCGTACCGCCGCAGCCCGGCGGGCACGCCCGCACGCACCACCCCGGCGCACCCTCGAGCGCCCCGGCTCCCGTGGCCGGCGTTCACCCGCTCGGCCCACTCCGCCGCGGCGCGGCCCGCTCCCCCCGCCGATGATCGGAGAACCCGATCCCGCAGCTCAGCGGGGTCGCCCCGGGGAGCACAGGGACGGTGGCAGGTGGACGCGGACGGCTCGCAGACCCTCGAAGCACAGGTCGACGCCCTGATGGACGACCTCCGGGCCGATCTGGAACGGCTCGCTTCGATCCCCTCGGTCGCCTTTCCCGGATATCCGCCGGAGCCGGTCCTGGAGGCGCACGACCTGATCGTCTCCCTGCTGCGCGAGGCGGGCGTCCCCACCATCGAGCGGATCGACCTCCCCGACACCGCCCCGGTCGTCTACGGCGAGATCCCGCCCCCGCACCCGGACGCACCGACCGTCCTGCTCTACGGGCACTACGACGTCCAGCCCGCCGGCAACCCGACCCTGTGGCTCTCCCCGCCCTTCGAGCCGACGCCCGTGGCCGGGGTCCCCGGCGCCCTGCGGGCGCGCGGGATCGCCGACGACAAGTCGAACGTGATCGCGCACCTGGGCATGCTCCGGGTCTACGGCGGCCGCCCGCCCGTCGGGATCAAGCTGGTGATCGAGGGGCAGGAGGAGTACGGCAGCCCCTTCGACGACTACCCGCCCACCGATCCGGACCGGTTCGCCTGCGACGCGATGGTCATCGCCGACCTCGGCAACCTGCGGCCCGGCACCCCGACCCTGACCACCGGTCTGCGCGGGGCCTGCGAGGTCATGGTGGAGGTGCGCACCCTCGCGGAGGCCCGGCACAGCGGAGAGTTCGGCGGAGCCGCCCCCGACGCCCTGCTGGTCCTGCTCCGGGCGCTGGCCACCCTGCACGACGAGCACGGGAACGTGGCGGTGCCCGGGCTGCGCCGCGATCCCTGGGAGGGCACGACCTACACCGAGGAGGAGTTCCGCGAGCTGGCCTCCGTACGGGACGGGCTGCCGCTGATCGGCACCGGCTCGCTGGGCGAGCGGCTGTGGAGCGGGCCCGCGGTCACCGTGATCGGGCTGGACGCCCCGGACGTGGCGGGCGCCGCCTCCGCCGTGGTCCCGTACGCGCGGGCCAAGCTGAACCTGCGGTTCCATCCGCTCCAGGACCCGAAGGAGGCCCGCACCGCGCTCGTGGAACACCTGCGCGCGCAGCGCCCCTTCGGCATCCCGCTCACCGTCACTCCGGGCGACACGGGCCCCGGCTTCGAGGCGCGGACGGGCGGACCGGCCTACCGGGCGGCCCTGACCGCGCTGAAGGAGGCCTGGGGCACCGAGGCCTCGTACGTGGCCACGGGCGGCTCGATCCCCCTGGTGAACGGCCTCGCGAGGGCGGCTCCGGACGCGGAGGTGCTGCTGTTCGGCGCGCAGGACAGCATGTGCAACCTGCACGCGCCGAACGAGCGGGTGCTGCTGTCGGAGGTGCGCAACACGGTGGTGGCGATGGCCGCCTTCGTCCGGGAGTACGCGGCGGACTTCGGCGCGGGGCGGGCCACGAAGTCCCCGGGAGGCGAACGGTGACCACGACGCCTCCGGCCCCGCCCCAGATCCCGACCGTGCAGGCTCCGCCCGAGGAGCCGCCGCCCGTGCGCAGGTTCTCCTTCCCCAGCGCGCTGACCATCCTGGCCATCGTCACCGTCGCGATCTGGCTGCTGGCCTTCCTGATCCCGGCCGGCGAGTACGACCGCGACGACAGCGGCTCCCCCGTCTCCGGCACCTACCACCGGGTCGAGGGCACGCAGAGCTTCACCGATCGCCTGAACGACCTGTTCCTCTCCCCCGTCAACGGGCTCTACGGCCTCCAGGACCCCAAGACCGGCCGGGTCGGGCCCACCCTCAGCGGTGATCTGTACGGCAGCGCGGGCGTGTTCCTCTTCGTGCTGGCCATCGGCGCCTTCATCACCGTCGTGTTCGCCACCGGCGCCCTCGACCGCGGCATCGCCCGCCTCGCCCACCGGCTGCGCGACCGCGGGGCGCTGCTGATCGCCGCCGTGATGGTGGTCTTCTCGATCCTGGGCACCGTGGAGGGCTTCGCCGAGGAGACCCTCGGGTTCTACGGACTGCTCGTGCCGATGATGCTGGCCCTCGGCTACGACCGGCTGGTCGCGGTCGGTGCCAGCATCCTCGGCGCGGGCATCGGCGTGCTCTGCTCGACGGTGAACCCGTTCGCGACCGGCGTGGCCTCCTCGGCGGCCGGGATCTCGCTCGGCGACGGGATCGGGCTGCGCTTCCTCATGTGGATCGTGCTGACCACCGTGACCGTCCTCTACGTGATCCGGTACGCGCGACGGGTCCAGAAGGACCCCTCCAAGTCGATCTGCGGGTTCCTGCCCGGGGACCGGGAGCAGAAGGCCACCGGCGACGAGGAGGCGGAACCGGAGCTGACCCGGCTGCACAAGACCGTGCTGGTCCTGCTGGTCCTCGTCTTCGCCTTCATGATCTTCTCGGTGGTGCCCTGGTCGAGCGCGCTCACCGGCGACGCGGACGCGACCCCGTACGCCTGGGAACTGGACTGGTCCTTCGCCCAGTTGGCGGCCCTGTTCATCTGCGCGGCCGTGCTCATCGGCCTGGTCGCCCGGATGGGCGAGGCCAAGCTCAGCTCCACGCTCATCCAGGGCGCCGCCGACTTCATCTCGCCCGCCCTGGTCATCATGCTGGCGCGCGGGGTCACGGTCATCATGAACAACTCGCAGATCACCGACACCGTCCTGCACTCCATCGAGGGCGTGGTGAAGGGGACTTCGTCGGGAATCTTCGCGATCATCGTCTTCCTCGTGAACCTCCCCCTCGCCTTCCTGATCCCCTCCACCTCCGGGCACGCCACGCTCACCATGCCCATCCTGGCCCCGCTCGCCGACTTCGCGGGCGTCTCCCGCGCGCTGATGGTGACGGCCTGGCAGTCGGCGAGCGGCTGGATGAACCTCTGGGTCCCCACCACCGCCGTCACCATCGGCGGTGTCGCACTGGCCAAGGTCGGCTACGACAAGTACCTGCGCTTCGTCTGGCCGTTGCTCGGCATCCTCTTCGTGATGATCTGCGGGTTCCTGGCCCTGGGCGCCGCGATGTGAGGGTGCTCTCCGCGACCGGGATCCGCGGCTCCGTCAGCGCCGCCGGACGACGACGAAGTCGGCGAGTGCGGTGAGCTGTTCACGGACCTCTTCCGGCAGGTAGACCGCGTCGAGGGCCTCGAGGGCGGCGTCGTACTGCCGCCTCGCCTCGGCGGCGGTCCACGCGCGGCCCCCGGCCTCCTCGATCAGGGCGGCCCGGTAGGCGAACTCCGCCTCGTCGAAGAGCCCGTCCGGCACGGCTCCGGCGGCCCCGGCACCCGCGTCGGCCGCCAGTACCGCGGCGAGGTGTTCCGCGGCCGGGCCGCCGGCCTCCAGTGCCGCGCACACCGGCAGGGACTTCTTGCGCTGCTTGAGGTCGCTCCACGCCTGCTTGCCGGTCTGCTCCGGCGCGCCCCAGATGCCGAGCAGGTCGTCGACGGCCTGGAAGGCGAGGCCGAGGTGGTACCCGTAGCGTCCCAGGGCGTCGGCGGTCACGTCGTCGGCGCCGCCCAGGACGGCGCCTATGGCGACGGCGCAGGCGAGCAGCGCGCCGGTCTTGTTGCCCTCCATCTCCAGGCATTCGGCGACCGTCGCCCGGTCGCGCTGCTCGAAGGACATGTCCTGGGCCTGGCCGTCGATCAGCTTGCGGGTCGCGGTGTTCAGCAGGCGGGTGGCGCGGTTCGCCTCGACGGTGCCCAGTTCGAGCAGCACCTCGCCGGCGAGCGCCAGCAGCGCGTCCCCGACCAGGATCGCCTGGGCCGGGCCGTGCACCTTCCAGACCGTGTCGCGGTGGCGGCGCTGTTCGTCGCCGTCCATGAAGTCGTCGTGCAGCAGCGAGAAGTTGTGCACGAGCTCGACCGCGACCGCGCCGGTCACCCCCACCTCGGGCGGGGCGCCGGCGGCTTCGGCCGAGATCAGGGCGAGGGCGGACCGCAGGGCCTTGCCGCCGTCGCCGTCCGACGGGTTGCCCTCGGCGTCGATCCAGCCGAAGTGGTAGGCGGCGACGGTGTCCATGGGCGCCGCCAGCCGTCCGACGGCCTGGCGCAGCAGGGGCGCGGACAGGGTGCGCCCCCGCTCCAGCAGGCCGGGCACGTCAACGGCGCCGCGGGTCCTCGGCTTCACGTCCAGACGGGTCATGGTGTTTCCTCCCAGAGGGGCCGGGCACCGTGCAGCCAGGCCATGTGCTGGTACATGTCGTCCTCGCCCATGGACCGCAGCATCGCGTTGCGCACGCGGGCGGCCTCCCCGGCGGGGTGGTAGAGCTGTTCCCCCATCTCCCTGGCCAGGAGCTGGATGCGTGCGGTGCGCCGACGCCGTTCGGCGTTGTACTTCTCCAGGCGCTCGGGTACGTCACCGAAGGCCGCCCCGCCGAGGACCTCGCCGAGCACCACGGCGTCCTCCAGGCTCTGGCACGCGCCCTGGGCGGCGTACTGGAGCATCGGATGGGCCGCGTCGCCCAGCAGGGTCACCCGCCCGTCGGTCCACACGTCCACGGGGTCGCGGTCGCACAGCACCCACTCGCGCCACTCCTCGCCCAGTTCGAGGAGCCTGCGGGCCGGCCCGCGCACTTCCCGGAAACGGTCCCGTACGTGGTCCCGGGGCGCGGGCCGGCCCGACACGGCCGTGCCGGCGCCGTCGTCGATGGTCGCGGCGAGGTTCAGGTACTTGCCGCCCCCGATGACGTAGTGGACGAAGTGCCACCCGGGCGCCGCCCACAGCGTCACCGCGTTCCACCGCAGCTCCTCGGGGACCTTCCGCAGCGGTATCACCGAGCGGTAGATGGTGTGCCCGCAGATCCGGGGGTCGCCGTCGCCGACGAGCTGACCGCGGATCGCCGACCGGATGCCGTCGGCCCCGACGAGCAGGTCTCCCGAGAAGGTCCGGCCTTCCGCGGTGGACACGGTGACCCCCGAGGGGTCCTGCGCGTACGAGCGCACGGTGGCGCCGGACACCAGCTCGATGCCGTCCGCCGCACCGCAGGCCTCGAGCAGCGGCTGGTAGAGGTCGACGCGGTGCACCACCGCGTACGGGTTCGCGAACCGGCTGCGGTAGCGCTCGGTGACGGGAACGGTGGCGACGTTCTCGCCGGTCACCCCGTCCATGAACCGGAGTTCGGCGATGTACACCGCCCGCTCGCGCACCCTTCGGCCCACGCCCAGCCGGTCCAGGGCGTCGAAGGCGTTCGGGGCGAGCTGGATGCCCGCGCCGAGCTCGGTGAAGGCGCCGGCGCGCTCCAGGACCGTGACCCGGTACCCCTGCCGGGCGAGGGACAGGGCCGCGGCGAGACCGCCTATGCCCCCTCCGGCGACCAGTGCGTGCATCGTGGACTCCTCGGCGTTCATGCCCGCAGCACCCCGCCGAGCAGCGTGCCGAGGATCCGCCGGCCCTCCTGGGTCAGGACGGACTCCGCGTGGAACTGGACGGAGGCGAAGCGGCGGCCCTCCAGGGCGTGGACCTCTCCGGTGTCCCGGTCCCTGCTCACCGCCACCCGGCCGTGGTCGGGATGGTCGAGGACGTCGGCCCCGGCGCGGGCGGCGAACGTGTTGTAGAAGCCCACCCGTTCCCGCCCTCCCAGCAGGTCGATCTCCCGCTGCACCCCCTGGTTGGGCGTCGCCCGGCGGACCAGGTCGAGGCCGAGCACCCCGCTCAGCACCTGGTGGCTCAGGCACACCCCCAGGAAGGGCCGCTCCCGGGCGAGCAGCCGGGACACCTCGGCCCGCAGGTGCGCGATCTTCGGATGCCCGAGGTCCCCGGGGTCTCCCGGTCCGGGCCCCAGGACCACCACGTCGTGCGCCGCGGTGTCGTACGGCTCGTCGAACCGCCGTACGGTCACCTCGGCGCCCAGGGAGCGGATCAGCTGGGCGAGCATCGCCGTGAAGGTGTCCTCGGCGTCCACGACCAGGACCCGGCGCCCCGCCAGCTCGGCGGTGGCCCCGTCCCGGCCGCCCGGTTCGTCCAGCCAGAACCCGGCGACGGTCTCGTTGCGCAGGGCGAGCGCCGCGCGGACCTCGGGACGGTCGGCGAAGCGGCTGGGGGCGGGACCTGCCAGGGCCGCGAGCAGCCCGGCCGCCTTGGCCCGGGTCTCGCGCGCCTCGGCCTCGGGATCGGAGTGGCGCACCAGCGTGGCACCGACACCGATGCGCAGCCGGCCGTCCACGGCGATGTCCGCCGTCCGGATCAGGATGGCGGAGTCCAGGCTCCGGGCGCCCGAGGCGTCCCGCCCGATCAGCGCGGCCACGCCGCTGTAGTAGCCGCGTCCGGTGGTCTCGTGGCGGCTGATCACCCGGGCGGCGTTCTCCAGCGGTGCGCCGGTGACCGTCGGGGCGAACAGGGTCTCCCGGAGGATGTCGCGGACGTCGAGGTCGGTCCTGCCCTCGATGAGGTACTCGGTGTGCGCGAGCCGGGTCATCTCCTTGAGGTAGGGGCCGACGAGCCGCCCGCCGGACGGGCAGAGGCGGGACATCATCTTCAGTTCCTCGTCGACGACCATGTACAGCTCGTCGGCCTCCTTGCGGTCGGTCAGGAAGGACAGGACGCCGTCGAGCGTGGGGCCGCCCGGGGGGTAGCAGTAGGTGCCGCTGATGGGGTTCATCACCGCCGTGCCGCCCCGGACGCTGATGTGGCGCTCGGGGGTGGCGCCGATGAGCATCCGGTCGCCGGTGTGCACGAGGAAGGTCCAGTAGGCCCCCGCCTCCCGTTCGAGGAGACGGCGGAAGAAGGACAGGGCTCCGACGACCGAGCAGTCCGGCAGCCAGGCCGTGAAGGTCCGCCTGATCACGAAATTCGCGCCCTCGCCGGCGCCGATCTCGTCGGCGACCACCCGGCGCACGATGTCCGCGTACGCCTCGTCCGAGAGGTCGAACTCCTCGGACTCGACCTTGACGGGGTCGTCGGGCAGCCGGCGCAGGGCATCGGCGAGCGGGAGGTCCTGCCGGTCCGTGACGGTCAGCGCGATCAGCGGCTCGCCGTCGTCGAGGGCGGCGAACCCGCGCTCGGTGATCTGCCGGTACGGCACCAGGGCGAGCACCTCGCCGCCACCGCCCGCCGGGGCCGCGGGGTCCGGCAGCGGGAGGTCGGCCAGCGTCGCGCAGGCGGCCGTGTCGCCCAGCAGTACCTCCAGGGTGCCGGGGGTCGTGGACTGCGGGCGGTACAACAGCGCGAAGGCTCCCGTGGAGCCGTCCAGGACCCGGGCGAGGAGGTCGGGGGCCGCGGCGCCGGGCGGGGCCACGGCCCGGACCGCCCCGGTCACCGCCGGCCCCCTGCCGGTGCGGCGGCCAGCGCCTCGCACACGGAGGCCGTCGTCACCACGGCGGCGCACCGCTCGGCCGCGTACTCCAGCGCGAGCTGGTGGTAGGAGGCGGAGAAGTCGGCGACGGCGTCGCCCACGAGGAACGGCTGGATGTCGCGGGTGAACGCGTCCACCGCCGTCATCAGGACCCCCACGTGCGCGTAGACCCCGCAGATGACGAGTTGGTCGCGGCCCTCGGACCGCATCCGTTCCAGCAGGTCCGAGTTGAAGAAGGCGCTGTAGCGCCACTTGGTGAGCACCCAGTCGTCCGGGGTCGGTTCGAGTCCCGCGACGACCTGACGGTGTTCGGGCGACGGGCGCATCCCGGGGCCCCAGAAGTCCGCGAGCAGGCCCCGCTCGACGAGGTTCATCCCGCCGGGCTGGGCCGTGTAGGCGACCGGGATGCCGAGTTCGGCGCAGCGCCCGCGCAGCAGGATCGCGTTGCCCACGAGGGCGTCCCGGGGGGAGGTTCCCCTCTCGAACGGCCGAAGGAAGTACTCCTGCATGTCGTGGACGAGCAGCACCGCGCGCCGCGGGTCCACCCGCCAGCCGACCGCCGCGGGAGGGAACTCGCCGGGCAGGGGCATCGGGTAGGGATCGATGGAAGGGAGGCCTGCCATGCGGTGATCGGTCCTTTCGGGATGCGGTCGGTGGAGGGCGGGGCAACACGGGCAACACGGGCTACAGGGGCTACAGGGGCTACACCCCGAGCGTGGCCCCGCCGTCGACGGTCAGGCCCTGCAGGGTGATGTGCCCGGCCTCGTCCGAGAGCAGGAAGCGGATGGCGTGGGCGACGTCCTCCGGGCTCGCCACCTTTCCCAGCGGGATGCCGGTCCGGTAGGCGTCGGGGTTCCCCGCCACGGAGGCGGCGACCGCGCTGCCGTCGGCGTGCATGCCGTGCAGCATGTGGGTGTCCGTGGATCCGGGGGCGACCACGTTGCAGCGGACGCCGTACCGGGCTGCTTCCAGGCCCATGCACTTGGTGAAGGCGATCGCCGCCGCCTTGGAGGCGGCGTAGGCGGCCATGTGCGAGCGGGCGGTGCCCGCGGCGTTCGACGCGACGGTGACGATCGAGCCCCTGCGGCGCGCGATCATGCGGCTGACCACGGCGCGGGACACGAAGAAGACCCCGTTCGCGTTGACCGCGAAGGTGAGGTGCCACTCCTGGTCGCTCAGGTCCGCGACCTCGCCGAGGCGGAGCACGCCGGCGGCGTTCACCAGGTAGTCGATGGGCCCCAGTTGCTCCTCCACCGCCTCCACCACGGCTTCGACCTCGGCGCTCGACGTCACGTCCGCCGGGTGACCCCGTACGGGCAGGCCTTCGGCGGCGAGCTTCTCGACCGTTTCCCACAGCTGCCCGTTGTCCAGGTCCACGGCGGCCACCACCGTGCCCTGCTCGGCGAGCAGCCGGACCACGGCCGACCCGATGCCGCCGGCCGCGCCGGTGACCAGGGCCACTTTGCGGGCCATCCCGTCACTCATCCCGTCACTCATCGCGAGGCCAACGTCGATACGGGCCGGAGGGCGGACCGGTCGGCGAACTCTTCGGCAGCGGAAGCCCGTTCACCCACCGCGATCCGCCCCTCGGCATCACGCAGGGCGGCGATCTTCAACTGGCGGACGAGCATGAAGAGGCCGTAGGTCACGATCAGGGCGATGGCCGGGGCCCCGACGATGTACGCCCATACGTGCCGGATGCCGAACCGCCGGCTCTCCACGATCATGTACGCACCGACGGCCGCCCAGGTGAGCACCAGGTCCATGTAGACGAACTGGGTCGCCAGATTGGTCGTCGAGTCGCGCAGGAAGTTCTCGACGACCCCCAGCGCGCCGGCGTCGGCGTTCCGCACGACGAACGTGACGGCCATCCACCCCATGACGATCGAACCGATCAGGGCGGATGCCCCGTACAGGAAGCACAGCGCGCGGTCCTTCCCGCGCACCTCGCTCAAACGCGTCACAACTGCCTCCCAGGCATTGGATTTCGCCCCGCGGCCGACCGGCCGCGGGATCACCGTTCGTAGCTGTAGTCGTCCAGGTCGAAGTGGCGGGCCCGCCAGGCCGCTTCGTAGGTGGAGGCGGGACGGACCGCCGGCGCGTCTCCGTGCTCGTCCAGGTAGTAGCTGTTCGTGCCCCGGCAACTCGGGTCCAGGAAGACGGTGTTGCGCATGCGGCGCAGGTTCCGGCGGAAGGAGCCGTCGTGCTTCTCCGGGCGGATGACCGCTTCCGTGGCACGGCGCCGCCGGGCTTCGCCGATCACCCTCAGGGCGTGGGTCACCTGGTAGTCGATCATTCCGAACCAGGAGCCGCCGGTGAAGGAATAGGGGCCCACGATGAACCACAGGTTCGGGTAACCCTTGATCGACGTGCCCTCGTAGGTCTGGAACCGCTCGGTCTTCCAGAACTCCTTGAGGTCCCGGCCCCCTTGGCCGCGCATCGGGAACGGGGGAAGGTTGTCGAGCACGTGGAATCCGGTGGCCAGGATCAGCACGTCGAGGTTCTGTTCCTCGCCGTCCGTGAGGCGGATGCCGGACGGGGTGATCTCCTCGATGGGCTCGGTGACCAGCTCGACGTCGGCGCGGGTGAAGGCCCGCCAGTAGCCCTTGCTCAGCGAGGGCCGCTTGCAGCCCACCCGGTAGGAGGGCGTCAGCTTGCGCATCAGCGTGGGGTCGCCGCCCACCTGACGCCGCAGGTACAGCTTGGACGCCGCTTCCCCGGCCCTCGCGAGGAAGGGGAACCGCCGGTAGTGGACCATCGCGATCACGAAGCTGAGCTCGGTCACGACGTCGGTGAGCAGCCGGATCGTGCGCTGCGTCGCGGGAACCGTGCGGAAGAGCCGGCGGACGGCCTGCGGCACCGCGAAGTCCGGCTTCGGGAGCAGCCAGATGGGGGTCCGCTGGTAGACGTGGAGCTGTTCCGTGCGCTCGGCGATCTCCGGGACGATCTGGACCGCCGAGGCCCCGGTGCCGATGACTCCCACGCGCTTGCCGTCCAGATCCAGGGACTGGTCCCACTGCGCCGTGTGCACGAGGTCGCCCTTGAACGTGTCGAGGCCGGCGATGGCTGGGGTCTTGGGCTTGGTGAGCCATCCGGTGGCGCAGATGACGAAGCGCGCCGTCAGCGAGGTGCCGTCGCCGAGGACCATCGTCCACATGTGCGCCGATTCGCTGTAGGCGGCGCGTTTGACACGGGAGTTGAAGCGCAGGTGGGGCCGCAGACCGTACGCGTCGATGCAGTGGTCGGCGTAGGCCTTCAGCTCCTCTCCCGGAGGGAAGACCCGGGACCAGGACGCGAAGGGTTCGGCGGCGAAGGAGTAGGAGAAGGCGGAGATGTCCACGGCGACACCGGGGTACTTGTTGGCGTACCAGCTGCCGCCCACGTCGTCCCGCTCCTCCAGGACGACGAAGTCGTCGATGCCCGCCCGGCGCAGGCCGAGTGCGGCTCCGATGCCCGAGAACCCCGCGCCGATGACGAGGACTTCGTGGTCGGGATCGACCGGGCCCGGCGGCCGCGTCTCCCTCATGGCGCTCACAGCGCCAGGCCGATCGCCAGCAGGGACCCGAACGCGAGCAGCAGCAGACAGGTGTGCTCCAGCGCCGGAATCAGGTCGCGGCCGGCCGCTCCGCCCAGCACCCGGCGCACTGGCAGGACGGCGACCGGGGCCGCGCCGAGGACGAGGAAGGCCCCGGGCCGGGCGGAGGCGAGGAGCAGCGCGGACACGAAGGCCGCGGCGACGCAGAGGACGTAGAACTGCCGGGTCGGTCCGGCGCCCATCCGTACCGCGAGGGTGATCTTCCCCGCGGCCGCGTCGGTCGGGATGTCGCGGAGGTTGTTGGTGGTCAGCAGCGCGACCGCGAGGAAGCCGAGGGGCACGGACGCACCGAGGGCGATCGGGGGCAGGTGCACGAGCTGGATGGCGACCGGGGCGCAGACGAAGACGACCCCGTGGTAGAGGAAGATGCTGACCTCGCCGAGCCCGCGGTAGCCGTAGGGCCGCGCCCCGCCGGTGTAGAACCAGCCGCCGAGGGCCAGGGACACGGTCAGCGCGAGCACCCACCACGAGACCAGTACGGCCAGGATCACCCCGGCCAGGGCCCCGACCGCGAACAGGACCAGCCCGTGCCGGAACACCTGCCGGGGCGTGGCCTGTCCCGAGCCCACGAGCCGGGCCGGGCCCGCCCGGTGGTCGTCGACGCCGCGGATCCCGTCGCTGTAGTCGTTGAAGAAGTTGGTTCCCAGGACGAAGCCCAGGACGAGCACGGCCGTCAGTGCGGCGTGCCACCGGTCGACGGTCCCGGCCTCGGCGGCGATGGCGAGGCCCACCGCGAGCGGGGCGAAGGTGACGGGCAGGGTCTTGAGCCGTGCGCCGGCCACCCAGCCCCGCAGGGCGGCGTACCGCACCGGCTGCTGCTGTTGTTGCTGATGCTCCTGCTGCTGCTGAAGGCTCACTTCTTCGTCCCCGTGCCCAGGTAAAGGACGGACGTGGACTTGGTGCGCACCATGGTGACCTCGTCGAGCCGGCCGACCGCGAAGCGGGCCATCTCGCGCATCCGCGGGCGCAGGCCGAGGAGTTCGAGCTCGACGCCGTTCTCCCGGGCGGCCCGGGTCAGCCGCTCCCGGTTGACGAAGAGCCGGTGGTCGTGTGTGCCGCGGGGCGGCCGGCCGGGGAGGGGGAGGTTCTCGGCGAGGGTGATCGAGACCAGCCGGGCCACCCGGGTGTCGGCGATGGTGTCGACGATCAGCGTGCCGCCGGGACGCAGGACCCGGCACGCCTCCGCCACCACGGCGTAGGGATC
This sequence comes from Streptomyces sp. NBC_01264, assembly GCF_026340675.1. Lineage (NCBI taxonomy): Bacteria > Bacillati > Actinomycetota > Actinomycetes > Kitasatosporales > Streptomycetaceae > Streptomyces > Streptomyces sp. NBC_01264. The sequence goes on from NZ_JAPEOX010000002.1 coordinate 1,523,974, forward strand.
CGGTACGTGCTCCAGGCACTGGCCTGCGGTGACCACGTCGAACGACTCGTCCTCGAAGGGGAGTTCGGCCACATCGGCCCGTACGACCTCGTCGAACCCGTGCCGCAGCGCCTCGCGGAGCGACATCTCCGACAGGTCGACACCGACCACGTGGTAGCCCTTGGCCGCCGCGTGCGGGCCGAACAGCCCCCCGCCGCAGGCGATGTCGAGCAGAGCGGCCTGCTCGTTCCGGGCCGGGGGAACGAATTCCGCACGGGCCCGTGCGATCCAGCTCAGTGGCGCGAGCGCCCCCCTGGGATCCCACCACTCATCGGCGAGCCCGTCGTAATCCGAGATGAAGTCCTGCCGGATTTCCGACCTGTCCTTTTCTTCACTGCGCGTAAGCAAAGCAGTTTACCTCCGCCCATCAGTCGCACTGCGGTCAGCCTTTCCGAGAAGCCTGACAGGGACTGATAGAGCCCCCATGGAGCATCCCTATAGCCGACGGCCCGCGAGCGGCCCGCGGCCTTCCGGAGCGGGGCCGCGTCCGGTTACTGTCCCCTGGATTCCCCGACTCCGCGAAAAAGGTGGCACACGATGAGCGCATTCAGCAGCGATTTCGGCCGGTCCCTCTCGATCACCCCCGAAAAAGTGGTCCGGGAAGGGACGGACGGGGAGATCGGCGGCCTCATGGCCGACGCGGCCGCCTCCGGCAAGGACACGGCGGTACGGGGCGTCGGCCGCTCGTGCAATACGCAGACGCTCGCGTCCGGGACCGTGCTGGACAATTTCCGCGAGGACGCGGAGCCGCGCTTCACGGGCGGGGAGCACCTCGTGGAAGTCCCGAGCGGAATCACCTGGCTCGCGCTGGAGAAATGGCTGAACGGGCACGGGCGCGCCAACCCCGTCCTGCCCAGCTATCTGAATCTCACGGTGGGCGGGACGCTGTCGATCGGGGGTTTCGGACACGGTTCCCTGCGGTCGGGACTTCAGATCGACCAGGTGGAGGAGATCGAACTCGTCGACGGAACGGGACGTTCGCGCACGTGTTCCCGCCAGGAGAATGCGGAGTTGTTCCGGTTCGCCCTGGGCGGCCTGGGACAGGTGGGTTTCATCAGGACCGTGGTGCTCCGTACCGCGCCGTACCGGGCGGTCACTCCGGTCTCCCGGATTCCGCACACGGGAATATCGGAACTCGCGGAATTCATGAAGAACGTCGCCGACGATCCTGCGGTTTCCGGCTATTTCGGCATGTACGACCGGACCTCGTGGTATTCGCAGATCGCTCTCGCGGCCGAGCCCGCGGAAGCCGTGGAGGCCGGCGAACCGGGCACCGTGCTGCCCGCACCGGACTACTCCCTGCTGCTGCACCAGGAGGTCGACCAGCACCTCCTGCCCGTCCTCGAGGACGCATCCCGCGTGAACCTCTGGGCGGACTACGTCTTCGACGGGGCGGGTTTCGAGGGGATCACGAAGACGCTGGAGGAGCTGACGCGCGAATCCCCGTTCGCCGACAACCTGATCAGCCTGTACTTCCTGGTCATCAAGCGTCCCGAGGGGGCGACGCCGTTCGTCTTCGCGCCGTCGCTCGACACCCCGGTCCAGTACGGGATCGGCGTGTTCACCACCATCGAGAAGTCCGACTCCCACGCGGTGGCCGAAACCCGCAGGGTGCTGCGCGAGCTGCTGGCGGCCTGCGCGCAGGCCGGGGGGCGCCCTTACCTGTACGGCTGCCACGAGCTGGACGCGGAGCTGCTGGAGGGCTTCTACGGTGCGGACGCGCTGCGGCGGCTGGAGTCCCTGCGCGAGGAGCACGCGCTGACCCGCTTCAACCCGCGGGCCTTCGGCGGCGTACGGCCGTGAGGAACGCGCGCAGGGGCGCGACCTGTTGAGGTCGCACCCCTGCGCGCGTCGATGCTGTGGAGCCGTCCGGCCGTGGCGGCCGGTCCGGCTCAGGCCTCGGGGTTGCCGCCGAAGCGCTCCCGGTACGACTCCAGGTCGTCGTCGGTGATCTTCGCGAAGAGCACCGGCGGAACCGTGAACGGCGTGCCCGCCGGCACCGCGTCGAGGGACGTGGCCTGCTCCGGGGTGATCCACGTCGGGGTGTCGTCGGCGAGGTCGAACGCGGAGCGCATGGCGCGCGCCGAGGCCGGGATGAACGGCTCGGAGACCACCGAGTAGAGGTGGATGAGGTTCATCGCCGTGCGCAGGGTGAGCGCCGCGCCCTCCAGGTCGGTCTTGACCTCCAGCCAGGGCGCCTTCTCGTCGAGGTAGGCGTTTCCGGCGGACCACAGGGCGCGCAGCGCGGCCGCCGCCTTGCGGTACTGGAGCGCGTCCATGTGGCCCTCGTACTCGGCCAGCAGCTCGGCGATCTGCGCGCCCAGCTTGGCCTCGGCCTCGCCCGCGGGGCTGCCGGCCGGAACCTCGTCGCCGAACTTCTTGCGGGAGAAGGTCAGTACGCGGTTGACGAAGTTGCCCAGCGTGCCGCCGAGGTCCTTGTTCACCGTGGCGGTGAAGTGCTCCCACGTGAAGGAGGAGTCGTCGGACTCAGGCGCGTTGGCGATGAGGAAGTAGCGCCAGAAGTCGGCCGGAAGGATCTCCAGCGCCTGGTCGGTGAAGACGCCGCGCTTCTGCGAGGTGGAGAACTTGCCGCCGTAGTACGTCAGCCAGTTGAAGGCCTTGACGTAGTCGACCTTCTTCCACGGCTCGCGGGTGCCCAGCTCGGTGGCGGGGAACATCACCGTGTGGAACGGGACGTTGTCCTTGGCCATGAACTGCGTGTAGCGCACGTCCTCGGCCTCGTACCACCAGGACGTGTAGTCGCGGTTCTCGGGGTCGCCGTCCGCCCACTCCTTGGTGGAGGCGATGTACTCGATCGGCGCGTCGAACCAGACGTAGAACACCTTGCCGTCGGCGGCCAGCTCGGGCCACGTGTCGGCCGGGACCGGGACGCCCCAGTCGAGGTCGCGCGTGATGGCGCGGTCGTGCAGGCCCTCGGTCAGCCACTTGCGGGCGATGGAGGACGCGAGCTGCGGCCACTCCTCCTCGTGCTCCGCGACCCAGGCCTCGACCTCGACCTGCAGCTTGGACTGGAGGAGGAAGAGGTGCTTGGTCTCGCGGACCTCGAGCTCGGTGGAGCCGGAGATGGCCGAGCGGGGCTCGATCAGGTCCGTGGGGTCCAGGACGCGGGTGCAGTTCTCGCACTGGTCGCCGCGGGCCTTGTCGTAGCCGCAGTGCGGGCAGGTGCCCTCGACGTAGCGGTCCGGCAGGAAGCGGCCGTCGACCGGCGAGTAGACCTGCCGGATCGCGCGCTCCTCGATGAAGCCGTTCTTCTCGAGCTGGCGCGCGAAGTGCTGGGTGATCTCGCGGTTCTGCTCCGAGGAGCTGCGGCCGAAGTAGTCGAAGGACAGCTCGAAGCCGTCGTAGACCGCCTTCTGGGCGTCGTGGGCCTGCGCGCAGAACTCGGCGACCGAGAGGCCGGCCGCCTTCGCGGCGAGCTCGGCGGGGGTGCCGTGCTCGTCGGTGGCGCAGATGTAGAGGACGTCGTGGCCGCGCTGGCGGAGGTACCGGGAGTACACATCCGCCGGAAGCATCGACCCGACCATGTTGCCCAGGTGCTTGATCCCGTTGATATAGGGAAGCGCGCTGGTGATCAGGTGTCGAGCCATCCTCGGATGCTCCATTTCATATATGCCGGTACAACGTGACGTGCGGTTCATCGTATCGAACCGCCGAAACGCCACGCCCCGCATTTCTTCGGGGTGGACTGGGGTACAGCACAGCACTGCGGAACCGCAGAACTGACGGGTGCAACGCAAAAGCGAGGACTGTGACCTCTCCGTCACGGCCCTCGCGCTGCGGCCATGGTACAGCGGGCCGGGCAGCCGCCGAACCGCCGTCCGCCCCGGTGGGACACCGCCCGCGGCCGCCCCGTCGCCGGTCCGCAGGGCGGCCCGGCGGCGGGGTCAGTCGCGTCCGCCCCGGGCGCCGTCGATCGCGGTGATCCGGGCGCCGCTCGCGAGCTTGCCCGTCAGCGTGGCCGCAGGGCCCTGCGGACCGGCGACGGGGGCGGTCAGGGTCCGGCCGGTGGCCTCCGCCCGGACGGCGCCGGCCGCCGTGATGCCCGCGACCTCGCGGCTGCCGGCCGCCAGCAGGTACCAGCGGCCGGCCGGCGACCTCCACCGGGTGCCCGCGAGCAGGTGCTGCCCGAACCGTCCGCACGCGGCCGTCCCGCGGGACCGCGCCACGTCCTGCGGAGCTCCGGCCGGCAGGCGCAGCTGGACCAGGACGTCACCCGGGCCGGCCCAGCCGGAGGCACGGGTGCAGGTCCACACGGCCCGGCCCGCGCCGTCGGGGAGTTCGGAGTCGGCGAAGTCCCAGATGTTGACGGCCCGTACCCCGCCGGCGCCGTACTCGCGCAGCCGGCAGGCGACCGGCGCCCACGCCGCCCGCGCGGCCGGGCCGGTGGCCTCGCGCGGCTGGCGCGCCGCCACCGCGCCCGGACCGTCGGGCAGCGGCGTGTAGGTCAGGTGTACGGGGGTCAGCGCGCCGAGGTCCGCGAGGACGAAGGCGTGCTTCTCCACGATCCGGGCGGAGGAGGTCAGCTCCAGTACGGGCCATGCCGCGCAGGCTCCGCCGGTGCCGCCCTCGCCGGCGCCGTCCGTACGGGGTACCGCGGTCTCCTCGGTGACCCCGTCGGCGGAGACGGCCAGCGGCTTGGTCCCCTCCCCGGTCCGGAGCAGGTCACGGGTGCCGGCCCGGGCGATCCAGGGCGCGAGCAGGTACCTGGCCCGGCCTCCGTCCGTGCTGCCGCTCCCGTTTGCACTTCCGCTCCCTGTTCCGTTTCCGGGGGAACGGAACAGGGTCAGCGCGGCGGCGGTGGTCACGTTCGCCTCGTCGGTACGGGCGAAGGCGAGCTCCCGGCCGCGCGGCCCGGCGGGGCCGTCGGCGCCACCGGGGCCGTCGGCGGGCTCGCCGTACCGAACCACCCGGTCCCCGTCGAGCAGCACCACCACCGCCCGCCCAGCGAGGTCCCCCGCGTACAGGAGCTGCGGTGCGCGCAGCGGGGCATCGGTGGCCGTCCCCGGCGCGGCCGTCACCGCCACCTCCCGGGGCCGGGTGGCCCAGGCGCCCAGGGCGCGGGCGAGCAGGCCCCGGTCCGCGGTACGGGCGCCGCGCGCGGGCCAGGCGGTGAAGTCGACGCGGGCGGTGTCCGCCCAGGCCTCCGCGGGAACGCGGACCAGCCGGGCGGGGTCCAGTGCCCCGGAGACGGCCGGCCCGGCGAGCGGCGAGGCCTCGGGGCGGGGCGGCGTCCCGTCGGCCGCGAGGATCCCGGCCGCCAGGGCCAGGGCCAGGGCGACCGCGGCGGTCCAGCCGGCCCGGGTGCGGCGCCGTCGGCGCAGCAGGTCCGTGGGGCGGGCACTGACGACGGCGGCATCGACCGCGACGCCGCCCGGCCCCCGCAGGAGCGTTTCCCCACCGGACTCCCCCGCACCGGCTCCGGCACCGGAGCCAGGGCCGAAAGCAGGGCCGGGGCCGAAACCGTGGCCGGGCCCGGCGCCGGCCGACGCCCCGGCCCCCGATCCGGCCCACGTTCCGCGGCCCGCCCGGGGAGCACCGTCGCGCACCGCGTGCGGTCCCGTCGCCGACGGCCCCGCTCCCGCCGACGGCCCCGCTCCCGCCCACGGCCCCGTGCCCGGCACCGCGGTGGTGGCGCCGCCCGGTGCCCCGGGGGCCGCCCCCAGGGGGCCCGGGGCACCCCCCGCCCACTCCCCCCAGGCGGCCAGCGCCTCCCGCACGGCGTCCGCTGGGTCGGCCACCCCGGCCGCGCCGAGCAGCCGGGCCACCGCTTCCTCGGGCAGGCCGTCCATGCCGTGCAGGACGAACGCGGCCCGGACCGGCCCGGGCGCCGCGCCCAGCACCCGGGCCGGCTCGTCGATCCCGCCCGCCGGGGGCCACAGCCGCAGCCCCCAGACGAAGGGCGGCACCGGCGGCCAGCCGAGCCCGGCCGCGGCGAGGCGGGTCCGGCCGGACGGAGCGAGGCTCGCGCGCAGGACCCGTAGGCGCACCTCGGTCAGGGGGCCGCCCGGCCCGTCGGGACCGGCCGGGGCCTGGGTGCTGCCGCGCCCGCCGCGCGGAAGCGCCCTCTGGACCGCCTTGTGCGCGAGGAGTACCCGGGTATGGCGGCCCAAGGCGACCGGGAGCGTCACGTAGGCGAGCCGTACCAGTTGGGGGTAGTGCTCGACGAGAACGGCCTCGGCCTGCTCCACGGCGGTGGAGCCGAATCGCTGTGTTGTACCCACGCTCCGACAAACGAGTGAATCTTGGGATGGTCACACGCCGTGCTCTCCGGCGGGGAACGAAACGGGCGCACGGGAGAACGGCATATGCGTTTGCGCTGGTTGAGCGCGCGTGCGATCGACTTCGATCAACGCGCGATCATCACCGAACGTAATTCTTCCAGCTTTCGTCTCTGCGCCCTCCGAGTGCGCCCGCGCTGATTTCCTTGCCCCGCACACGGGATGGGGTGGAGCGGTGAGCGATGGCAGCGGTCTTCCGGAGGAGTCCGGTGGCGGGGCCGTGGGTCTGCCGAGCCGGCGACGGCGGCCGGCGCCCATGAGCCAGTGGAATGCGACGGCGCGCCTGTCGTACTGGGCCTTCCACGCCGACCGGCGCCCGGCCTACATGCGGTTCGCGTACCTGCAACTGGGATCGGACGCGGCGGCCGAGGAAGCGGTCGACGCCGCCTTCGACTCGATCATGGGCGAATGGCTGCGGATGCTGCACATGGACCGGCTCGACGCCTACGCGTGGACCGTCCTCAAACAGCGGCTGATCGACCGGCAGTTCCGCCGCAGCCCCGGGCCGGAGCCGATGGACACCAGTGCCTTCGAGGCGGCGCTCAAGGAGGCCCACGCGAAAGCCGACCAGTACGAGGTGCTCACCGACACGATCCGCTTCTACTCCGCCGTCTCCCGGCTCGCCGAACGGCAGCGCGACGCCGTGCTGTTGAGGTACGGACTCCAGTGCACCCCCGGCGAAGCCGCCGCGATCATGGGTGTGGACGAGGCCACGGTCCGCTCGCAGCTCGGCCAGGCCCAGCGACGGCTCGCCCGCCTGCTCGACACCGCGGCCGAGTCATGAACCGCAACACGAGCCGCGGAACCCGCCGCGAGGACGGCGGACTCCCGCGTTCCCTGGAGCAGTTCCTGGCCCGGGCGAGCGTGCGCGACCGCTATCCGCACTACGACCTCGGCGCGGCGGAGGCCCGGCTGCTGCGGGGCACGGACGCCACCTCCGGGGCATCGAGGCCCGTCCCCGCTCCGGCTCCCCGGCGGGGCGGAACCCACGCCCGGCGCCGTACGCTGGGCTGGAGCGACCCCCTGCGCGATCTGCCCCTGGACTCCGAGCGGGCCGGACGCGACCTCAAGGCCGCCTGCCTGGCCTCCGTGTGCGCCACGGGGGCCCCGGAGCGGCTCGACGCCTTCGAGAGCGGCGGCCACCTCGACCTGCCCGGAGCGGTGGTCTTCGGCTGTCTGCTGCACCTGGCCGGACTGCGCGAAGGGGCCCGGTTCTGGTGGCAGTTCGCCGCCGGGTCCGGGCGCAGCCGGACCTCGCACGCCGCGTACTGCCTCTTCCTCGACCACTCGCGGCGCGGCGAGCACCACGACGCCCGGGTCTGGGCCCGGGAACTGGGCCGGCGCCGTTTCCGGCCGGGCGGACGGCGGGAGCTCCGCGAGGTACGGCTGTGCGCGCAGGCGGCCGTCCTGCGCTACGTCGACCAGTTCGAGGACCCCGACCTGGGCCCGGTGCCGCTGCCCAGGCCGGGGGTGTCCCGGGCACTGGACGCGTTCCGGCCGCCGGCCGCCGCCCCGCGGCCGCCCCGGCCGCCCCGGCTGGGGGCGGGCCCGCTGCGCCACCCCGCGCTGACGGCGGCGGCCCGCGGGACCGTCGTCCAGCCCGGCGGGGGCGAAGCCCTGGAGGCCGCGCGGCGCGCGCTGGCCGTCGTACGGGTCCTCCAGCGGCGGCCGCTCGGCGTACGGGCCGGGCGGCTCGCGCGGGAGGCCGGCCTGGCCGAGGCGGAGCTCGGGCCGCTGCTGTCGATGCTCTGCGAGGAGGAGTACGCGTACCGCCCCGGCGTCGGGGTCTACGCCCCGGGGCCGGCCCTCGACCGGCTCGCGGCCCCGGGCGGCCGGGGCCTGGCGGGCCAGTTGCAGCGCACGCTGGCCCTGGCGCGGGACAGCGCGGGCGCGGCCGTGTACCTGAGCCGGTACGCGGAGGGGGAGGTCCGGATCACCCAGATGGCGGACGGGCCCGGCGCCCCGCCGGTTCGGGAGTGGGTGGACTTCCGGGACGCGGCGCACGCCAGCGCGGTGGGCAAGTGCCTGCTGAGCCAGCTCGACCACGACGGCCGCGCCGACCACGTGGCCCGGCACCGGCCAGCCCGGCTCACCGAGCGGACCATCACCGACAGCCGGGCCCTGTTCAGCGCGCTCGATGCGGTGGCACCGGGGTCCCCCGTCTTCGACCTGCGCGAGTACGCCCCCGGTGTGGTGTGCGCGGCGGTGCCCCTCGCGCTCGGCGACGCGGCGGGCAGCCTCGCGCTGTCGCTGCCCGGGGGGCACGCGCACCGGCTGGGCCGGGCCACCGAGGCGCTCCGGCTCAAGGCGGTTCCGGTGCTCCTGGCACTGCTGCTCGCAGGGGCGATCCCGCCGGACGGCGACGCGGACTCCCCGGAGGAGGCCCCGGGGACGGCGGGGACGGCGGGCGCCGCCGACGCGGCCGGGCCGGAACTCCGGGCGGAGCCGGAACCCCGGCCGATGCCGGTACCGGTCACGGCGGAGACCCTGCGCCAGCTGCGCAGGGTGTTCCGGACCCCGCTGACGCGGGCCACGGGCGGGGCCGACGGGCCGCACCTGGTCAGCGACACCGCGTCGGAGGCGGCGTACCTCTTCGACGCTCCCGAGGCCGACGGAGCCCCGGGCCTGGCGCTCCCGCGCACCTTCACCCCGCTGGTCCCGGGCAGCCTGCGGACGGCGGGCGGACAGGACGGGCTGGTGGTGCTGCGCACCTGACCGGGACCTTGGGAAGGGGAGGGAAGAGCGGGGTCAGGGAGTGACGGAGCCGGGCGCGCCGGGGACGAAGGTGGCCACGGCCGTGTCGAAGTGCCGCTTGGATTCGGCGAGTTCACCCACGGGGGCGGAGACCCAGATGTCGTACATCCGGCCGTTCTGGTCCCAGCAGAGGTCGTAGGTGTGCCGGGCCCCCTCGGCCGCGTCGAAGCCGTTCCAGCTGAACTCCCAGAGCGCCGCGGGGAGTCCGTGGCGGGTCGTCGGCGCGACCGAGCCGCCGCGATAACCGGCGTTGGTGTCCGGGCCGTTCGCGTGCGCCTGCCGCATCACGCCGAGCGGCCCGCCGGCCACCGGCATCTTCACCCGGATCCCGATGCGGAAGGCCCCGTCCGGGGAGACGTAGAAGACCCGTTGGTCGTCGGTGGCCCGCTGGTACCCCGCGGGCACGGCGATGGCGAAGCCCTGCGGATCGGCGAAGGTCCGGTACCCGGAGGGCGGCCCGCTCGGGGTCGGGGAGGGGCTCGCCGCGCCGCCGGGGGCCGCCGGCGCGCTCCGCGACCCCTGCCTCCCTTCGTTCGCTCCGGACAGCAGGTTCAGCGGGTCGGCGCCCACCACCACGCCGGCCGCCACCAGGACGGCGGCGGCCGCGATCAGCCCGATGCGCAGGCCCGTCCGGATGGCGACGCGCTGCCTGGCCGTCGGGCGCGGAGCGACGGCCGGGGCCGTCAGCCCCTCGGACTCCGGCGTCGGCGCGGGTCCGGCGGCGGGGGCGTCGCCGCTCGGCGAATCGGACGGCCCGGCGACGGGTACGGGTACGGCTACGGGCCTGCGGTCGGCCGGCACGGTCATCGGCTCGGCGGCCGGGCTTCCGCCGGCCAGGTAGGCCGACAGCAGCCGGTCCGCCTCGGCCGCCGGCATCCTGCGCTCCGGGTCCCGTTCCAGCAGGCCCCGGATGACCGGCAGCAGCGGCCCCGCCTGGGCGGGCGGGCGGATCTCCGCGGTGACGACGGCGTGCAGGACACCGCCCAGCGAATCGCGCCGGAAGGGGGACTCCCCGGTCAGCGCCGTGCACATGAGCGTGCCGAGCGACCACAGGTCCGCGGCCGGCCCGGCCTCGCCTCCCCGCATCCGCTCGGGAGCGGTGTACTCGGGCGAGCCGACGAAAGCGCCCGTCTGGCTGATGGTGGTCGCCCCGGAGAACCGGGCGATGCCGAAGTCGGTGAGCACCACCCGGCCGGTCCCCGCCTCCATGAGGACGTTGGCCGGCTTCACGTCCCGGTGGAGCACTCCCCGGCCGTGCGCCGCGGTCAGGGCGCCGAGCAGGGCGAGGGCGGTCCTGGCCGTCTCGACCGGTGTCAGGGTCTTCCCGGCGGAGATCAGGTCGGCGAGGGACCCGCCGTCGACCAGTTCCATGACGATGCAGGGCCGCCCGCGGTGTTCGACGACGTCATGGACCACGACGACATGAGGGTGCCGCACGTGCGCCACGGCCCGCGCCTCGCGCAACGCCCCCGCGGCCACACCGTCCCCGTCGCCCTCGCCCGCGTGCAGTTCCTTGACGGCGACGGGACGCCCGAGCAGTTCGTCGGTGGCCCGCCAGACGGTCCCCATCCCGCCCCGGCCCAGCCGGTCCTCCAGGCGGTACCGCCCGGCCACCAGGACACTTCCGCGCACCTCGTCCTGTGCCACCGCGTTCCCCCCTCACGCCTCACCCGGTCCCGGAGCCATGATGCCGTAGCCCGCTCTCCCGGCGGCCCGAGCACGGCGCACTCTAGAATCGCGTCGGGCGGCACCTGCACAGCTCTACGGGGGGCACACGTGGAACCCACAGCCATCGGGCTCAAGTTGGCGACGGCCGTGATCGGCCCGCTCGTCAGGAAGTTCTTCGTCGCCGACGCCCCCGGGGCGGGTCTGGTCGACAAGCCGGTCCGGCTCTCCGGGTACGTCTCCTTCAAGGGCGAGAAGCGCACCCTCACCGAGTCCGACGTACGCACCCTGGCCGCGACCCTCGTCGCGCAGGCCCTGAGCACGGGCGAACGCCGGATCCCGCAGGACGAGCACGAGGCCGTCACCGACGCCCTCGCCAGGACCCTGCACGCCCTGGGCGACCTCACGATCACGGACGTCGACGCGGTCCGCCTCGGCCCGGAGGCCTTCGCCGGTGAACTGCGCCGCGCGGCCGACCGCCCGGAGCGCCACCTCTCCGCCGACGCCACGCACTTCTACGAGGCCCTGCTCGGCGTCGCCTCCCTGCACATCCTGGAGTTCTTCACCCAGCGCAAGACCTTCACGGCGCACGCGCTGGTCGGGCAGACCCGGGCGGTCACTGAGCTGACCGCCAAAACGGACGAGTTGATCCGACGCACCCCGCTCCCCGACGCGGCGGACGTCGCGTTCGAGGCCACATACCTGCCCTACGTGGCGAGGAAGCACTCCAAGCTCACCATCTACGGCATCGACCTGAGCAATTCACCGACGCGCTGGCCGCTGGACGTGGCGTACCTCAGCCTGGAGGCGGCCCCGCTGGGACGCACGGAGATCTCCTGGGACGCCTACGAGTCCACGGACGACTTCCTCGCTATGCAGCGGACCCTGGAGCCCCAGCCCGCCGATCAGGCACTGGCCCGCACGCCCCGGGTCCTCCTGCGGGGCGAGGCCGGCTCGGGCAAGACCACGCTCGTCCAGTGGCTGGCGGTCACCGCCGCACAGCAGGACCGCCCGGACCGGCCGGCGTACCTCCGCGGCCGGATCCCCTTCGTACTCCCCCTGCGCACCCTCACCCGCCACGGCGAACGCCTCCCCGCCCCCAAGGACTTCCTCGCCGCGACCGGCTGCCCCCTCGCCGGCTCTCAACCCGCCGGATGGGAACACCGAGTGCTCACCGCCGGGCGGGGACTCGTCCTCGTGGACGGCATCGACGAGGTCCCGGAGCCGGAACGGGAGCGGACCCGCCGCTGGCTGCGGGACCTCATCGACACGTACGACGGCGACAACCGCTGGCTGGTCACCTCACGCCCGTCGGCCGTGGGTCAGGACTGGCTCACGGAAGAGGGTTTCGGTGAACTGGCGCTGTCCTCCATGGGCGTCGCAGAGACGGCCACCTTCATCAAGCGCTGGCACGCGGCGGCCCTGGGCGAGTCCGGTGAGGGGGCCGAACTCGACGCGTACGAGGCGCAGCTCCTCACCGCGGTCCGCGCGAAGGCCGACCTCGGGAGGCTGGCCACCAACCCCCTGATGTGCGGACTGATCTGCGCGCTCCATCGCGACCGGCGCGGCTATCTCCCGTACGGCCGCAAGGACTTGTACGAGGCGGCCCTCTCGATGCTGATCAGCCGCCGCGACCGCGAGCGGGACATGGACGTCCCCGACCTCCGCGAGGAGCCGCAGCTCGAACTGCTCCAGCGCCTGGCCTACTGGCTGATCAAGAACGGCCGTACGGAGATGGACCGCTCCCAAGCCGAGGACATCATCGGCCGGGCCCTCCCAGCCGTCCCGGAGGCAGCCGCCCTGGGTGACGCCCCGGCCGTCTTCGAGCACTTCCTCCAGCGCAGCGGCCTGCTCCGCGAGCCGGCACCCGGAACGGTGCACTTCGTCCACCGCACCTTCCAGGACTTCCTGGGCGCGCGGGCGGCGGTGGAGGAGGGAGACTTCGGCCTGCTGGCCGCGCACGCGGCCGACGACCAGTGGGAGGACGTCATCCGCATGGCGGTAGCCCTGGCCCGGCCCCGCGAGCGGGTGACCCTCTTCGAGGGCATGTTGAGCCGTGGCGACGGCACCGAGGACCAGCGCGTCCGCTTCCGCGTCTACCTCCTCGCCGCCGCCTGCCTGGAGCACGCGACGACGCTGGAACCGGCGGTCCGCGAGGCAGTGGAGGAGCGCACCGCCAGCTTGATCCCGCCCATTGGCGGGGACGAGGCCCGCGCGCTGGCGGAGGTGGGCCCCCTGATCCTGGAGCTGCTGCCCGGCCCGGACACCGTCGATCGAGCGGCCGGGCGCGACGTGGTCATCGCGGCCTCCCACGTCGCGTCCGACGCCGCGCTGCCCTTCCTGGCACGGTACGCCGCCACCTGGGACTCCCCTCTCGCGATCCGCAGTCAGCTCGTGTGGTCCTGGCCCCGCTTCGACGCCGCCCGGTACGCGGACGAGATCATCGCGCTGCTGAACCCGAAGGGACTGGACTACACGGTCACTTCCGATGAACAGCTGCACCTCTTGGAACGGCTGGGCGTGCCGGTGGAGTCCTTGGACGTCAGGAGCGGGCCCTCGGCGGAGGTGCTCGCCTCGTACCTCTCCCGGCACGCACTGACGAGGTTGAGGCTCACCGAGCGCACGCTGCCGGACCTGTCGTTCCTGGCCGGCCAGCCGCGGCTCGAATCGTTCTCCGCTCACAGGTGCGATCCGGGCGTCGGCACGGATCTCCGGAGCTGGACGCTGACCGACCTCCATCCGAGCGCCCCCCTGCGACGCCTCCTCCTGTCGAGTGGCCCTGATGAATCCTGCGGGCCGGAACTCAGCGGGCTCGGCCGCTTCACCCTGCTCGAATCCCTCGCGTTCTCCGGTCCCGCGACGGCCGAGGGCTGGCAGGAGGCGGCCGGCCTACCGGCGCTCTCCGACCTCACCCTCGACGCGGCCTCCTTCGACGCGCTGCCGCCCGGCACGGTCCTGCCGGACGTCGTACGTCTCAACGTGAACGGCGTTGACGACGCACTCACCGCGCAGAAGATCATCGACGCGCTGCCGCACGCTTTCCCCCGCCTCACCGACTGCGGGCTCTGGGGCACGTCCGGCCTGAAGGGCACCATCGACGTCTCCCCCCTGGGGGGTGCACAGGCCCTGGAGAGCATCCGCATCAGCATGTACTCGACCCAGATGGACGGTCTCGACGGACTGCCCTCCCGGATCACCGTTCGCAGCGGCCTTCTGCTCAGACAACCGATCACCCTGGCCGGGCGGTCGACACGACCCGCCCGGTAAGGTGTCGGACCGTGGCTGATCGTCGAACGGCAATCATGGAAGGCGCCGCGCGGGTCATCGCCCGGCGCGGCGTCCGCGGCCTGCGCGTGGAGGAGCTCGCCGCCGAGGCGGGCGTGTCCACGGCCTTGATCTACTACCACTTCAAGGACCGCGCGGGGATCCTCCGCGCCACCCTGGAGTTCATCAACGACCGCGCCGGCCGCTACACCACGGAGCGCGACCCCGCCGATCCGCCGCTCGACGCCCTGGGCGAGCTGGAGCAGACGCTCCTGCTGGAGTTCCAGGACGACCCCGCGGTACGCGAGAACAGCACGGCCTGGGGAGAGCTGCGGGCCAGTGCGGTGTTCGACCCCGACCTGCGGGAAGACCTCGCCGGCGCCACCCGGGTATGGATCCAGGAGGTCGGCGACCTTCTCGGGCAGGTCCGCCCCACGGCCCCCTCCGCCGCCCTCTCCGGCGCCGCCGAGCGGCTGACCGCCCTCGTGGAGGGGCTGAGCTCGCGCTGGCTCAGCGGCAGCCTGCCCCTGGCGCACGCCCGTGAGCTGATGGTGTCCTCCATCGCTGCCGAGCTGGACCGCCTCGCCCGCACGACCTGAGCCGCAGGCCTCGTAAGGGACGTGAGGGGCCCCCATCCGTGACGGTTCGAAGGGGCTGCCCCACGTGATCGGAGCGGTCTGGCCGCAGGCGATCACGCAGAACAGCTCCAAGGCCACCGTTCGCCGGACGGACCCCCGCCCGGCTGTTCCGGAACCGCACGGCCCCGGAGGTGACGCCCGCCCGTGGTGCGGGCGGGGGTTCCTTCCGGGGCCGTGCGGCGGGCTGTCCGGAGTCAGCGGCGGCGGCGGGCTGCGATCAGCAGGGCCGCTCCGATCCCGGCCGCGCCCAGGGCGCCGGCGCCCCACCACATGGCGTTGCTACCAGTGCTGGCCAGGACCTGGTCGACGAGGGATTTCCCGCCGTCATCGGCGGGCGGGGTCTGACCGTCACCCGGCGGCGGGGTCTGATCGCCAGGCGCGTCCGGGCCGTTGGGCTTGTCGGGGTCGTTGGGCTTGTCCGGGTTGTCATTTGGCGCGTCGGCGGTGACCTTCACCTGGGTGCTGGCGCAGATGTCCTGGCATTCCTGCGGGTTGGCCGCATCCGAATGGACCGACAGCACGTCGAAGGTGAAATCCTTCGCCTCCTTCGGAATGAAGGTCAGTGTCAGCGACTTCTCCTGGCCTGGCTTCAGATCACCCACCTTCCAGGTCCCCTCGTTGCCGAAGTCGGAGCCACCGTCATGGGTCAGGCCCTCCACCGGCGGGATGCCCAGCTCGGCCACGGTCCCGCGGGCCGTGGACGGACCTTCCTTGTTGGCGACCGTGACCTTCACCCTGGCCTGCTCACCCACCTTGACCGAGTCCTTGCCGTCGACCGGCGTGATCGCGACATCCAGACCCGCCACCTGCTGCACGGCAACCGTGCTCTCGGCCGTCTTGATGCTCTTGGACTCGTCCAGCGGCGTCGTCGACTTCTTCACCGTCGCCCGGTAATCCAGCTGGTCGTGGTCAGGCAGCACCGTACCGGTCAGCTTCAACACCGCCGCGCCACCAACCGGCACATCGGCCGGCTTCCACAGACCGTCCTCGTACGAGCCCCCGCCCTCCAGCACGGACTCCGCCCCGGTCACCCCGGCAGGAACCGGAACCTCGATCTCCAGCCCCTTCGCCTGCGACACACCAGGATTCGCCGACTTCACCGTCCACGACACCTTCTGCCCCGGCAGCGGACGCGCGTTCGTGCCCCCCTCCGGAACGACCGTCACCAGCGAGGCAGCACGCTGCACCACATGCAGCTCGCTGACCGCCACATGGCCGGCCATGTCATTGCTCTCGTCACAGGGCTTGTACTCACCGGGGAAACCAGACGCGGTCCCCACGACACACACCCGATGAACGGTCTTCTCCTGATCAGCGGGGACGATCCCCTTCACCGTCAACTCGACGGTCTCACCGGCCGCGACGCTCGGGATGGTCCACACCCCGTCCTTGTAGTACGTCCCGTTCGGACCGGACGGGTCTTCCGCCCTCATGCCCGTGGGCATGACATGCGCGACCTTCACACCCGGAGCCGTGGAGGGCCCATCGTTCTTCACACCGATCGTGTACGTGACCGACTCACCCGGCGTGTACTCCTCCGAGGCACCACCAGCGGACGGCGCCGCCGACACAGCCACCTTCAAATCGGCCTTCCGCGCCACCTCCACAGACGTCTGGGACATGTTGTTCGCCAAATTGGTCTCTGTCAGGTCTTTGTACGAATCCGGGTCGATGTCCGCCTTGAAAGCCAGTCGCGTTCCGTCGGCCGGCACCGTCACCGGCAACGTCAAGGACGCCTGCCCGTTGGCCTGCATCTGACCGATCGTCCACTCCCCGGTGGCCTTGTCGTAACCGGGAGACGACGGCTCACCCGGTTCAATGCCCTCAGGAAGGTGGACACGCACCTTGAACTGCGCGGTGGGCGAAGGGCCGGCATTGCTGGCATCGACGACCAGCCGTAGCTTTTGCCCCGGCTTCACCGCACTGCCCACCGGCAGCTCATCTCCGGATTCACCGTCCAGGATCTTGGTCCGCACACCCAGATCTATCTCATTGACAGAGTTGCCCGCGTACCGTACGGTGCCGTCGCCGCCCGCCGGATTGTAAGTACTCGATGAGACCTTCCCGACAGCCTCGAGGGAACCGACATTATCCACAGTGCCCGAAAAGGTGATCTTCTTCGAGGCGTCCTTCGCCAGCGCACCTATAGGACATTCGGTGACATTGCCATCGACTACGCAACGATCGCCCTCCGGCGCTTTGAAATCCTTAATCCCTACCGGCTTCTCTACAGAGAGCTTCACATTCTGCGCCGCATCCGGGCCGTGGTTCTTCATCACGAAGGCAACATCAGCCTTTTCGCCGCGCTGATACTCCGCCTGCTTCGTAAAACCACCTGCTTCGAAGCCGACATCCGCATGCGCGACTTCAAAGGTGACCGAATCCAGGTTCTCTCTCCATCTACCATCGAGCCTGACTTCGATTTTCTGCGAAAATGACTTCCCCTTGCCCAAGTGGCTGGGATCAACCTTGACCTGATAGGTGACCGTTCGCTTGTCGCCCTGCTCCAGCCCTCCCTCCTGGCCACTGCCGATCGGGATGGTGAGCCTGCGGCCATCCACGGTTACCCCGTCAACCTTGTGCACCCCGCCACCCTTGTGGTCGTCCACTTTTGCGGACCCGTCGACATATGCAATTCCGGGCGGAAGGACTGCACCAAGAGCAGCTCCAGCACCCGGCGCTCCGCCTTCGTCGGCAACATCGACTGCCACCTCGGCAATACCGTCGACCTCCAACGGCACGGTAGACTGCTTTGCCTTTACGGCGATAACAGGTGCGTACTCAATTTTCACGTTTGTCAGCGCGATACCGTCGTATTCTGATTTGAAAACGGCAGTCACCTTATCCGTGTCTCCGGAGCTTTCACCCGTGACATGTTTCCATGATGCGTCGACCTCCACGCTACGGTTAGGCAATCCATCATGGGCAGGAAATTCAGGGCTAGGAATATCATTGACACCATACAAAAGCCTTCCCTTGCCCCACAAGGTTTTCACATCGAAGCTGTATCGGAGCGTGCCCCTCGGCTTCATAGGGAATCCCTGCCAAATGGAGGAGTCTCTAGCCAGGACGACGTTTTGAGTTCCGCTACCGGGTGGCCCATCTTCTTTAGACATCGTGGGGAAAAACCAATCTTCTCTTCGATAACTAAAGAGATGCCAATTTTCCGGCGTCGCTTCCCAGCGAAGGGGTTTGCCGAGCACATGCCCTGGCATACCGAAGTTTCCGTTTTTGAAACCGGGCGGGGCATCCGAAACACCTGTATTTTGTTTGGTTTCAGCGCTGGCGGCCTGAAACGCCCCCACGAACATGAGCAGCGCAGCAACGATTACCACTCCGACCCCTGATATCCACCTCGAAGTCCAGAACTTTCCGTGACCCATGTGTGCCCTCTTTGCCTGTCGTGCGTGCGATGCGCATCGCAAGACTTTTCTACAGACGCCAAGGAAAAGTAGCCAGACCTTGTTTCGCCTGGTATTGCGAGCACCAGGATGGGCGATCGGTCGGTGCCCGGCCGACGGCGGCGAAGGAGCCGGCCCCGGCGCATGCGGGTGCCGGTGGTCGACGAGACCTGCTGCGCCGGCGCCCTGGACGGGGTGCTCCCCTGCCAGATCAGGGTGCCGACCGCGTGGGCCACCGGAGCCGGGCGAGCCTTGATCCGCCGAAGGCGGTACCCGCCCAAGGAGTGGAGCGGGGCGAGGATCTCCCCGGCCCTACCGGCCTGCCGCAGGGGCAGGTGTGGGCGGCCGCCGAGGCCTTTCTACGAATCAGCCCCGCCCAGCTCTTCGAGTCGCGCGAGACGATTTCGTGTCTCATTGTCGAGCGGTATGTGCAGCACCATATGCGCATCGGTTCCCGCTTGGAGCCGCAGCCAGAGAATTTCCATGTGGAGCAAGCCGACGTGAGCATTGTGGATGTGCTTGACCCTGGGCTCTTGACCGAACACCTCGTGGTGTTCCCACAGTTCCCTGAACCTTGGCGACGCCTCTGCGAGGCGAGCGTGCAGTTCTTGCCATCCCGGCTCCGTCAGGTGTTCAGCCATCGCCGACCGAAACCTCGCCGCTGCCCCCCGAAGTGCGCGCGGCAGGTCGCCATCCGCAGCCTGCCAATCCTCATCTGTGAATACAAGCCACATGAAATTTCGGTCTTCGGCAGGCCTTTCATTCAAATCACAGTACAAGCGACTGTAGGTCGAATTGTATGCGATCATGTCATATCGGCTGTTCTGCACACACGCAGGTATCGGCGCGAGCTCGTCAAGCATGCGACGCACCGTGGGTGTGACAGGGGGCCGCGAAAGGTTCGGGGCCGGGTCCTGCATGCCTGCCAGTGAGAACAGATGCGCCCGCTCGATACCGTCGAGCCGGAGAGCCCTGGCAAGGGCGTCCATCACCTGTGCCGACGCCTGTATCTCACGCCCCTGCTCCAGCCACGTGTACCACGTCACCCCCACCGACGCGAGATGCGCGACCTCTTCGCGGCGAAGGCCCGGGGTTCGTCTACGCCCTCCCCGCACCAAGCCGACCTCCTCGGGGGCGATGCCCTCACGCCGACGGCGAAGAAAGGTGGCCAACTCGATCCGCCGGACGTCATGCGGGGGTCTGGCTGCGCACATACCTTCAGCATGCCCCAGCACCGCGCCAGCGCCAGTCGCCACCACCTGCTCCCCAGTGAGCCGAGCCCGCAGGCCGGCAGCAGGTACAAGGGCAGCACCCCGCAGGCGGCCGCCTGTCCGTGGAATCTTGACTGAATTTTCAGTCAATGACAGAGTTCTGGCCGTGGCCGCTCCCGGCCCGCCCCCTCATCTGACCCGGAGGCCCCTCGATGCACGACTCCCGCGACGACAGCCGTTCCCTCTTCGGGCGGCTCCTCGGCTCCTCCCCCTCCCGCAGGATCGTCCTGGGCGCCGCCGGACTCGGAGCGGCGGGCGTCGCGCTCGGGACCGCGGCCGCCGCGGTCCCGGGGGCGGTCCGGGCGCCGAGCGCGGGGGTGCAGCGCTGGCGGGTGGACATCGACGACGTCCCCCACACCCGTACCTGGATGTCCTGGCCCTCGCGCTCGTCCATCTGGGGCGGCCGTGCGCTGACCGGGGTCCAGGAGGACATCGCGCTGATCGCGAAGACGATCGCGCGCTACGAGCCCGTCACCATGTGCGCCCCGGACGCGTACACGGCCGCCACCGCCCGCTCCTGGTGCGGCCCGGGCGTGACCGTGACCACCTCCATCGGCACCGACGACCTCTGGATGCGCGACATCGCGCCCGTCTTCCGCCGGGACGGCCTCGGCGGCCTCGACGCGATCGGCCTGAACTTCAACGGCTGGGGCAACAAGCAGGCCCACTCCTACGACCGCCACGTCGCGGAGAGCGTCGCGTACGAAACCCATCTCCCCTTCAGCAAGACCGACTTCGTCGGCGAGGGCGGGTCGATCGAGACCGACGGTGACGGAACCGTCATGGCCACGGAGAGCAGCCTCGTCAACAAGAACAGGAACCCGGGCTGGAGCCGTGCCGAGGTCGAGGACGCCGTGCTGCACGCGTACGGGGCCGACAAGATGATCTGGGTGCCGGGCATCAAGGGCAAGGACATCACCGACGACCACATCGACGTCACCTCGCGCTTCATCCGTCCCGGTGTGGTCATGGTCCAGGTGCCTCCGGCGGGCCGGGACGACATCTGGGCGCGCGATGCCCGCGAGCAGTTCTCGATCCTCTCCGCGGCCACGGACGCCCGGGGCCGGCGGCTGACCGTCATCAAGGTCGACGGTCCCGACACCACCCGCTCGAAGAACCCCGACTTCGTCGACTCGTACATGAACTTCCACGTGGTCAACGGGGCCGTCATCACCGCCCAGTTCGGGGACTCCACGAAGGACGCGGCGGCGAAGCGGGCCCTGGCGGCCGCCTTCCCCGGCCGGACCGTGGTGCAGCTCGACGTCGACCGGCTGATGGCCGGAGGCGGCGGCATCCACTGCTCCACGATGGCCGAACCGCGCCCGTAGAACCCGCCGGTGCCGGTGCCGGCCGACACCGGCACCGGCATTACACCGAGACGGGCCGTCACGTGCTCAGTGCGGCCGAGGTGCTGCCCGGGGGCGGCGAGGGCTACGCGCCCACCACCCCGACGGTGCGGGTCGCCGTACGGAACACGTCGAGCGTGCCCATCAGCGTCACCTCGCACTTCCACTTCTTCGAGTCGAACCCGCGCCTCATCTTCGACCGCGCCGCCGCCTACGGCACCCGGCTCGCCGTACCGGCCGGCTCCTCGGTCCGCTTCGACGGCGGGGCCACCGTCGTGGTGGAGCTGCTGCCCATCGGCGGGGCGCGCGAGGCGGCCCTGGCCAAGGCCCGGGCCACGGGATACCTCACCTCGTACGAGGAAGAGGACCACGCGCAAAGACAGGAACAGGCATGAGCGGCAGCGTCTTCGACTCCGCGGGCTGCCACGGCCGCCCGGGCGCCGCCCCGGCGGACAGCACCGACCCGCACGACACATGGCCGTCCACGGCCCCCGGGCCGGCGACCGGATCCGGCTCGGCGAATCCGGGCTCATCGTCCGCGTGGAGTCCGATTCGCAGAAGCCCGGGGACGAGTTCCTGGCCGGGTTCGGCAAGACGGCACACGAAGGCCTGCACCTGAAGGCCGCCGCCGTCCGCGACACCTGCGACATCGTCATCGGCAACACCCTGGTCATCGACGCCGTCCTCGGCATCCGCAAGACCAGCATCGGCATCCGCGAAGGGCGCATCCACGCCTTGGGCCGGGCCGGCAACCCCGACACCCTCGACCGCGTCGACGTCGTGGTCGGCACGGGGACGACCATCGTCTCCGGCGAAGGCATGATCGTCACGGCGGGCGCCGTCGACACTCATGTCCACCTGCTCTCCCCGCGGATCATGGAGGCTTCCCTGGCCTCCGGGGTCACCACGATCATCGGGCAGGAGTTAGGCCCCGTCTGGGCGGTCGGCGTCAACTCGCCGTGGGCGCTGAAGCACGCCTTCAACGCCTTCGACGCCTGGCCCGTCAACATCGGCTTCCTGGCCCGCGGTTCCTCCTCGGACCCGGCCCCGCTGATCGAGGCCCTGGCCGAGGCCGGCGCGAGCGGCTTCAAGGTCCACGAGGACATGGGCGCGCACACCCGAGCCCTGGACACCGCCCTGCGGGTGGCCGAGGAACACGACGTACAAGTCGCCCTGCACACGGACGGGTTGAACGAGTGCCTCTCCGCCTAGGACACCCTGCGAGTGCTGGACGGCCGGACCATCCACGCCTTCCACATCGAGGGCTGCGGCGGCGGACACGTCCCCAACGACCTGAAGATGGCGGGCGTCGGGAACGTCATCGGCTCCTCGACGAACCCCACCCTGCCCTTCGGCCGCGACGCCCTGGGCGGGCACTTCGGCATGATCGTCTCGGCTCACGACCTGAAGGTCGACCTGCCCGGCGACGCCTCCATGGCCCGCGACCGGATCCGCGCCGGGACGACGGGGGCCGAGGACCTCCTGCACGACCTCGGGGTCATCGGCATCACCCCTCCGACGCCCAGGGCATGGGCCGCGCGGGCGAGAACGTACGCCGCACCTTCGCCATGGCCGGAAAGATGAAGGCCGAGCTGGGCCCGCTGGACGGCGAGGGCCCCTACGGCACCGCGGAGAGCGGCGACGACAACGAGCGCGTCCTGCGCTACATGGCCAAGCTGACCATCAACCCGGCGATCGCCCACGGCCTGGCCCACGAGGTCGGCTCCATCGAGGTCGGCAAGCTCGCGGACCTGGTGCTGTGGTGGCCGGAGTACTTCGGCGCCAAGCCCCAACTGGTACTGAAGGGCGACTTCCCGGCGTACGGGGTCACCGGCGCCGCCGCGTGGCGGTGCGCGGGACCCGGGGCATCGGGTCGAAGCACATGCTCCGCAACAGCCGTACGGGCAGCGTCGACGTCCACCCCGGCACGGGACTGGTGTCGCTCGACGGGGAGCCCCTGGTCTCCGAGCCGGCCGACTCCATCTCGCTGGGCCGGCTCTACTTCCTCTAGGCCGTCCAGTCCCTCTAGGCCGTCTCCACCGGGGCGGGCGTGCGGAAGTCCAGCATGCAGAACACCTTGTCGTAGCGGCGTTCGCCGACGGCGACGAAGCGGGGCAGCCGCCCGTACTCGGTGAAGCCCAGGGAGGCGTAGAGCCGCAGGGCCCGGGTGTTGTCGCCCCGCGCGTCCAGCGTGAGGACCTCGATCCCTGCCCGGCGGGCGTCCTCGACGAGGGCGGCGGTCAGCGCCCAGCCGAGCCCGAGCCCGTGGGCCCCGGCGGCGACGGCGAGCTTCTCCAGGTCGGCGTGCGGCCGGTGGGTCGGGCGGGCGTAGCGCTGCCAGTAGCCGAGCCCGACGAGCCGGTCCCCGAGGTAGGCGCCGCGCAGGGCCGCGTCCCCGGCCCGTACGGCGTCGACGACAGCGTCGAGCAGCCGTGCCACCTCGTCCGCCCCGGGCGGTTCGACCCAGCCCAGCGCGGCTCCCCCGGCCACGAGCTCGGCCAGGATCCTGTGCGCCTCCCCGGCGAACCGGGCCGCCCGCCACGGGTCGGACACCAGCTCCAGGACGTCCATGACCACCGCTTCGGCGGCCGCGCCGCCCGTTTCCCGATCCATGACCGCAGCCTAGGCCGCCAGCTCCCCGTCGATCGCGTCGGCCATCAGCCGCCGCGCGTGGTCCAGGGGCAGCGAGCCGCTCAGCCACCGGACGCTGAGGCCTTCGAGGAGGGCCGTCAGGCGCTCGGCGGCGGCCGCGTGCTCGGGGGCCGTGCCGGTGGGGCGGGCCTGGGCGAGGAGGTAGGAGATCTCGTGGACCCAGCTGTGCGTGGCCTTGGCCACGTCCTCGCGCAGGTCGGGATCGAAAACGGCGCTGGCCCTCAGCTCGCCCCAGGCGGTGCTGTTCTCCCGTACCTCCGGGGTCTCCTGGAGTTCGAGGAGCAGGGTCCGCTTCAGTTCGTCGCGGGGGCTCTCCGGATCGTCCGAGCCGTCCTCGCGTTCGGCCGTGTAGCGATCGGCGCGGTCGCTGATGAACTCCAGCGTGCGGCGCAGGATCCCGGCGCGGTCGGTGAAGTGGTAGTAGATCAGCGAGGTGGACACGCCCGCTTCGGCGGCGAGCTCCCCCACCCGGAGCCCGCGCACGCCGCGTCGCGCGATCACTCGCGTGGCGGCTCTGAGTATTTCCGTTCGACGGTCTGACACGAAGGGTCACTCTACCCGTCGACTCCGTCACCTGGGGCTTTTCCTGACCGTAACATCAGGCACCCGTTTCCGGTGGTTCCGCCGTGATCATGCCGATTCAGGGCCCCTCCCGCACCGCGTTCGATACGCAGCGTGACCGATTCCGCATCAGCTTGGCCAGAACCATTGACTGAATTTTCAGTTCGTTGGAGGATGCGGGCACCTCTTACGAATACTGACTGAATTTTCAAACAGGAGTGGATCATGACGACTTTCCGTATGCCGGCCGAGTGGACGGACCACGAGGGTTGCCTGATGGCGTGGCCGACCCGGCAGGAGCTGTGGGGCGAGGTCTTCGACGAGGTGAAGGTCGAGTACGCCCACGTGGCCAACGCGATCGCCGCCTTCGAACCGGTCACCATGGTCGCCCTGCCCGGCAGCGGTGACGAGGCCCGCGCGCTGTGCGGCGAGGGCGTCGAGGTGATCGAGCTCCCGATCGACGACTCCTGGTTCCGGGATTCCGGGCCGATCTTCGTGCTCGGAGAGGACGGCCGGCGGGCGGGCGTGGACTTCCGCTTCAACGCCTGGGGCGGCAAGCACTTCCCCTACGACACCGACGACAAGATCGCCGCGGCCCTGCTGGCGCATCTGGAGGTGGACCGCGTCGACTCCCGGATGATCCTCGAAGGCGGCGCGATCACGGTCGACGGCGAGGGCACGCTGATCACCACCGAGCAGTGCCTGCTGCACCCGAACCGCAACCC
This sequence comes from Streptomyces sp. NBC_01264, assembly GCF_026340675.1. Classification (NCBI taxonomy): domain Bacteria; kingdom Bacillati; phylum Actinomycetota; class Actinomycetes; order Kitasatosporales; family Streptomycetaceae; genus Streptomyces; species Streptomyces sp. NBC_01264. The sequence continues at coordinate 1,548,589 of NZ_JAPEOX010000002.1, forward strand.
GGACATGACCAAGGCGGAGATCGAGGCCGAGCTGATCGCCCGCCTCGGTGTCACCAAGGTGATCTGGCTGCCGTACGGCGGTCTGCTGGACACCGAGACCGACGGGCACGTCGACGGCGTCTGCGCCTTCGTCGCCCCCGCCACCGTCGTCGTCCAGCTCCCGAGCGACCCCGCGCACCCCGACTTCGAGCGCATGCGCGTCAACCGCGCCGTCCTGGAGGGGTCCACCGACGCCGCGGGCCGCCCCTTCACGATCATCGACCTGCCGCAGAGCAACCTCGTCGAGGTCGACGGCAAGGAGACCGAGGTCGGTTACCTGAACTTCTACATCGCCAACGGCGGGGTCGTCGTCCCGGTCGCCGGCACCAGCGAGGACGAGGGCGCGCTCGCCGTCATCGCGTCCGCGCTGCCCGGCCGCAAGGTCGTCGGAGTCCGCTCGCGCGTGATCGCGTACGGCGGTGGCGGCGTGCACTGCATCACCCAGCAGATCCCCGCGGCCGGCCGCACCGTCTGACCGGCTCGCCCCCTTCGCCGTGCCCGGGCCGGCGGCCCGCTCCCGAGCCTCCCCTCCTCGACCCGCTCGCCGCCTGCCCGTACCTCCCCGCCCCGCATGGAAGAGAGAGCACCGATGTCCAGATCCCTTCCCTGGTCCAGAGCCGCCAGGTCCGGCGGCCACACCGCCGCCGACGAAGCGGCCACCGTTCCCGCCGCCACCGGTCCCGTCTCCGCCGGCCGCCCGTCCGCCCTCCGCCGGTACGCGCCGCCCGTCGCCGCACTGGCCGCCCTCGGTCTGGTCGCCGCCTGTTCCGGCCCGCCCAAGGGCGGCGGGAGCGGGAAGGAAACGGCCTTCAAGCTGTCCGCCGGCACCCCCGCCGCCGCGGGCGGGATCGACTCGTTCACCTGGGCCGTGTACGCGGAACCGCCGACGCTGGACTACATCTCGGCCTTCGACTACCCGGCCAACACGATCCTGTCGAACGTCTGCGAAAGCCTGATGCGGTGGACCCCGCAGCTCACCATGGCTCCGGGGCTCGCCGAGAAGGCCACCCAGCCCAATGACCTGACCTGGGTCTACGACCTGCGCGCGGGCGTGCGCTTCCACGACGGCGGCACGATGACCGCCGACGACGTGGTCTTCAGCCTGGGCCGGCAGCTGGACCCGGAGAACGGGGCCGCCTGGAACAGCAACTTCTCCAACGTCGAGACCGTCACCAAGACCGGCCCGCTCCAGGTGACCGTCAAGCTGAAGCAGCCCGACTCGCAGTTCCCCCAGTACATGGCGACCGCCGCCGGCGTCGTGGCCTCCAAGGCCGGGGTCGAGAAGGCGGGCGAGGACTACGGCACCTCCGGCAGCCTGGACTGCACCGGCCCCTTCAAGCTGGGCACCTGGAACAAGGGCCAGTCGATCGAGCTCCAGCGCTTCGACGGCTACTGGGGCACCAAGGCCAAGTCCGCGAAGGCGGTCTTCACCTTCCTCACCGACCCCAACGCCCGTACGAACGCCCTGCTGAGCGGCGAGGCCGACGGCGGCTACCTGATCCCCACCGAGAGCTACGACCGGCTGCGCGCGAGCGGCGCCGGCACGCTCTACTTCGGCGAGGGCCTCAGCACCGTCAACGTCAACGTGACGAGCATGAAGGGCGCGCTCGGTGACGTCCGCGTCCGCCGGGCCCTGTCCCTGGCCCTGGACCGCCGCGGCTTCGTCAAGGCGGGCCTGGGCGGCGCGGGCACCGTCACCAGCGCGCTGACCACCAAGGCGATCTGGGCCGGCGCGCCCGCCGCCGTCCGCGCGTCCGCCTTCGACACCCTGCCCTCCCCCGATCAGAACATCGAGGCGGCCAAGCGGATGATCGAGGAGGCCGGCGCCACCGGCAAGACCCTGACCGTGGCCACCAGTTCCATCGGCCAGGACGTCTCGGTGCTGGCCACCGCGATCCAGGACGCCGGCACCAGGATCGGCCTGAAGATCCAGCTGAAGACCATCGCCCCCAACGCCTTCACCTCGCTGTTCACCGATCCCGCCGCGCGCGAGGGCATCGACATGTTCCCGGAGACGTACTACGACTCCATCACCGACCCGATGGACATGCTGAGCAACTTCCAGACCGGGGCCTACCAGAACTACGCCGGCTACAGCGACGAGTCCTACGACGCCCTGGCCGACAAGGCCCGCGCCGAGTACGACCCGGCCAAGCGCTTCTCGGCGGCCGCCGAACTCCAGAAGAAGGCCTCCGACCAGGTCCTGTGGATCCCGGTCGCCGAATGGCCGACCGCGGTCTTCCTGAACAAGCGGATCACCGGCGCCCCGACCACCATCTCCTACCTCTACTACCCGTGGGCCGCAGACGTCGGGGCGGCCGCGCGATGAGTTTCCTGCGCTTCGCCGTACGGCGGCTGGCCGAAATGGCCGCCACCCTGCTCGGCGCCTCCTTCGTGATCTTCGGCGCTCTGTACCTGGCTCCGGGCAATCCGGCGAGCTTCCTCCTGGGCGGCCGCTCGGCCTCCCAGGAGGCACTGCAGGCGATCAACGAGCACTACCACCTGGACGACCCCTTCGCGGTGCGGTACCTGAACTGGCTCGGCCAGGTGGTGCAGGGCGACTTCGGCCGCTCGATCACCTACCGCACCGACGTGTCGCGGCTGCTCGCGGACCGGCTGCCCAACACCCTGATGCTGATCTCGATGGCGCTCGCCCTGGTCCTCGTGTTCGGGCTGCTCCTGGGCTGGGTCGGCGCCGTCCGCGGCGGGAAGGCCGACTCCACGATCCTGGTGACGACCACCGTCGCCATCGGCACCCCGTCGTTCGTCGCGGCGGTCCTGCTGCAGGGCCTGTTCGCGGTACGGCTGGGCTGGTTCCCCACCGGCGGGGCCGGCGAAGGGTTCGCCTCGATGCTGTGGCACCTGACGCTGCCCGCCATCGCGCTGGCCCTCTACCTGATCGGCATGCTCGCCCGCGTCACCCGGGCCTCGATGCTGGAGGTCCTCGGCCAGGAGCACGTCACGGTCGCCCGCAGCCGCGGCGTGTCCGCGCGCCAGGTCATCCGGCGCCACGTCTTCCGCAACTCGCTGGGCACCGTGCTCACCACCGGCGGCCTCATCGTCTCCACCCTGCTGGTCTGCACCATCCTGGTGGAGTCCGCGTTCAGCGTGGGCGGCATCGGGCAGCTCCTCGAACTCTCCACCACCACCAAGGACTTCCCCACCGTGCAGGCCATCTCCCTCATCATGGTCGCGCTGTTCATGACGGTGAACCTCGTCGTCGACCTGCTCCATCCACTGGTCGACCCCCGGGTCACCCTCGGCCCCGCGAAGAAGGCCTCGTGAGCTCCGTCCTGGTGCGCCGGCCGGGCCTCGCCCGGCTCCGGACTCCCCGCGCCCCCCTCTCCCTGTTCTGTACGGGCTTCGTCGCCTTCGTCGTGCTCGTCGCGGTGCTCGCCCCCTGGATCGCGCCCTACGATCCCAACTCCGTCGACCTGGCCAACGCCCTCGCGGGCCCTTCGGCCGATCACCTCCTGGGCGTCGACGCCTCCGGGCGCGACACCTTCTCCCGGCTGGTCCTGGGCGCCCACACCTCGCTCCTCGGCCCGCTCGGCGTGGTCACCTTCTCCACCGTGGCCGGCGTGGCGATCGGCACCGCCGCCGCCTGGCGGGGCGGCTGGCTGGACTCGGTGCTCTCCCGCAGCACCGAGCTGGTCTTCGCCTTCCCCGGCATGCTGCTGGCCATCCTGATCGTCTCGGTCTACGGCGAGGGCCTGCTGGCCCCCGTCATTGCCCTGGCCATCGCCTACCTGCCCTACGTCAGCCGGCTGACCCGCTCCCTCGTGCTGGCCGAGCGCGCCCGCGCGTACGTGGAGGCGTACCAGGTGCAAGGACACTCCGGGGCGCAGATCTGCCTGCGCCACGTGGTCCCCGCCGTCATGCCCGTCGTCCTCGCGCAGTCCGCGATCAACTTCGGCTACGCCCTGATCGACCTGGCCGGCCTCGCCTTCCTCGGGCTGGGCGTACCGGCCCTGACCCCCGACTGGGGCCGCATGGTCTTCGACGGCAACGCAGCCATCCAGGCCGGCTATCCGCTCTCCGCGATCGTGCCGTGCGTGGCCATCATGCTGACCGTGGTCGCCTTCAACGTCGTCGGCGAGGCCTGGGCCGACAAGGTAGCCAGGAGGGCGCGATGAGCCAGATCAACACCCTTGAGATCGAGGGCCTGCGGCTGCACCTGCCGGGGGCCGTCCGGCCCGTCCTCGACGGCGTCGGGCTCGCCGTCGGCCCACGGGAGACCGTGGCCCTGGTCGGCGAGTCAGGTTCGGGCAAGAGCCTGACCTCGCGCAGCGTGCTGGGACTGCTCCCCGAAGGGGCCCGTACCGAAGGCGAGGTGCGGGTGGCCGGGGACGACGTGCTCACCATGTCGCCGGGCCAGTTGCGGGTGCTGCGCACCAGCACGGCGGCCATGATCTTCCAGGACCCCCGGGCGGCGGTCAATCCGATGCGCCGGGTCGGCGACTTCCTCACCGAGAGCCTGCGGCTGAACGCCAAGGCGTCCAAGGCGGCCGCCGAGGACCGGGCGGTGGCCATGCTGGAGGCCGTCGGCCTCACGGCGGGGGCGCTGCGCAAGTACCCCGGACAGCTGTCCGGCGGCATGCTGCAGCGGGTCGTGATCGCGGCCGCGCTGATGGGCGATCCCGCCCTGATCCTCGCCGACGAACCCACCACCGCACTGGACGTCAGCACCCAGGCCGAGGTGATCGGGCTCCTCGGCGAGCTGCGCGAACGCTTCGGAACGGGGCTGCTGTTCGTCACGCACGACCTCGGCCTCGCCGCCGCGATCAGCGACCGGGTGTACGTGATGTACGCGGGCCGGATCGTGGAATCGGGCCCGGCCGCCGAGCTGTTCGCCCGGCCCCGGCACCCGTACACGGCGGCCCTGCTGAACTCCACCCCGCGCCTCGACGCGCCCCGCGGGCGGCTCGCCGCGATCGAGGGGCGGCCGCCGAGCCTGCGGGAGGAGCTGAGCGGATGCCCCTTCGCCGCGCGCTGCGCGCTCGCGACCGACATCTGCACCCGGGAGGCGCCGGCCCTGCTCCCGGTGGCCGGCGAAGAGCACCGGCTCGCCTCCTGCCACCACGGCGAGCTGATCGCCGAGCAGGAGCGGGGACGGGAACCGGAACGGACGGGGACCCAGCGGAAGGAACTCCACCCATGATGACCGCCACTGGCACGAGCGCCGGCACCACCGCCGCCGCGACCAAGACCGTCCTGGAGGTCCTGGGCCTGCACCGGACCTACGGAAGCGTCCGGGCCGTGGACGACGTGTCGTTCCGGCTGGCCGAGGGCGGCTCCCTGGGCATCGTCGGCGAGTCCGGCTCGGGCAAGACGACCACGGCCCGCATCGTGGTCGGCCTGGAACACGCGGACGAGGGGCGGGTGTTGATCCACGGCCGCGACCGGGGCGACCACGCGCGCGGCAAGACGCGGCGGCTCGCCCGGGCCCGTGAGGTCCAGATGGTCTTCCAGGACCCCTTCCTGTCCCTGGACCCGCGCACCTCCGTGGGCGCGGCCCTGCGGGAGACCCTCGCCCTGCACTTCCCCGGCACCGACCACGCGCGCCGGATCACCGAACTGCTCGACCAGGTCGGCCTCGGTTCCCGCGAGGCGGACGCACTGCCCCGGCAGCTGTCGGGAGGGCAGCGCCAGCGCGTGGCCATCGCCCGTGCGCTGGCGGTCGAGCCGGCCGTCCTCGTCCTCGACGAAGCGGTGGCCGCCCTGGACGTCTCGGTGCAGGCCCAGATCCTGAACCTGCTCTTCGACATCCGCGAACAGACCGGCATCGGCTACCTGTTCATCACCCATGACCTCGGCGTCGTGCGCTGCGTGACCGATGACGTGATCGTCATGCGGAGCGGCCGGATCGTCGAGTCGGGCCCGACACAGGAGGTCCTCGCCGACCCCCAACACCCTTATACGCGCCTGCTCCTGGAGTCCGTACCCCGCCCGGGGTGGGACCCCCGGGGGATCGCCGCCGCACGTCGCGCGCTGTAAGGGGGCCGTGGGGACGGCGGTTCCCACGGCCCGACGGTTCATCACCCAGCGGTTCATCACCCATCCAGGCAAGACTGATCGGAGATCAGAGATGAACGAGCACGTAGTAGGGAAGCTGGACAGACGAGGGTTCCTGGCCGCGGCGGGCCTCACCGCCGCGGGCGCCGCACTGGCGTCGGTGGGCGGGCAGGCCTTCGCGGCCGGCCGGCCGTCGGCCGCTGCCGCCGGGGCCTTCGCCGTACCGTGCGAGACCGTCCGGCACACCCGGACCTGGATGGCGTGGCCCGACCGGACCTCCATCTGGGGCAACAAGCTCGCGGGGGTTCAGGCCAACATCGCACTCATCGCGAAGACCATTGCGAAGTACGAACCGGTCGTGATGCTCGCCAACCCCGCGAGCCTCTCCAAGGCGAAGAGCGCCTGCGGGACGTCGGTCACCGTCATCAGCTCGATCCCCGTCGACGACTGCTGGATCCGTGACACCGGCCCGGTGTTCCGCACCAACGGGGCGGGCGGCCTGGACGCGTTCGGCACCAACTTCAACGGCTGGGGCAACAAGCAGAGCCACGCCAAGGACGCCCTGGTGGCGGGCCGTGTCGCCGCCTACGCCGGGGTGGCGTTCAGCACCACCTCGTTCGTCGGCGAGGGCGGCTCGGTGGAGACGGACGGCGCCGGCACGCTCATGGCCACGCGCAGCTCCCTCATCAACTCCAACCGCAACCCCAACAAGAGCCAGGCGCAGCTGGAGGCGGGCATGTGCGCCGCCTACGGCGCGTCCAAGGTGATCTGGTTCAAGGGCATCTCCGGCCAGGACATCACCGACGACCACGTCGACGCCACGTCCCGGTTCCTCGAAGCGGGCAGGGCCCTGGTCCAGATGCCGCTCGCGACCGACAACGACATCTGGGCCAAGGACGCGCGCGAGCAGTACCAGATCCTGTCCACCTCCACCAGCGCCCAGGGCGGCCCGATCGCGGTCACCAAGCTCCAGGGCCCCGACTACGACAAGATCCGCTCCACGAGCGCCGACTTCGTGGCCTCGTACGCCAATTACTACGTGTGCAACGGTGCGGTGATCTCCTCGCAGTTCGGTGACACCCGGGCCGACGCCGCGGCCAAGGCCACCCTCCAGCAGCTCTTCCCCGGCCGGGTCGTCGTACAGCTGAACACCGACAGCCTCGGCGCGGGCGGCGGTGGCATCCACTGCGTGACCCAGCAGCAGCCGGTCGCGTAGGTCCGGCGGGGCCGCGGTCCTACGGGGCCGCGGCCCTACGGGGCGACGTCGTCCCAGGCCATCGCGCTCATCCGCCAGCCGTCGGGGGTCCGGACGTACTGCGTGGTCTTGTGGCCGGTGCCCTCGAACCACGCTCCGTCGAGGTATCCGGACTTGCGGTACTCGCTGAACCGGTGCGCGATCGAACCGAAGATCTCGGTCCGCTCGGCGACCTCCCACTCCCGGAACTCCGTCAGCGTCCCGTCGGTGAGGATCTTCTCCCGCGGCTCGATGAAACCGTCGAGGTCGTAGATCACGGGCTCGGCCCCGACGTTCTTTATGATGATCCCCTGGGGGATGAACACCTCACGGACGGCGCCCAGATCCGGCCGCGCGCCGTCGGCGTTGGTGAAGGCGCCTAGGAACAGCCGCATCAGCTGGTCGAGTTCGGCCTTTACTTCGGACACGCACCCCTCCTGAGGAAGAAGATTCCGGCGCCCCGATCTTCACCCACCCCCGCCACCCGGGCAATGCCCGGCGACCCCCGGTCCGTGGAGGGCGCGGGCGCGGACCGGATCGACGGGCGGGTCCCCCGGAAGGTGCAGGAAGTGGTCGAGCTGCCAGGCCTGCGCGGCGGCGGCCGACCGGCTGGCGGTGCTCACCCAGGGCGGGTGGACGCGGAAGGCCCGCTTGCCGCCGGAGCCGTTCACCGAGAGGACCCCGTACCGGCGGAGCACGTCCTTGGGCAGGACGAACTGCCCGAACTCCCCGTGGCCGCGGCCGCGGGAGCTGACGACGAAGAGGTCGACGGCGTCGGCCACGTCGAAGGGCTGGATGGGCCCGTCCGGGGACCTCTTCCACACGGTGACGAACTGCCCCGTCCTGGTGGGTGTCGTCCTGGCCACGCGGAACTGGACGGCGAGTCCGTCGAGCGTGAAGGCGTGGGCGGCGTACTCGGCGCCCTCGGCCTCGGGAACCGGCCGCGAGCAGGCGAACCCGCAGGGGTCGTAGACGAGCTCCTTCGCCGCGCGGAGGTCTCCGTGGACCTGGGCCGCGTCCTGCCACTCAACCGGGCCGGTGGGGTGTCTGATCATGGGGCTACCTTGCCATGCGCTCTACTGGCGGAAAGAGGCGAACCGGCACACATACGGAGGTTCCGTGAGCAGCACACCCGCCCGTCCCGCCGCCCCCACGGGCTCGTACGCGCCGACCGAGCGGACGATCCCCGGCCGGATGCGCTGCACGGCTCGGTGGACTCCCGGCCGATGCGCCAGGCCGAGGCCGCCGCGGGCCGGCCCGAGGGGGACGCCGGCGGCCTGCACGTCTGCGTGACCGTCACGCACCTGGACGGACTGATCCTGGGCCGGTCCCCGACGACGAACCCCGGGACGCGGGCCTCCCCCACTGGTCGGGCCGGATCCCGCTGCTCCGGACCTGCGGCACACCGGTCCCCGCGCAGGACATCACCCCGGGCGTGCCCCTGCCCGCCTACCTCGAGCAGCTCACCCGGCCCGCGGCCCCCGCCACCGGCTGAGTGCGAACCCGCTCCGCGGACGACGCGGCTCACTGCTGTTCCGCCGGGTCGCCGGACCGTCGGCTTCGTCCGCGCGCGCCTCTGCCGGTTCGCAGTCGTGGCTCGCGTACCGTTCCGAGTCCCGCACCATGCCCGCACGAGAGGACGTCGGCGATGTCGATGAGGGACGGACCGGTCCCGGAAGTGGTCGTCGTCGGAGCGGGGGCCGCGGGGCTGGCATGTGCGACGGACCTCGTCGCCGCGGGGCTGCGGGTCCGCCTGCTCGAGGCTTCCGACGCCGTAGGTGGCCGGATGCGCACCGACCGGATCCATGGATTCACCCTTGATCGGGGATTCCAGGTCCTCAACACCGCCTATCCGCAGGTCAAGCGTCGCCTCGACCTGCGTTCCCTGCGCCTGCGGCCGTTCACTCCCGGGGTCCTGCTGCACACCCCCGAAGGGCGGCTGCGGTTCACCGACCCCACCCGCCGTCTCCAGGACAGCGGTGACCTCCTCCCGGGCCGGCTCGCCTCGGGCCGGGACCTCGCCGCCCTCTCCGTGCTGTCCGCCCGCGACGTGCTCACACCCCCGGCGCGCCTGCGTGCCCGTCCCGACACCACTACGCTCACCGCGCTGTCCGCTGCCGGGCTCTCGCCCCGCTTCGTGGAGACGTTCTTCAGGCCCTTCCTGTCCGGCGTCTTCCTCGAGGACCAGCTCGAGACCTCGGCCAGGTTCTTCCACTTCGTCTGGCGGACGCTCCTGCGTGGCACCGTGTGTTTGCCGGCCGGCGGAATCGGCGCCGTACCGGCCCAGCTGGCCGCACGCCTCCCCGACGGCGTACTGCACACCGACACCCCGGTCACCGCGCTCACCGCAGAAGGCGTGTCGCTGGCCGGCTCCGGCGAGCTGCCCGCACGCGCGGTCGTCGTCGCCACGGGACACGCTGTTGCCGCCCGGCTCCTTCCCGGGCTGCCCGTACCCCGCGGCCGGACGGTCACGACCCTTTATCACGCCGCTGAGCGCTCGCCGTTGACGGAGCCCACCCTGCTCATCGACACCGAGCGCCGCTTCCTGAACACCTGCGTCCTCACCGAGGTTCATGCCGGCTATTCCCAGGACGGTCGGGCTCTGGTGTCGACATCGGTTCTCGGAACGCCCGGACCCGCGGACGAACTGGCCATCCGCGCGGCCCTGTCCGAGGTGTACGCCACGGACACCGAGACGTGGGAACCCGTCCACCGTACGACCGTCCACGACGCCCTCCCGGCGATGCCCGCGCCGCTGCCGCTCTCCCGGACCACCCGCTTCGCCCCGCACCGGTACGTGTGCGGCGACCACCGGGCGACCGGCTCCCTCCAAGGCGCTCTGGCCTCCGGCACACGCGCCGCCCGAGAGGTCCTGGCCGACCTGCGCGGGTAACCAGGCCCGGGGGCACTGCCCATCGCCGGACGGTGCACGAACTCAGGGTGGTGTGTCGCCGGCGGCGCGGTGTGCCCGGGTGACCTGCTCGACGTCGCCGAGCCGGTCCAGGCCCTTCACCGCTCGGGCCATGCGGGGATTGCCCTCCAGCCGTGCGCGATGCCGATCGAGGAAGGACCAGTAGCCGACGGTGTAGGGACAGGCCCGTTCGCCGCTGCGGTCCGTGGGGCGGTACCGGCAGCCCTCGCACAGGTCGCTCATCCGGTGGATGTAGGCGCCGCCCGAGGTGTAGGGCTTGGTGGTCATCAGCCCGCCGTCCGCGTACTGGGACATGCCCACCACATTGGGCAGCATCACCCAGTCGTAGCCGTCCACGAAGCTCCGGTGGAACCAGTCCGTCACCTGCGCCGGATCCCAGCCCCGCTGCAGGGCGTGGCTGCCGAGGACCATCAAGCGGGGGATGTGGTGCGTCCACCCCGTGTCCCGTACCTGCGCCAGCACCGTGGAAAGGCAGCGGGCCCCCACGGCGTCCGCGTCCAGTTCGGCGAACCATGTCGGGACGGGTGTGGTGTGGCGCAGCTCGTTGCGGTTGCGGTAGTCCTCGCCGAGGTGCCAGTAGAGGTTCCACACGTACTCGCGCCAGCCGCAGACCTGCCGGATGAAGCCTTCGGCGCTGTTGAGCGGTACGAGCCCGGCCCGGTAGGCCTGCTCGGCCCGGCTCACGCACTCCCACGGGTCGAGGAGGCCGAGGTTGAGGGAGGAGGACAGCAGGCTGTGGCTCATCACGGGGTCGGCGGCCAGCATGGCGTCCTCGTGCGCGCCGAAGTCGGCGAGCCGGTGGCTGATGAAGTGGTCGAGCGCGGCCAGTGCCTCGCGGCGGCTCGCGGGAAAGAGACGGGGGCCGTCGCGCCCCACGAAGGTGATGCCCTTCTCCCGTTCCCAGCGGTCCAGGTCGTGCCGGACCCCTTCGTCGATCTCGTCCTCACGGGGCCGGTACGCAGGCGGCGCACCGAGCGTGGTGCGGCCGCGGGGCGGTGGCTCGCGGTTGTCGTGGTCCAGGTTCCACCGTCCGCCCGCCGGCCCGTCTCCTTCCATCAGGATGTCGTGGGTGCGCCGGGTGTGCTGGTACAGGTTCTCCTGCAGAAGCCGCCGGCCCTGCTGGCGCGCGGCCCAGTCGGCGAACTCCCGGTGTCCGACCAGGAAGCCGCGGGCCGGGTGCACGGTGACCTGCGGCAGCGACGTCACCAGCGCGAGGGCGGCACGGGACGTGGGGTGGTGGACGGAGACGGGTGCGTCACCGACGGTCCGCAACAGCCCTTCCCGGTAGGTCTCCGCCGTGACGTACTGGGCTCGCTCACCCAGATCTGCCGCCCGGTGGCGCATGGCGCTGAGCACCAGATGGGCCTTGGCCCGGTGGAACCGGCGCCGCCGCAGAACGGCGAGAGACTCGATCAGCAGCCACTGGACGTTCCTCGGCGTCCCGCCCCCGGCGGTCGCGGTGAAGTGCGGGCCGAGCTGATCCCCGAACAGCCAATGCACTGAACTCATGCGAGGTGGCGTCGGGCCGCGGACGGCAGTCGCTCCGCGACCTTGTCGGCGAGCACCTCGAACTCTGACCGCAGGAAGGGTTCGGCGAGTCTCGCGAGGCCCTTGAACCGCAGGGAAGCGGTGTAGGTCAGCCGGGTGACGGCCGCCGACCGCGACTCGAACCGCATGACGTCCCTGGCCTCTACGGTCTTGTTCGCACCGGTGAAGACGAGCTGGTGCGACTCCCCGGACTCCAGGCGGTACACCAGATGCGTGGTGCGCCCGCGAAAGCGGGAGGTGTTGTGCCAGGTGGCACCCGGCCGGAGCGGTCCTTCGTCGATCCGCACACACCGGACCGTGCCCGGGTCCCAGTCCTGGGCATGACCGAAGTCCGCCAGGTAGGCGACGAGCTCGTCGAGCGGAATGCCGACGAGGACGTTGCGTTCCACTGTGATCACTGTTCCTCGCTCCTTCTACCGCCGTCAGGACTGTCGACACGCAGAGCGCTTCACCAGCTCTTCGCTCTCCGGTCCCGCGTCGGATGCGGCCGGCGAGACCCGGCTGGGTCCGGCTGCGGTCCGCGGGCCAACGTGCTGGGCCACCAGCTGCGCGGGCCGATGTCGAGCACCAGTGCCGGAACCAGGAGGGACCGTACGACGAGGGTGTCCAGGAGGACACCGAAGGCGACGATGAAGGCGATCTGTACGAGGAAGGCGAGGGGGATGACCATGAGCGCGGCGAAGGTGGCCGCGAGGACCACACCGGCCGAGGTGATGACACCGCCAGTCGAGGTCAGCCCGCGCAGCACGCCTTGGTGGACGCCGTGGACGAGGGACTCCTCCCTGACGCGGGACATCAGAAAGATGTTGTAGTCGACGCCGAGCGCCACCAGGAAGACGAATCCGTAGAGGGGACGGAGGCGTCGGTGCCGCTGAAGCCCAGCAGATGCCGGAAGACGAGTGCGGACACTCCCAGGGTGGCGAGGAAGTTCAGCGCGACGGTGGCCACGAGCAGCACCGGGATGAGCAGGGACCGCAGGAGCAGGACGAGGATGAGCAGGATGATGCCGAGGACGACGGGGACGATGACCATGCGGTCTCGGGCCGCGGTCCGCTCGGTGTCGTACTGCTGCGCCGTGTAGCCGCCGATCTCGCCCTCGTGCGCCGCTGAGCGCCCACCGGCCGCCCCCTCCGATCCGACGAACGGGTGATCTCGGATCCGCACCCGTAACGGAGCTGCGGACGGATTGTCCTACCGGTATGACGTCTTCGCACACGCTGTCCCGGCAGTCGACCCGAGCCACTGCCCGCCCTTCCCTCCCCGCTCCGAGTGAACGCCGCGGGCTCCGCGAAATGTGGGATCTGACGCCCCAGCAGGTAGCGGTGGCCTTCGGCGTACGGGCGGCCACGGTCCGCTCGTGGGAGGCCGGGCGCAGCGAGCCCAGGGGCCCGCGCCGCGAGGCGTACCGCCGCTTCCTCCAGGGCCTTGCCCAACGCGCCGACATCCGGCCCCGCACCCCGGTTCTGCCGGCCAGTCGCAGCCCGGAGCCCTCTGGTGCTCCTTCGCCCGCTCCCCGGGACGCGGCGGCATCCGCCGCACCTGAAGCCCGGCCCGTGCTGTCGGGCGCGGCGGCACGGCCGGCACCGGCGGGTGCGGTGGAGATCCGTGCGCGAGGGGTGGCCACTGCGCCGCACGCCGGCTGGGCGCCCCGAGTGGGTGCGGTGGCCGTGGCGCTCGGGGGGTGGGTGCTGATGCTGGTGCTCCTGGACACCTGGCTACCGGGCTGGGCCGGCTGACGGGCCGGCCGTGTTCAGACGATCCCGGTCACGGTGACGTGGACCGGGATCGTCCGCGAGGAGGGGTACACGCTCCGGACCGTGGCACGGATCGCCCGGGTCACGTCCAGCGCCCGGTGCCCGCGCAACAGGACGACGTGGACCTCGACGGCCGGTCCGCCTTCCTTGCCGGAAGGGGTGATGCGGATGCCCGCGGCGCGGCGGGGCGCGGCGAGCGGAGGGCGGCGCCCCGCTCCGGAGACCGCCGCAGCCCGCAGGAGGTCGCCCAGGGCGGGCTTGAGGAAGGCGACACCCCGCACGCCCAGGACTGCCTCGCCGATCTCCGTGTGGGTTCGGTCGCCGTGCCGGGCCGCGGTCATCGGGGCTCCTTGTCGCCGCTGTTGTCGCCGCTTTCGTGGTGGAGGTCGGTGACGGTGACGTCGACGGACGCCACGGGCATTCCGAGCTCGTGTGCGGAGGCGGCCGCGATCTCCAGCCGGACTTCTTCCGCCGCCGCTCGCAGGTCGCGGGTCATGCCGACCGTGACCTCGATGCGGATCCGCGCCGGCGTCCGGGTCCCGGGGCGGGTGGAGGGTTCCGGGCTGATGCGGCAGCTGCCCGCGCGGACTCCGGGGACCCGCTCGGCTGCCGTCCGGAAGGCACGGGCGGCGACGGCTTCGTGGATCCAGGCGTCCTCGTCGGCCTCACCCAGGGCGAGCGTGTGGCCGGGGCGCAGTTCCAGGCGTACGACGTCCATGATGCTCGCGGTGAGCCGGGCCGCGCCGGCTTCCCAGTCCGCACCGGTGTCCTGCCGGTCGCGCGCGACCGCTTCGCGGAGGCGTGCGAAGTCCTCCAGCGCGGCGCCGCAGTGACCGCAGTCCGCGGTGTGCGGGTCGGCGGGCCGCGGGGCCGTCCCCTGCCGGATCTGGTCCTGCTGGTCCCACAGGGCCGCGAGGTCCCGGCCGCAGGGCAGGAACCCGTCGCCGGCCGCCCCCGGTCCCTGCTGTGGCACGTGGGGTTCGTTCACCGCCATGCGACCATCGCCTCCGTCAGACAGCGCCGTGCTCGGAACACCCTGGCCCGTACGGCTTCCTGACTGATGCCGACCACCTCCGCGATCGTCTCGTACGGCATTGTCTCGATCTCCCGCAGGACCCAGCAGGCGCGCTGTTCCGGGGACAGGACGGCCATCGCGTCGCCCAGTGCGCGCACGGCGGCCTGGGACTCCGCGGCGCGCTCGGGCGAGCTCTGGTGTTCGGGTGCGGCCTGCTCGGGGAGTTCGTCGATGTCGGTGGCGGGCCTCCTGGCGCGCAGTGCGTTCAGGCAGCGGTTGGTGACGATCCTGTGCAGCCAGGTCCCGAACCCGGCCTCTCCGCGGAACTCCGGGAGTTTGCGCCACGCGCTCACGAAGGCCTCCTGGACGGCGTCCTCGGCTTCGGCCCTGTTGCCCAGGATCTGGGTCGCCAGCCGGAGCATGCCGGGGCCGTGTCCGCGGACCAGGGTCTCGAAGGCCTCCTCGTCCCCTTCTCCCGCCCGGACGGCAAGGATTCGGTCATCGGGTCCTCCCGCCGCCGTCGGACTCTGTGGTCCTTGGTCCCGCTCAGCCGCCACGCACCGGCTCCTCTCGCGTTCACCTCGTTGGACACCGCGGGCCCCCCTTCCGTGACGGGAAGACCGCGGAGCAATCCGTCTGGCCGCATGATTCGGAACCGGTGCGTCACAGGACTGCCGCGGCCCGTGTCGAACGTAGGCACCGCACTTTCCACGCCGCCGTCTTCGGAGGAGCACGACGATGAGCACCCAGGAACTGACCCCGGCCACCGCCCCGGCCGCCCGTAGGAGCACGCCCACCACGATGCTCAGCGCGGGGCAGAGCGGGGTGTCGGAGCCGGCTTCCACGCGCGGCAAGACGTCCATCGCCGATGTCGTCGTGGTCAAGATCGCGGGCATCGCCGCCCGTGAGATCCCCGGCGTCCACGACATGGGCGGTGGCCTGTCCCGCACCCTGGGCGCCGTACGCGACCGCGTGCCCGTCGGCCGCCCCAACATCGGGCGCGGGATCAAGGTCGAGGTCGGCGAACGCCAGACGGCCATCGACGTCGAACTCGTCGTCGAGTACGGAGTCCCGATCGCCGACATCGCCCGCGACGTGCGCGAGAACGTGATCGCGGCGGTGGAGCGCATCACCGGCCTGGAGGTCGTCGAGGTCAACGTCGCCGTCAACGACGTCCACCTTCCCCAGGACGACGAGCCCGCGAGCCAGGCCGACGCACGCGTGGAGTGAGCTTGTCCGGCCTCCTGGATTCGGTATCTCGTGAAGGGTCAGACGATGAGCAGAGACGTGCTGGGACTCGTGGTGGGCATGGCGCTGGGGTTCGCCGGCTGGTTCGGTGGTTTCGGTGCCTTCCTCCTGGTCGCCGCCCTCGGGACGGCCGGGTTCGTGGCGGGCCGGTTCCTGGAGCACGGCGGCGACCTGCGCGAGCTGCTGGCCTCCCGGGACCGGGGCGGGCTGTGAGGGAGCGGGGCACGACCACGATCGCCGACCGGGTGGTGCGCAAGATCGCGGAGCAGGCCGCACGGGAAACGGTCACCGTCTTCGGCGGCCGGGTGGCGAGAGGGACCGCGTCGGTGCGCGGACGGTCGGCGCAGGCCCGCGTGGACCTCGTGCTCGGTTACGGCGGACCGGCGGGCGATGCGGCCCGGACCGTTCAGGACCACGTCGCCGAGCGCACCACCCGCCTGACGGGGCTGCAGGTACCGCCCCCGCGCATCCGTGTCCGCAAGCTCACGACGGCCGGCCGTGGCACGATGCCCGCCGCCGAGGACACGCCCGCCGTACCCGGTCCTGGAGGTACGCGTCGACGCACATGGTCCGAGAGGCGCCTGCCGGTCGCCGCTCTGGCAGCCCTGGCCCTGGGCGGATCCGCCGGACTGCTGCGGGATCTGGCCGCCGCGCACCTCCAGGGGCGAAGGCCCGCGCAGTGGCGGGCCCGGGCGGCCGAATGGCTCACCCACCACGGTCCCGCGACCACCCCGTCCTGGGCCGCGGTGGCACTGGCGCTGGCGGGCGTGTGGATGGTCGCCCTGGCTCTCACCCCGGGACACCGCGGCGACCTGGCGATGGCCGGCTCCGACGAGGAAGTACGGGCCGTCATCAGCCGGCGCTCGGTCCTGCGCCTCCTACGGGCCGCGCTCGCCCAGGCCCCCGCGATCACCGGGATCCGCCTGCGCCTGAGCCGCCGACGGCTGACCGTAAGGGCCCGCTTCACCCACGGGGACGAGGCTTCGGCCCGGGATGCCGTGGCCGAAGCCGTTGCCGCCGTCGTGCGGGAGACCGGTCTGGCCGCACCCCCACGCACCAGCGTCCGCCTGCGCCGGGCCTCCTCACTACGGATGGCTCCCGCACCGAGCAAGGAAGGAGAGCCGGGTGGATCACACGCGTAACGTCGTCAACCGGATCGTCCTGCTGGCCGGCGGGTGCGTCCTGCTCGGCGCCGCGACGGCCGTTGTCACCGCAGGGGCCTACGCCGGCACGCTGCCGCGTGGGTGGAAAGGCCTCGCCGCCGGTGTGCACCGGGTCACCCCGTGGACGGGTGCCGGCTGGAGCGGGCGACCCACCTGGACGGCGGCCGCCGCTGTCGTGCTCCTGGTTGCCCTCACCGCCATGGGCATGCTCTTCCTGCAGTTGTGCCGCCGCATCCTCAGGCAGCTTCCGCTGAACTCCCCGAACTGCACGCTGGATGGACGGGCCGTCACCAGCGCGATGACCGCCCGCCTCCGCGCCCTGCCCGGAGTCATCTCGGCTCGCACGAGCCTGTACGGCTCACCGGGCAAGGCGGGCCTTCGCACCCGGCTCGTCGTCGACGACACCGCCTCCCCCGGGCAGCTGCTGGCCGCCCTGAACGCGGCGGTGCTGCCCGAGGCCCGAAGCGTCCTCGCCCCGCGCAGGCTTGCGGCGCACGTACGCGTCACCGTCCGGGGAGCGCGCCGGTTCCCCTAGGACGCAGGGGGCCGGATCACGTCCACGCACGACAACGGAGCCGGCCAAAGCGACGTTCTGTCACTTTGACCGGCTCCGTTTGGTCGTTCGACCTTGGTGTCCGAGGGGGGACTTGAACCCCCACGCCCGATAAAGGGCACTAGCACCTCAAGCTAGCGCGTCTGCCATTCCGCCACCCGGACCAGGTGGTCGGCCCCGGTTTCCCGCGGCGACATGGACAACAATAGCAAAGGTTCGACGGGGTTCCGACCAGGTATTTCGTCCGGGCCGAGTCCGACGCGCCGCGCTGACCTGCACGCATGCCCGGGGCCCGGCGCGCGGGGCGGACGGGACGCGGTGGCGCTCCGCTCCGGCGGGCGCGCACCGTCCGGCAGCCGGCTCGGGACGATCCCCCCTCTCGGGTCGCACCGTGGGGCGCCGGGGGGGCTCCCGGATGCTGATACCCGGTGGACAGCGGCGTGCCCAGGCGGTCGGATGGGCGCCGCACATCCGAGTTCAGGGGGGAATCACCTATGGAATCCGAGCATCGCGTCAGCACGCTGGAGCTCTTCTTCGACCTCGTCTTCGTCTTCACCATCACCCAGCTGACGGTGCTGCTCGCGGACGATCTCACCCTGCGCGGTGCCGGGCGGGTGCTGCTGATCTTCACGGTGTTGTTCTGGATGTACGGCGGCTACGCGTACCTGACCAATCAGGTACCGCCCGACCGGCCCGTGCGCCGCCTGCTGATCCTGCTCGCCATGGGGGCGTTCCTGGTGTGCGCCCTGGCCGTGCCGACGGCCTTCGGGGACGGCGGGGTCGCCTTCGGGCTCGGGTACCTGGTCGTCGTGATCACGCACAGCGCCCTGTACAGCCAGGCCCACGGGCGCGGGGTGCTGTGGTTCGCGATGCCGAACGCGCTGTCCGCGCTCTCGGTGACGGCCGCCGGGCTGCTCGATGGGGCCGCGGCCCTGGGCCTGTGGGGCCTGGCCCTCCTGTTCCAGTTCGTCACGCCCGCCATCTCGCGGCGGGCGACGGCCTCCGGGCCCGAATCCGCCGAGGGCAAGACCATCGAGGAGCAGCTCGGGGGGATCGGCGCCGCGCACTTCGTGGAACGGCACGGGCTGCTGCTGATCATCGTGTTCGGCGAGTCGATCATCGCGGTCGGCATCGGCGTGGGCTCGCTGCCGCTGACCTTCGGGATCGTCGTCGGCGCGTTCCTGACGCTGGCCGTCGGGGCCGCCCTGTGGTGGATGTACTTCGTGCGCGACGAGGGCCGCGCCGAGCACGTCTTCGCGAGCACGACCCCGGACAGGCGTTTCAAGCTGGCGCTGCGTGCGTACTACTACTGCTTCATCCCGATGCTGCTGGGGATCGCCGCCTTCTCTGCGGGCGTGAAGAAGAGCATCGGGCACCTGGGCGAGCAGCTTCCGGCCGGGCCCGCCCTCGCGCTCGCGGGCGGGGTGGCCTGCTATCTGGCCGGGGACGTCGCCTTCCGCGTGGTGCTGGGGATCCGGCCGGTACGGTTCCGCGCGCTCGCGGTGGTGCCCGTACTGGCGACCGCCGCGGCGGGCATGCGGATCGGCGCGGCCTG
The DNA here is from genome assembly GCF_026340675.1 of Streptomyces sp. NBC_01264. Lineage (NCBI taxonomy): Bacteria > Bacillati > Actinomycetota > Actinomycetes > Kitasatosporales > Streptomycetaceae > Streptomyces > Streptomyces sp. NBC_01264. The sequence continues at coordinate 1,567,645 of NZ_JAPEOX010000002.1, forward strand.
GCAGCTGACCGCGCTGGTCCTGGTGCTCGTGGCCGCGCTGGCGGCCGAGGCCCGCGCCGCCGGGGCGGTCGTGACCCCGGTCGTGACCCCGGCCGTGACCGGGACCACGGCCGGTCCGGAGCCCGCGACGGGTGCCGCCGCGTGCTCCGGACCGGGTGTCACGGGCAGCTGATGACCTGGCCGGCGTAGGAGAGGTTGCCGCCGAAGCCGAAGAGGAGGACGGGCGCCCCGGAGGGGATCTCGCCGCGCTCGACCAGCTTGGACAGGGCCATCGGGATGGAGGCGGCCGAGGTGTTGCCGGAGTCGACGACATCGCGGGCGACGACGGCGTTGACGGCGCCGATCTTCGCGGCGAGCGGCTCGATGATCCGCAGGTTCGCCTGGTGGAGGACGACCGCGGCCAGGTCCTCCGGGGTGATCCCGGCCTTCTCGCAGACCTTGCGGGCGAGCGGGGGGAGCTGGCTGGTGGTCCAGCGGTAGACGGACTGGCCCTCCTGGGCGAAGACCGGCGGTGAGCCCTCGATGCGGACCGCGTTGCCCATCGAGGGCACCGAGCCCCACAGGACCGGGCCGATGCCGGGCTCCTCGCAGGCCTCGACGACGGCCGCCCCGGCGCCGTCGCCGGTCAGGACGCAGGTGGTGCGGTCGGTCCAGTCGGTGATCTCGGTCATCTTGTCCGCCCCGATGACCAGGGCGCGGGTGGCGGCGCCGGCCCGGATCGCGTGGTCGGCGGTGGCCAGGGCGTGGGTGAAGCCCGAGCAGACGACGTTGATGTCCATCACGGCGGGGCTGGAGCCCATCCCGAGCTTGGCCGCGACGCGGGCGGCCATGTTGGGGGAACGGTCGATCGCGGTGGAGGTGGCGACGAGGACGAGGTCGATGTCGTCCGGGGTCAGACCGGCGCTCGCGAGCGCCTTGCCCGCGGCCTGGTAGGCCAGCTCGTCGACCGGCTCGTCGGGGCCGGCCATGTGCCGGGTCTTGATCCCGACGCGGGAGCGGATCCACTCGTCATTGGTGTCCACCATGGCGGCGAGGTCCTCATTGGTGAGCACCTTCGAGGGCTGGTAGTGCCCAAGCGCCACCACGCGTGAACCGGTCATGGGCGGGGTCCCCCCTTGTAAGGCAGTCAGGATGTACCAGCTTTGCCTGCTACTCATGGGTACACGGGCGCGTGACCCGACAGGATTCAGTGCCCGGAATTTGGAGCTTCCCGAGGGTCCTCAAGCCCGGGAAGGTGCCCGGGGCCGATCCGGGAGAATGGGTGCTCCAGGCGTACGACGAGAACAGAACAGGTGGACTGATCACATGGGACGGGTCACCGAACGCCGTCGCGTCCTCCGGATCCGGGGCGGCGTCGCAGGGGCCCGGGCGGACACCCTGGTGGCCGAAGAGCCGCTGGAGATACGGCTGAACGGCAAGCCCCTGGCCATCACGATGCGCACCCCGGGCGACGATTTCGCACTGGCCGTGGGCTTCCTCGCCAGCGAGGGCGTGCTCGCCTCGGCCTCCGACGTCCGGGCCGTGACCTACTGCGAGGGCGCCGCCGAGGACGGAACGAACACCTACAACGTGGTGAACGTCCAGCTCGCCGCCGGAGTTCCGGTGCCCGACATCACGCTGGAGCGGAACGTCTACACCACCTCCTCCTGCGGCCTGTGCGGGAAGGCCAGTCTGGACGCGGTGCGCACCGCGACCCGGTTCCCGGGGCTCGCGGACGATCCCGTACGGGTGGGCGCGCGGCTCCTCGGGGAGCTGCCGGACCGGCTGCGCGCGGAGCAGAAGGTCTTCGAGCGCACGGGCGCCCTGCACGGCGCCGGGCTGTTCTCGGCAGGGGGCGAGCTGATCGACGTACGGGAGGACGTGGGCCGGCACAACGCGGTGGACAAGATCGTCGGGCGGGCGCTGCAGGCCGGACGGCTACCGCTGGCGGGGTCGGTGCTGCTGGTGTCGGGGCGGGCCTCCTTCGAGCTGGCGCAGAAGGCCGTGATGGCGGGGATCCCGGTGCTGGCGGCCGTGTCGGCGCCGTCCTCGCTGGCGGTGGACCTGGCCCTGGAGTCGGGGCTGACGCTGGTCGGGTTCCTGCGGGGCGGGGACATGAACGTCTACGCGGGCGAGGAGCGGATCGACCTGACGGCGTGAGCCTCGGGGCGGCTCTCCCCCGGGCCCGGGCGGGGGCTGGGGCCGTCGTGCGGCCCCCGCCCCCGCCCGGGACGAGCTACTTGTCGGCCAGGTGTCCCGCACCGGTGTGCTCGGTGCCCACCGGGGCCTGGACGGTCTGGCTGTACGGGTTGTCCTTGGACGCGGGCTCGATCTTCTTCGCGGCCACGTGCGGGGTGCCCGCCGGGGCCTCGACCGTGCGGCTGTGAGCGGAACCGTCCTTGGCACTGCCGTTGCCGCTGCCGTTGTCCGCGGCGTTGGCGGCTCCGCCGAGGGCGAGCGTGGCGAGCAGGGCGGCGGCGGAGACGGCGGCGATGCGCTTGTTGAGCTTCATGAGGGGCTCCCTGGTGGTTCGGGGCTTCTTGCTGACACCCAGAACCTAGAAGAACCGGACATTTCCTCGCTCTAACGCTTTCCGCCCCCGAACGCCCTCCGTCCTTACTCCGCCCCGATCACCGGTTGCGGCGGCCGCGGCGGGAAGCGGGCTCGGCCGGCTTCGGCTCCGGAGGGTCGATGCGGTGGAGGTCCAGGGTCGCCGGGAGCGCGGTGGCGCCGGGCCCGCCCGCTTCGGCCCACGCGATGATCTCGTCGGTGGCGGTGTCGTCCAGGGCCCAGCCGAACCAGACCGCGCGGGCGCCCCGGCGGCGGGCCTCCGTGGTGGGCTGGACCACGATGACGTTGGCCTGCGCGCACGGGCCGAGGCAGTCGGACGTACGGACCGCCAGGCGCCCGTCGGAGGCGGCCGCGGCCTCGCGCAGCCGGGCCAGCTGCCCCGCGTGGTCGGAGCCGGGGTTCTTGCGGGGGTCGCCGCAGCAGCAGCCCCGGCAGACCACCAGGGTGCAGGGGCGCGGGGCATGGGCGGAGAGCGGGCGTATCCAGGTCACCGCCGCACGTTACCGGGCCTGCGGGACCGGGTGTTGAGGGGTGTGCGAGACCTCCGCCACATGCCCTGCGGCGCGTTCGGACCGCTCCGTGTCCCCTGTGGCCCGCGGGTCCCGTGCGCGGCGGCGGGCCAGTACCGCACAGACCATCAGCTGCATCTGGTGGAAGAGCATCAGCGGCAGCACGGCGAGGCTCGCCTGGGCTCCGAACAGCACGCTGGCCATGGGGAGTCCGGCGGCGAGGCTCTTCTTCGACCCCGCGAACTGGATGGCGATCCGGTCCTCCCGGGTGAAGCCGAGGCGCTTGGCCCCGTACCAGGTGGCCGCCAGCATCACGGCGAGGATGACCGCTTCCACGGCCATCAGCCCGCCGAGGCGCGGGAGGCTGACCTGGTGCCAGATCCCCGCAACCATGCCGGCGCTGAAGGCGGTGTAGACGACGAGCAGGATCGAGCCGCGGTCCACGTAGCCCAGGACCTTCTTGTTGCGGACGAGGAAGCCGCCGACCCAGGGGCGCAGGGCCTGGCCGAGGAGGAACGGCAGGAGCAGCTGCAGGACGATCTTGACCAGCGAGTCGAGGGAGAAGCCGCCCGCGCTGTTGCCGAGCAGGCCGGCGGCGAGGACGGGGGTCAGGAAGATGCCGATGAGGCTGGAGAAGGAGCCCGCGCAGATCGCGGCCGGGACGTTGCCGCGGGCGATCGAGGTGAAGGCGATGGAGGACTGGATGGTGGAGGGGACCAAGCAGAGGAAGAGCAGGCCGCTGTAGAGGGGCGGCGTGAGGACGGTGGGGACCAGGGCGTGCGCGGCGAGGCCCAGGAGGGGGAAGAGGAGGAAGGTGGAGGCGAGCACGGTGAGGTGGAGCCGCCAGTGGCGCATGCCGTCGAGGGCTTCGCGGGTGGAGAGCCGGGCGCCGTAGAGGAAGAAGAGCAGGGCCACCGCCGCGGTGGAGGCGGCCTCGGCCAGGGAGGCGGCCGCGCCGCGGGCGGGCAGCAGGGCGGCGAGGCCGACGGTGGCGAGCAGACCCATGATGAACGGGTCCACGGGGAGCCGGGCGGGGAGGTGCGGGCGGCGCATGGGGGTGCTCACTTGCGAGGTCTCGGCGGCAGGTCAGTGTCCCTCCCATCTTCGGGGTCGGACGGTGATCGGGAAACCCGTACACCGCTCTCACTGTCATCACGGAACATGATGAGCGGGCGTAGGGTGGGCGGTGTGTACGACCCCGTTCAGCTGCGCACCTTCCTCACCGTCGCCCAGACCCTGAGCTTCACGCAGGCCGCCGCCCGGCTCGGCGTCCGCCAGTCCACGGTCAGCCAGCACGTGCGCCGGCTGGAGGACGCCACCGGCCGGCCCCTCTTCCTGCGCGACACGCACAGCGTGGAGCTCACGGAGGACGGCGAGGCGCTGCTCGGCTTCGCCCGCTCCATCCTGGAGGCGCACGAGCGCGCGGCGGCCTTCTTCACCGGGACGCGGATCCGGGGCCGGCTGCGTTTCGGTGCCTCCGAGGACTTCGTGCTGACCCGGCTGCCGGAGATCCTGGAGGCCTTCCGGCACGAGCACCCCGAGGTGGAGCTGGAGCTGTCCGTGGAGCTCTCGGGAACCCTGCACGAGCGGCTGGACGCGGGACGGCTGGACCTCGTACTCGCCAAGCGGCGCGGGGACGGCGACGAGCGGGGCCGGCTGGTGTGGCGGGACCGGATGGTGTGGATCGGGGCGGAGGGGCTGCGGGTGGACCCGGACCGGCCGGTCCCGCTGATCGTCTTCCCGCCGCCGGGCATCACGCGGGCGCGGGCGCTGGACGTGTTGCAGGCGGACGGGCGGCCGTGGCGGATCGCCTGTACGAGCGGCAGCCTGAGCGGCCTGATCGCGGCGGCGCGGGCGGGGCTGGGCGTGATGGCCCACACCCGGGGCCTGATCCCGCCCGGGCTCACCCGCGTGGCCGGCCTGCCGGACCTCGGGACGGTGGAGTTCGCCCTGCTGCGGGGCGCCCGCGGGTCCGCTGCCGCGGAGGCGCTGGCCGCGGCGATCCTGTCGGGGGCGGACCGGCTGACCCGGGCGGCGTAGCCGGGCCCCGGATCCCGCTCCCCCGCCGGGCCGGGGTGTGCCCGGCTCCGGCCCCTGCCCCTGCCCCTGCCCCTGCTCCGGCTCCGGCTCCGGCTCCGGCCCGACTCGGCCCGGCCCGGCCCGGCGGGGGATGCGCCGCGGCGCGGGGCAAGGTCCCCTACCCGCCCTTCCACCGTTCCCAGGGCTCCGCCCTGACCCGGTCCTCAAACGCCGGACGGGCTGAAAGGACCCTGGGGCTCCGCCCCAGACCCCGGTCCTCAAACGCCGGACGGCTGAAATGCCCATGCCCCGGTCCTCGAACGCCGGACGGCTGGAATGCCCGGAACCCGGTCCTCGAACGCCGGACGGCTGAATCTGCTCGAAGCCGGACGGCTGGACCGGCGTGGCCGGCCCTGCCGGGGGAATGTGCCGCCGTTCGCCACGGTGGGCGCCTAGGGTCGCCGTACGCCCGCAACCGGTCGTGGCCGGGCGGGGTTTCGTACGGGACGGACCGGGGGATGACGCACATGAAGATCGCGGTGCTGGGGACGGGCGAGGTCGGGCAGCAGCTGGCGGGGAAGCTCGTCGAGGTCGGGCACGAGGTCACGATGGGGTCCCGGACGGCGGACAACGCCGATGCCGCGGCATGGGCCGCCGGGACGGGCGGTGCCCACGGGACCTTCGCCGAGGCCGCCGCCTGCGCCGAGCTCGTCGTCAACGCGACCGGCGGGCTGGTCTCGCTCGCCGTGCTGGAAGCCGCCGGGGCCGGCAATCTGCGGGGGAAGACCGTCGTGGACGTCTCCAACGCGCTGGACTTCTCCGAGGGGTTCCCGCCCCGGGTGGTCACCCCGGACGGCCACAGCGTCGCCGAGCAGCTCCAGAAGGCGTTCCCCGAGGCGCGGATCGTCAAGACGCTCAACACCATGAACAACGCGGTGATGGTCGAGCCGAGCCGGGTGCCGGGTCACCACACCGTGTTCGTAAGCGGCGACGACGCCGGGGCCAAGGCAGAGACCACCGCGCTCCTGCGCTCCTTCGGCTGGGCGCCGGAGCAGATCACCGATCTCGGCGACCTGTCGAGCGCCCGCGCCACCGAGGCCCTGATGGCGCTCTGGCTGCGGCTCTACGGGGTGCTCGGCCCGGTGGACTTCAACCTCTCCGTGGTCACGGCCCCTGGCCTGTCCTGAACACACCACTGAGGAGGTCTTGTGGAGGTCTTCCTTCCGTGATCACTGGCGGGTAGGCGTGCGATAGCGTCGCCGCGCCGTACGGAGAGGAGCGGGCCTTGCACGAGATCGCCGTCCCCCCGGTCGTCACGGGCTCACCCGTCGGTGGCCTGGCCGATGCCGTCTTCCTGCACGCCCGCGAGGACCCCGGCCGGGTGGTGCTCGGCCGCAAGTCGGACGGGGTCTGGGGGGACGTGACCTCGGGCGAGCTGGCCTCGGAGGTGCTCGGGCTCGCCAAGGGGCTGCTGGCGCAGGGGATCCGCTTCGGGGACCGGGTCGCGATCATGTCCCGTACCCGGTACGAGTGGACGCTCTTCGACTTCGCCCTGTGGGCGATCGGCGCCCAGCCGGTCCCCGTCTATCCCTCGTCCTCCGCCGAGCAGGTGCACTGGATCCTGTACGACTCCGGGTGCACGGCCTGCGTGGTGGAGGACGAGGACCAGGCCATGACCGTCGGGTCGGTGATCGAGCGGCTGCCGCTGCTGCGCCGGCTGTGGCAGTTGGACGCGGGCGCCGTGGACGGGCTCGTCCAGGACGGGCTCCAGGTCGCCGAGGACGTGGTGCACCGCCACCGGAGCGCCGTGACGCCCGATGCGACGGCCACCGTCATCTACACCTCGGGGACCACCGGACGCCCCAAGGGCTGTGTGCTGACCCACGGCAACTTCATGTTCGAGGCGGACACGATGGTGACCCGCTGGGAGTCCGTCTTCCGGGCCCGGCCCGGTGAGCAGCCGTCCACCCTGCTGTTCCTGCCGCTCGCCCACGTCTTCGGGCGGATGGTGGAGGTGGCGGCGGTCCGCGCCCGGGTGAAGCTCGGGCACCAGCCGGTGCTGGCGGCGGCCGAACTCCTGCCGGACCTCGCCGCGTTCCGGCCCACGTTCGTGCTCGGGGTGCCGTACGTCTTCGAGAAGGTCTTCGCCGCCGCCCGTCGCAAGGCCGAGACCGAGGGCCGGACGGGTCCCTTCGACCGGGCGGTGGACACGGCCGTACGGTACGCGGAGGCGCGCGAGCAGAAGGCGTTCGGCGCCGGGCCCGGGCCCTCGGCGAAGCTGCGCGTGGAGCACCAGCTCTTCGAGAAGCTGGTGTACGGGAAGGTCCGCGAGGCGCTGGGCGGCAGGGTGCGGTACGCCATGTCGGGCGGCTCCGCGATGCCGCGCCGGCTGGGGCTGTTCTTCGAGGGCGCCGGGGTCACGGTCTTCGAGGGCTACGGGCTGACGGAGTCCTGCGCGGCGGCCACCGCGAACCCGCCGGGGGCCGTCAAGTACGGCACCGTCGGGCCGCCGATCCCCGGCGGCACGGTGCACGTCGCCGACGACGGGGAGATCTGGCTCCACGGCGCCCACGTCTTCTCGGGGTACCTGAACGACCCGCCCGCCACGGAGGCGGTCCTGCGGGACGGCTGGCTGGCGACGGGGGACCTGGGGCGTCTCGACGAGGACGGGTACCTCACGATCACCGGGCGCAAGAAGGAGATCCTGGTGACCTCCAACGGCAAGAGCGTCGCGCCGGCCGCCCTGGAGGAGCGGGTCCGCTCGCACCCGCTCGTCTCGCAGTGCGTCCTGGTGGGCAACGACCGGCCGTACATCGCGGCCCTGCTCACGCTGGACATGGAGGGGGTCGCGCACTGGATGGCGATGCGCGGCCGCCCCCGGCTGCCGGGGGCGGAACTGGCGTCGGACCCCGATCTGACGGCGGAGGTCCGCCGGTCGGTGGTGGCGGCCAACACCCGTGTCTCCCAGGCCGAGTCGATCCGCACGTTCCGCATCCTGGGCGAGCAGTTCACGGAGGAGCGGGGGCTGCTCACGCCCTCGCTCAAGCTGAAGCGACGGGCCATAGAGAAGGTCTACGCCCAGGAGGTGGCGGCCCTCTACGAGCCCTGACGGGCGCCACCGGTACGGCGCGGCGCGATCACACACGCGGTCCGAACCGTTACCTGACGGGTCGTCACTTTACTTGTCGTTGATATTGACGATGCGTCAGGTCACGCACAGAATGCGGGGATTCCGACCGGAGGGGATCCACACATGTTGCGACCGATCCGCACCCTGGCCGCCGCGGCGGCGGCGCTCGCGCTCGTCTCCGCCTGCAACTCCGCCTCCAACAGCGCCTCCCCCGACAAGCCGGGAGCCGCCGGCAACTCCCGCGGGGTGACCGCAGACTCGATCAAGGTCGGCGGCCTCGTGTCGATGACCAGCGCCAGCGGCTACAGCAAGAAGGCCACCGACCTCGGGGCGAAGGCCCGCTACATGAGAGCCAACGCCGAGGGCGGGATCAACGGCCGCAAGATCGACTACATCGGCGCCGAGGACGACGGACAAGACCCCGCCAAGAACCTGGCCGCGGCCCGCAAACTCGTCCAGCAGGACAAGGTGTTCGCGGTCTCCCCCATGAGCTCGGTCACCTTCACCGGCGCCGACTTCCTGGAGCAGGAGAAGGTGCCCACCTTCGGCTGGGGCACGCTCCCCTCCTTCTGCGGCCCCAAGTACATCTACGGGTTCAACGGCTGCCTCGTCCCCACCCCCGGCGGCACCATCAACCAGACCTGGCCCGAGGGCATCGGCCAGGTCCTCGGCGGCGCCGCGGGCAAGTCGGTCGCGATCATCGCCAACGACAGCGACGCCGGAAAGTTCGGTGTGCGCACCTTCCAGCAGGGCTTCGCCAGCGCCGGGTTCAAGGTCTCCTACGCCAAGGCCTCGGTGCCCGGCACCGCCGTGCCGAGCGACTGGTCGGCGTACGTCAAGGAGATCCTGGAGAGCAACGACGGCAAGGCCCCCGACGCGGTCGTCTCCGTCATGCAGACCCCCAACAACATCGGGCTGTTCACCTCGCTCAAGCGCAGCGGGTACAAGGGGCTGCTCTCCGACCCGACCGACTACGACCCGGGTCTACTCGCCAAGGACGCCACCAAGCAGGCCCTCGACGGCGTGCACGTGCTGCTGCAGTTCGAGCCGTTCGAGTCGAAGAACCCGAAGATGGACCAGTTCAAGGCCGACATCAAGGCCGCGTCGGGCGGGCAGGAAGTGCCGCTCAACATGCACATGTTGACCGGGTACATGTCCGCCGACCTGTTCGTGTCGATCGCGCAGAAGGCCGGCAAGGAGCTGACCGTCGAGTCCTTCCAGGCCGCCGCGCAGAGCTTCTCCGACACCGACACCCTCGTCGGCAACCGCTCGGAGCCCAAGGGCCAGAAGGACAGCTTCGGCTGCGGGGCGCTCGTCCAGCTGAAGAACGGCGCGTACGAGGTCTCCGTACCGTTCAAGTGCTACGAGCCCATCCCCTTCAAGTAGGGGTACGGGAAACGGAATGGGAGATCTGCTCGCCTTCGTACTGAGCGGTCTGGTGTCCGGCGCCCTGTACGCACTGCTCGCCACCGGGCTGGTGCTGTCGTACTCGGCGTCCGGGCTGTTCAACTTCGCGTACGGGGCCACCGCCTACCTCTGCGCGCTCACCTTCTACGAACTGCACTCCGGGCTCGGCTGGCCGGCCGTCCCGGCGGCGCTGCTGGTGGTCCTCGTCCTGGCACCCGGCCTCGGGTGGGCGCTGGACCGGCTGATGTTCCGGCGGCTCGCGCAGGTCGGCGAGACGGCGCAGATCGTGGCCACCATCGGCCTGCTGGTGGCCCTGCCGGCGGCCGGGCTGTGGACGGTGGAGCTCCTGACCGACGCGGGGGCGCCGCTCAAGCCCGCGGAGAACCAGTTCGGGCTGCCGGGCGTGGGGCCGAGCCCCGCGAAGTCCTGGCAGCTCACCACCGACGTGGGCATCGACTCCGACCAGCTGATCACCTGGGTGGCGACGGCCCTGGTGGCGGTCGCCCTGTGGGTGCTGATGCGGCACACCCGGCTGGGGCTGCGGCTGCGGGCCGCCGTCGACAACCGCTCGCTCACCGAGCTGCGCGGGATCGACGCCGACCGGCTGTCCTCGGTGGCGTGGATGATCGCCTCGGGGCTGGCCGGGCTCGCGGGGGTGCTGGCGACCCCGCTGCTGGGGCTGTCGGCGCACGATTTCACGCTGTTCCTGTTCGTGTCGGCCACGGCGGCCGTGATCGGACGCTTCGCCTCCGTCCCGCTCGCCTTCGCGGGCGGACTGGGGCTCGGAGTCCTGCAGAACCTGGTCGTCGGCTACGCGTCCTTCGCGGACTCCGTCACCGGCTTCAGGACGGCCGTGCCCTTCCTGATCCTGTTCGGCGGACTCCTCGTCCTCACCCGGCGGGCCCGGGCCGCCGGGACCGCCACCGTGGACGTGGCCTCGCCGGACCATCTGGCCGGGGCCACCTGGGCGCGGCGCTGGGGGATGTGGGCCGCGGGCGCGGTGCTGCTCGCCACGGCCTTCTACACCGTGACCACCCCCTTCTGGAGCGGGCTCCTCGCCCAAGGGCTCGCGCTGGCCCTGGTGTTCATGTCCTTCACCGTGGTCACCGGGCTCGGCGCGATGGTGTCCCTGGCCCAGGGCACCTTCGTGACCGGGGCCGCGCTGGTGGCCGGACTGCTGATGAGCCGCGGGTGGCCGTTCATCGCGGCGCTGGCGGTCGGCACGTGCGTGGCCGCCGTCCTGGGAGCACTGGTCGCGCTGCCCGCGCTGCGGCTGGGCGGGCGCTCCCTGGCTCTGGCGACGCTGGCCCTGGCCTTCCTGGCGGACCAGGTGCTCTTCCAGATGCGGTGGCTGCGCAACGGCGACTCCGGCTGGTCGATCCCGCGCCCTGTCATCGGACCGGTGGACCTCTCGGACGACCGGGCGCTGGGGGTGGCGCTGGTCCTCCTGGTCGCGGCGGTCGCCGCCGGGCTGACGGCCCTGCGCGACTCCCCCTCGGGCCGGGCGATGCTCGCCGTACGGTCGGCTCCCGCGGCCGCGATGGCCTCCGGGGTGTCCGTGCTGCGGACCAAGCTGCTCCTGTTCACCCTGTCGGCGGGGCTGGCCGGGTTCGGGGGCGTCATGTACGCCTCGTACAACACCCGCATCACGGCCACGGACTTCACGGCGATGACCGGGCTGGTGTGGCTGGCGGTGGTCGTCGCGGCGGGCGTGCGCAGGCCGCAGTACGCGGTGGTGGCGGGGCTGGTCTTCGCCGTCGCTCCGCGGGTGATGGCGGACTACGTGACGGAGTCGGCGCACCTGCCGGTGATCCTGTTCGGCCTGGCGGGGTTGGCCCTGGCCAACGATCCCGACGGGTACTGCGCGGCGATTCCGGTACGGCTGGCCCGGCGGCGTGCGGGTTCCGCGGCCGGGGCCGAAGCCTCGGCCTCCGCCAAAGCCGGGGCGGGTACCGAGGCCGGGGCCGGCACCTCGGCCGGAGCCTCGGCTTCTGGTGGCGCCTCGGCTTCGACCGCGGTCGGAGCCGAAGCCGTAGCCGGCGCCGTTCCCTCGGCCCGGGTCGGTGGCGGAGCCGGGGTGGGCCCTGCGGGGCTTTCCCCCACCCCGCCCCTTCCCGAAACCGGGGCTCCGCCCCGGACCCCTTCGGGGGCTCCGCCCCCGAACCCCCGCTCCTCAAACGCCGGAGGGGCTGAAATTCGCTCCGCGAATCCAGCCCGCGGCCCCCGCGGGGGCTGGGGCAGCGCCCCGGTTTCGGGAAGGGGCGGGGTGGGGGACGTGCCGCCCGCAGGGCAACCGTCCGCAGCCGGGCCGGCTCCGGACCAGCCCGCCCGGGAGGGGGCCGCCCCGAACCAGCCCACCCCGGAGGGGGCCAACCTGAACCAGCCGGTGGAGCCAACCGCGGAGCCACCCGCCCTGGAGCTGCGCGGCGTCACCGCCGGGTACGACGGTGGGCTCGTGCTGCACGGGGTCGGCCTCGTCGTGCGGCGCGGTGAGATCCTCGCCGTGCTCGGGCCCAACGGGGCCGGGAAGAGCACCGCCTGCCGGGTGGCGGCCGGGGCGCTGCCGGTCACCGGCGGGACCGTGCTCGTCGGCGGCCGGGACGCCACCCGCGACGGCGCCGTGGGCCGCTCCCGGGCGGGAGTGCTGCTCGCACCCGAGGGCCGGGGCATCTTCCCCTCGCTCAGCATCGAGGAGAATCTGGCCCTGTACCTGAGGGACGCGGCCGAACGGGACGCCGTCTACGACCGGTTCCCCCGGCTGCGCGAGCGGCGTACGGTCCCCGCCGGGTCGTTGTCCGGCGGGGAGCAGCAGATGCTGGCGCTCGCACCGCTGTTGCAGCGGCCGCCCGGGGTGCTGATCGCGGACGAACCCTCCCTCGGGCTCGCCCCGCGCGTGGTGGACGAGGTGTACGGGCTGCTCATGGAGCTCCGCGCCGCCGGGACCGCGCTGCTGCTGGTGGAGGAGAAGGCGGCCGAGATCCTCGGGATCGCCGACACCGTCGCCTACCTCGCGCAGGGCCGGGTCTCCTGGTGCGGCCCGCGTTCCGAGGTGGAGGCGGACCGGCTGACCGAGGCCTACCTGGGGATGGCGACATGAGGGGCTCGGGCAAGGACCCGTACGCGGGCGAGTACGTGCTCGAAGCCCGCGGCATCAGTGTCCGGTTCGGCGGGGTCAAGGCGCTGACGGGCGTGGACCTCGGGATCCGGGCCGGCGAGGTGTGCGGGCTGATCGGGCCGAACGGGGCCGGGAAGACCACCCTGTTCGACGTGCTGTCCGGGATCCGGCGGCCCGACCAGGGCCGGATGCTGCTCGACGGGGTGGACGTCACCCGGCGCTCCCCCGTCTGGCGGGCCCGCCGCGGCATGCGCCGGACCTTCCAGCGCCAGCAGTTGTTCGGGCAGCTCAGCGTGGCCGACAACGTCCTCGTCGCGCAGGAGTGGCGGGGCGGGGGCGGCGGTTTCGCCGCCGATCTGGTCGCCTCGCCCACCCGGCGCCGCCGGGAGCGGGAGCGGCGGGAGCGGGCCGCGCGCGTGCTGGCCGACTGCGGCATCGGCGCGCTCGGGGACTCGTACGCCGGCGGTCTGCCGGTGGGGCGGGCCCGGATGGTCGAGCTGGCCCGCGCCGTGGCCGATCCGCCCCGGGTGCTGCTCCTGGACGAGCCCGCGTCGGGCATGTCCGCGCCCGAACGCGAGCAGCTCGCGGCGGTCGTGCGCAGGCTCGCCGAGGAGGAGGGCTGCGCGGTGCTGCTGGTCGAGCACAACGTGGCCTTCGTGATGGACCTCTGCACCCGGGTGGTCGTCCTGGACCTGGGCACCGTGCTCGCCGAGGGCACGGCCGCCGAAGTACGGGCCGACCCGCTGGTCCGCGAGGCGTACCTGGGGGCGTAGTCGCGCCGAGCGCCTGTTCCAGCCGTACGGATTTCACCCGTACGGCGGGAATAGGCCACGCCGGGGCCCGGTTGTCGCCGGTCGTACGGGCCTGCGCGCCAGCGTCCGTACAGCCAGTCAGCACCCGTACCAGCGACGACCAGAGGGAACGACCGACGTGAACCAGGTCCCCGGCATCAAGCTCAACAACGGCACGCTCATGCCCCAGCTCGGCTACGGCGTCTGGCAGGTTCCGGACGCCGAGGCGGAGCAGGCCGTCCGCACCGCCCTGGAGTCGGGCTACCGCAGCATCGACACGGCTTCCATCTACGGCAACGAGGAGGGCACCGGCAAGGCCATCGCCTCCGCCGGGGTGCCGCGCGAGGAGCTCTTCGTCACCACCAAGCTGTGGAACGGGAAGTCCGAGACCTGGGGCCGGGACAACGTGCTGCGCGAGTTCGACGCCTCGCTCGCCAAGCTGGGCCTCGACGAGATCGACCTGTACCTGATCCACTGGCCGCGCCCGATGCGCGACGACTTCCTCGCCATCTGGAAGACCTTCGAGGAGATCGCGGCGAGCGGCCGCGCCAAGGCCGTCGGCGTGTCCAACTTCCGTCCCGCCGACCTGGAACGGCTCGGCGCCGAAAGCTCCCTGGTCCCGGCGGTGAACCAGATCGAGCTGCACCCGCTGCTCCCCCAGGCCGAGCTGCGCGCCCTGCACGCGCGCCTGGGCATCGTCACCGAGGCCTGGTCCCCGCTCGGCCAGGGCAAGGACCTGCTCACCCTGCCCGCCCTCACCGCGATCGCGGCCAAGCACGGCCGCTCGGCCGCGCAGGTGGTCCTGCGCTGGCACCTCCAGCTGGGCAACGTGGTGATCCCGAAGTCCGTGACCCCGGCGCGGATCCGGGAGAACCTCGACGTGTTCGGCTTCGAGCTGGACGCCGAGGACGTGGCCGCGCTGGACGCGCTCGGCGCGGGTGGGGCGGGCCGCCGGATCGGTCCCGACCCGGCCGAGTTCGACTACTGAGCCGCCGGTGAGCGACCCGAAGGCAGGGACGAAGGCGCCCGACGGCGTCTACCGGATCCGCAATGCCGCGAGCGGACTGCTGCTCCAGGTCGAGAGCGGCAACCGGGTCCGCGTCGGGCCGGACGGCGAGCCGGCCGCGGCCCGGCAGTGGGAGATCACCCCGGTGCACAGCGGCGGCGGGATCTTCCACCTGGTCAGCGTCCACAACGGAAAGCGGCTCGACGTCGCGAACGCCTCGACCGACAGCGGCACCCGGGTCCAGGTGTGGAAGGCGAACGCCTTCGGGGCGCAGGAGTGGGTCGTGGAGGAACACCTCGACGATCCCGGCGTGGTCTCGCTGATCGCCGCCATCAGCGGTCTGCCGCTGGAGGCGGACGCGGAGGGCGGGGCCCGGCAGTGCGAGGACACGGACTCCCCGGCGCAGTGGTGGCGCCTGGAGCCCGCCTGAGGCAAGACGGGCGGGGTGAGGGGCCCGCGGCCCCCCGCCCCGGCCGTCAGGCCGCCCCGCCCGTCAGGCCTGCCCCGCCCGTCAGACGCGTACGAAGCCGTGCAGCCGGTACGTCGGCTCCGCGCGCGGGGTGTCCGGTCCGGGCAGCAGTTCCAGCCGGTCCGCGAGCTCGCGCGGGGTGATCCCGATCGGGTGGACCCGGGAGGCGTACCGTCCGGCGAGCAGCGCGGCGGCGGCCCCGCGCGGGGTGCGGCCCTGGCCGTGGCCCGTGAAGAGGGCTTCGCCCGAGGGACACAGACCCACCGCGGCCGCATGGCCGGTGACGGCCTCGGCGGAGTCGGCGGGGGTCGTGGTGAGGTGCTCGGCGAGCACCGCGTCGATATCGCTGCCCACGTCGTGGGCGGCGTCCTTGTCGACGGTGGTGACGAACACCCCGCCGGGCCGCAGCACCCGCCCCGCCTCGGCGATCACGGCGGCCACCAGGCCCGGTGAGCGCAACAGGTGCAGCAGCCAGACCGCGCTGACCGCGTCGAGCGAGCCCGCGCGGAACGGGAGCCTGGTCCCGGAGGCCAAGACCACCGGGATCCCCCGGGAGCGCGCCATGGCGGCCATCCCGTACGAGGTGTCCGCGCCGAGTACGCGCAGCCCCGGGCGGGCGGCGGCGATCCGGCCGGTGACGATGCCCGTGCCGCAGCCGAGGTCGAGCAGGGTGCCGGTGTCCGGCGGGAGCAGGCCGAGGACCGCCGCGGCGGCGGCCTCGGCACGCGGGACCCCGCCGCGGGTGGCGTCGTAGGCCTCGGCTTCGGCGTCGTAGTCGAGGAGCGGTCGCGGCGTGGGCATCAGGTGTGTGCTTCCGGTGTTCAGGCGGCGCCGTGGGCGGGTGCCAGGGATTCGACGCGCTCGGCGAGGGCGAAGTCCGCGTCGGTGACGGAGTCGCCCGCATCGTGCGTGTTCACGGCGAGACGGACGGTGTTATAGCCGAGGGCGAGATCGGAGTGGTGGTTCAACTCATCCTGCACGCTCGCGATATGGATCACCAGTGCGCTCGCCGCGAAGTGGCTGCCCAGCCGGTAGGTGCGGATGATCCGGTCATCCTCGAAGGCCCAGCCGGGAAGCTCCCGCAGCCGGTCCTCGATCTCCTTCTGCGAAAGCGGCTCTCTCGACATCCGCAGGCTCCTTCCCCGTAGACGATGTGCGCGGCGTACACGATCGCGGCGTACGCGACGTGCGCGACGTAAACGACTGCCCGATTGACCTGACGTGGAGTCAAGGTTCCCACAGCTCAGGCCTGAGGGAAGGTTTCGCGCCATAGTGCGTGCGGGTACTTCCGCGCCTTCCCGTGGCCCTCGCGACGCCCCTACGCTCCTGCGCCGGACGTGACTGTTACCGCCGGTAAGGGGGCGTCGACGTGACGCGCACAGGAAACTCCAGGCATACCTTCATCGCGGGGGCCGCCGGCACCGCGGGCGCGTTATCGGCCGCCGGGACCCACCCGGCCCAGGCAGCGGCAGGACCCGCCACCCACGCCCCCGCCGCGGCAGCACCGGCCGCACGCCGCGTGGCCGTCCTCGGCGGCGGGGTCGCCGGCCTCACCGCCGCGCACGAGCTGGCCGAACGCGGCTACGCCGTCACCGTGTACGAGCGCCGGGCGCTCGGCGGCAAGGCCCGCAGCATGGACGTCCCCGGCAGCGCCCGGGGCGGCCGCCGCCCGCTCCCCGCCGCGCACGGCTTCCGCTTCATCCCGGGGATCTACCACAACCTGCCGGACACGATGCGGCGCATCCCCTTCCCCGGCAACGCCAACGGGGTCTGGGACAACCTGGTCGCCCCGCGCGAGATGATGTTCGCCCGCGCGGCCGGCCGCGAGGACCTGCGCGCGCCCATCCCCTGGCCCGACTCCTCCCCCGCCGAGCTGACCCCCGACGAGCTGCGCCGGGCCCTCACCGGCATCCTCCAGTCGCTGGTCCGCCTCCCGCTCCACGAGACGGCCTACTTCGTCGACCGGGCCCTGGTCTTCCTCACCAGCTGCGACCAGCGGCGCGACGAGCAGTGGGAGCGCACCCCGTGGTGGGAGTTCACCCGGGCCGCCCGGATGTCGAGCGAGTACCAGCGGATCCTCGCCATCGGCGTCACCCGCAACATCGTGGCCACCAAGGCGGAGGAGGCCTCGACCCGCACCGTCGGCACGCTCGGCGAGGCCTTCGTCTTCAACCTGCTGGGCCGCGGCGCCGACGGCCCGCCGGACCGGATCCTGAACCTGCCCACCAACGAGGCCTGGATCGACCCGTGGGAGGCCCATCTGCGCACACTGGGAGTCGAGTTCAGGATCGGGTGGACGGTACGCGAGGTCCGGTACGGGGACGGCCGCGTGAGCGGGGTCCTCGTCGAGGACCCGGCCGGGGCCGCGCAGACGGTCACCGCCGACCACTACGTCAGCGCCCTGCCGGTCGAACACGCCCGCCGCACCTGGAGCCCGGCGCTGCGCGCGGCCGACCCGATGCTCGGGCGGTGCGACCTGCTGAAGACGGACTGGATGACCGGCATCCAGTTCTACCTCACCGAGCGCGCACCCCTGGTGCACGGCCACCTCAACTGCATCGACTCCCCCTGGTCCCTGACGGCGATCCAGCAGGCCGAGCACTGGCCGTCGCGGGACTTTCCCGCCGACTACGGGGACGGCGCGGCCGTGGACTGCCTGTCGGTGGACATCTCCGAGTGGGACAAGCCCGGGATCCTCTACGGGAAGACGGCCAAGCAGTGCACCCGCGAGGAGGTCGCCCGCGAGGTGTGGGCGCAGCTGAAGGCCTCGCTCAACGACACCGGCAAGACCCTGCTGTCGGACGGAAAGCTGCACTCGTGGTTCCTGGACCCGGGGGTGGACGGGATCGGCACCCCCCGTCCGACCAACCAGGACGAGCTGCTGATCCACCCGACCGGAACCTTCCACAACCGGCCGAGCGCCGGCACCCGGATCCCGAACTTCTTCCTCAGCGGGGACTACGTGCGCGTGGACATCGACCTCGCGACGATGGAGGGAGCCAACGCGTCGGCCCGGGCAGCCGTCAACTCCCTTCTGGACAAGAACGGTTCAGCGTCCCCGCGGTGCACGGTGCGGGGGCTCTACCGGGCCCCGGAGGTGGAGTCCGCCAAGCGGCACGACCTGTGGCGCTACCGTCTCGGCCTGCGGAACGTCTTCGACGTGGGGTGAAGGGCCGCGGCCTCCCTGCTGGGCTAACGTCGCCGTATGACGACTGCTGCGCCCTTGACGGTGGGATCCCTGCTGCGCACCTGGCGGGAACGGCGCGGGCTCAGCCAGCTGGAGCTGGCGGGCCGCGCCGACTCCTCCTCCCGGCACATCAGCTTCGTGGAGACGGGCCGGTCCCGGCCGAGCGAGGAGATGGTGCTGCGGCTCGCGGACCACCTGGAGGTCCCGGTGCGGGACCGCAACGCCCTGCTGGTGGCGGCGGGTTACGCGCCCCGGTACGCCCACACCCCGCTCGGCGACCCCTCGATGGAGGTGCTGCGCGAGGGGCTGGAGCGGCTACTGACCGGCTACGAGCCGTATCCGGCGCTGGTGGTGGACGCCACGTACGACGTGGTGGCCGCCAACCGGGGCATCCTGATGCTGATGGAAGGCCTGCCGGAGCACCTGCTGGCCGGCCCCCTCAACGCGATGCGGCTGACCCTGCACCCGGAGGGCCTGGCCCCCCGGATCCGCAACCTGCCCGAATGGCGCGGACACCTGCTGGCCCAGATGGAGCGGCAGATCGCGCTGGCCCGTTCGGCGCCGCTGCGCGCGCTGTACGAAGAGGTGGCCGCCTATCCGGCGCCCGCGGCGACGGGCCCCGGCGCGGACGGACCCCACGGGGACGGGCCGCACGGGCGAGGGTCGTACGAGGAGGAGCCGTACGAGGCGGTCGCGTACCTCGCGCTCCCCCTGCGGATCGAGCACGACGGGCACCTGCTCTCCTTCGTGTCCTCCATCTCCACCTTCAACACCCCGATGGACGTGACGGTCGCCGAGCTGGCCATCGAAACCCTCCTCCCCGCCGACCCGGCGACGGTGAAGTACCTCCGGTCACTGGCGCCCTGAGGTCACCGGCGCCCTGAGCCCGCGCGCAGCGCGAGCTGCTGGAGGACGGCGAAGGAGGCGACGACGAGCGCCTGCGCGATGGTCCACACCGCCCCGGCGGTGGTGGGCGTGAACCAGACGACGAGGGCGACGAGGCTGAGCCCGGCCCAGGCGTAGTTGCCCTCGATGACGAGCTTGACCGGGAAGGCCGGGGGTCGGCGGCGCGAGGCCAGCAGGCCGACGCCCGCCCCGTAGAGCAGCATGAACACCCCGAGCCCCAGCAGCAGACCCTGCCCGAGGCCGAGCAGCCGGCCGAGTGGCGCCGAGAAGGCGACGTAGGCGATCCCGTTGCCGGTGCTGACGACGGAGTCGAGGGCGAGGACGCGGCGCAGCGCGGCCTGGGGGACGGCGGTACGGGCTACGGCGGTGAGCAGGGCTGCGGACATGGCGGATCAGCCTCCGTCGAGGGTCGATTGTGCTGGTGGAGTACGGACGACCCGGGCCCCGGAGCCGAGTGCGCGGCCCCGGAACCCGATGCCCCCACTGTGGCGCCGGACCTCCCGCCGGGTCGATTACCTCCGGAGTAATGGGCACCCTCCATCGGGCACGGGTCCGGCGCGGGCCAGGCGCGGGCCCCACCTTTTTTGAGTCAGACGGAAAGAAAGGTGGGGGGTACTCCTGTTCGGCCACTCACCGGGGGGCTAGGCTTCACGCAGAGCAACCACATCGAACCTTCTCGCTGCTGACGGAGAAACGCCTGGTGCGAGCCGCCGACCGATCCGACCTGACCGCGGCCTGGGCCCGTGTCGTGGCGTCGGCGGAGCGACACGGGCAGGACCCGGATCGCGTGCTCGCCGTGGAACGGCTCAGTCACCTGTCCGGGGTCGCACCGGAGCGCGTCCCCGCCGTGCTGACGGGCACCGCCGCCGAGCTGCCGCTCTGCGCCCGGGTGCACCAGCGCTTCCTGCGGCTGCGCGCCACCCGGCGCGACAAGCACGGCAAGGAGTGGTCGCTCGCCGCGATCGCCGAGGACTTCGACGCCCCCGGCGCCTCCCTCGGCCCGCTCAACGCGGGCACCGGACTGCCCCGGCTCGGCCACGCGGCCGGCGTACAGCGGTTCTTCGGGGTCTACCCCGGATTCCTGCTCGCCGACAGCAAGAGCGCCGTGGAGCGCGCCCTGGCCACCGCCGGGCCGGAGGGCCGGGCGGGGGGAGCCCCGGACGACCTCGAACACCTCTCGTACCTCACCGGGATCACCCCGGAGGACATCCGGCTCACCCTCGACGGCACACCGCCCCGGCTCCCCCTCAAGGAACAGGTGCGCCGGCGCTTCGAGCACCTGCGTCGCACCCGCCCCCGCGAGGACGGGCAGGCCCACTCCCTCACCGCCATCGCCCGCTCCTTCCACGCCTCGGGCCAGTCGCTGACCCGCCTCGCCCAGGGCGAAGGGCTCCCCAACCTGGCGGCGGCCGCCGGGATACAGCGCTTCTACGGGGTCGAGGGCGGCTTCCTGCTGGCCCCGGACTCCGAGGCGCTGAGCGCCGCCCTCGCCGGGATCGAGCGCGAACTGGAATCCGCGGAACGGCCCGCCGAGAACCCGATGCTCGCCGTGATGCGCGCGCACGACGTGCGCAGCATCGTGACCCGTGCGGGCCGGCTCTCCCCGGGCGGCTGGAAGGCGCTGGCGGACCACCTGGACGATCTGCTCGCGCGGGAGGGGCAGTTGGGCCGCCCGCCCGTAGTACCGGGCGGGTCGACGGCCCCGATCCGGCCGACCGCCCCGAGCCGGTCGGGCGGCGCCGATGACATCGACCGCAGTGCCGAAGGGGGAGCGCGATGAGGACCACACGGGCCATGCGGAGGCTCGGCGACGATCTGCTGGCGGCGGCGCGCCTGACCCCTCCCGCCGGGGCCGCGGAGATCATCGGGAGCCTCTGCACCGCCTACGGGCGCGTCCGCGGCGGGCGCCGGGTCGAGTTCCGGTTCGCCCCCTTCCCGCCCGACACCGCCAGCGGGCTGTGGCTCGGCATGGAGGACCGCGACCTCCTCGTCATCGAGGAGCGCACCCGGCCCGAGCACCAGCTCGTCATCGCCTCCCACGAGCTGTGGCACGTGGACGAGGGCACCTGCGGCCGCCACGGCCCCGGCATGGCGGTGGCCGCCCGACTGACGGGCCCCCACGGCAGCCTCCGCGACCTGTTGAGCTCCGACCACGAGCTGGGCTCGGTCGTCCGGCAGACGGCCGCCCGCGCCGACCGGGAGGATCCGGCGGAGATCCGCGCGGAGACCTTCGGGCTGCACCTCGGCAAGATCCTCCAGACATTCCTTCCGCCACCGCGGGAGGAGCAGGTCCCCGAAGCCGTCGAACGGATCAAGAACTCGTTCGGCTGGGGGCGTTGAGGGCGGTCCCGACGACCACACCCGGCGGCCGACCACCGCCTCCCCGCCGACGTCCTTCCTCAGCCGATGCGCCTTCGCACGGCCCTGACAGAGAGCACCACACGATGACTCACGCCTCCCCGCCCTCTTCCCCGCCGCGACACGCCGTCATCATCGGCGGCAGCCTGGCCGGCCTGCTCGCCGCCGCCGTCCTCGCCGAGCACGCGACGGTCACGATCATCGAAGCGGACACCCTGCCGGACGGTCCCGAGCCCCGCCGCGGACTCCCCCAGGCCCGGCACACCCACCTGCTGTGGTCGGGCGGCGCACGCGCCATCGAGGAGATCCTGCCGGGCATCACCGACGACTGGACGGCCGCCGGCGCCTTCCGCCGCAGCCTCCCCACCGACCTGGTCTCCAAGACCGCCCAGGGGTGGCTGCCGCGCCACAAGGAGATGCAGTTCAACATCTCCTGCAGCCGTGACCTCCTCGACTCGGTGATCCGCTCCCGCGTCATCGGGCTGCCCGGGGTCACCGCCCTCCAGCAGAGCCGGGTCCGCGGCCTGGAGGGCACCGCGGCCCGGATCACCGGGGTCCGGGCGGACACCCCCGACGAGGAGAACCGCCTGATCGCCGCCGATCTCGTGGTCGACGCGAGCGGCCGCGGCTCCCGGGCCCGCAACTGGCTGGAGGCGGTCGGCGTGAGCGGCCTCAAGGAAGCCGGCGTGGACTCCGGGCTCGTCTACGCGACCCGCATCTTCGAAGCCCCCGAGGGTGCCCACGCCCTGGGCTTCCCCATCATCAACGTCCAGTCCGACCCCCGGGTGCCCGTACCCGGCCAGACCGCGACGATCGTCCCCATCGAGAACGGCCGCTGGCAGGCCACCCTGTCCGGCACCCGTGGCGGCCAGCCCACCGCCGACCCGGAGTCCTTCATCCCGTTCGCCAAGGGGGTCCGCGACCCCATCGTCGGCGAACTCCTCGAGGGCAAGAAGCCGCTCACCGACGTCTCCGTCACCCAGGGCACCGCCAACCGCCGGATCTTCTTCGAGAAGGCCGACCTCCCCGACGGCTTCTTCGCCGTCGGCGACTCGGTCGCCACCTTCAACCCGCTCTACGGCCAGGGCATGACGGTCGCGGCCCAGGGCCTCCTGGCCGTCCGTACGCTGCTGCGCGCGAAGGGCCTCGCCCACGCGGGCATCGGCCGCGAGGCGCAGCGGGCCATCGCCCCGCAGGTGGCCGTCGCCTGGGACCTCGCCACCTCGCAGGACATCCTGTACCCGGGCGCCACGGGCATGAAGCCGCGCCCCGGCGCCGGGCTGCTCAACGGGTACGTCGAGCGGCTGATGACCGGTGCGACCACCAAGGCCTCGCTCACGGCGGCCCTGCTCCAGGTCATCACCATGAACCGGGCGCCCACCTACTGGATCCGGCCCGGGGTGGTCTGGGAGGTGCTGCGCACATCGGACCGGGGCGCGCTGAAGGCCGCCCCGCTGACCGCCGCCGAGCGGACGGTGGCGGGTCTGGACCAGGACGGGCCGGCCGGCACCGGCGGCCCCCTCGGACCGGTCGACCCCGCCGGCCAGGCACGATGACCGAAGGCCTCGTCCTCTACGTTCCGGGTGCGGTGATCGCCACGGCGCTGATCGTCAAGGCGCCGACGTTGAGACGGGGCTGGGAGCAGCCCCTGCTGCGGGCCGTGTGCACGCTCCTCGTCGGGGGTTCGCTCGCGGTCATCCTCTCGGCGCCGCCGACGATCGTGGCCGTCAACCGGCTGACCGGCGTCGTCAACTTCTCGGCTCCCCTGGTGTACAGCCTGCTCACGGCCTTCTCGGGCGCCTGTGTCGTGGTGATCCTGCACTGGAGCGGAACCCCGGCCGCCGTCCTGCGCCGGGCCACCCGGCTGACGGTGGCGGCGTACGGCACGGTGGTGGTGGCGATCGTGACCCTGTTCGCCCTCGGCGAGGCTCCCGTCGAGCGGCTGCGCGACATGGACACGTACTACGCCCACACGCCGTTCCTGCGCGAGATGATCATCTGCTATCTGTCGGCGCACACCGTGGGCAGCACCGCGCTCACGGTGCTGTGCCACAAGTGGCTGCGTCGCCTGTCCCCCTCGATGCTGCCGCTGCGCCCGCTCCGTACGGGACTTGCCCTGCTGATGCTGGGAGGCGCCTTCGACCTGGCCTTCCTGGCGGCGAAGTGGACGGCGATGGCCGCACGCTGGAGCGGCGGGGACCTGGACCTCCTGTCCACCACCGTGGCCCCGCCCCTGGCGGCGGTGGCGGCCCTGTTCGTGGGCGCCGGATTCCTGGTGCCGCTGGTGGGCGGTTCGGCTCCGTGGAAGGACTACTGCCGCTACCGGCGGCTGCGGCCGCTCTGGGTGGCCCTGCGCGGGTTCTCCCCGGGCGGACTGCGGCCCGTGCCGCTGACCTGGTGGTCACCGGTCGGCATCCGGCTGGTCCACCGCGAATCGGTGATCGACGACGGCATCCTGGCGCTCGGGTGCTGGTTCGACCCCGCCGTGCGCGAGGAGGCGTACGGGGCCGCGCGCGCTCAGGGCCGGTCCGAGGAGGAGGCCGCCCTCGTCTCGGACGCGGCCATGCTGGCGGCTGCCTGCCGCCGCCGCGCGGAGGCCGACCGCGCGGAGGCCGGACGTACGGAGGCCGACCGCGCGGAGGCCGGACGTACGGAGGCCGACCGCACCGGGACCGACCGTCCCGAGGCCGGCCAGGAGACCGCACCCGCGGCCGAGGCCCGCCCCGACTCCCCGGGCCCGTACCGTCTGGACTCCCGCCCGCTGACCGAGCTGGCCCACGCGTTCCAGACCTCCCCGATCGTGGCCAGGGCCCGCGACGGGGCCGCGCGCTCCTGACCGCGGGCCCCGTGCGCCGCTCCGGTCAGGCCGCGACCGCCACCGCCTCGCGGCTCGCGGCCGCCTCACCCGTGAGGACCTTGAGCCGCTTGGTGAAGAAGACCATCACCGCGCCGGCCGCGATCACCATGGCGCCCTGCCACAGGAAGTTCCAGCTCTGCCCGATGACCGCGTCGAGCCGGGGCAGCTGGGCCCCGATCGCGTCTCCGGTGGCGGCGGCGAGGAACCAGACGCCCATCATCTGGTTGGTGAAGGCCCGCGGGGCCAGCTTCGTGGTGACCGAGAGGCCCACCGGGCTCAGGCACATCTCGCCCATCACCTGGATCACGTACACGCCCACCAGCCACATCAGCGAGACCTTGACCCCGCTGGAGGCGATGGCCGCGGCGCCCGACATGACCACGAAGGAGGCGCCGGTCAGCAGCAGGGCCAGGCCGAACTTGAAGGGGGTGCTCATGTGCTTGCCCCGGCGCACCCAGAAGGCGGCGAAGACGGGGGCCAGGATGATCACGAACAGCGAGGGCAGCGACTGGGTCCAGCTCGCCGGGATGTGCCAGCCGAGCAGGGACAGGTCGGTCTTCTGGGCGGCGAACATGTTCAGCTCGTTGCCCATCTGGTCGTAGACCAGCCAGAACAGCGTGGCGGCCAGGAAGAGCCAGACGTAGGCCCGCAGCCGGGTCTTCTCGACCCGGTCGATCTTGGGGCTGCGGTACATCGAGAGCAGGACGCCCGCCGGGACCACCACGGCGACGATCGTCAGCACGAAGGTGATGTTGTCTATGTTCAGCGCGTGCGAGGCGGCCAGCAGGGTGATCAGTACGGCGGTGAAGACCAGGCCGTACGCGGAGGACCTGCGCACCTTGGCCCGCTCGGCGGGGGTGAGCCGGACCACGGGCTCCGTGCGCAGCTGCTCCGACAGGCGGCGGCCGCCGAGGACGTACTGGACCAGGCCGAGGGCCATGCCGACGGCGGCGGCGCCGAAGCCGAGGTGCCAGTTGACCTCCTCGCCGAGGTAGCCGACGACGAGCGGGGCGATGACGGCGCCCAGGTTGATGCCCATGTAGAAGATCGAGTAGCCGGCGTCGCGCCGCTGGTCGTCGTCGGCCGCGTACAGCCGGCCGACCAGCGCGGAGATGTTCGGCTTGAGCAGTCCGGTGCCGATGACGATGAGGACCAGGCCGGGCCAGACGAAGACCGGGTTCGGGACGGCCATCAGGACGTGGCCGGCCATGATGACCACGCCGCCCCACAGGACGGCCCTGCGGGCGCCGAGGAACCGGTCGGCGATCCAGCCGCCGGGCAGCGCCAGCAGCGAGATCATGGCCATGTAGACGCCTTCCACGGCCTCCGCGGTGCCCTCGTGGAGTCCCATGCCCCCGTGGCCGCGGGAGGCGGCGAGGAAGTGCACGAGGATGGCGACCATGCCGTAGAGGCTGAAACGCTCCCACAGCTCGGCGAGGACGAGGGTGGCGAGCCCGCGCGGGTGGCGCTTCCCGCCCACCACCGCCGCGCCCGGTCCTGCGTCCGGTGCTGCGTCCGACGCCGGGGGCTTGTGCATATCCATCGAAGGCTTCACATATTCAGTGGAGCCCTGTCGCGCGGGTCCCGGAACGTCCTTTCGGCCTGTTACCGCGGGAAACGGAACGCCCCGGACCGAAGGGCCCGGGGCGTTCGTCGTACCGGAGGGAGCGAGGCGCGGGTCAGAGGTCCGCGAGGGCCAGACCGGCCTGCGCGGCGGCGGCCTGGACGGTCTGCTCCAGCAGCACCGCGATGGTCATCGGGCCGACGCCGCCGGGGACCGGGGTGATCAGGGAGGCGCGGGCGGCGGCCGACTCGAAGTGGACGTCGCCGACGTTGCCCTCGTTGTAGCCGGCGTCCAGGACCACGGCGCCCGGCTTGATGTCCTCGCCGCGGATGAACTCGGCCTTGCCCACGGCGGCGACCAGCACGTCGGCCTTGCGGACGATGGACGGCAGGTCCACGGTGCGGGAGTGGCAGTAGGTGACGGTGGCGTTCTGCTCCAGCAGCAGCATCCCGGCGGGCTTGCCCAGGATCGCGCTGCGGCCGACGACCACGGCGTGCTTGCCGGTCAGGTCCACGTCGTAGGCCTCCAGCAGCCGCATGATGCCGCCGGGGGTGCAGGAGACGAAGCCCGGCAGTCCGAAGCCCATGGCTGCGAAGGAGTGCATGGTGACCCCGTCGACGTCCTTCCCCGGGGCGATGGCCTCGAAGGCGGCGCGCTCGTCGATGTGGTGCGGGACGGGGTGCTGGAGCAGGATGCCGCTGATCTCCGGGTCCTCGGAGAGCGCGGTCAGGGTGGCGACGAGCTCCTCGGTGGTCGTCGCGGCCGGCAGCTCCACGTGGCGGGAGGTGATCCCGGCCTTGGCGCAGCGGTTCTGCTTCATCCGGACGTAGGTGACGGACGCGGGGTCCTCGCCCACCAGCACGGTGGCCAGACAGGGTGCGGTACCGGTGCGCTCGGTGATCTTCGCGGCGTACTCG
Organism: Streptomyces sp. NBC_01264; assembly: GCF_026340675.1. Lineage (NCBI taxonomy): Bacteria > Bacillati > Actinomycetota > Actinomycetes > Kitasatosporales > Streptomycetaceae > Streptomyces > Streptomyces sp. NBC_01264. The sequence goes on from NZ_JAPEOX010000002.1 coordinate 1,594,430, forward strand.
GCGGTCTGCTCGGAGATGCGGCGGGCGAGGGCGGTGCCGTCCATCAGCGTGGCGGTCCGTGCCTGTTGGGCGGTCGTCTGAAGTGTCATCGGGGCTCCTGGCGTCGCTACGGGATCGCGGTTCGCCCAGGCGCGCGGCAGTCGGCGTACGGGATGCGGGATGCGGGTGTACGCCGGGCCGCTCCCCGGTGGTGATCCACCCGAACGCCAGTCACGGCCCGCCGTAAGTGTAAGCGAACCCCCGCGGGGCCCGGTGCGGGCCCCGCGCCCGGCAATCGGGTGGATGACCGGGCCCGGACCTGGGACGATCGAGGGATGACGCGTACTTTCGACCACCTCGTCGCGGAAGCGGAATCCGTCTCCGTGGACGGCTGGGACTTCTCCTGGCTCGACGGCCGCGCCACCGAGCAGCGTCCCTCCTGGGGCTACCAGCGCCTCCTGGCCCGGCACCTGGCGCGGGTCGGCTCCGCCCTGGACATCCAGACCGGAGGCGGGGAGGTGCTCGCCGGAGCCGGGCCCCTGCCGCCGCTGACGGTGGCCACCGAATCGTGGCCGCCGAACATCGACAAGGCGACAAAGCTGCTGCACCCGCTCGGCACGGTGGTGGTCGCGGACTCCGACGAGCCGCCACTGCCGTTCGGCGACGAGGCCTTCGAGTTCGTCTCCAGCCGGCATCCGGTGACGGTCTGGTGGGAGGAGATCGCGCGGGTGCTGAAGCCCGGTGGCACGTACTTCTCCCAGCAGGTCGGGCCGGCGAGCGTTTTCGAGCTCGTGGAGTACTTCCTGGGCCCGCAGCCCGAGGAGGTCCGGCGGGGCCGGCACCCCGACGACGCGGTCGCCGGGGCCACGAAGGCGGGGCTGGAGGTGGTCGATCTGCGCTCCGAGCGGCTTCGGACCGAGTTCCACGACATCGGAGCCGTGATCTACTTTCTGAGGAAGGTGATCTGGATGGTGCCGGGCTTCACGGTCGGGCAGCATCGGGACCGATTGCGCGAGCTGCACGAACAGATCGCGCACGAGGGCCCGTTCGTCGCTCACACCGCCCGCTTTCTCATCGAAGCCCGCAAAACGGGCTGACAAAACGGGCGGACGCGACCACCCGCGACCGGCTCCCCGGTCACGGCGTGGCGCAGGTCACTCAATTCAGCGCGTAACGAATCTACTCGGGCATGCGATGAACCGACAGGTGTCCTCGTGCGGCCCGGAATACAGCCCCCCCTCGGGTCTGTTTCCCGAGTTCGCGCGATGATGTCCCGCCACCCCTTATCTGTTCGCAACGAGAGGCTCCTTGTGTCGCTCAGCCCGTCCCGTACGTTCCCCACGGAAATCGCCGAATCAGAGGCCCTGGTCGCGCTTGTCGAGCGCGGCCGCGAGCAGGGTCACATCAACGGTGATGACGTGCGCCAGGCCTTCGAGGCCGGCCGCATCCCGGTGGACCAGTGGAAGCGGGTCCTGCGCAGCCTGAACCAGGTCCTGGACGAGGAGGGCGTCGCGCTGCACGTGAGCGCCGCCCCCGCCACGAAGGCTCCCGCCAAGAAGGTGCGCAAGGCGGCCGCCGCCCCGGCGCGCGTCGCCAAGAAGGCCGCTGCCCCGCCGCGCCTCATCGGTGCGCGCAAAACGGCCGCCACCACCCCCGCCGCGGCGATATCCGACCCGTCGGCCTCCGGGACCGAGGAGGAGGTGGTGGCCGAGGCCGCCGCCGCGCCCAAGAAGCGGACGGTCAAGAAGGCCGCCGTCAAGAAGACCGCCGTGAAGAAGACGGCCGCCACGAAGAAGACCGCCAAGGACGGCGACGAGGGCGATGCCCCCGTGGCCGAGGGCGAGGACTGGGCGGCCGAGGACCTGGACGAGGGCGACGAGAAGGAGACGCCCAAGACGGGCGGCAGCGCCGGCTTCGTCCTGTCCGACGACGACGAGGACGACGCCCCGGCCCAGACCGTCATGGTCGCCGGCGCCACCGCCGACCCCGTCAAGGACTACCTCAAGCTCATCGGCAAGGTGCCGCTGCTCAACGCCGAGCAGGAGGTGGAGCTCGCCAAGCGCATCGAGGCCGGTCTCTTCTCCGAGTACAAGCTCGAAGAGGAGGAGGACCACAAGCCCGCGTTCAAGCGCGAGCTGGAGATCCTCGTCGAGGACGGCCGCCGGGCCAAGAACCACCTGCTGGAGGCCAACCTCCGTCTCGTGGTCTCCCTGGCCAAGCGCTACACCGGCCGCGGCATGCTCTTCCTGGACCTGATCCAGGAGGGCAACGTCGGTCTGATCCGCGCGGTGGAGAAGTTCGACTACACCAAGGGCTTCAAGTTCTCCACGTACGCCACCTGGTGGATCCGGCAGGCGATCACGCGTGCCATGGCCGACCAGTCGCGCACGATCCGCATCCCCGTCCACATGGTCGAGATCATCAACAAGCTGGCCCGTGTCCAGCGCCAGATGCTCCAGGACCTCGGCCGGGAGCCCACTCCGGAGGAGCTGGGCAAGGAACTCGACATGACCCCCGAGAAGGTCATCGAGGTCCAGAAGTACGGCCGCGAGCCGATCTCCCTGCACACCCCGCTGGGTGAGGAGGGTGACAGCGAGTTCGGTGACCTCATCGAGGACTCCGAGGCGGTCGTGCCGGCCGACGCGGTCTCCTTCACCTTCCTCCAGGAGCAGCTCCAGTCCATCCTGGGCACGCTCTCGGAGCGCGAGGCGGGCGTGGTCTCCATGCGCTACGGCCTCAACGACGGCCAGCCGAAGACCCTCGACGAGATCGGCCGCGTGTACGGGGTCACCCGTGAGCGCATCCGCCAGATCGAGTCGAAGACCATGTCGAAGCTCCGTCACCCGTCGCGCTCGCAGGTGCTGCGCGACTACCTCGACTGAGTCGGCCTGCTCGCAGAGCCCCGCGTCCCCAGCGATCGGTGGGGACGCGGGGCTCTGTCGTCACGGGGCTCCGTCGTCACGGGGGGTCAGACGTGCCCAGGCATCCCGTCAGCGCGTCCCGTACGCGAAGGGGCGATCCACTGGGCCGGGCGCCGGACCAGGAACCGCTGGGCCGCCGGGTAGTGGATCTTCTCGCGCCGGTCGAACGACACGGCGACGCCGGTCCGGTTCCGCGTGACCGCGGTCACGCGGAACACGTGGCCCTCGTGCAATACCTCGTCGCCCTTGGCCAGCTGCTGGGCGATCTTGACGAAGGTGCGGTAACCCTGCGGAGGAGAGGTCTCGTCCATGGGGCCTCCCCTGCGTGCGGGACATTCCCCAGTGTCGCCGGATCCTGGTACGGGTGGTGCGGCTCACCGGCGGGCCTCGACCAGGCGCGGCATGTCGCGGGCCGACTCCACGAGGAACCAGGCGGGCAGCACGGGCAGGCCGTCGGCGTCGTCGGCGATGACGGTCTGGGCGACCTCGACGGAGATCTCGGCGAGCTGGACGAGGAGGGACTTGGCCCGGTACGCGGTCTGCCGGACGGCGGGCGAGACGTGCTCGCGCCGTGCGGGCAGCTCCTTGACCAGCCGGCCCCGGAAGGCGTCGGCCAGGTAGTAGAGCAGGTCGCGGTCGGCGAGGCGGGTGGGCCAGTTCGCGTCGCCCTTCATGATCGCCTCGATGCCGAAGGAGTGGCGGACGATCTTCGCGTAACCGCAGAAGGAGACGGCGTGCGCCGGGGTGAGGGTGCCGTGCGCGATCACCTTGAGGGTCGTCTCGTCCAGCTCGGTGCCGAAGGAGTGCAGGGCGTCCGAGAGCATGTGCCAGGAGCGCGGCGTGGAGAAGGGCTCCTCCGTCTTGGGCGGCTGCGACCACAGGTGGTCGGGCCGGTCGGTGAGGTAGTCGGTGACCCACGGGTGGATCCCGTGCTCGCCGGCCCAGACCAGCCAGTCCCCGGCGGAGGCGTTCAGGTGGACGTGGGTGAGCCGGTTGACCAGCGCGGAGGCGATGGGGCGGGCCAGGGCGTTGTCGGTGGCCCGGTTGCCCGCGCCGATGACGATGGAGCCGGCGGGCAGCTCGTAGGAGCCGATCCGCCGGTCGAGGATCAGGGAGTAGAAGGCCTTCTGCACGTCCGGGCCGGCGGCGTTGAGCTCGTCGAGGAACAGGCAGTACGGCTCCTCGCGGGCGATGGCCTCGGGCGGGCAGAACACGGAGCGCCCGTCACGGATCTGCGGTACGCCGATCAGGTCCTCGGGCGCGAGCTGCGTACCGAGCAGGCTCACGCACTGCAGCCCCAGCGAGTCGGCGAACTTCCGCACGAGCGAGGACTTGCCGATGCCGGGCGCGCCCCAGAGGAACACGGGCCGCACGGTGGCGAGTCCGAGGAGCAGTTCGGGGAGCTGGGCGGGGGTGACGGTGACGGCAGCCTGCACGGGTGGGGATGTCCTTAGGGTCCGGGTACGCGGTGCGCGCGGTGTGCCCAGTGTGAGCACACCGCAGGGCCCGGGGCACCCGGTTTTTCCGGGCCCCCGAGGCCCTCCGGCCCCTTGCGCTCAGGCCGCGGAGTGCTCCAGCAGGTGCTTGAGCTTCTCCTCGCTGCGGGGCATCTCCTTGCGGACCATGGGCTTGACCGCGAGCGGGACGAACGCCCTGCCCAGGCCGTGGCCCTCGAAGTCGACGGCGATGGTCACGCGCGAGCGGGCGCCTCCGTCGAGGGGTTCGATGCGGCCCCGCACGTCCGGGCGGACCGGTCCGTCGACACCGTGGAAGTGCCAGCTCCTCGGCGGATCCATGTCCACGACCTCCATGGTCGTGGGGATCGACCGGCGGCCGACCCGGCGGGTGACGAGGACCCTGGACCCGACATGGACGGGGAGGTCCCCCATCGGCACGGCCGACAGGGCACTGTCCTGCCACTCCGGCAGGTGCGTGGGGTCCGTGATGTACGAGTAGACGTCCTCGGGACTGCGGTCTATGTCGATGCTGTTGCTGATCGCGGACATGGCGACCCCTCGGAGCCCCCCTGGTGGACTCTGCTTCCAAAGTACGCCCGGGGCCGACGGCCGACGCTCCCTGTGCCGACATCCCCGGTGCCGCCGTCGCTAAGCCGCCGGCGCCGGGTCCGTGCCCGGGGTCACCTCGGCCTCCGGGGGAACCGGGACCTGGGGTCCGTCCGCCTCGGTGAGCCAGCGGCGCAGGACCTCGTGGACCGCCTCCGCTCCCACCAGCTCCCCGTCCGGCCGGAACACCGGCTCGGACAGCTCCACCGGCCACATCAGGAACGGGTGGCCCTGTTCCCCGCCCAGGCCGCCGTGCGAGCCGATCTGCTCCTCGAAGGCGTGCACCGAGCCCGTCCGCGGGTCGTAGGCCGAGTTCACCATCACGTCGGCCACGTGCGGGAAGGTGTCGGTCCGCCGGACCGACCGTGCGGCGCCGGGCCCGAAGGGGGCCAGCAGTTCCTCCGCCGCGCCGGGCACGTCCAGCCGGGCCTCGGCTCCGCCGGCCGCCAGGACGGTCCCGTCGACGAGCAGGAACCCGACCCCGGGATGGTTCGCCAGGGTGGAGAGCAGCGCCGGGTGCGCGCGCTCGATCCGTTCCCTGGACGCCCGGCCGGGCAGGTCCGGGAAGGAGATCAGCCCGAGGTTGCCCGAGGCCAGGACCACCGGGTCCGTGCCCGCCCCGGAGCGGGCCTCCTCGTCGGTCTCCTCCTCGGGCCGGTGCAGGGCGGCCAGTACGGCGGACCGCGCCTCGGCGCCGCTGTGCGTGCGGCCGGCCTTCCGGGAGACCGGGAGCCCGCAGCCCGCGCGGACCAGGTCCTTCAGGGTGAGCCCGTACCGGGCCAGGAAGGTCTCCCCCGGGCTCTGGCCGTGGTCCGAGAGCAGCACGATCCGGTACTCGCGGGGCGCGTGCTCGGCGACCCGGGCGATCAGCGCCAGGCTGCGGTCGAGCCGGGCGAGCACCTGCTCGGTGTCCCGCGAGCGCGGGCCCGAGTGGTGGGCGACCTCGTCGTAGGCGACCAGGTCCGCGTAGACCGCGGCGCGCCCGGCCAGCATGTCGCCGATGACCGCGGCGACCACGACGTCGCGCTCCACCACCGTCGCGAAGGCCCGGATCAGCGGGTAGAGACCGCCGCGCGCGACCCGTGGCCGGTCCCCGCGCAGGCGGCCGCGCAGCGACTGGGTGATCTCGCGGGCCACCTCGGCGACGAAGGAGAGCGCCGTGCGGACCGCGTTGGCCGGGTCGGAGAAGTACGCGAAGTACCCGGCGCGGGAGCGGTTGTGCGGGCCCCGCCGGGCGGAGACGGACAGGACGAGCGCCAGTTGGCCGGCGCCGCCGCTGAAGAGGTTGCCGCGGCTGGCGCCGTCGAGGGTGAGCAGGCCGCCGTCCCGGGTCCGTTCGACGGCCCGCCGCTGGAGCTCGGCGGCGCTGGTGGGCCGGTTGCAGACGACCACCTCGCCGGTGTCCTTCTCGTACCAGCGGAAGGCCGGAACGTCGAAGTTGGAGCCGTGCAGGATGCCGAGCTGGCTGGCGCCGGTCTGGCTCGACCAGTCGGTGCGCCAGGAGGTGACGCGGTGGGTGCGGTCGAGCCAGTCGGCCACCGTCGGCATCAGGCCGCTGCCGGCCGCGCGCCGCAGCACCTCGTACCCGACCCCGTCGAGCTGCAGGAACACCAGGGCGGGGGCGCGTTCGTCGGCTCCGGGCATGCCCTCGCGGTGCTGGCGGCGCCGGCGGCGGTCGGCGAGCCGGTAGAGCCGGCGCCGGTAGGCCTCGTCGTCCCGTACGGCGAGGGCGGTGGAGGTCGCGGACGCGACGGCGGACATCACGGCGGCGACCACCACCGCCGTCTCGGGGTCCGCCTCGCCGCGGCCGGCCGGGATCAGGCTGAGCGCCAGCAGCAGCAGCGAGCCGTTGAGGAAGAAGACGAGCAGGCCGAGGACCAGGGCCGGCACGAGCAGCAGGGCGCGTACGAGAACCGGCCACACCAGCGCGCTCAGCAGACCGAACGCACCGGCGCCGATGGCGGCCGTCAGACCTATCCGAGTGATGCTGTCGCGGTCGCCGCCCGCGCCCGCCTGGAGATGGAAGTCGGGGAGGATTCCGGCCAGGGCGAGCATCGTGAGGGTGGACACCGCCCAGACGATGACCACGCGCACCAGGGCGCCGCCCGTACGTCGCCACCCGCCTCGCAACACGCCGAACCCGCCTCACCACTGTGGCCCGCGCCGCGCCGACGAGCCCCCGTCCCCACGGTGTCCAGGCTCGCACAGCGGCGACCGCCCGGCCGGGTGACACGGGCGGCGGATGTGCGTACGGGGAGCGGCCGGGGGCTACGTGCCGTCGTATCCGGCGGTCGGCATGGAGAGCCGGCGGTGCACCTCGGCCTTCATCGCGGAGGTGTAGCGCGGCTCTTCGAGACCGGCGGTTTCCAGCCGTACGCCGCGCCGTGCGCACTCGGCGGTGAACTCGCCCACGGAGCGCAGCGCGCGGGTCAGCACCCGGTGGTTGGCGGTGACGAAGAGGTCGACGCGGCCGGCGTCGATGTCGTTCCACAGCCCGCAGTGGTCGGCGCGCAGCCCGTAGACGAACAGTTGGCGGGTCACCACGTAGCCCCGGTCGAGCGCCCAGCGGGCGCACATGGCGTGCTGGCTCCGGGTGTCGACGGCGAAGGGATCCGTGTCCAGATCTTCCAGCGGGGCCAGGCTGGCGATCGCGGCCACGCGCAGCTCATCCATGCCGCCCGACCCTACTCCGATCCGCCGCCGGGGAGGAGGGGGCGTGGAGCCCCGGTTCCGGGCGGTTTGGGCGGGCAGCCTTTAGGCTCGGACGGGACCCGGCGGCAAGCGGGGCGGGGGCAGTCGAGGGAGGGGATCAGGGGCCGGTGGAGATCACCTGGTGGGGCCACGCCACGTGCACGGTCGAGGACTCCGGTGTCCGGCTGCTCACGGACCCGCTCTTCGCACGCCGTCTAGCGCACCTGAGGCGCCGTCGCGGGGCGGTGCCCCCGCCGGAGGCGGCGGTCGCCGACGCGGTGCTCGTCTCGCACCTGCACTCCGACCACCTGCACCTGCCCTCGCTGGCGCGCCTCGCGCGCGGGACCCGGCTGCTGGTGCCCCGCGGGGCGCCGCGCGCGGTGCCGGGGCTGGTGCGGACAGCCGCGGTGCGGGGGCTGGTGGTCACGGAGGTGGCGCCGGGCGACACGGTGGCCGTGGGAGACGGCGTACGGAGCTCCGGCGTACGGGTCCGGGTGGTCAGCGCGCGGCACGACGGGCGGCGGCTGCCCTTCGGCCCCCGGATCGCGCCCGCGCTGGGGTACGTGATCGAGGGCGCTTCGCGGACCTACTTCGCCGGGGACACCGGCCTGTTCGACTCGATGGCCGAAGAGGTCGGCCCGGTGGACGTGGCCCTGCTGCCGGTGGGGGGCTGGGGACCCAACCTGGGCCCGGGCCACCTGGACGCGGCGGGTGCGGCGCGCGCGCTGGCCCTGCTGGCGCCGGCCGCGGCGGTCCCGGTGCACTGGGGTACGTACTGGCCGATCGGGATGGACGCGGTGCGGCCGCACGAGTTCCACGCGCCGGGCGAGGAGTTCGTACGGTGTGCTCGGCGGGAGGCGCCGAAGGTCGCGGTCCGGGTGCCCTCGCACGGTGAACGGGTGCGGCTGCCGTGAGCGGTCTGTGGCAGCTCGCGGAGTCGGCCTCGCAGGTCCCGGCGGAGTCCACCCAGCAGGCGGTCGGCTACCCGACCCTGTTCGTGCTGGTGGCGCTGGGCGCGCTGGTGCCGGTGATCCCGACGGGCGCGCTCGTCAGCACGGCCGCGGTGGTGGCCTTCCACCAGGACTCCCTCCCCTTCGGGCTGTTGCTGGTGTTCGGAGTCTCCTCGCTGTCCGCGTTCGCCGGCGACATGGCGCTGTACTGGCTGGGCCGCCGCGGTGTCCGCTCCCGCAACGGCTCGCGCTGGCTGGAGGCCCTGCGCCGGCGTGCGACCCCCGAACGCCTCGCCCAGGCGCAGCGCAAGCTCGACGAGAACGGCGTCCTGGTCCTGGTGGTCTCCCGCCTCCTCCCGGGCGGCCGCATCCCGGTGATGCTGGCGTGCCTCCTCGCGGAGCTCCCCCTGCGCCGCTTCGCCCGCGGCGACGGCCCCGCCTGCCTGGCCTGGGCGGCGACCTACGGCCTGATCGGCATCGTGGGCGGCTCCCTGTTCGCGGAACCCTGGAAGGGCGTCGCCCTGGCGGTGGCCCTCACGGTGCTCATCAGCACGGCCCCGGGACTGTGGCGCCGCCTCCGCGGCTGACCCGGCCGGTCCCGGGGAGGAGCCGAATCGTGGAACCGGGGGTCCCCCGGACGGAGGCCGAGGGAGGGTAGGGGACAGCCCCGCAGTGACGGGGCACCGGCACCGGCACCGCCTGCGCCTGCGCCTGCGCCTGCGCCTGCGCCTGCGACAGCCTCGAGCCGATGCCGCCTCAGGGTGCCGGGTCCGGGCGTCGAAGGGCAGGGAAGGCGGCGGGGGTTGCCCAGCCGCGCAGGACGGCATCAACCGTTGACCGGAACGCGGTCTCGGCTGCGGTGCCGTCGAGGCCGCCGGCGAGTTCGAGGGTCACGAGCCCGTGCAGGGCGACCCACAACGAGACGGCGATCCGGGTGGTGTCCCCCGCGAGGATCCCGTCCGCCACGGCACGGTCGATCGCCGCGACCAGCGGTCGCACCGGGTCTCGGTCGCCGACCCGGGTCGACGGTACGAAGGACTGTGCGCCACCGAACAACACCGCGTACAGGTGGCGGTGTTCGCGTCCCCAATGGCAATACGCCACGGCCAGCGCGTACAGATCCTCCAGGGCGTCCTCCTTGCCGGGAACGGCCGCCAGGTCCTGGAACAGGCCGGCGACCGCCTGGTCGCGCACCTCGCGGATCAGTCCGCCCTTCCCCTGGAACAACGTGTACACCGCCGCCGTCGACGTTCCGGCGGCGGTGGCCAGCGCGCGGACCGTGACCGACTCCTGGGGACGGGTGGCGAACATCTCGGTCGCGCATGCCACGAGCCGTTCTCTGACGGCGTCGTCGTTCGTTCTCGGCCTTCCCATGGGGAGCAGTTTACCCGTGCTGATAACATCGTTTCAAAACACCGTTTGGAAACTCCGGGGAGCTCGCCATGTCACCATCCGCCATACGTCCGTTGCGTCTTGTCGGCCGCCTGCTGGCGGCCACCGCCGCGGTGGTGGGGCTGGTCGCCCTATTCCTGGCGCTGATCGTCGCGACCGACGGCGCGGGATCGGGATTCGTCGCATGGTCCGTGGCTGTCGGGATCGCGGTTCTCGCAACTCTGTGGCGGGGCCGCCGCCGCTCTCGGCGGGGACAGCTGGTGGCGTTCCTTCCGGTGCTCGTCGCAGCGGGCCTGGCGCTGTCGGTGTGCGTCCCCACCGTCCCCACGACGCGCCACCACCCGCCCGCCCTGTCGTTCGTGACCACCGAGCACTGGCGCCTGTCCACCGGCAGCCGGGTCGCGGTCTACCACTACCCGCCCACCGGCAGCAGCCCCCGGCAGCGCGTCCCGCTCGTCTACCTCAACGGCGGCCCGGTGCGCGGCATCTCAGTGCTCGACCACGGCTTCCTGCGGCGGCTCGCAGGACAGGGCTACGACGTGTACGCCTACGAACAGGCCGGCGGTGGACGCAGCGACCTGCTGCCCATGGACCAGTACTCGATCACCCGGTCCGTCCACGACCTCCGTGCCTTCGTCGGCAAGCTCGGCAAGGGCCGCGCCGACGTGCTGGGATTCTCCTCAGGCGCGGTCGTGCTCACCCGCGCGCTGGCCGACCCGGCCATCGCCGCCCACCTGGGCCGGGCGGTCATCGCCGAGCCGGGCCCGATGGACGGCCCCACCGCCCGGACGGCCGAGCAGAAGGGCCGGCCGTCGGCCCGCGACATCGCACCGGCCCTGACCGGACCGCGCTCCACACACGTCCCACGGTACGCGGTCGCCTTCGGCCTCATGCGGCTCGGACTGCTCAGCCCGGACAACGGGCTGGTAGGGCAGGCGGAGGGCGACAATGCCTTCACCGCCGCCGATCTCGGCAGCGACACCGCGTCCGCCTACTGCGCGCGGGACGCGCACCGCATCCCGGTCGAGGACACTGCGGAGAACTTCTCCTTCAGCGCTGCCGCCAGCCTCCGCATTCAGCAAACGATCAAGGACTCCCCCTCCATCGCCCCTCAGCTCAGGCGCTCCCGGACACCCGCGATGCTGATGATCGCCGAGTGCTCCTCCCAGGCCCGGCAGTGGCAGACAGCCGTCCTCGCGGACAACCCCGCGATCCAGCGCACCCAGTACATGCCCGGCGTCGGCCACCACATGTGGAACGGCCTGGGTGACAACGACCAACGAGCGGCAGCCGCCATCACCGCGTTCCTCCAGGACGAGCCCGCACCGCTGCCCGACTACCCGACCCGAGCCGACATCCCCGCCTTCCTCCGGGGCCACAAGTAGGCGAGCAGACCCACTGCGTCGCATCCGAGGTGCGTGGACGAGTTGGCGGTTTCCCGTGTCGTTGCTCGGCGCTGCACGCCACCTGGCCGTAGCCGTACGAGAACAGGGCCGTGACGCGCAGCCTCGGCTACAGCGCTCGGGACGCCCCGACCGGGAGGTCCCAGAGGTGTTCCCGGGGCAGCCCGGTGCGGGTCCACGCGGCCTGTACCCGCTCCAGCGGCTCCATCACCGGCTCCGAGGAGAGCACGAAGGTCCCCCAGTGCATCGGAGCCATCCGGATCGCCCCCAGGTCCAGACAGGCCTGCACCGCCTCCTCCGGATCCGCGTGGACGTCCCGCAGCCACCACCGCGGGGCGTAGGCCCCGATCGGGAGCAGCGCGAGGTCGATGCCGGGGTGCCGCCGCCCGATCTCGCCGAACCAGTGCCCGTAGCCCGTGTCGCCCGCGAAGTACACCTTCTTCGTGGCCCCGGCTCCGGAGGCGGCGGCACTGAGCATCCACCCGCCCCACAACGTCCGGCACGCGTCCAGCAGCGACCGCTTCGACCAGTGGTGCGCCGGCACGAACTCGAACCGTACGCCGCCCAGTTCGGCCGACTCCCACCAGTCGAGTTCGGTGACCCGGGTGAACCCCCGCCGCCGGCACCAGCGCGCGAGACCGGCCGGGACGAAGAGCGGCGTCGCACGCGGGAGGCGTTTGAGGGTGGGGGCGTCGAGGTGGTCGTAGTGGTTGTGGCTGATCACCACGGCGTCGACCGGCGGCAGTTCCTCCCAGCGCACCCCGACGGGCGTCATCCGGGCCGGGGTTCCGAGGATCCGCCGGGACCACACGGGGTCGGTCAGTACCGTGAGCCCGCCGATCCGCAGGATCCAGCTGGCGTGCCCGGCCCAGGTGACGGACACCGCCCCGGTGGGCACGGCGGGCAGCGGGGCGGGCGCGTACGGCAGGTCCGGGATGCCGCGCAGCCCCTCGGGGCCCGGCCGGAAGGCGCCCTCGCGCGCGAGCCGGGCGAACGCCCGCAGCCCGGGCAGCGGGGTGGTCAGCCGGTCCGCGAACGAGCGCGGCCACAGCCTGTGTTCCCCGAGCGCCCGCGGCCTCGAGTGCCGGACACCGGCAACGGCAACGGGCCCGGCGCTGACACCGGCACCAGCACCCGCACGCGCACCCGCACCGCCCCGGGAAGGCGCCGGGGCGACGTCGGGGCCCGCCCCGGCCCGGGAGGCCGAGGGGGCGTCCGTCTGATCCCTCATCGAGAAGTCTCCGTTCACCGGCGGCAGTCGGGGGTTCCAGGGCGGGGGAGGCCGGGGGCGGGGGCCACGGCGGAGGTCAGTCGGACAGCCCGGCCAGGACCGACCGGAGCCGGGCCAGGGAGTCCCGTACATGGGGCAGGGCGAGCGGGTCGGTCGCGGTGAGCGCCGCGAGCCGCTCCTCCGGGGTGGCGCCCAGCAGCGGTCCGGTCGACAGCCGGACCCGCGGGGCGACGGCCTCGTCGGCGAACCGCTGCCCGCCGGGCGTCGGCGCGCCGAGCCGTCCGCCCAGCCAGTCCTCCAGCTCCATCGCGTCGCCGACCCCCTGCCTGGCGAGCCCCGAGCGCAGCGGGGTCAGGTCGGCGTAGAGGTGGCGGCCGGCCTGCGGGGGCCGGGCCAGTGCCCCGGCGGCCAGCAGTTCCCGGTGCGCGGCCCGGGCCACCGTGCCGTGCAGGGCGGCGGCCGCCGCGGCCCGGCCCGCGACGGCGGCGGGCTCGTCGAGGGCGTGCGCGGCCGCCCCCGCGACGGGGCCCGCGACGAGCCCGCCGGTCGCGGTGAGCGTGTCCAGGGTCCGGGCCCGCAGCCAGGTGCCGCGCGGGGTGCCGGGGAACCGGACGACGGCGGCGGGCCAGCCCGCGGGCAGCAGGGCGCCCGAGAGGTCCAGGAGCACGGCGGTGTCGTCCGGCAGCATCTCGGCGGGGCTGAGCACGACGAGCCGGTCACGGGAGCCCGGCAGCCCGCCGGGGGCGTCCGTGCCCGGGCCGTCCGGCCCTCCCAGCCGGCCGCGGACCGGCCGGTGCACGGTGTCGCGCCAGGTCTCGTCACTGACGACGAACAGCCCGGCGGACGCGGCGGCCTCGCAGGCCTCCCGGAGCAGCTCGGGCGGCGGAACGGTCGCGGTCGGGTCGTCGGCGACGGACAGCAGCAGCACGCGCGGGTCGCCGCCCTCGGCACGCACCCGGCGCACGGTCTCCAGCAGGGCGTACGGGTCGGGTACGCCGCCGCACTCGGCCGGGGTCGGCACGTGGTAGGCCCGCCGTCCCAGCAGCCGGACCTGCGGCGTCCACCAGGCGGGACACGGCCGGGGCAGCATGACGTCGCCGCCGTAGGCGCCGAGCAGCGCGAGCAGCAGGGCGGGCGCGCCGGGTCCGGCGGCCACGTGGTCGGGATCGGTGGGCAGCCCGCGCCTGCCCCAGTGCCGGGCCGCGGCGGCCCGTACGGGCACTCCCCCGCCGGCAGGCTCGGGGGCTGAACGCCAGGCGGCTGCCGCGAGGACCGCCGTGAGCTCGGGCAGCACGGGCAGGCCCGGCTGGGGGGCGGGCGGACCGTAGCGGACCGGGCCCCGGCCCTCGGCCGTCGTGCGCTGGATCCCCGACGTCCCCGACACCGCGCGCCACCTCTCCCTGCCGTTCCCGCGCTCCCGACCATGCCTTTATACGGTTATTCGTCCGTGGTCGCCCGTTGTGCGTCAGCCGCTCCTCCCCAGCAGCGCGAGCAGCCGGGTCTGGGCGTCCGCTCCGGCGGGCACCTCCAGCGGAGCCGCGTACATGCCGCTCGCGGCCAGTCCGTCGGCGTAGGGCATGACCTCCTTGATGGAGAACTCGACGAGGCCGTCCGGCAGCCGGTCGTCCGCGCCGATGCCCCGCGCGAGGTCCCAGGTGTGGACCACGCAGTCGGCGGTCAGTTCCGAGCAGTACGCCGATCCGAGCGCGGGCCCGTAGGAGAGCCGGACCGTGCGGTCCAGCGCCCCGGGGACCTCGAAGGCGGTGTGCGCGGCGGCCGAGGCCTCGTCCCAGGCGGCGGCCGGATCCGTGCCGAGCACGTCGCCGTTGAAGGTGCTGCCGATGTCCTCGACGGTGCGGCCGTCGGTCACCAGGGGCGGTATCCAGAGCTGTTCGGCGGTGACGTGGTTGACCAGGTCGCGCACGCTCCATTCGCTGCAGGGCGTCGGCGCGTCCCACTGCGCGTCCGAGACCGCGTGGACGTACTGGCCGAAGAGCCGCAGCGCCTCGGCGTGCCGGTCGAGCAGCGGGTCCGGCATGGATCTCACCGTCCTTCGTTCCCCCGGATTCACTGTCCTCGCCCCGGCTACAGGCTGCCACCCGCTCGGCCGAACCCCTTGGCGCACAGGGATGGTGTCCACATGTCAAAACGCATATCTCAGATGCCGAACTGATCCCTTACGGTGAAACCACGCCTCGACAGGCCTCGACAGCACTTCGACGACGAAGGAGCCAGGTCCATGAACGCCACGGACTCCGCTGAGCCCGCGCACGAGACCGCGGTCTACACCCACGGACACCACGAGTCGGTGCTGCGCTCGCACCGCTGGCGCACCGCCGAGAACTCCGCCGCGTACCTGATCGGCGCGCTGCGCCCGGGGACGGCCGTCCTGGACGTGGGCTGCGGCCCGGGCACGATCACGGCGGACCTGGCGGAGCTGGTGGGACCGCAGGGCCGGGTCACGGCGGTGGACGCGGCGCGGGACGTGGTCGACCAGGCCGCCGCGTACGCGAAGGAACGGGGCCTGACCAACATCGGGTTCGCCACCGCCGACGTCCACGCGCTGGACTTCCCGGACGACTCCTTCGACGTGGTCCATGCCCATCAGGTGCTGCAGCACCTGGGCGACCCGGTCCAGGCGCTGCGCGAGATGCGCCGGGTGTGCCGGCCGGGCGGGATCGTCGCGGCGCGGGACGCGGACTATGCGGCGATGACCTGGTACCCGCAGACCCCGGGACTGGAGGAATGGCTGGACCTGTACCGGCGGGTGGCCCGCGCCAACGGCGGCGAGCCGGACGCCGGACGCCGCCTGCGCGCGTGGGCGCGGGCGGCGGGCTTCACGGACGTGACCTGCACGGCGACCTCGTGGTGCTACGCGACCGCCGAGGAGGCCGCCTGGTGGTCCGCGCTGTGGGCGGACCGTACGACGGCCTCGGCCTACGCCGGGATCGCGACCGGCGGCGGACACGCGACGCGGGCCGAGCTGTCGGCCGTCGCCGACGCCTGGCACACGTGGGGCGCCGACCCGGACGCCTGGTTCTCGGTGCTGAACGGCGAGATCATCTGCCGCGCCTGACCCCGTGCACCTGACCCCGTGCGACGCCCGGCCGGCCGGGCCGGCCGGGCCGTCCCCGGGTCAGGCCGCCAGGCGTACGGGGAGCAGCTCGGGCCGCTTGGCCGTACGGCCGTCTCCGGAGGAGCGCCCGCGCAGCCGCCTCCCGATCCAGGGCCCGGCGAAGCCCACGGCCCACCGCAGTTCCCCGGCGGCGCCCCGCAGCCCCGTCGGGGCGGCGGGCGGCGGGCCGGGCAGCGGGCGGGTCCACGCGTCGTCGCTGCCGGGCAGCCCCAGGGCGTGCGCGACACCGGCGGCGATCATCGCGTGACCGGACGGCGCGGCGTGCAGCCGGTCCGCGCTCCACATCCGGGGGTCGGTGGAGGCCTCGTGGCGTTCGAAGTCGGCGACGGCCACCCCGTGCCGCTCCGCGGCCCGCCGTATCCGCTCGTTGAGCGCGATGACGCGCGGCGCCGCCCCCTTGGCGAGCGGGACGAGCTTGGCGATGTCGGGGAAGGTGACGGTGGCGACGCGGGCGCCCTGCGCGGTCAGCGCGGCGAACATCGCCTCCAGGTGCCCGGCGACCTCGTCGGCGTCGAACCGGGGCCGCAGCACGTCGTTGACCCCGGCGACCACCGTGGCCAGGTCGGGGCGGAGCGCGAGGGCCGGCCCCAGCTGCCCCTCGCGGACCCCCGCCGCGAGGCGGCCCCGTACGGCCAGGTTGGCGTAGAGCACGTCGGGCTCGTGCACCGCGAGCAGCTCGGCGAGCCGGTCGCGGTGCACCCGCGCAGCCCGGTGCGGTCGTCCCCGTCGCCGACGCCCTCGCTCTGGCTGTCGCCGAGCGCCACGTACCGGGCGTACCGGGCCGGCCGTCGCTGCTCACTGCTCTCCACGGGATGCCCGCCTCTCGTTCAGAATGATCGTGGTGCGCTCGTACCAGGCCCGGTTGGCCCGCTCGAACTCCAGGCCGCGCAGGCAGGTGAGGTAGGGGCCGATCCGTGCGCCGTGGCGCAGGAACTCCTCCTCGGTGCGCTCGCCGCGCATCGAGCGCAGCAGCTTCTCGAACAGCTCCGCCTTGGCCGTCGCGAAGGCGGTCCGCTCCGCGAGCTGTGCGATCAGCCCCGCCGTGTCGGTGTACTCGGCCGCCTGGACCTTCACGAGCAGGTCGTCGCGGATGACGCAGGGCTTGGTCTCGGCGGCGGTGAAGCGCTCCAGCTCGGCCAGTCCGGCGTCCGTGACCTGGAACAGGCGCTTGTTCGGCCGGGTGTCCTGGACCACCTCACGGCCCGCGATGAGGCCGTCCCGCTCCAGCTTGGCCAGCTCGGCGTAGAGCTGCTGGGGCAGGGCGTGCCAGAAGTTGGCCACGCCCGTGCCGAAGGCCTTGGCCAGCTGGTAGCCGCTCAGCTCCTCGTCGAGCAGCGCCGCCAGTACGGCGTGGCGCAAAGCCATCGGTCGGTCTCCTCGGGATGCGGGATCGTGCGCGGCGGCGTCTTCTCAAGGACGCCCGGGCCATGATAGTCAAGAAACTGACTAATCACATCGGTGACTATCATCGGTGACTACCGAGGAGCCCTCATGAGTACCGACACCACCACGGCCGACCGTTTCCGCGCCGCCGTCGCCGGCCATGACCTCGCCGCGCTGGACGTGCTGTTCACCGACGACGTCCGGCTCAACAGCCCGGTGAAGTCGAAGCCGTTCGAGGGCAAGCCGGCCGTACTGGCCCTCTTCCGCGTCCTCCTGCGCACCTTCGAGGGCTTCCACTACGTCGGCCACTTCGACGGCAGCGTCCAGTCCGCCGGGGTCCCGTTCGGGGCGGAGGGAGCCGAGGGGCCGGCGACCGTACTGCCGTTCCGGACCACCGTGGGTGACCGGCAGGTGCACGGCATCGACATGCTGCACCTCACGCCCGAGGGCCTGATCGACGAGATCACCGTGATGCTCCGCCCCCAGACGGCGGTCGTGGCGGTCGGCGAGGCGGTCCTGGCCGGCCTGCTCACCGACGGCGTGGTGACCGGCTGACCGGAGCTCCGGCGGCAGCCCAGTAGACTCGGTGCCCGTGGCGGATACCCAGTACGAAGACCTGTTGAAGCTGGTGCTCACCTCCGGAACGGCGAAGGCCGACCGGACGGGCACCGGCACCCGGAGTGTCTTCGGGCACCAACTGCGTTACGACCTCTCGCAGGGGTTCCCCCTGGTCACCACCAAGAAGGTGCACCTCAAGTCGATCGTGTACGAGCTGCTGTGGTTCCTGCGCGGCGAGTCCAACGTCGGCTGGCTGCGGGAGCACGGCGTCACCATCTGGGACGAGTGGGCCGACGAGAACGGCGACCTCGGCCCGGTCTACGGCGCCCAGTGGCGCTCCTGGCCCACCCCGGACGGCGCGCACATCGACCAGATCAGCGAGGTCCTCGACACGCTGCGCCGCGACCCGGACTCCCGCCGGATGATCGTCTCCGCCTGGAACGTCTCCGAGCTGTCGAAGATGGCGCTCGCGCCGTGCCACGCCTTCTTCCAGTTCTACGTGGCCGACGGCAAGCTCTCCTGCCAGCTGTACCAGCGCAGCGCGGACCTGTTCCTCGGCGTGCCGTTCAACATCGCCAGCTACGCCCTGCTCACCCACATGGTCGCCCAGCAGGCCGGCCTGGAGCCGGGCGACTTCATCTGGACCGGCGGTGACTGCCACATCTACGACAACCACGTCGAGCAGGTCACCGAGCAGATCTCCCGCACCCCCTTCGAATTCCCCGAGCTGGAGCTGCACCGGGCCGACTCCCTCTTCGACTACGCCTTCGGCGACGTCAAGGTGGCCGGCTACCAGCACCACCCGGCCATCAAGGCCCCGGTCGCGGTATGAACGCGGACCTGACCGCCGACCTGACCGGGGATCCGACTGGGGGGCTGACCGGGGACATGAGCGTCGGGCTGATCTGGGCGCAGAGCCTCGACGGCGTGATCGGCGCGGACAACGGGATTCCCTGGCGGCTGCCCGAGGACATGGCCCACTTCAAGGCCACCACCCTCGGCCATCCGGTGGTGATGGGCCGCAAGACCTGGGATTCGCTGCCGGCGCGGTTCCGTCCCCTGGCCGGGCGGCGCAACATCGTGGTGACGCGCGATCCCGACTGGGCCGCGGAGGGCGCGGAGCGCGCCGGATCCATCGACGAGGCCCTGGAGCTGGCCGCGGCACGGCCCGAGGCGACGGCCCGCACCGCCTCCTGCTGGGTGATCGGCGGCGGCGAGGTCTATCGTGCCGCGCTGGCCCACGCCGTCAGGCTCTCGGTGACCGAGGTCGACACGCAGGTGATCGGCGACACCCACGCCCCGGAACTGGACCCGGCGTGGACGGTCGCCGAGGACGGCGGCTGGCAGTCCTCGGTGACCGGTCTGCGCTACCGCATCCGCACCTACGCCCGGTAGGGGCCGCCGCCTAGTCGGTGGCGACCGCGCGCAGGATGTCCAGACGCGCCGCGCCGGGCGCCAGCCCGCGAGCACGCCCGCCGCCACGCCCACCAGGGCCACGAGGGCGAGCCGCAGCGGCGGGACGGCGAAGGTGAACGCGCTGTCGCCCGCCGCGTCCGAGGCCTTCACCAGGACCCATCCGAGGACGCCGCCCAGCGCCAGACCGCCGGCCGTGCCGAAGGCGGCGACCAGGACCGACTCCCAGCGGACCATGGCCCGCAGCTGTCCCCGGGTCTGGCCGACCGCCCGGAGCAGCCCCAGTTCGCGGGTGCGCTCGTGGACGGCGAGGGTCAGCGTGTTGGCGATGCCCAGCAGGGCGATCAGTACGGCGAGGGCGAGCAGCGCGTAGACGAGGGTCAGCATCATGTCGGTGCCGCCCGCCGACGACCGCGCGTACGCCGCGCGCGTCTGCACCTCGGGGCCGCCGTAGGCCGCGGCCGCCCTTTCGACCGCCGCCTTACCGGCCGCGGCCGACGCCCCGTCCTTGAAGGCTGGGCGGCCCACCCCGTACCGACCTGGGCGAAGACGGCCACGACCAGCGAGGAGCGCCAGGCCGGGCCCCGCCCGGTCCGCTCCACCCACCGCTGCCAGGGAGGAACCCCGGGCCGCTCGCGCTGCTCTGCCATACCGCCCACGCTAGGCCGTATCCGCCCCGACCCGCGTCACTCCGGCGTAGCGTTTCCGACGTACTCCCCAGGTAGTACGCGGGGTAGTACCCGGCGGCACACAGGTCCGGACGGCCATGGCTCGAGGAACTCCGCCGCCACCGCGCCGCGACAGAGACGGCGGAGACGGCGGAGACGGCCTAGTCCTCCGGCGGGCGCATGCGGAAGTTGTACGGGGCCGGCAGGGGGCAGTCCGTGAGGGTGGACCAGACGTCCGAGAGGGTCTCCTCGCCCTCGCGGAGGTCGGGGAGTTCGAAGCCCTCCTCGAAGACGCGCCGGGCCGCGCGGACATGGCCCTCCGCCGCGAGCAGCCGGGCCGCCGACAGTCGGAAGCGGCCCTCCTCGCGCAGGGCGGGGCGCAGCCCGTCCCATACCGAGCGGGCCTGGGGCAGCAGCCCCGCCGCCAGCAGGGACGCCAGTGCCTCCCGGCCCAGCGCCGATTCGGCGGCCAGCCAGCTCGCACCGCCCCGGCTCTCCTGGGCCAGGTCCTCGAAGGCCTCGGCGTACCAGCGGGCCGCCCGGGCGGGGTCCCCGGCCAGGTCGTCCGCCACCGCCAGGCACCTCAGCAGGGGCCACCGCGAGGGGGCCAGCGGCAGCCCGCGCTCCCAGCTGCGTACCGCCTGGGCGATGTCCCCCGCGTGCCACTGGGCGACCCCGAGGTGGTACTCGGTCAGGGGGTCCGCCGGGGCCGTCTCCAGCATGTCCCGCCAGTGCGGGGCGACCAGGCTCGGGCCGGGCGGGGTCACCCGGCGCGGAGCGGGGAAGACGCCGGTGCGCCACAACTCCAGCCAGGGGGCCTGGTCCTCCTCGAGGGTGTCCTCGGGGAAGGGGGTGCCGGGCAGTTTGTGGCCCCCGCACAGGACCTCCAGCGCGCCCCAGCCCGAGCCGGCGGCCAGCCGCTCTCCCGGTTCGGTGTCGGCGCACCCGCGCCACCCCTCGTACGCCGCGTCCACGGCCGGGCCGGGCAGCGCGGACTCCAGTGCCGTGCCCGCGGCGGAGCGGGCCGCCGCCCAGTCGTCCCCGTGCACGGCCGCCGGGTCCGCGGACAGGGCTCCGTAGGCCTCCAGCCAGCTGAACTCCGCACCCGCCTCCAGGCGTACGTGCTCCAGCTGGGTCCGGGCGAGCCCCGCCTGGATCTCCGCGTACCCGCCCGTGCCGGGTTCGGTCAGCCATTCCTGCCAGCGCCGGCCGCCCTCGCCCGCGCCCCAGACGAAGAGCTTGCGGCCGCGCAGCCGGGCCGTCGAGGTCTGGACGAGTCCGCGCCCGTCGGCGTCGAGCGAGGCGATCCAGGGCCGGTTCCCGGCCTCGACCTCGTAGAAGAAGTCGGCGGGGTACGTGCTGCGCAGCGGGTACGTGCGGTCCGCGCCCTCCCACCCGGGGACGGGGATGCGCCGCAGGGAGCGCTCGTACCCGAAGTGCCAGGCCTCGTCGGCCGGGGCCAGCACGCGGGTGCCGGCGTCCTCGGGCACGGCGATGTTGGACCACCAGTAGACGGGCGCGGGCCGCTCGTGCGGGTTGCGCACGCGGACGCCGACGTAGAGGAACTCCGAGTCCTCGGGCAGCCACAGGTCCACCTGGAAGGGCAGGTCGCGCAGCCGCTCCCATTCCCAGAGCCGGACCATCACTCCCTCGTCGGGCGCCGGGACGAGCGCGGCGTGCAAGGGGGCGCAGGACAGGGTGGTGTGGCCGGTGGCACCCAGGTTCCACTCGATGCCGCCGGAGAACCAGGCGCCGTTCAGCGCGAAGTTCGCGGGCTGGAACACCGGGTTGCGGTACAGCAGTTCGCGTCCGGTGGGGAGGTGGACGAGCGAATGGATCCGGCCACCGAGGCCGGGCAGGACAGTGACGCGCAGATGCGCGTTCTCGATGACGATCGTCTCGAAGTCCCGCTCGGCGCGCTGCCGTTGGTAGCCGTCCCGGATCCGGACGGGCAGCAGCGAACGCAACGGCTCGTACCCGATCTGGCGTGCCATGTCGCGCGGCAGGCCCTCGCGGGAGCGCTCGTCCAGCGTGTGCACCCCGCCGGACTCGCGGAGGGCGGGCAGTGGGTTCTCGGGACCCAACGGGGCTGCGGGAAGGGTCAGTACGGAGCGGCGGACGGTGGTGGCCATGAGGGAAATGGAACACGCCACGGCCGCCGGTGCACAGGGATTCGGCGGATCACCACCGGTCAGGATTACGCAAAACCTTCTCGCGCGCGGGCCGGTGTCCGACCATGGAGGGCATGAGCGACGTGATCAGAAGAGGTCAGTTCTTCGACGGGGAAGAATCGGAGAGCCGGTTCTCGGGACCGACGACGGGTGACGAACGACGGATGCTCGTCGACATGCTGGGGGCGCAGCGCGCGACGCTCCGGCTCAAGTGTGCCGATCTGGGGCACGAGTTGGCCGAGCGGTCGGTGGAGCCGTCCACGCTGTCGCTGCTGGGCCTGGTCCGCCACCTCGCGGACGTGGAGCGCCGCTGGTTCCGGCAGGTGCTGAACGGGCAGGAGGTCGCGCTCCGGTTCTGGTCCGCGGCCGCTCCCGACGGGGACTTCGACGGCGCGGTGTCCTCGCCCGGGGTGATCCGGGAGGCCTGGGAGGCGTGGCGGGCGGAGGTGGAGTTCGCGCAGACGTTCACGGAGCGGGCGCCGGACCTTGAGGTGTCCGGGAAGGACGCGTGGCGGGGCGAGGTCTCGCTGCGCTGGGTGCTGATCCACATGATCGAGGAGTACGCGCGGCACAACGGCCACGCGGACCTGCTGCGCGAGCGGATCGACGGCGCGATCGGGATCTGACGGGGGCCCGGGGCCCGGGCGCACGGACCATGGGTGCGCGGGCCCGGGGCGCGCGAGCCCCGGGCCCGGGGCGCCTGCCTACGCGAACGCCCCCGCCACCAGGTCGGCGAGCAGCGCGCCCGCGCGCCCCTCCGGGTCCAGGTCCGGGTCGTAGATGGTCACGTTGAGTCCGACACAGCGCAGGGAGCTGATCAACACTCCGAGCAGTTCGGCGAGTTCGTCGGGGATCAGGCCCCCGGGGTCCGGGCTGTCGACGGCCGGCATCACGGACGGGTCCAGGACGTCGGCGTCCAGGTGGACCCAGAACCCGGCGGTGGCCGGAGGCTGCAGTCCCGTCAGGGCGGTACGGGCCACCGGCCCGGCGCCGCGGTCGCGGATCGCCCCCACCGTGGCGGCGAAGATCCCGGCGGCGCGCAGCTCCGGAAGGTCGGGGTCCCCGTCGCGCAGCCCGAAGAGCCGGACGTCCTCGTCGCGCACGTAGGGCCCGAGGCCCTCCAGGTCCGCGAGGTCCGCCTGGCCGCGGCCGGTGGCGAGCGCCAGCTCCTCGCCGCCGGCCGCGCCGACGGGCCCGTTGACGGCCTCGTTGCCGGGGTGGCGGAAGTCGGCGGAGCCGTCGATCGCGGCGATGCCGTACCGCCCGAGGCGCCGCATGGCCAGGGAGGCGCCGAGCTGGATGGAGCAGTCGCCGCCGAGCACGACGGGGAACTCCCCGGAGCGCAGGTGGTCCTCGATCCGGTCGGCGAGGGCGACGGTGTAGGCAGCCAGCGGCCCGGCGTGGAACACGCCGTCGCCCTCCTTCCAGTCCCCCCGGTCGTAGCGCGGCGGGACGACCACCCCGCCCTCGCGCGCACCGAGCCGGGCCAGCAGGCCCTGCTCGCGCAGGGCCCCGGCCAGTTTGTACACGCCGGGAACGGCGCCCGGGGCCGGGGGGCGGAGCCCTAGGTTGGACGGCGCATCGAGGAGCACGAGGGTTCGCATGGAATCATCCTGTGCGATGCGGGGCCCCGGGACACGGCATTTCGGCCGTGAGGGCCCAGCGTTCGTGGTCCCGCCAGGCGCCGTCGACCTGGAGGAAGTCCGGCGACAGTCCCTCCAGTCGGAAGCCGAGCCCCCGGACGAGGGCGATCGAGGCGGTGTTTCCCGGCTGGATATTGGCCTCCAGCCGGTGCAGTGCGAGCCCGTCCGCCGCGAAGGCGTGGCCGACGGCCAGGCCGAGCGCCTCCCGCATCAGCCCCCGGCCCGCCGCGTGCGCGAAGGCCCCGTAGCCGAGGGCGCCGCACCGGAAGGCGCCGAGGACGATGTTGCTGACGTTGACGAAGCCTGCGATCGCGCCCGACTCCCGTTCACACACGAGGAATCCGGCCCGTCCCGCCGCGGCGGCACCGCCCGGACCGCCGGTGGCGCCGGCGATCAGCGGGGCGGCGTACGCCTGGTAGGCCTCCGCGGTCGCGGGCGGCGACAGCCACGGGTGGTGCAGGCCCCGGCTCTCACGCACCCGGGCGGTGAACTCGGCCTCGTCGACGGGGCGGTAGGGCCGCAACCCGGTCCGACCACCCTCCACGGCATACGGAAAATATGGCATCGCCCCAGGTTAGGTGGTGTGTCAGGATCTCAATGTGATCATCACCCCGAACACCGAAGAACTGCTCCTCGCGGCCGCGTACAACAACGCCGCGTGGTGCGCCGCGGTCTGCCGCGACGGCGGCTTCACCGCCCAGGTCTGGAGCAGCCCGCGCCCGACCCCGCCGTACTACCCGGACGCCGTGACCCTCACCCGGGACACCGACACGGCCGCACTGCTCGCCGGGATCGACACCGCCGCGCCGCACGCCTCCGTCAAGGACAGCTTCGCCGCGCTCGACCTGGCCCCGGCCGGCTTCGAGGTCCTCTTCGGTGCCGAGTGGATCCACCGCCCGGCGGGTGCTCCCGGCGCCGGCCCGGCCCCGGCCCTGGCGTGGAGCCGGATCTCCGGCCCCGCGGAGCTGGAAGCGTGGGAGACGGCCTGGGACGGCGAGGAGAGCACGGGCCTGTTCCACCCGGGACTGCTCGACGGGGAGACGGAAGGGACTCCGGAGATCGCCTTCCTCGCGGGGCGCGACGCCGAGGGCCGGATCCTCGCCGGGGCCGCGGCCAACCGCACCGGTCAAGTGGTCGGCATCTCCAACGTGTTCAGTGCCGACGGCACCCCCGACGACGAGGCCTGGGCGGGCGCGCTGACCCTGGCCGCCGCACTCTGGCCCGGCCTGGCACTCGTCGGCTACGAATCGGGGGACGACCTCGACACGGCGCTGCGCCACGGCTTCACGGCCATCGGCCCGCTCCGGGTCTGGGTCCACTCGGACTGACCGGGCCGACCCGCCTGACCGGTCCGACCCACCTCACCGGGCCGACCCGCCTGACGGGCCCGACCGGGCCGACCCGCCGCGGCTCCCGCTACTTGCGCCGCCGGGCGAAGTAGGCCCCGCACAGTCCGCCCAGCACCGCCGCGATCAGCAGGGCGACGTACAGCGGCATCGTCACCTGCGGGATCAGCAGCCGGATCTTGGTCGGGCGGGTGTTCTCGAAGATGAACACCAGCGTGAGCACCGCGAGCGCCGCGACGCCCGCGCGGCCCGGGGTGATCTGCCCGCGACCCTTGCCACGGCTCTTGGACGTGTGGGAGCTCATGACCCCATCGTCCGGCCACCGCGGCCCGGGGGCTCAGTCGGACAGGGCCAAACGGGGGATGTCCGCCCGCTCGAAGCCGAACACCTGCGCGTACAGGGACAGCTCCGCCTCCAGCGCCCGGACCATCGTGTCCGCGCGCCGGAAGCCGTGGCCCTCGCCCTCGAAGGTGACGTACGCGTGCGGCACCGAGCGCCCGCGCATCGCGGCCACCAGCCGCTCCGCCTGCGCGGGCGGGCAGACCGGGTCGTCCAGGCCCTGGAGCAGGACGAACGGCGCGGTGATCCCGTCGGCGCGGGCCACGGGCGAGCGCTCGCGGCTGAGCAGGGCCAGGGTCTGCGGGGGTCCGGCGAGGCCGTCGATGTAGCGGGACTCCAGGTCGTGGGTCTCGGCGGCGAAGCCGGTCAGGTCCAGGACCGGGTAGATGATCGCCGCGCACGCGTACAGGTCGGTGGACGCCAGCGAGGCCGCGGCCGTCCAGCCGCCCGCGCTGCCGCCCCGGATCGCGAGCCGGTCCGGGTCGGCGGTGCCCTCGGCGGCCAGGGCCCGCGCCACGGCGGCGCAGTCCTCGACGTCGACGATGCCCCACTGTTCGCGCAGCCGTTCCCGGTAGGCGCGCCCGTAGCCCGTGGAGCCGCCGTAGTTGACCTCGACGACGCCGATGCCGCGCGAGGTGAAGTAGGCGATGTGCAGGTCGAGTACGGGCGGCACGTGGTCGGTGGGGCCGCCGTGCGCCCACACCACGTACGGGGGCAGCTCGTCGGCCCGGGCACGCAGCAGGGGGTGGTGCGGCGGGTAGACGTGGGCGTGGATCTCCCGGCCGCCCCGGCCGAAGAAGGTCCTGCTCTGCGGTTCCGGGTAGTACGCGGGGTCCTCCCGGTCGGCGGGCCCCGGTGCGCCGGCCCCACCGGGCCCGCCCGTCGGGTCCGTCCCGTCCGCCCCCGGGGAGCCGCGGCCGCCGACCACGCGGGCGTGCCCGGTGGCCGTGTCCAGCTCCACCACCTCGTACGCGCTGCGCGGGCTCGCCGCGACCCCGTAGACGCGGCTGCCGCTGACGGCGAGCGTGGGCTGCCAGGCCGTCCACGGCCCGGCCGCGTCGACCAGGTCCCCGCTCTCCGGGTCGAGCACGCCGAGCACCGAGGCGCCCCGGCCGTGCAGGACGGCGACCAGTCCGTCGGGGAGCGCGGCGATCCAGCGCAGGCCGGGCTTCCACAGCGCCCCGCCGAACTCCTCTTCCCGGGGGCACAGGTTGACGGCCTCGCCCGTCTGCGGGTCCACCCGGTACGGGTTCCACCAGCCACCCCGGTCGCTCACCGCGAGGAGGCTTCCGCCGGTGGTCCACTCGACCTGTGCGACGGCCTCCTCCGGTCCCCCGAGCACGGTACGGGCCTGCGCGAGCCGGCCGTCCGGAGTGACCTCGGCGAGCCGGAGCTCGGTGCCGTCCCACGGCATCCGGGGGTGGTCCCACACCAGCCAGGCGGCCTGCCGGCCGTCCGGGGAAAGCCGGGGCCCGGTGCTGAACCGGTACCGGTCGTCGGTCAACTCCCGTACGCGTGACCGGTCTTCGGCGGCCGACCCGTCCAGCGGTACGGCGGCCAGTACGCGCCGCACGTCGGTGGGCGCGACTCCGGTGAACTCCTCGAGCACGCACCAGACTTCGCCGTCCCGCAGCACGGGGTCGGCCCAGCGCAGCCCGCCGCCGATCGCGGAGAGCGGGGTCAGCGGCCGCGGCTCGGGGCTGCCGGGCGCGTCGGGCTCGTACGCGTACAGCCGCTGGTCGGCGAAGTGGACGAAGACCACCAGCGGTCCGCCCAGGGGGCGTTCGGTGCCCGCCCAGGGCAGGCCGCCGTACTCGGTGACCCGGCTGCGCACGTTCCACGGCGCGGGCAGCGCGCAGACCGCGGGCCCGCCGTCCGCGGGCCTGCGGACCAGGGTGCGACGGCCGCCTTCGGCCGGCCGGGGCACCGTCCACCACACCTCGGCGCCGATCGCGCCGACGTACTCGGGCCTCCCGTCGAGGGAGGCGGCGAGCGCGGCGCCGATCGGCGAGGGCCAGCTGCCGTAGGGGGCGGTGCCGTCGCCGCGCGGGCTCGTCGGCGGGGCCATCACAGGGCGCGCATGGCTCGGTCGAGGACGCGGACCCCGAAGTGCAGGGCGTCGACGGGCACCCGCTCGTCCACTCCGTGGAAGAGGGACCAGTAGTCGAAGCCGGGCGGCAGCTTGAGCGGGGAGAAACCGTAGCCGGTGATGCCGAGCCGGGAGAACTGCTTGGCGTCGGTGCCGCCCGCCATGCAGAAGGGCACCACGTGTCCCTCGGGGTCGAAGGCCTCGACGGACTCGCGCAGGATCCCGTACGCCCGCCCGTCCACGGGGGCTTCGAGGGCCACTTCCCGGTGGTGGAACTCCCAGTGCACGTCGGGGCCGGTGAGCTCGTCGAGGGTGGCGATGAACTCGGCCTCGCCGCCGGGCAGCATCCGGCCGTCGACGTACGCGGTGGCGGTGCCGGGGATGACGTTGAGCTTGTAACCGGCGCTGAGCATCGTCGGGTTGGCACTGTTGCGGACGGTCGCCTCGACGAGCGCGCCGGCCGGGCCGAGCTTGTTGAGGATCTGGTCGAGCTGGAACCCGGGGGCTCGCGGATCGACCGACATCCCCTGCAGGGCGGCGAGTTCGGTGATGCAGGCGGTGACGGTGTCGGTGAGGCGGACCGGCCAGTCGTGCTCGCCGATGCGGGCGACGGCTGCGGCGAGCCGGCTGACCGCGTTGGCCCGGTTGGGCTTGGATCCGTGCCCGGCCGTGCCGGTCGCGGTCAACTTCAGCCAGGCGGTCCCGCGTTCACCGGCAGCGATCGGATAGAGGGCCTGTCCGGGTGCGGCGTGCACGGTGAAGGCCCCGGACTCGCTGAGGCCCTCGGTACAGCCCTCGAAGAGCTCGGGGTGGTGATCGGCGAGGAAGCCCGAGCCGTCGATCGCGCTGTCCTCCTCGTCGGCGGTGTAGGCGATCACGATGTCCCGCCGGGGTCTCACGCCGGCCCGCGCCCAGGCCCGTACGACGGCCAGCACCATCGCGTCCATGTTCTTCATGTCGACGGCGCCGCGGCCCCAGACCACCCCGTCCCGGATCTCGCCGGAGAAGGGGTCCACGCTCCAGTCGGCGGCCTCGGCCGGGACCACGTCGAGGTGACCGTGGACCAGGAGGGCGGGGGCGGCGGGGTCGGTGCCCGGGATCCGGGCCACCACGTTGGTGCGGCCCGGGGTGCGCTCCAGCAGCGCGGGCTCCAGCCCGATGTCGGCCAGCCGCTCGGCGACGTACTCGGCGGCCGGGCGTTCCCGGCAGTCGCCGCCGCCGCGGTTGGTGGTGTCGATGCGGATCAGGCCGGAGGTGAACTCGACGGCCTCGTCGAGCGCCACCCGGTCGACGGGCGTACCGGTGGCACCGGGGCCGGCGCCCGGCTCGGTCATGTCAGCCATACTGCTCCTCCACCGCTGCGGAGACGATCGTGGTGACCGCCTTGAAGGTCCGGATCCCCTCGTACATCGTCGCGCTGGTATAGCCGACCCTACGCTCACCGGCCCGCTCGACCCCGGGCACGACGGTGGCGGCCATCGCCAGGTGCTCGGCGTCGAACTCCACCTCCACCGCGAACGGCCCGCCCCGCACCGGTTCGTACCGGACGGCGAGGGCCGCGGCCTCCTTGGCGGCGGCCCGGATGTCGGCGGCCGTACGGGCCGGGGTGCGGCAGACCGCGGCGTAGCGCGAAACGTGGTCCTTGACGGCGACGGTCACCGCGTCCGGTGCGTAGCCGGCGGCGTCGACGCAGGTCAGGTCGTCTCCGGTGACGAGGACGACGGGGACCCCGTACTCGGCGACCACGTGCGCGTTGAGCAGGCCCTCGCTGGCGCGGGTCCCGTTGACCCAGACCCCGGTGATGGAGTTGGCGAGGTAGGTGTGGGCGAGCACGCCCTCCTCGCCGGCGCCGGTGTGGTAGCCCACGAAGGCGATGCCGTCGACGTCCCCGTGCTGGACGCCCTCGACCATGGAGAGGGACTTGTGGCGGCCGGTCAGCATCTCGACGCGGGCGTCGAGCTTCTCCAGCAGCAGGTTGCGCATGGTGGAGTGGGCCTCGTTGACGAGGACCTGGTCGGCGCCGGCGTCGTAGAACCCGAGGACGGCGGCGTTCACGTCGGAGGTGAACATGGTCCGGCAGCGTTCCCACTGCGGGGTCCCGGGCATCACGTCGGCGGGCCAGGTGACGCCGGTGGCGCCTTCCATATCGGCGGAGATGAGGATCTTCATCGGGCCCCCAGGCGGCGGTCGGTAGCGCTCCGGGCCCCACCCTAGCTCTCCGGCCCCCGCTGGGCCTCGGGGTCACGCCCCGGGCGCGCCGGGTCGCGGGCGGGCCGGTTTCACCCGATCCGGTGAGGCCCGGTCCCCGGCCTCACCGGCAACGGCCTTGCTCAGCCCTTGACTTCGGCGGCCAGGTTGGCGAGGAGGGTGTCGTAGATGCGGGCCAGACCCTTGGGCGCGAAGGTGCGCTCGAAGAAGCCGCCGATGCCGCCCGCGCCGTTCCACACGGTGGTGACGACGGCCTTGGACTTGCCCTCGCCCGCCGGGGTCACGGTCCAGGTGGTGACCATGGAGGAGTTGCGGTCCTTCTCCACGAGCTGCCCGTCGGTGGGCTCGGTGACCTCCAGCAGGCAGTCGCGGACCCGCTTGCTGGTGGCCTGGAGCTTCCAGTGGACGAGGGTGCCTTCGCCGTCGCCGCCCTCGCGCACCTCGTACTCGCTGAAGTGCTCGGGCAGCACCTTGCCCCGGGTCCCGGTGTAGTCGGCCAGCGCGTCGAACACGGTCTCCGCGTCCGCCCCGATGATGCGTTCCGTGGTGGCCTC
The DNA here is from genome assembly GCF_026340675.1 of Streptomyces sp. NBC_01264. Classification (NCBI taxonomy): domain Bacteria; kingdom Bacillati; phylum Actinomycetota; class Actinomycetes; order Kitasatosporales; family Streptomycetaceae; genus Streptomyces; species Streptomyces sp. NBC_01264. The sequence goes on from NZ_JAPEOX010000002.1 coordinate 1,624,568, forward strand.
GACCTGCGCCATGGCGTTCCTCCAGCAGTTGTGTTCGCTCGTCACCGCGAAGCCAACCACCTCCGGCCCGACCGCCCAAATCCGGGTCGGATGCGGCAGCGCACGAAGACCAGGAGGGCGCCCCCGGGCAGGGCCTCCAGGTAGCGCGCGGCTCCGTACCGGCCCCGGGCCGCCGCGGCCTGCGCGGCCCCTCGGCCCGGATCTCGGCGAGGGCCGGCGCCTCCCGCTACGTGGCCTCCGGCGCCGTGAGCGCGCCGACCAGCCGGGGCATGGCGCGCCGCTCGACCGCGATGAGCACCTCGGTGTCGCCGTCCCGGCACTGGGCCACGTGAAAGATCTGCCCCTTGTTGCCCCGCGCGCGGGACCGGGGTCCGTGGCGTACGGGTGCCGGACCCGCTCCAGCACCAGGCCGGGCGGCAGCGGCGTGCGCCCTGCACGGCCGCTCGGGTCGTCGGTCCACGCGAGGACGCCCGGGCCCACGACGATGTGGCTGTGGCGCGGGGCGCCCCCGGGGCCGCCGTTGTCACCGAGCAGGAGGGCCGGGAAGGTCCGGTCCCGCTGCCTCGTGCGCGGGCGCACCCGGATCCTGTCGGTGCCCTTCCTCGTCTGATGGAGGCAGACGGCGGCCCGAGGCCCAGCGCCCAGCCGAGCGCGGTCTCGTGGGCGGTGCGCGGGTTGTGTTCGGTGAAGACGGTCCTGGCCGCCTCTCCGGTGCCGTAGTCGACGTGCCGGATCTCGCCCCGCCAGCCGACCAGCCGCAGCACGGTGCCGGTGGGTGCGAAGGAGGAGCTGGTGGAGCCGGACACCTGGATCTCCTGCCGGCCGCCGTCCTCCCGCCGGACCTCCAGGTAGACCCTCCGGTTGCGGCTGCCCTCGCTGCGCACCTTTTCCAGGACGGCCGGTACCCCGCTCAGGCAGTCGCCCGCGCGCTCCCGGCCACGCAGCTGGTGGCGGCATCGCAGTCCCTGCTTGGCGGCGGTTGCCACGAGGCCGCCGAGGGTGGTTCTGGCGAGGTCGTGGGCGGCGAGGTGTGCCAGTGCCGGCAGGGCCCGGTCGTCGGCGGTGGAGCCGAGGGCGCGGCAGGCCAGTGCTCGGAGGTCCGGGTCGGGATCGGTGGTGAGGACGATCAGGTCATCCACCACCGGCGCGCCGAAGGCCGCGATCGCCGAGGCGAGATGACCGGCCTTCGGGTACGTACGGTTCCCGCTCGAATCGGCGGCATGGACGGTGACGAGGGATGTCGGCCCGTCCGGCGGGTGGCCGAGTGCGTCCCCGAGCGGGTCGGCGAGCGGTGGTTGGAGCTCGCCCAAGCGCAGGGCCAGTGGGCCGATTCGGGTGCCGACGTCCGCGTCGTAGTGGCCGTCGCCCCGCAGGTTCGCGGCCAGCTTGGCGACCGTACGGAACAGCGGCTCTGCGCGGTCCGATGGGGAATCGGCGAGGGCATCGAGTCGGCCGGACATCGCCGCGGTGACGGCGGTCGGCGGGCGACCGGTGGCCTCCAGGACCGCCTCCGCCCAGGCGAGTGGCTCGCACTGGCGCTCGTGGAGCTGGCGACCCCACAGGCGGAGGACGGCGTCACGGTGGCCGGTCATCCCGGGATCGTTCCAGCAGGGAACACCGACGGCCAACGGGTTTTCCTTCTTCGACCTGGTCGTCCCGGTCCAGGTCGAAGCCACTCGGCCACCCCGCACGATCATGGGAACGTTTGTTCTATTCTCGGAGTCGAGCTACCGAGGGAGGCGCACCATGCGCTGGGACAACCTGACCGCGGGCCCCACGGGCCCGGCCGCGCTCTTCGGCGCCGACTCCGTCGTGACCCGCACCTTCGACACCCCCGAGTTCCGCGGGATCACCTTCCACGAGGTCCGCGCCCGCTCGATCGTCAACCGGGTCCCCGGCGCCTCCCGGATGCCGTTCGAGTGGACCGTGAACCCGTACCGGGGTTGCAGTCACGCCTGCGTGTACTGCTTCGCGCGCAAGACCCACAGTTATCTCGACCTCGACACCGGGATCGGCTTCGACTCCCAGATCGTCGTCAAGACCAACGCCCCCGAACTGCTGCGCCGCGAGCTCGCCTCGCCCGGCTGGAGCGGCGCGCACATCGCGATGGGCACCAACGTGGACTGCTACCAGCGCGCCGAGGGCCGCTACCGCCTCATGCCCGGGATCATCGAGGCGCTGCGCGAGCGGGCCAACCCCTTCTCCATCCTCACCAAGGGCACGCTGATCCTGCGCGACCTCCCCCTCATCCAGCAGGCCGCCGCCGTCGCCGACGTCGGGATCTCCGTCTCCGTCGGCTTCACCGACACCGCCCTGTGGCGCACGGTCGAGCCCGGCACCCCCTCCCCCGCCGCCCGGCTGCAGGCCGTCCGCACCCTCACCGACGCGGGCATCGAGTGCGGGGTGCTGATGGCCCCCGTGATCCCCTTCCTCGGGGACTCCCCGGAGCAGCTGAGGGCCACCGTCCGGGCCGTCGCAGAGTCGGGCGCGACCTCCGTGACACCCCTGGTACTCCATCTGCGCCCCGGCGCCCGCGAGTGGTTCACGGCCTGGCTGGGCGAGCACCACCCCCACCTGGTCGAGCGGTACGAGCGGATGTACGCGGGCGGCTCGTACGCGCCGACCTGGTACCAGCGGATGATCACCCGCCAAGTCCACGAGCGCGCCGCCGAATTCGGCATCGGCCCCGGCGGCCGCGGACCGGCCCGGCGGATCGTCGTACCGGAGCGGCCGGAAGGCGCCGCGCCCGCGCCCGGGCCGACCCAGCTCAGCCTGCTCTGAGCGCCCGTAGGACCGTACGATCGACTGAAGGGTCATCACATCGGGCCAATCGGGGCCCCCAATCCCCCCTTTCGGGCGCAGGTTCCGGGACGATTCCGCCCAGAACCCTCGGCTGGGAGGCCCCATGCTGCACCCGATGCTGCGCCCCAAGACAAGCAAGCCCGGTCCCGCCCTGCGGCGCGCCGCCGTCCTGCTCGCGGTGTCCACCATCGCCGCCGCCCTGGCGAGCCCGGTCACGGCCGCGGCCCCGGTGGCGGCCCCCGCGGCGGCCCCGGTCGCCGAGGCCCTGAAGTGGTTCAACTGCGCGACCTCCCGCTACCCGACGCTCCAGTGCGCCTCCCTCAAGGTCCCCCTCGACCACGAGAACCCGGCGGGCCGGCAGATCTCCCTGGCCCTGACCCGGGTCCCCCACACGGCCGCCCGCTCCCAGGGCCCGCTGCTGGTCAACCCCGGCGGGCCCGGCGGCAGCGGCCGCACCCTGGCCGGTTTCATCGCCTCCGCACTGCCCAAGGACGTCGCGGCCCAGTACGACGTGATCGGCTTCGACCCCCGCGGCGTCGGCAAGAGCGAGCCGGCCCTGGACTGCGGCGCCGGCCACTTCACCCCCGTACGGCCCGACTCCGTTCCGCTGGACGAGGAGACCGAGCGGGCCAACCTGGAGCGGGTGAAGTCCTTCGCCGAGTCCTGCCAGACCAAGCACGCCGACGTCCTCCCGTACATCGGCACCGTCTCGGCGGCCCGCGACCTCGAAGTGCTCCGTACCGCCCTGCGCGCGGACAAGCTCAGCTACTTCGGCTACTCCTACGGCACCTACCTGGGCGCGGTGTACGCCAAGCTCCACCCCGACCGCGTGCACCGCCTGGTCCTGGACTCCGTCGTCGACCCGGCCGGGGTCTGGTACGAGGACAACCTCGCCCAGGACCAGGCCTTCGACTCCCGCCACAAGGCCTTCCTGGCCTGGGTGGCCCGGTACGACTCCACCTACCACCTCGGCACCGACCCGGCCGAGGTCGAGGCCCGCTGGTACGAGATGCGGACCGCGCTGCGCACGGCCCCGGCGGGCGCCAAGGTGGGCCCGGCGGAGCTGGAGGACACCTTCATGCCGGGCGGCTACTTCAACGGCTACTGGCCCCACCTCGCGACGGCCTTCGCCGCGTACGCGGTGGAGGGCGACCCGAAGCCGCTGGTCGCCGCGTACGAGAAGTTCGGCGCGGTGGAGCCCTCGGCCGGCAACAGCTACAGCGTGTACACGGCCGTGCAGTGCCGGGACTCGGCGTGGCCGAAGGACTGGAACCAGTGGCGGGCCGACATGTGGCGCACGCACGCCAAGGCCCCCTTCATGACCTGGAACAACGCCTGGTACAACGCCCCCTGCGCGTTCTGGCCGACCGAGCCGCTCGAGGCACCGGACGTCACCAACTCGGCGCTCCCGCAGGCGCTCCTCTTCCAGGCGACCGAGGACGCGGCGACCCCGTACGAGGGCGCGGTGAGCATGCGGCGCAAGCTCGCGGGCTCGGCGCTGGTGGTCGAGGAGGGCGGCGGCAACCACGGCATCGCCCTCAGCGGCAACAAGTGCCTCGACGAGAAGCTGGCTTCGTACCTGCTGACGGGCAAGGCCGCGGACGCCGTCTGCCCCGCCCAGGCGGCGCCCACCCCGATCCCGGCGACCCGCGCGGTCCCGCCCTCGGCGGGCGGAGCGGCACTTCACGGCCTGCTGGGCTTCCGGGGCTAGGCCCATCCGAGCCGCACAGCGGGCAAGATCGGGCCCATGAACACCTCACAGGACAACCACCTCACCCGTGTCGCCGCGCCCGAGGGCGTGGCCCCGGGCACCGGCTACCACCACGTCGTCTGGGGCACGGGCCGGTTCGTCGCCGTCTCCGGACAGTGCGCCTTCGACGAGAAGGGCGAGCTGGTCGGCGAGGGCGACCCCGCCGCCCAGGCCCGGCAGGTGTTCGAGAACCTGCGGCTGTGCCTGGCCGCGGCCGGGGCCGGCTTCGAGGACGTGGTGAAGCTGACGTACTTCGTCACGGACATCGCCCACCTCCCGGCGGTACGGGAGGCCCGCGACGAGGTGATCGCCCCGGACCGCCTCCCGGCCTCCTCGGCGGTCCAGGTGGCGGCTCTGTTCCGGCCCGAACTGCTGCTGGAGATCGAAGCGTTCGCGGTCGTCCCGGAGCCGGCCGCGACCGAGTCGCCCTCCGAGACCGGGACCGGATTCCGGACCGGCTCCGCGGCCGGGTTCGGAACCGGCTTCAAGACCGGCTTCGCGAGCTGACGCCTTAGGCGCCCAGCCCCCGCAGGGCCGCCGTCGCCGCCACGGCCAGCCGGGGGTGCGACTGGGCCCGGGTCAGGACCTCCCGGGCCCGCTCGTCCGCCAGCGCGCCCAGCCCCTCCACACAGGCCAGGGCCACCCGCCAGTACGGGTCGTGCGGCGCGAGCAGCCGCGACAGCGTGCGGATCAGGGCCGGGGCGGACTCCGGGGCGCGCAGCGCCGCCAGCAGCCGGACCGGGTGCAGGGCGTAGGCCGTGCGCAGTTCGTTGGTGGCCAGCGCCGCCGCCGCGCGGGCGGTGCGCGGGTCCCCGAGGACGGCCAGCGCCTGCGCGGCGGCCTCGCAGCGCGGCGGGTCCCGGTGGTTGAGCAGCAGGACCAGGGACTCGAAGGCGCGCCGGTCGCCGGCCAGCCCCAGCCGGTACGCGGCCAGCTCGCGGGCCCACAGCGGCAGCCCGGCGGAGGTGAGGGAAGCCGCGAGGGCGTCGCCGTCCGCCGCGAGCAGGGCCGCGTACTCCGCCTCGTACTCCGGTGCCTGCGCGGCTTCCGCCCGCAGGCGCTCCAACACGTCGTTCACCCGGCCACCTTAGGGGGTCTCCCGCCGTTCGGGCCGGGCCTTCGAACAGCCGGTTGATCGATGATCGATGATCGGTACATTTGGGCGGTACAGGTCACATCTCCGCGCTCTGGCGGACCAGTTACCAACGGGTTACTGTCCCTACAACACGTACGAGGGCGGCCTGGTGACGCAGCCACCTCGTACCAGTCGGTTCTGCACGACCACCACCTCACGGCGTGACCCCGGGACAGGGCCTCCGCCGTTTCCGCCCTCAGGGCCGCTTCCCTCCGAGTCGCTTCCCTCCGGGAGTACCCGGAATCCCCGGGACGCCCCCCGGGCCTCTCCGCACGGCTTCTCCGTACGGCATCCGCGCGCGCCGTGCACTCCGCGCGCCCCTCAGTCGTCACCCTCTTCCACTGGAGTCCCGCGATGGACCTTCCGTCCACGTCCAGTCAGTCGTCCCCCTCCCGCCCCGCCCTGCAGACCATCGCGGTCGTCGGCCTCGGCACGATGGGCTCCGGCATCGCCGAGGTCCTCGCCCGGGCCGGCCGCGAGGTCATCGGCATCGACATCAGCGAGGCCGCCGCCCGCCGGGCCACCGCGGCCCTCGCGGCGGCCACCGCCCGCTCCGTCGCCAAGGAGCAGCTCACCGAGCAGGAGCGCGACGCGGTGCTCGCCCGCTTCCGCACCTTCTCCGAGCTGGGCGCCGCCGCCGACGCCGACCTCGTCATCGAGGTGGTCCCCGAGTCCTACGAGCTCAAGCAGCGGATCTTCCGCGAGCTCGACGCGATCGTCCGGCCCACCGCGATCCTCGCCACCGGCACCAACGCCCTGTCGGTGACGCGGATGGCCGCCGAGTCGCAGCGCCCGGAGCGCGTGGTCGGCCTGCACTTCTTCAACCCGGTCACCGCGATGAAGCTGGTCGAGGTCGTCTCCAGCGTGCTGACGGCCCCGCCGGCCGTCGAGGCGGTCACCACACTGGCCCGCGAGCTCGGCAAGGAGCCCGTCGCGGTCGGCGACCGCCCCGGCTTCGTCGCCGACGGCCTGCTCTTCGGCTACCTCAACCAGGCCGCCGCCATGTACGAGTCGCGGTACGCCTCCCGCGAGGACATCGACGCGGCGATGAAGCTGGGCTGCGGCCTGCCGATGGGCCCGCTCGCGCTGCTCGACCTGATCGGCGTGGACACCGCCCGCACCGTCCTGGAGGCCATGTACACCTCCTCGGGCGACCGGCTGCACGCCCCCGCCCCGATCCTCGGCCACCTCTCCGAGGCGGGCCTGACCGGGCAGAAGTCCGGGCGCGGCTTCTACACCTACGAGGCCCCGGGCAGCCAGGTCGTCGTCCGTGACCTGCAGACCCCGCCGGACGGGGAACTGGTCCGGGCGAGCCGTCCGGTGAACTCGGTCGGCGTGGCCGGTTCGGGCACGATGGCGAGCGGGATCGCGCAGGTCTTCGCGCAGGCCGGCTTCCCCGTGGTGCTGGCGGCCCGCAGCCAGGAGAAGGCGGACGCGGCGAAGGCCGCGATCGGGAAGTCCCTGGCCCGCGCGGTGGACCGGGGCCGGCTGACGGCCGAGGCCGCCGCCGCCACCGTGGGCCGGATCACGGCGGCGGGTTCGCTGGACGCCTTCTCTGACGTGGACCTGGCCGTGGAGGCCGTCGCCGAGGACCTGGAGGTGAAGCAGGAGCTGTTCCGGGCGCTGGACAAGGCCTGCAAGCCCGGTGCGGTGCTCGCCACGACCACCTCCTCGCTCCCGGTGATCGCGATCGCCCGTGCGACCTCGCGTCCCGAGGACGTGATCGGCATGCACTTCTTCAACCCGGCCCCGGCGATGAAGCTGGTCGAGGTGGTCCGGACCGTCCTGACCGCCGACGACGTGCACGCCACGGTCCGCGGGATCTGCGGTCAGGTGCGCAAGCACGCGGTGGACTGCGGGGACCGGGCCGGCTTCATCGTGAACGCGCTGCTGTTCCCGTACCTCAACAACGCGATCAAGATGGTCGAGCAGCACTACGCCGGCATCGACGACATCGACGCGGCGATGAAGCTGGGCGGCGGCTACCCGATGGGGCCCTTCGAGCTCCTCGACGTGGTCGGCCTGGACGTGTCGCTGGCCATCGAGAAGGTCCTGCACAAGGAGTTCCGCGACCCGGGCCTGGCCCCGTCCCCGCTGCTGGAGCACCTGGTCGCGGCGGGCTGCCTGGGCCGGAAGACCGGCCGCGGATTCCGTGAGTACGCCCCCCGCCGGTAACCGGCGGCAGGCGCAGGAGCCCCAGGAGCCCCAAAGACAGGATGCGTGGGGAGGGCTGCTCGGGTCCGCCGGACCCTCACGGCGGACGAACCCTCCCGAGGAGCACTGTGTGCCCAGTGCCGGCCCTCCCCCGCATCCCTCCCCGTCCCACCCCCCTCGGGAGCGCTCTCCCGCGGGAATGAAGTACTTTCGCTCTATGTCCCAGCCCGCCAAGACCTCACCCCGCGCCTCCGCGGTCTCCGACGCCCCGGAGACCCCGGCCGGTACCAAGGCGGCCGCGCAGCGGCTCAAGATGCGCCGCGAGCTCGCGGCGGCCGCCATGGAGCTCTTCGCGAACAAGGGGTACGAGGCCACGACGGTCGACGAGATCGCCTCGGTGGCCGGGGTCGCGCGCCGGACCTTCTTCCGGCACTTCCGGTCCAAGGAAGAGGCGATCTTCCCGGACCACGACGACACCCTGACCCGCGCCGAGGCCGTCCTCGACGTGGCCCCGGCCCACGAGCACCCGCTCGACACGGTGTGCCGGGGGATCAAGGAAGTCATGAAGATGTACGCCGCCTCGCCGGCGGTGTCGGTGGAGCGCTACCGGCTCACCCGCGAGGTTCCGGCGCTGCGGGAGCGGGAGATCGCCTCGGTCGCCCGCTACGAGCGGCTGTTCACCCGCTACCTGCTGGCCCATTTCGACGAGACCGACCACCACGACGGCAACGACGACCCGCTCCTGGCGGAGGTCGCCGCCTCGGCGGTGGTCACGGCCCACAACCACGTGCTGCGGCGCTGGCTGCGGGCGGGCGGGCAGGGCGACGTGGAGGCGCAGCTCGACCACGCCTTCTCGATCGTGCGCAAGACCTTCGGTTCGGGGATCGGCGCGGGGCGCACGCTCAGCGCGTCGCCGGCGTCGGCGTCGGCGTCGGCGTCGGCGCCGGAACCCGCCGCCGCGCCGGCGACCGTGCGTACGCAGGGCGAGGTTCTGGTGGCGGTGGCCCGTACGGACGCCCCGCTGGACGAGGTCATGCGGACCATCGAAGAGGCGCTCAGAAACAAGTAGGGCGACACGCCTGGACCCGTCCGGGCGACACATGTCACAGCGGCCGCTCCCGTTCCGGGGGCGGCCGCTTTCGTTTGTCCGAGTTGCCCCTACTCGCGGGTAACTCTGATCGATCATCGCTCATCCGTGCAGGTCAATCGGCAAATGAGAGAAAGTTTTGGCACCCGGTGCCTTGCTGAGTGACACGGGGTGCCATACGTTGAATCTCGTCCGGATGTCCCCGCGGGCCGGCCCACTCGGCACGGAACGCGCCCCGGATGCCTGCGTCACCAGGCCTCCCGCACCGCCCCACCACAGGCAACGCGCAGCTCCACCCCAGCCGAATCGACGGCGCCCCTCATTCATCGCTTCGCCGCTCAGCAGCTCAACGCACCCCGTTTCCCTCAGCGCACCCTCATCAGCGCACGGCCGGAGGCAACACCGTGAAGGACATCCTGGACGCGATCCAGTCGCAGGCCGCGACGGCCGCCGACTTCGCTGCCCTGCCGCTCCCCGACTCGTACCGCGCGATCACCGTGCACAAGGACGAGGCGGAGATGTTCGCCGGGCTCACCACCCGCGAGAAGGACCCCCGCAAGTCCCTGCACCTCGACGAGGTCCCGCTCCCCGAGCTGGGACCGGGTGAGGCCCTGGTCGCCGTCATGGCGTCCTCGGTCAACTACAACTCGGTGTGGACCTCGATCTTCGAGCCGGTCTCCACCTTCAGCTTCCTGGAGCGCTACGGGCGCCTCTCGGAGCTCACCAAGCGCCACGACCTGCCGTACCACATCATCGGCTCCGACCTCGCGGGCGTCGTCCTGCGCACCGGCCCCGGCGTCAACGCCTGGAAGCCGGGCGACGAGGTCGTCGCACACTGCCTGTCGGTCGAGCTGGAGTCCTCGGACGGCCACAACGACACGATGCTCGACCCCGAGCAGCGCATCTGGGGCTTCGAGACCAACTTCGGCGGCCTGGCGGAGATCGCACTGGTCAAGTCGAACCAGCTGATGCCCAAGCCCGACCACCTCAGCTGGGAGGAGGCCGCCTCCCCCGGTCTGGTCAACTCCACCGCGTACCGCCAGCTGGTCTCCCGCAACGGCGCCGGCATGAAGCAGGGCGACAACGTCCTGATCTGGGGCGCCAGCGGCGGACTCGGCTCGTACGCCACCCAGTTCGCGCTGGCCGGCGGCGCCAACCCGATCTGCGTGGTCTCCTCCCCGGAGAAGGCCGACATCTGCCGGGCCATGGGCGCGACGGCGGTCATCGACCGCAACGCCGAGGGCTACAAGTTCTGGAAGGACGAGCACACCCAGGACCCGAAGGAGTGGAAGCGCTTCGGCAAGCGCATCCGCGAGCTCACCGGCGGCGAGGACATCGACATCGTCTTCGAGCACCCGGGCCGCGAGACCTTCGGCGCGAGCGTCTACGTCACGCGCAAGGGCGGCACCATCACCACCTGCGCCTCGACCTCGGGCTACATGCACGAGTACGACAACCGCTACCTGTGGATGTCCCTGAAGAAGATCATCGGCTCGCACTTCGCGAACTACCGCGAGGCCTGGGAGGCCAACCGCCTGATCTCGAAGGGCAAGATCCACCCCACCCTGTCGCGGGTCTACTCCCTGGAGGAGACCGGCCAGGCGGCCTACGACGTCCACCGCAACCTCCACCAGGGCAAGGTCGGCGTGCTCTGCCTGTCCCCCGAGGAGGGCCTCGGCGTCCGGGACCACGAGATGCGGGCGACGCACCTCGACGCGATCAACCGCTTCCGCAACATCTGAGAACCCTCAAAGGCCAAAGGGACAGCCTGAGATGACAGAGCGCCAGAAGGACCGTCCGTGGCTCATGCGGACGTACGCCGGCCACTCCACGGCCGAGGCGTCCAACGAGCTGTACCGCCGCAACCTCGCCAAGGGCCAGACCGGCCTGTCGGTCGCGTTCGACCTGCCGACGCAGACCGGTTACGACCCCGACCACATCCTCGCCCGCGGCGAGGTCGGCCGGGTCGGGGTCCCGGTCTCCCATCTGGGCGACATGCGGCGGCTGTTCCAGGACATCCCCCTGGAGCAGATGAACACCTCGATGACGATCAACGCCACCGCCATGTGGCTGCTGGCGCTCTACCAGGTGGCCGCCGAGGAGCAGGGCGCGGACATCGCCCAGCTCCAGGGCACCACCCAGAACGACATCGTCAAGGAGTACCTCTCGCGCGGGACGCACGTCTTCCCGCCGGGACCGTCCCTCCGCCTGACGACGGACATGATCGCGTACACGGTCAACCACATCCCGAAGTGGAACCCGATCAACATCTGCAGCTACCACCTGCAGGAGGCCGGGGCCACGCCGGTCCAGGAGATCTCGTACGCGATGTCCACGGCCATCGCGGTCCTGGACTCGGTGCGCGACTCGGGCCAGGTCCCGCCGGAGCGGTTCGGCGAGGTCGTCGCCCGGATCTCCTTCTTCGTGAACGCGGGCGTCCGCTTCATCGAGGAGATGTGCAAGATGCGCGCCTTCGGCCGCATCTGGGACCAGGTCACCCGCGAGCGCTACGGCATCGAGAACGACAAGCAGCGCCGCTTCCGGTACGGGGTCCAGGTCAACTCCCTGGGCCTGACCGAGGCGCAGCCGGAGAACAACGTCCAGCGGATCGTGCTGGAGATGCTCGCGGTGACCCTCTCCAAGGACGCCCGCGCCCGCGCCGTGCAGCTGCCCGCCTGGAACGAGGCGCTGGGCCTGCCCCGGCCCTGGGACCAGCAGTGGTCGCTGCGCATCCAGCAGGTCCTGGCCCACGAGAGCGACCTGCTGGAGTACGAGGACATCTTCGCCGGCTCGCACGTGATCGAGGCCAAGGTCGAGTCCCTGGTGGCCGAGTGCCTGGCCGAGATCGACCGGATCCAGGAGATGGGCGGCGCGATGGCGGCCGTCGAGTCCGGGTACCTCAAGGGCGAGCTGGTCTCCTCGCACGCCGCGCGGCGGGCCCGGATCGAGGACGGCCAGGACAAGATCGTCGGCGTCAACTGCTTCCAGCAGACCGAGGAGAACCCGCTCACCGCGGACCTCGACGGCGCCATCATGACAGTGGACGGGGCCCTGGAGGCGCAGACCGTCGAGCGCATCGGCCGCTGGAAGGCCGAGCGCCAGGAGTCCTCGGACCGGCAGGGCGGCGGCGACCCGTTCGTCTTCCCCACGGTCATGCAGGCCCTGGACCGGCTCAAGGAGGCCGCCGCCGGGGACGAGAACCTGATGGAGGCCACCCTGGAGTGCGCCCGCGCCGGTGTCACCACCGGCGAGTGGGCGGGCGCGCTGCGCGAGGTTTTCGGCGAGTTCCGGGCACCGACCGGGGTCTCCTCGGCCCCGGTGGCCGTGACCGCCGAGGAGGGGACCCCCATGGCCCTCGTCCGCGCGAAGGTCTCCCGTACGGCCGAGGACCTCGGCTCCGGCCGGCTGCGCCTGCTGGTCGGCAAGCCCGGCCTGGACGGGCACTCCAACGGCGCCGAGCAGATCGCCGTACGGGCCCGCGACGCCGGCTTCGAGGTGGTCTACCAGGGCATCCGGCTCACCCCCGAGGAGATCTCCTCGGCGGCCCTGGCCGAGGACGTGCACTGCGTGGGACTGTCCATCCTGTCCGGCTCGCACAGCGCGCTGGTTCCCGACGTACTGGAACGGCTGCGCGCGGCGGGGGCGGGTGACATCCCCGTCGTCCTCGGAGGCATCATTCCGAATGCCGACGCCGTGGCGCTGAAGGAGGCCGGGGTGGCGGCGGTCTTCACCCCGAAGGACTTCGGCATCACGGAGATCATCGGCCGTATCGTCGACGAGATCCGCAAGGCCAACAAGCTCCACCCGCTCGGCGACGCCGACGAGATTCTCGACACTGACACCCTTGCAAGCACGGAGGTCCCCGCATGACCACGCCCTCTTCCCCGGTCAACCGGCTGCGGCCGCGCCGCTCCTGCCTCGCGGTGCCGGGTTCCAACCCCCGGTTCCTGGAGAAGGCCCAGGGCCTGCCGGCCGACCAGGTCTTCCTCGACCTGGAGGACGCCTGCGCCCCGCTCGCCAAGGAGGGCGCCCGCCACACGATCGTGGAGGCGCTGAACCAGGGTGACTGGACCGGCAAGACCCGCGTGGTGCGCGTCAACGACTGGACCACGCACTGGACGTACCGCGACGTGATCACGGTCGTCGAGGGCGCCGGCCAGAACCTCGACTGCATCATGCTGCCGAAGGTCCAGGACGCCCAGCAGGTCGTGGCGCTCGACCTCCTCCTGACGCAGATCGAGAAGACGATGGGCTTCGAGGTCGGCAAGATCGGCATCGAGGCACAGATCGAGAACGCCAAGGGCCTGGTGAACGTCGACGAGATCGCCGCCGCCTCGCCGCGGCTGGAGACCATCATCTTCGGGCCGGCCGACTTCATGGCCTCCATCAACATGAAGTCCCTGGTCGTGGGCATGCAGCCGCCCGGCTACGGCGCGGACGCCTACCACTACATCCTGATGCGGATCCTGATGGCGGCCCGCATGCACGACCTCCAGGCGATCGACGGCCCCTTCCTCCAGATCAAGAACGTGGACGGCTACCGCGAGGTCGCCGGGCGCGCGGCGGCCCTGGGCTTCGACGGCAAGTGGGTGCTGCACCCCGGCCAGGTCGACGCGGCCAACGAGGTCTTCTCCCCCTCCCAGGAGGACTACGACCACGCCGAGCTGATCCTCGACGCGTACGACTGGTGCACCTCCGAGGCCGGCGGCAAGAAGGGCTCGGCGATGCTCGGCGACGAGATGATCGACGAGGCCAGCCGCAAGATGGCGCTGGTCATCTCGGGCAAGGGCCGCGCGGCGGGCATGCGCCGGACGTCGAAGTTCGAGGCCCCGAGCGCCTGAGGCGATCCCGCAGCGTCGGGCGCACCCATCCCCCGTCCCGGGTCCGCAGGACCCGGGCGAGCACCCCGGAGGGGTCACCATGCAGTTTGGCCGCACCTACGAAGAGTTCACCCCCGGCGACGTCTACAAGCACTGGCCCGGGAAGACGGTCACCGAGTACGACGACCACCTCTTCTGTCTGCTGACCATGAACCACCACCCGCTCCACATGGACAGCAACTACGCGGAGAACACGACCGACTTCGGCAAGAACGTGGTCGTGGGCAACTACATCTACTCGCTGCTGCTGGGCATGTCGGTCCCGGACGTCTCCGGCAAGGCCATCGCCAACCTGGAGATCGAGTCCCTGCGGCACGTGGCGCCGACCTTCCACGGCGACACCATCTACGGCGAGACCACGGTCCTCGACAAGACCCCGTCGAAGTCGAAGAACGACCGCGGCATCGTCTACGTGGAGACCAAGGGCTACAAGCAGGACGGCACCCTCGTCTGCGTCTTCCGGCGCAAGGTGATGGTCCCGACCGAGACGTACATCAAGGAGCGCGGCGGCGAGCAGCCCGGCCGCCCCACGCTGAAGGAACAGGGGAAGTAGAACCATGAGCCGACTTGCCCAGACCGCCGGCCTGACGGACGACCAGAGGGACATCCTCAAGACCGTCCGGGAGTTCGTAGACAAAGAGATCATCCCGGTCGCGACCGAGCTGGAGCACCGGGACGAGTACCCGCAGCAGATCGTCGACGGACTCAAGGAACTCGGCCTCTTCGGCCTGATGATCCCGGAGGAGTACGGCGGCCTGGGCGAGTCGCTCCTCACGTACGCGCTGTGCGTCGAGGAGATCGCGCGCGGCTGGATGTCCGTCTCGGGCATCATCAACACGCACTTCATCGTGGCGTACATGCTCAAGCAGCACGGGACGCAGGAGCAGAAGGAGTACTTCCTCCCGCGCATGGCCCTGGGCGAGGTGCGCGGCGCGTTCTCGATGTCCGAGCCGGGGCTCGGCTCCGATGTGTCGGCCATCACCTCCAAGGCGGTGAAGGACGGCGACGAGTACGTCCTGAACGGCCAGAAGATGTGGCTGACGAACGGCGGCACGTCCACGCTGGTGGCCGTTCTGGTGCGCAGTGACGAAGGACACCCCGAGGGCACCGCGCCCCACAAGTCGATGACGACCTTCCTCGTGGAGAAGGAGGCCGGCTTCGGTGAGGTCCGGCCCGGCCTGACCATCCCGGGCAAGATCGACAAGATGGGCTACAAGGGCGTCGACACGACCGAGCTCATCATGGACGGACTGCGCATTCCGGCCAATCGGGTCCTCGGCGGGGCGACCGGCCGAGGGTTTTACCAAATGATGGACGGGGTCGAGGTCGGCCGCGTCAACGTGGCGGCCCGTGGCTGCGGCGTCGCACAGCGTGCGTTCGAGCTGGGTGTCTCATATGCCCAGCAACGTCACACTTTCGGCAAGGCCATCGCCGAGCACCAGGCGATCCAGTTCAAGCTGGCCGAGATGGCTACCAAGGTCGAAGCCGCCCATGCGATGATGGTCAATGCAGCACGCAAAAAGGACTCCGGGGAACGAAACGACCTCGAAGCAGGGATGGCGAAGTACCTCGCCTCCGAGTACTGCAAGGAGGTGGTGGAGGACGCGTTCCGTATCCACGGTGGCTACGGCTTCTCGAAGGAGTACGAGATCGAGCGCCTCTACCGTGAGGCACCCATGCTGCTCATCGGTGAAGGTACCGCCGAGATCCAGAAAATGATCATCGGGCGACGCCTGCTCGAGGAGTACCGGCTCCAGGGCTGAAAGTCCCTTTTGGGGTAAATCGTCCAGCGGTTTACCGCGAAAGAGTCACTGGCTCACGGCCATCGACTCGGCTTCTGGCTTGCCCAGTTGTTGCGCGCAACCGATAGCATTCCAGTAAAGCCGCCGTCCCGTCCCCCCGTTTGCGGCGCGGCATCACCCGCTACGAAGGTCATCCATGCCCCACAGCCAAACCTCTGCACCTCGCGTCGGCCTCCTCGGTGGACGCCTCGCGCGCGGAGCATCGCCGTGGCTTCTGCCGACCGTCGCCACCGCCGCCGTCAGCCTCGTCCGGGCCCGCAAGTCCGGACGCTGGGCGGCAGTGGCCGTGCCCACCACCGCGCTCGCGGCGGGCATGCTGTGGTTCTTCCGCGACCCCGAGCGTGAGATCACGCAGGGCAGGGTCATCTCGCCCGCCGACGGTGTGGTGCAGAGCATCATGCCGTGGAAGGACGGACGCACCCGCGTCGCGATCTTCATGAGCCCCCTGAACGTCCACGTCAACCGCGCGCCCCTCGCGGGCACGGTGACGTCCGTGGAGCACGTCCCCGGTGGATTCGTTCCGGCGTTCAACAAGGAGAGCGAGAACAACGAGCGCGTCGTCTGGCACTTCGACACCGAGCTCGGCGACATCGAGATGGTGCAGATCGCCGGCGCCGTCGCCCGTCGCATCGTCCCGTACCTGCCGGCCGGCACCAAGGTGGAGCAGGGCGAACGCATCGGTCTGATCCGCTTCGGCTCCCGCGTCGACATCTACCTCCCCGAGGGCGTCGAGGTCGCGGTCGAGGTCGGACAGGCCACCACCGCGGGGGTGACCCGAATTGACCGTGACTGACCCTGAGACTCCTGCCGCGGGCTGGGTGCCCGAGGCCTCCGAGGAGGAGTCGGCCGACGACGACATGCCGCTCTCACTGCGGCTGTCGATAGCGGACACCCTCACCCTCGGCAACGCGACCTGCGGATTCATGGCGGTGTACTTCACCACCACCGGGATCCTCATCCCGCACCTCACCGGCAGCGGCGGGTCGGGCATGGCCCGCAGCAGCGCCGCGACGGCAGTGATACTGATGCTGCTCGCCGCGGTCTTCGACCTCTTCGACGGCATCGTGGCCCGCAAGCTGCGCAGCTCGCCGATGGGCGCCGAGCTGGACAACCTGTCCGACCTGATCAGCTTCGGGCTGGCGCCCGCGTACTTCGTCCTCGTCTGGGGCATGGTCGCCGACGACGCGGTGCAGAAGATGTCGGCGCTGGCGGCGATCGTGGTCCTGCTGGCGGTCGTCCTGCGCCTCGCGAGATTCAGCTGCGTGGTCATGAAGGACGGCATGTTCCAGGGCATGCCGAGCCCCTTCGGTGCGCTCACGGTCGTCTCGATCGTGCTGCTGGAGCTGCCGTTCATCCCGACCCTGCTGGCGATCGTCGGCGTGGCCTGGCTGATGGTGAGCCGGGTCGAGTACCCCAAGCCGCGGGGTGTCCTCGCGGTGGCGATGCTCAGCTGGATCGTCGCTGCGATGGGGCTGCTGGCCGCGTGGGCGTTCGACGCGCCGGGCGGCGGGGCGCTGCTCCAGACCGGCTGCGCGCTGCAGATCGCTCTGGCGGCGACCATCCCGCTGTTCGCGACGACCCGTCGCGCGAACACGTTCCGCCACAACCGTCGCGAGGCGAGGGCCACCCAGGCCCCGTAGCCTCCCGCCGTACCCGCAAGGGCCCCCGACCGCCACTAGGCGGGCGGGGGCCCTTCCGCATGCGGGCCGCTGCGCGGGGCTTGGAGGGGGCGGGCGGGCCCACCCTGCGCTGTGCCTGCGCGGGGCCGCCTGTACGCCCTGCGCGGGGCCCTGGGCCCTTGCGGGGGGGCCGGATCGGCGGCGGGGCCGCTTGTGCCGCTGCGCAGGGCGGAGTCCCCTACCCGCCCTTCCACCGTTCCCCGGGCTCCGCCCGGACCCCTTGCCTCGTGCGGCGCCGTTCCCGGGGGCCAGCCCCCGGACCCCCGCTCCTCAAACGCCGGAGGGGCTGGATGTGGCAGACGCCGGAAGGGCCGGATTCTGCAGACGACGGAGGGGCTGGATTCGGCAGACGCCGGAAAGGCTGGAATGTGCAGGGCCGGGGCTGGATGGCGCGGAGCGCCATTTCAGCCGTCCGGCGTTTGAGGACCGGGGTCTGGGGCGGAGCCCCAGGGGGTCCGGGTGCGGCCCGGGACCCCTCCAGCCCCGCCGGCGTTTGAGGCGCGGGTCCGGGCAGCACCCGGGGAACGGGCGAAGGGCGGGTAGGGGACCCAGCCCAGCGCAGCGGCAAGGGGTGCCGCGGGGACTCCGGCCCGCGCGGCGGCACAGGTCGCAGGGGGGCCCAGCCTCGCGCGGCGGCACAGGTCGCCGCGGGGGCTTCGGCTCGCGGCGCTGGGACACGGCCCCGTCGGCGCCGCGCCGTGGGGCGGCGGCAGGGGGACGGCTCGCCGTCGGGGGCGCGGTGCGGCCAGGGGCTGCGCGCAGCCGGGATCCGGCGGCGGGGCCACGGGCCGGTGCGGACCGCGCCTAAGCTTGGTGTCGGAAAACCGCCAGCCCGGGGGCCGGCCGCCCGGGAGGATGGGAGCCATGTACACCGACACGGAGCGTTGCGTACGGGCCGTCCAATCGAAGGACGCGCGGTTCGACGGCTGGTTCTTCACCGCCGTCAGGACCACCGGGATCTACTGTCGCCCCAGCTGCCCCGCCGTACCGCCCAAGGTCGAGAACATGACCTTCCTGCCCAGCGCCGCCGCCTGCCAGCAGAACGGGTACCGCGCCTGCAAGCGGTGCCGGCCCGACACCTCCCCCGGCTCCCCCGAGTGGAACGCCCGCGCCGACGCCGTCGCCCGGGCCATGCGCCTGATCCAGGACGGCGTGGTCGACCGCGAGGGCGTCCCGGGGCTGGCCTCCCGGCTCGGGTACTCCGCCCGCCAGGTGGAGCGCCAGCTCGGCGCCGAGCTCGGGGCCGGGCCCCTCGCCCTGGCCAGGGCCCAGCGCGCGCAGACCGCCCGGCTGCTGATCGAGACCTCGGGGCTCCCGATGGGCGACATCGCCTTCGCCGCCGGGTTCTCCTCGATCCGGACCTTCAACGACACCGTCCGCGAGGTGTTCGCCCTGGCCCCGAGCGAGCTCCGGGCGCGGGCGGCGACCCGGGGCACCGCCCCGGGTCCCGGAGCCGCCCAGGTGCCCGGCACCATCAGCCTGCGGCTCCCCTTCCGCGCCCCGCTCACCCCCGACAACCTCTTCGGCCACCTCGCCGCGACCGCCGTACCCGGGGTCGAGGAGTGGCGGGCGGGCGCCTACCGCCGCACGCTGCGGCTCCCGTACGGCACCGGCGTCGTCGCCCTCACCCCGCGGCCCGACCACATCGGCTGCCGGCTCGCCCTCACCGACCTGCGCGACCTGACCATCGCCATCAGCCGCTGCCGCCGGCTCCTGGACCTCGACGCGGACCCCGAGGCCGTCGACGAGCAGCTCAGCGCCGACCCGCTGCTGGCCCCGCTCGTGGCCAAGGCTCCCGGGCGCCGGGTGCCGCGTACGGTCGACGCGGAGGAGTTCGCCGTACGGGCGGTCCTCGGGCAGCAGGTGTCGACCGCGGCGGCCCGTACGCACGCGGCGCGTCTGGTGCGCGCCCACGGCGAGCCGGTGGCCGACCCCGACCCCGAGGGCGGGCTGACGCACCTGTTCCCCACCTCGCAGGCCCTGGCCGGGATCGATCCCGAGTCGCTCGCCCTGCCGCGCAGCCGGCGCACCACCTTCACCACGCTCGTCTCGGCCCTCGCCGACGGCTCGCTCCCGCTCGGGATCGACAGCGACTGGGAGGCGGCCCGCGCACGGCTGGGGGCGCTGCCCGGCTTCGGTCCGTGGACCACCGAGATCATCGCGATGCGGGCCCTGGGCGACCCGGACGCCTTCATCCCGGCCGACCTGGGGATCCGGCGGGCCGCGCAGGGGCTCGGCCTGCCCTCCACGCCCGCGGCGCTGACCGCCCGCGCGGCGCACTGGCGGCCCTGGCGCGCGTACGCCGTGCAGTACCTGTGGGCCACCGAGGACCACGCCATCAACGTCCTGCCCGCCTGACCATCCGGCCGCCTGGCCGTCTGGCCGTCTGGCCGTCCGACCCAACCGAACTTCCGAGGAGTACGAGCCGTCATGAGCAGCAGCACCAGGACCAGTACCAAGCAGCACACCGTCGTGGACAGTCCCTACGGGCCGCTGACCCTCGTCGCCGCCGACGGGGTCCTGTGCGGCCTCTACATGACCGGACAGCGTCACCGCCCGGCCGAGGAGGCCTTCGGGGAACGCGTCGCGGCCGGTGAGGCCCCCTTCCCGGAGGTGCTGCGGCAGCTGACCGCGTACTTCGCCGGGGAGCTCACCGCCTTCGACCTGCCGGTCCGGCTGGAGGGCACCGAGTTCCAGCGCAGCGTGTGGGAGCAGCTCGTACGGATCCCCTACGGGCAGACCTGGTCCTACGGGGAGCTGGCCGCCAAGCTCGGCAAGCCGAACGCCTCCCGCGCGGTCGGGCTCGCCAACGGCAAGAACCCGGTCGGCATCATCGTCCCGTGCCACCGCGTCATCGGAGCCTCCGGCTCCATGACCGGCTACGGCGGCGGCATCGACCGCAAGGTGCGACTGCTGGCCTTCGAGTCCGGGGCCGAGCAGCTCTAGGGCCCGTCCGCCGCCCGGGGTTGGCGCCGTCGCCCTCCAGCTCGGCCGCGGTGCGGCCCGGGGCGACCACCCGCTCGGCGAACTCCCGCACTTTCGGGGTCGGCCTACCCCCGAGTGACTCCGGGCGCCCCCGGCCCCCCGGGCTTCCAGCCCCAGGCCGTGAGCATGCCGGGCGACAGCCCGGCGTACGCCGGTGACCCCAGCAGCCGCACGGCCTCGGCGAGCCGGTCCTCGTCGAGGAGCCCCGTCGCCAGCATGTCCGTCCGGGCCCGGTCCCAGGTGTCCGCCCAGAACCGGCTGATCGCGCTGCCCGGCAGCAGCGGTGGTACGTGGATCTCGGCCGCCACCGATTCCAGCCCCGCCGCCTCCAGCAGCTCGGGGTGGTCGACCACCCTCGACACGTCCGTCCCGATGCCGTCGCGCAGCGCGCGCCACATGGCCCGCATCGCGTCGCCGTACGGGGTGCGGGGCGCGGAGTCCGTCGTCAGGTCCACGGCGTCGCTGATCACCAGGACCCCGCCGGGGACGAGGAGTTCGCCGAGCCGCGAGATCAGCCGCGGCCGATCCGGCAGGTGCATGAGGACGAACCGGGCGTGGACCAGCCGGAAGAGCCCCGGGGCGAATCCCTCCGCGGTGACGTCCGCCTGGAGCGGAGTCAGCCCCGGCACCGGGTGCGCCGTGAGGAACCGTACGTCCCGGTCCACGGCGAGTACCTCCGCGACCCCCGCCTCCTCCAGCAGCCGGCGCGCCACCGTCCCGGTGCCCGCCCCGATGTCGAGGCAGGTCCAGCCCGGGCCCACTCCCAGCCGTCGCAGCCGGGACATGGTCGTGGCGTCGTAGGTGAGGGAGCCTAGGTCGATCCGGTCTCCTTCGCCCGCAGCCTCGGGGCGGAAGACCCGCTCGCCGTAGCGCCCCGGGCCCTCGGGCCCCGTGCCGGTCATGGGCCCATTGTCGCAAGGGGGCGGGGACACCACACCTCGGAGGCGGGGACGAGGGGCCGGCGGTCCACGTGGATGTGGACGCCCTGGAGGGACCGGCTAGATCACCACCAGCGGGACCAGCAGCGCGAAGGCGGCGCCGGCCTCGACCGCGTAGCCGTACAGGGACGGGTGCTGGACGGGGGCCGCGAGCAGGACCACGCTCTGCTGGGCCGCGGCCGCGCCCACCCAGTCGGCGTCGGCGCCGAGGCCGCCCTGGTACCAGCCCTCGCAGGAACCGGGGCCGGTGACGGCGAGGACGTCGTCCTCGCGGCGGTAGAAGGCCTGCCATCCCTCGGCCGGTGCGGACCAGGCCTCGAAGTCGGTGAACTGCGCCCAGCCGCCGTCGCGGATCGCGGTGTCGAACATCCAGACCGGCACCCCCTCGGGGGTGACCTCGCCGCTCTCCTGCTGATCGGTGGTGAAGTGGACCATGGGCAGGGCGTCGGGCCCGTCCGCGGTACTGGGCCAGGCGTACATCGTGATCATCTGCTGAATTCTGTCCTGCTCGGTGTAGGCACGGAATAACGAGCGGAAGGCGCGTGGAAGCGGCTACGAGGCCTGCGACCTGCGGCCGTTCTCCAGCTCCACGGTGCCCTCGCCGGACTGCAGTACGCGGTACGCCTCCTGGGTGCGCAGGCCCAGGGATCCGAGCAGATGGTCCGTCAGCGCGGCCGGATCCACCAGCCGCCACGAGAGCAGCTCCTCCTCCTGGAGCTTGATGGAGGCGAGCTGTGCGGCATCGAGCACGCCGCCGCCGTAGAGGTAGGCGACGAGCGGGGGCCGGCCCGGGCCGGTGGACCAGTCGACGGCGAGCAGCCGGCCGAGCGGCACGTCGATGCCGATCTCCTCGGCGCTCTCCCGGCGGGCGGCCGTGCGCGGGGACTCCCCCGTGTCCGACTCGATCGTGCCGCCGGGCAGGGCCCAGCCCTCCCGGTAGTTGGGCTCCACGAGGAGCACCCGGCCCTCGGCGTCCCGGAAGAGGGCGGCCGCGCCGGCCAGCACCCGGGGCAGGCTCGCGATGTAGGTGGCGTAGTCATCCGTGGTGGTCACCGCGCAACCCTACCCAGCCGCCCCGGGCCCGCGGGGATCACCCTTCCGGGGTGGACCCGCCGCCGGAACCGCCGCCGGTTCCGCCGCCCGTGCCGTCCTCGCGGTCGCGGTTCCTCGACTCCGCCACGCGCCGCAGGCGGGGGTGGCGGGCCGGGCCGTGTTCGGTGATGGCGTCGCCGACCATGGCCTTGACCGCGTCCCGCATCCCGTGCAGGGGGTGGTGGCGGACGGGGCCCGCGCCCGGGTCCGCCCGCAGTTCCTTCACCAGGGCCCAGCACAGGACCAGCATCACCACCACGAAGGGCAGCGCGACCAGGATGGTGGCCGTCTGGAGGGACTTCAGGCCGCCCGCGACGAGGAGTACGGCGGCCACGGCGGCCATCAGCACGCCCCAGGTGACCACGAGCCAGGTCGGCGGGTGCAGGGAGCCGCGGCTGGTGAGGGAGCCCATGACGAGGGAGGCGGAGTCGGCGCTGGTGACGAAGTACGTCATCACCAGGAGCATCGCGATCCACGAGGTGACCGTGCCGAGCGGGAGCGCGTCGAGCATCGCGAAGAGCGAGGCCTCGGTGCCCTCCTTGGCCTTGGCGGCCATGTCGGCGACGCCGGTGGAGTCGAGGCGGATCGCGGTGCCGCCCATGACGCAGAACCAGACGACGGTGGCGCCGCTGGGGACCAGGAGCACGCCGACGAGGAACTCGCGGATGGTGCGGCCGCGCGAGATGCGGGCGATGAAGGTGCCGACGAAGGGCGCCCAGGAGAGCCACCACGCCCAGTAGAAGATCGTCCACGCTCCGAGCCACTCGCTGTCGGTGAAGGCGCCGGTACGGGTGGCCATCGGGAGCAGTTCGTGCAGGTAGCTGCCGACGCTCGCCGGGATCACGTCGAGGATGTAGACGGTCGGGCCGAGGACGAAGACGAAGGTCATCAGGGCCGCGGCGAGCACGATGTTGATCGTGCTGAGCCATTTGACGCCCTTGTGCAGCCCGGAGAAGGCGGAGAGCACGAAGGCGGCGGACAGCGATCCGATGATGATCAGCTCGACCGTCGTCGAGTCCTCGATGCCGGTGGTGATGTTGAGGCCCTTGGCCACCTGAAGGGCGCCGAGGCCGAGGCTGGTGGCGGTGCCGAAGACGGTCGCGAAGACGGCGAGCAGATCGATGGCCTTGCCCTGCCAGCCGTTGGCGCGCTCCTCGCCCATGAGGGGGACGAAGGCGGAGCTGAGGCGGTTGCCGCGGCCCTTGCGGAAGGTCGCGTAGGCGAGCGCGAGGCCGGCGATGCCGTAGATCGCCCAGGGCGTGAGGGTCCAGTGGAAGAAGGAGTAGTCGAGCGCGGCGCGGGCGGCGTCGCCGGTGCCGGGGGCCGCACCCGAGGCCGGGGGCGGGTTCAGGTAGTGGGTGAGCGGCTCGCCCACCCCGTAGAACATCAGCCCGATGCCCATGCCCGCGCTGAACATCATCGCGATCCACGCGAGGTTCGTGAACTCCGGCTCCGAGTCGTCCTTGCCGAGGCGGATCCGGCCGAAGCGGCTGATCGCGAGCACGACGCACATGACGAGGAACACATCGGCGGCGATCACGAAGAGCCACGCGAAGTTGCTCAGCACCCAGGCCAGCGCGCTGCTCGACGCCGAGTCGAAGGAGCTCTTGCCCAGGGCCGCCCATCCGACCACGGCCAGGACGCAGACCACTCCGATCACCACGACCGTGAGGTCGGGCGTCCCGTCCGTGCCGTCGGCGCCGCCGGCGCCGCGGCCGGGGCCCGCGGACCCGCCACCTGGGGAATCCGGACGTGACTGTTCCAGTGAATCCGTGCTCATGCGGCCACACTATGCAGGCGTATATCCATATTTAGGGGCATGCCGCGCCGGGTGTGGCCCAGGCCACGCATGGGCATAGGAGGATCCTCCGGATAGGCTCATGGGTGGCGCGACTGCACTGTTCGATAGCAAGGGATTAGCAAGGTGACGGACGGAGCAGTAACTGAGACCGCGCGCGTGCTCATCGCCGCGGACAAATTCAAGGGCTCGCTCACGGCCGTTCAGGTCGCGGAGCGGGTCACGGCAGGCCTTCGCAAGGCCGTACCGGGCGTGGAGATCGAGACCCTCCCCGTCGCGGACGGCGGCGACGGTACGGTCGCGGCCGCTGTGGCGGCCGGTTTCGAACGCCGGGAGGTACGGGTCACCGGACCGCTCGGTGACCAGGTCACGGCCGCTTTCGCGCTGCGCGAGGGCACCGCGGTGGTCGAGATGGCGGAGGCCTCCGGCCTCCAGCTGCTGCCGGCGGGTGTCTTCGCCCCGCTGACGGCGACCACCTACGGCTCCGGCGAACTGCTGAAGGCCGCACTCGACGCGGGAGCGCGCTCGATCGTCTTCGGTGTGGGCGGCAGCGCCACCACCGACGGCGGTGCGGGCATGCTGGCCGCGCTGGGCGCGGTGTTCCTGGACGCGAACGGTGAACCCGTCGGTCCGGGCGGCGGCGCGCTGGCCGGGCTGGCCTCGGCCGACCTGTCGGGCATCGACCCCCGCATCAAGGAGATCGACTTCGTCCTGGCGAGCGACGTGGACAACCCTCTGACGGGTCCGAAGGGCGCTCCGGCGGTCTACGGCCCGCAGAAGGGGGCGTCGCCCGAGGACGTGGCGACGCTGGACGCGGCGCTGGCGCACTTCGCGGTGGTACTGGAGAAGTCGATCGGCTCCCTGGCCGCCGAGGCCGCGGTGTCGCCCGGCGCGGGCGGAGCGGGCGGCATCGGCTACGGGGCCCTGCTGCTCGGTGCCTCGTTCCGCCCCGGCATCGAGCTGATGCTGGAGGTGCTCGGCTTCGCGCCGGCGCTGGAGCGGGCCACGCTGGTCATCACCGGTGAGGGTTCGCTGGACGAGCAGACCCTCCACGGCAAGGCTCCGGCCGGTGTCGCGGCGGCGGCCCGTGCGGCGGGCAAGCCGGTGGTGGCGGTCTGCGGCCGGCTGCTGCTGACGCAGGAGGCGCTCGAGGCGGCGGGGATCCGGAAGGCCTACCCGCTCACGGATCTGGAGCCGGATCCGGCGGTGTCCATCCCGAACGCGGGGCCGCTGCTCGAGCGGGTCGCGGAGATCATCGCGGGCGACGTCCTCTGACGAGGCGTCCGCCCTGCCCGGAGGCCCGGATCCCCTGACGGGGGGTCCGGGCCTCCGGCGTTCCCGGTCCTCGGGGCAGGGCGGCCCTGCGGGGCTGTCCCCTACCCGCCCTTCCACCGTTCCCCGGGCTGCGCCCGGACCCCTCCTGGGGCTGCGCCCCAGGGAACGGTGGAAGGGCGGGTAGGGGAACTCCGCCCCGCGCAGCGGCACACCGCGGCAGGGTCAGGCCCGCGCAGCGGCCGGAGCCGCGGTGCGGGCCGCGGTCACGAGTTCCGCGGTGGTGACGATCCGGGCGAAGTCGCCGCCCTGGAGGTTGACCGCGGTCGCCGTGGCGAGCTGGTCCGCCGTCAGGCGGGGTGCGCCCGGGCCCGGTCCGGCGGCCAGGTCGAAGGTGTGCGTGGCATCGAGCGGCACGAGGACCTCGTACCCCAGGTTCCCCGCCATCCGGGCCGTGGTCTCGACGCACATGTTCGTCTGGATGCCGGCGACGACGAGCTGACCGACACCCTGGGCGGTGAGCCAGTCGGCCAGGTCCGGGGTGCCGTAGAAGGAGGAGTTCACGGACTTCGTGATGTGCAGCGCGGCCCCGTCGGCCCGCTCGGCGACGAACTCCTTGAAGGCGTAACCGGGCTGGTCCGGCGCCAGGACCGAGCCGGGGGTACGGGAAGCGTGCTGCACGAGCACGACCGGGCGGCCGGTCTGCTCCCAGGCGTCCATCAGCGCGGCGATGTTCTCCTCGGCGGCGGGGTTGTTGCGCGGCCCCCAGAAGTCGGAGTCGTCGAAGCCCTGTTGGACGTCGATGACGAGCAGGGCGCTGTTCGCCGCGATCTCGGTGTCGTTCACGGTGTCGTTCTCGGTGTCGATCACGGTCTCGTTCGTCGTCATGCCCTCATCCTGGGCGGCCGGCGTCCCTCGAACCAGTGCCGACCGGCCCACGAACCGATGGGATCCTGCCACCGTGGCAGTTCGGGCCCGGCGAACTCCGCAGCGGGGCTCCGCCCCAGGTCGGGGGCCTCGCGGCGGCATCCGCCGGGGGTCCGGCCCTCCCCTTCGGCCGGACCTGCGTGGCAGACTCTCGGCCATGCACCGCGTCGCGATCGTCGTCCAGCCCGGCATCCGCGCTTTCGACCTGGCCGTCATCACCGAGGTCTGGGGGCACGACCGCGGCCACCGCGGGGTACCGCCCTTCGAGCTGCGCCGGTGCGCCCTCGCCACCGGCCCGATCCCGCTCCCCGGCGGGCTCTCCCTGACCCCGGACCGCGGGCTCGACTGGCTCGCCACCGCCGACCTCGTCGTGGTCCCCGCGCTGGACCGGCCCTGTGATCTGACGCCCGAGCCGGTCCTCGCCGCCCTGCGGGACGCCCACGCCCGGGGCATCCCCGTGGCCGCCCTGTGCGCCGGGGCCTTCATTCTCGCCGAGGCCGGGCTGCTGGCGGGCCGCCGGGCCGTGACGCACTGGTCGCTGGCCCCGGCGCTGGCGGGCCGGTACCCCGCCGTGCGCGTCGAGGAGGCCCCGCTCTACGTCGGGGACGACGGGCTGTGGACCTCCGCCGGAGTCGCCTCCGGCATCGACCTCTGCCTGCACCTGGTCCGCGAGGCCCACGGCTCCGAGGCCGCCGCGGCCATCGCCCGCGCGATGGTGACCGGCCCCTTCCGCACCGGCGAGCACGCCCAGTACCTGGACCGCCCGACCCCGCTCGCCGACCGGACCGCCGAGGCACTGGCCCTCGTACGGGAGCGGGCGCTCGGGCGGCTGCACGAGGCGCTGGACGTGGCCACCCTGGCCCGGTGGGCCGGGATGTCACCGCGCTCCTTCGCCCGGCACTTCGCCGCGGCCACCGGAACCACCCCGCACAAATGGCTCCTGGGCCACCGCCTGGACGAAGCCCGCAAACTGCTGGAGCGCACCGATCATCCGGTCACCGAGGTGGCCCGGCGGGCGGGATTCGCCAGCGAGGTCACCTTCCGCCAGCACTTCACCTCGTACGTCGGCACGAGCCCCCGTGCGTACCGCGCGGCCGCCACCGCACCAGGACCCCCAGGACCCCCAGGACCCCTGGGGCCCCTGGGGCCCCTGGGGCCCCTGGGGCCCCTGGGGCCCCTGGGGCCTCCCCCAAACCACGCCGACAGTGTTAGAAATGGCTCATGACCGGACGTTTTGGCCTAGCCAGGGGCTCCGAGGGAGCGCCCGAGGACAGGCCCCCGCCCGAGGACGGGTCCCCACCCGGAACCGGGCCCGGACGCTCCCGGCTGTCCGCGCACCTCTCGCTCGGTGCCCGTAGCGTCGCCGGCCAGGTCTTCGCCCTTCAGGCCGTCCTCGTGCTGGTGCTGATCACGGCCGCCGCCACGGCCCTGTTCGTCCAGGCCCGGTACGACAGTCAGCGCGACGCCCGCAACCGCTCACTCGCCGCCGCCGAGGCCTTCGCGCACGCCCCCGGCCTCCCGGCGGCCCTGGAGTCCGCCGATCCCACGGCCGCGCTCCAGCCGCTGGCCGAGGGCGCCCGCCGGGGCTCGGGCGTCGACTTCATCGCCGTCATGACCACCGACGGGATCCGGTTCACCGACTCCCAGCCCGAGCTGATCGGGCAACGCGCCACCGGCGACCTCTCCCGCGCCGCGGCCGGGCAGGCCTTCACCGAGACCTTCGAGGGGAAGCCGAGCGACGTGGTCCGCGCCGTGGTCCCCGTACGGGACTCCGCGGGCGCGGTGGTCGGCCTGGTCGCCACCGGCATCGAGGTCGAGAACGTCGGCGACGTGGTGGAGGCCCAGCTGCCCCTGCTCCTCGGCGCGGCCACCGGCGCCCTGCTGCTGGGCACCGGCGGCGCGGCCCTCGTCAGCCGCCGGCTGCGGCGCCAGACCCGGGGCCTCGGCGAGGCCGAGATGACCCGGATGAACGAACACCACGAGGCGGTCCTGCACGCCGTCCGCGAGGGCGTCCTGATCATCGACGCCGAAGGCCGGCTGCTGCTCGCCAACGACGAGGCCCGCCGCCTCCTCGACCTGCCCGCCGACGCCGAGCTGCGGCACGTGGGCGAGCTCGGCCTCGATCCGCCGACGGCCGCGCTGCTGGCCTCCGGGCGGGCCGCCACCGACGAGGTCCACCGGTCGGGCGACCGGCTCCTCGCCGTGAACGTCCGCCCGACCAAGCCCCACGGGGGCCGCCCGACGGGCACCGTGACCACCCTGCGGGACTCCACCGAGCTCGCCGCGCTCTCCGGCCGGGCCGCGGTCGCCCGCGACCGCCTCCAGCTGCTCTACGACGCCGGTGTGCGCATCGGTACCACCCTGGACGTGGTGCGCACCGCCGAGGAGCTCTCCGAGGTCGCCGTCCCGCGGTTCGCGGACTTCGTCACCGTCGAGCTGCTGGAGCCGGTGCTGCGCGGGGAGGAGCCCGGCGGCGGGGCGCACACCGAGATGCACCGGGCCGCCATCAGCGGGATCCGCGTCGATTCGCCGCTCCAGCCGGTGGGCGACGTGATCCGCTTCGTGGTGCCGACCGCGCCGATGGCGGCGGCCCTGGACGCCGGGCGGGCGGTGCTCGCGTCCGATCTGAACACCGCCTTCGGCTGGCGGGCCCAGGACCACGACGGCACCCGGGTGGCGCTGGAGTACGGGCTGCACTCGCTGATCTGCGTACCGCTCCAGGCCCGTGGGGTGGTGCTCGGCATGGCCAACTTCTGGCGGGCCGACACCCCCGAGCCCTTCGACGGGGAGGACCTGTCCTTCGCCGAGGAGCTGGCGGCGCGGGCCGCGGTCTCCATCGACAACGCCCGCCGCTTCACGCGCGAGCACGCGGTGGCGGTGACCCTCCAGCGCAGTCTGCTGCCGCGGGTGCTGCCCGATCTGAGCGCCGTGGACGTCGCCTTCCGGTACCTACCCGCGAAGGCGGGGGTGGGCGGGGACTGGTTCGACGTGATCCCGCTCGCCGGGACCCGGGTCGCGCTGGTCGTCGGCGACGTGGTGGGGCACGGGGTGCACGCCGCCGCCACCATGGGCCGGCTGCGGACCGCCGTGCACAATTTCTCCACCCTCGACCTGCCGCCCGACGAGCTGCTGGGCCACCTCGACGAGCTGATCGACCGGATCGACCAGGACGAGTCCTCGGCCGACGAGGGCGCCGGGGAGGGCGAGTCCGCGGGCGTCACCGGCGCCACCTGCCTCTACGCGGTGTACGACCCGGTGTCCGGCCGCTGCACGATGGCCAGCGCGGGCCACCCCGGCCCGGCCCTGGTCGGGCCCGACGGCGGGGTCGAGTACCCCGAGCTGCCGATCGGGCTGCCGCTGGGCGTCGGCGGGATGCCCTTCGAGGCGGTGGAGCTGAAGCTGCCCGAGGAGAGCCGGCTCGTGCTGTTCACCGACGGGCTGCTGGAGGACCGCGACCGGGACTTCGACACCGGACTGGCCCTGCTCACCGAGGCCCTGTCCCGGCCGGACCGCAGCCCCGACCAGGCCTGCGCCGACGTCCTGGCCGCGCTGCTGTTCCCGGCGCCGAGCGATGACATCGCGCTGCTCATCGCCGACACCCGGCGGCTCCCGGCCGACCGGATCGCGGAGTGGGAGGTGCTCCCGGACCCCTCGGACGTGTCCCGGGTCCGCCGGGCGGGCTCCGCGCAGCTCACCGCGTGGGGCCTGGGGGACGTCACCTTCACCGCCGAGCTCATCCTGAGCGAGCTGATCACCAACGCCATCCGCTACGGGACCCCGCCGATCCGGGTCCGGCTGCTCCGGGACCGCACCCTGATCTGCGAGATCTCCGACGGCAGCAGCACCTCGCCGCACCTGCGCTACGCCGCCACCACCGACGAGGGCGGACGCGGCCTGTTCCTCGTCGCCCAGTACGCGGAGCGCTGGGGCACCCGCTACACGGACCGCGGCAAGGTGATCTGGGCGGAGCTCCCCCTGACGGGCGCGGGGGAGCCGGCGCCCCCGGCCGTCGTGGACCTGGACGCCCTGGAGGACCTGGCCTGGTAGCGGGGGCGGATCGGCCTAGGTGTATTGACCCGCGGCGTTGTTCACGCGGCTGATGGGTGGCTTGCCTGCGAGCGCGGTGTGGCAGCGGTGGTGGTTGTAGGTGTGGAGGAGGTCTGCCAGCGCTGCTGTCCGCTCGTCGTTGGAGGTGTAGGGCCGCAGGTAGGCCCATTCGTCGAGGAGGGTGCGGTTGAAGCGTTCGACCTTGCCGTTGGTCTGGGGCCGGTAGGGCCTGATCTTCTTGTGGGTGATGCCGGCTGAGGCCAGGGTCTGGGTGAACAGCCTGGACTTGTAGCAGGCGCCGTTGTCCGTCAGGACGCGTTCGACGGTGATGCCGTGGGCGGCGAAGAAGGTGTTGGCCCGCTGCCAGAACCCGGCGGCGGTGTCCTGCCGCTCGTCGGCCAGGACCTCGCTGTAGGCGAGGCGGGAGTGGTCGTCCACGGCGGAGTGGATGTAGGAGTAGCCGATCACCGGCGTGCTGCTTCTGCGCTGGTCGGTGGTGGCTTGCCGGTTGCGGTCGCCGGCTGTCCGGCCCACGGCCCGCCATCCGCCGCCGTCGGGGATGTTGCCGAGTTTCTTGATGTCGACGTGAACGAGTTCGCCTGGCCGGTCGCGTTCGTAGCGGCGGACCGGCTCGCCGGTGGGCCGGTCCAGCCAGGCCAGGCGGTGCAGGCCGTGCCGGACCAGGATCCGGTGCACGGTTGAGGCGGGCAGGTCGAGGATCGGCCCGATCCGGGCAGGGCCGAGCTTGCGGCTTCGCCGGAGTTCACAGACCCGGGCTTCGACCGCGGCGGGTGTCCGGTGGGGTGTCGTGCGCGGGCGGCTGGAACGGTCGGCCAGTCCCGCGTCGCCTTCCGTGCGCCAGCGTCGGACCCCTTTGTGAGCGGTGGCCCTGGATATGCCCATCTCGGCCGCGACATGCGCGACAGGGCGGCCGGAGCCGACACGTTCGACCAGCAGTCGCCTACCGAAGACGGTCAGCCGGGCATTACGGTGGGACACGAAGACCTCCGTTGCGCAATGGGTTCCTAGACAGCTCCCACCACACCGGAGGTCTTCGCCATGTTCAAGACCTACCGACTGTCAACAACGCTCGTGATCAATACACCCGTCTCTTTCGGATCTTGCCGGTCAGGCCGCGTCGTCCGGTGCCGTGCCTCGGCGCGCTGCCGGGGCTCCCGCGTACTGGACGTACTCGGGTGCCGCGGCAGTGCGGCGAGGCGCGGTGCCGGGCGGCGCGGGCCAGGCAAGATCCGAAAGAGACGGCCTAGAGGCGGGCGGCGAGCCGGGCCTTGGCCTCCGGCCATTCCTCGGCCAGCAGGGAGAAGTACACGGTGTCGCGCCAGGTGCCGTCCGGTCGGCGGCGGTGGCGGCGCAGGACGCCTTCGCGGTGCGCTCCGAGGCGGGTGATCGCGGCCTGGGAGCGGGTGTTGAGGTGGTCCGTCTTGAGCTGGACCCGGCCCATGCCGAGGTCTTCGAAGGCGTGGGTGAGCAGGAGCAGCTTGGCCTCGGTGTTGACGGCGCTGCGCCAGTACGCGCGTCCGTACCAGGTCCAGCCGATCTCCAGGCGTTCGTGGTCCGGGCTGATGTCGAGGTACGTGGTCCAGCCGATGGCCTTGCCGCTCTCGAGGTGGACGACGGCGAAGGGCAGGTAGTCGCCCTCGAGCACGGCGTCGAGCCTGGCGCCCAGCTCCTCCCGCGTCCGCGGCGCGGGGCCGCCCTGCCAGCGCCAGACCTCCTCGTCGCGGCCGCCGGCCTCGTACAGGTCGGGGAGGTGGCTCCGGGTCAGCGGCTCCAGGCGGACGTGGCGGCCCGTGAGCGTGATGGGGGACGGCGACTTGGCAGACATGAGGAGAAGATAGCCCGGGATTGAACTAGGGGCAATCCATTATTGCGCTAGTGCAATCATCGCATCCGGGCCAGCAGCACCGCCACATCGTCCTGCGGGGCCTCCGGGAGGAGGCGCTCCAGGATCGTGTCGCACAGGACCTCAAGCGGCTCCCCCGCCCCCCTCAGGGCGCCCGCCAGTCCCGCCATCCCCTCGTCCAGGTCCCGATCCCGGGACTCGATCAGGCCGTCCGTGTAGAGCACGAGCAGGCTGCCCGGGGCGAGCCGGACCTCCTCCGTGCGGAACTCCCGTCCGCCCGTGCCGAGCGGGGTTCCCGGCGGGCCCTCCAGGAAGGTCACCGCCCCGGCCGCCGTGACCACGGCCGGCGGCGGGTGGCCGGCGCGGGCGATGACGCACGCCCCCGTCAGCGGGTCGTGGACGGCGTAGACGCACGTGGCCATCTCGTCCTCGCCGAGGTCGGCCACCACCGCGTCCAGCGAGCGGAGCATCTGCTCCGGGGTCACCTGCTGCCGCGCCAGGGTCCGTACGGCGGTCCGCAGCTGGCCCATGACCGCGGCCGCGTGGATGCCGTGGCCCATCACGTCGCCGATCACCAGGCCGGTCCGGCCGTCCGGCAGCTCGATCACGTCGAACCAGTCGCCGCCGACGTCGTGGTCGCTGGCCGGCAGGTAGCGGCCGGTCAGCTCCAGGCCGGCGACCTCGGGCAGCGCGTTGTTGGTCAGGCTCCGCTGCAGCGTCAGGGCCGCCGCGCGCTGGGTGGTGTACATCCGGGCGTTGTCGATGTTCAGGGCCGCGCGGGCGGCCACCTCGTCGATGAGCACGCAGTCCTCGTGGTCGAAGACGTCGCGCCCGCGCACCCGGGTCACCACCACCACCCCGAGCACCTGGCCGCGGGCCACCAGCGGAACCATCCGGGCGCAGCCGAGGGTGGCCAGGTAGGCGCGCAGCGCGGCCGCGCGCGGATCCTTGATCAGGGCCGGGATGTCGGCCGTGAAGAGGTTCATGGCCTGGCCCTCGGTGATGACCTGCTCGTAGGCGGTGTGGGCCGGGATCTGGAAGGTCTGCCCGGCGACGAGTTTGGCGGTGGGTGCGGCCGGGTCCGGGAAGAGGGCGGCCAGCCGGCGCAGCAGGCCCCGGGTGGACGCGCCGGCCTCGTCCGGATCCAGTACGGCTTCCAGGAGCTGTACGTCGGCCGAGTCCGCGAGCTGCGGTACCAGCACCTCCACGAGCTCCTGGGCCGTCTGCTTCAGGTCCAGCGTGGTGCCGATGCGGGTACCGGCCTCGGCGAGCAGGGCGAACCTGCTGCGCGCCCGCTCCGCCTCCGCCTGGGCGCGCTGCCCGTCGGTGATGTCGATGAGGGAGGCGATCAGGCCGAGCCGCCGCCCGGAGCCGTCCACCAGTGGGGCGTAGGAGCAGGACCAGGTCCGGTCGTGGTCGGGGTCGGCGGGGGTGCGGCCGGTGCGGCGGACGTCCACGACGGCGGAGCCGCATTCCAGCACCTTGCGCATGAGCCGTTCGAGTGCGGCGGCGTTGACCCCGGGCACGACCTCGGTGAGCCGTTTGCCCACGTGCTCGGCGGCGGACACCCCGTTCATCCGGGCCAGGGCGTCGTTGACGCGCAGGAAGCGCAGGTCCGGGCCGAGGGTGCCGAGGCCGATCGGCGACTGGGTGAACAGGCTCTGCAGGGCGGCGAGCGAATCGCGCATCCGCAGGACCTCGGAGGTCTCCACGGCGATGAGCATGGAACCGGTGCGCCCCTGCGGATCCGGGGAGGGCAGGATCCACATCTCCATGGCGACCTGGTGTCCGTCGCGGTGGCGCACGGGCAGCGTGCCGACGACCGTCTCCCCGGCCTGGACCCGGCGGGTCAGCTGGTCGGCGAGCTCGTGGTTGGCGTCGGGGACGAGCACATCGGAGCCCGGGCGGCCGAGGATGTCCTCGGGGCGGTGGCCGAGCAGGTCCTGGGCGGCCAGCGACCACTCGATGACGAGCCCGTCGGCGTCCTCCCGCCACAGGGCGATCGGCAGCAGCTCGCTCAGCACGCCCGCGTACCCGACAGCAGCCACCGGCTGGTCCGGTACCTCGCTCGTCTCCTGGTACGTGTCCAATGCGCCGACCTCACCCCAGGGGGCCCGATTCCTTCCGATTCACCCTATCCGAGCCTCAGCCGACCGGCGCTGTGTCGGGCCGGACGGGGCGGTCGCCCCTCCCCGACCCGGCCGGGCGGGGCCGGACCGCCGCTCCCGGTCGCCTACTCCCAGTCGTCCCAGGGCGGGTCGATGTCCTCGTCCTCCGGGCCGAAGAGCGACTCCCCCGCACGCGGGTCCGGCTGCGCCTGGGCGGGCGGGGCTGCGGCCGGGGCGGGCACGACCACCGGGGTGGCCGCGGCGGGCGGGACGGCCCGGGCGGTGGCGGCCGGGGCGGGCGGCGGGACCGGCGCCGGGGCGCTCGCGGTCTCCGCCGCCGGGCCACCCGCTCCCGGCTCGGGCCGAGCGCCGCCCAGGGTCTTCAGGATGCCCTCGGCGTACTTGGCGAGCTTCGCCTCGCCGACTCCGTTGATCGTGCCCAGCTCCGCTACCGTCGCGGGCAGCTGCGTCGCGATCTCCCGCAGCGTCGCGTCGTGGAACACGACGTACGCCGCCACGCCCTGCTCCCGCGCGGTCTCGGCGCGCCATGCGCGCAGGGACTCGAACACCGGCACGGCGGCCGCCGGCAGGTCGACCGGTACCCGGCCGCCCTTCCCGGAGCGCGATCCGCCGGACTCCCTGCGGGAGGAGCCGGGCGCCGGCGCCGTCTCCTTGCGCATCGGCACGCTCCGGCGGCCGCCCAGCACCTCGCCGCTGGCCTCGGTCAGCACCAGCGTGCCGTAGTCGCCCTCCACCGCCAGCAGTCCGAGCGCCAGCAGCTGCCGGACGACCCCGCGCCATTCGTTCGTGCCCAGGTCGGCCCCGATGCCGAACACCTTGAGCCCGTCGTGGTCGAACTGGATGACCTTGGCCGTCTTCTTGCCCTGGAGGATGTCGATGATCTGGCCGGCGCCGAACTTCTGCCGGCGCTCCTTGGCCAGCCGCCACACCGTGGACAGCAGCTTCTGCGCCGCGACCGTCCCGTCCCAGGACTCGGCCGGCGTCAGGCAGGTGTCACAGTTCCCGCAGTCCGGCGCGCCGGTCTGCCCGAAGTACGCCAGCAGCCGCACCCGGCGGCAGCCGACCGTCTCGCACAGCGCGAGCATCGCCTCCAGGTGTCCGGCCAGCGCACGGCGGTGCGCCTCGTCGCCCTCGGAGCCCTCGATCATCTTGCGCTGCTGCACCACGTCCTGGAGCCCGTACGCCAGCCAGGCGGTCGCCGGCTCACCGTCGCGGCCGGCGCGGCCGGTCTCCTGGTAGTAGCCCTCGACCGACTTGGGCAGGTCCAGGTGGGCCACGAAGCGCACGTCCGGCTTGTCGATGCCCATGCCGAACGCGATCGTGGCCACCACCACGACCCCGTCCTCCCGCAGGAACTTCGACTGGTTCGCCGCGCGCGCCCGGGAGTCCATGCCCGCGTGGTAGGGCACGGCATCGATGCCCTGCTCGACCAGGGCGGCCGCCGTCTTCTCCACCGACGCCCGCGACAGGCAGTACACGACCCCGGCGTCCCCGGGGTGCTCGGTGCGGATCAGCTCCAGCAGCTGCTTGACCGGGTTGTTCTTCGCCACGATCCGGTACTGGATGTTCGGCCGGTCGAAGCCGGCCACGAAGTGGCGGGCCTCCTCCAGGCCCAGGCGCGCCGCGATCTCGGCGTGCGTGGACTCGGTGGCCGTCGCGGTCAGCGCGATCCGGGGCACCTTCGGCCAGCGCTCGTGCAGCATCGACAGCGCGAGGTAGTCGGGCCGGAAGTCGTGGCCCCACTGGGCGACGCAGTGCGCCTCGTCGATGGCGAAGAGCGAGACCGTGCCCCGGTCGAGGAGCCGCTGCGTCCCTTCGGTGCGCAGCCGCTCGGGCGCCAGGTAGAGCAGGTCGAGCTCGCCGGCGAGGAAGGCCTGCTCGACCGCGCGCCGGTCGTCGGACAGCTGCGTCGAATTGAGGAACCCGGCCCGCACCCCGAGCGCGTTGAGGGCGTCCACCTGGTCCTGCATCAGGGCGATCAGCGGGGAGATCACCACTCCGGTGCCCGCTCTGACCAGCGCCGGGATCTGGTAGCAGAGCGATTTGCCGCCGCCGGTGGGCATCAGCACCAGCGCGTCGCCACCGCCGGCGACGTGCTCGATGATCTGCTGCTGCTCGCCGCGGAACGAGTCGTACCCGAAGACGCGGTGGAGCACCTGCTGGGCGTCGGGGATCTCGACGGCTACTTCCGAAGGGGTCATCCCAGAAGCCTAGCGACCTCCTCGGACACATCCGCCCGGATCCCGTCGACCCTGTGGATATCCGGGAGGGACCCCACGGTCCCGCACGGGGCGGCGGCGCGGCCGGGCGCCCCGGCGGGCCGACCGGTGACACAGTGGAAGATCTCCCGTATCTCCCGGCCTCCGAGAGGAACACGCGATGTGGCAGCCCGACGGGTGGGACGTGCGCGTCCGCCTCGGCGTCCTCACCCCGCACGCCGATGTCGGCCCCGAGTCGGAGCTGCGCGCCATGGCTCCGGCCGACGTGGGCCTGCACACCGCCCGGGTGCCGTTCCGTGCGATGGGGCGCGGCGGCGCGATGGACGCCACCATTCCGCTCGCCCCCGTACGGGCCTTCGCCGAGCCCCCGCACCTGGACGACGCCGCCGAGCTGCTGGCGGCCGCCCCGGTGTCGGTGATCGCCTACGCCTTCACCAGCTCCGCCTACGTCATCGGCCCGCGCGGGGAGGGGTACATGCTGGACCGGCTGCGCGAGCGCACCCACGGGCTGCCCGTGGTCGCCACCTGCGCCGCCACCGCCGAGGCGCTCCGGGCGCTGGACGTGGGCCGGCTCGCCCTCGTGGACCCGCCGTGGTTCGACGAGACCCTGAGCGACCTGGGCCGGGGCTACTACGAGGACGCCGGGTTCGAGGTCCCGTACGCCGCGCCCTGCGGCCTGCCCAGCGGGCAGACCCTCATCGGGCCGCGCGCCCTGCACGACTGGGTGTCCGCGCAGGTCCCCGACACGGCGGAGGCGGTGGTCATCGGCGGCAACGGGTTCCGCGCCGTCGGGGCGATCGCGGCCCTGGAGGCCACCCTGGGACGCCCGGTCCTGACCGCGAACCAGACCCTCCTCTGGGCGGCCCTGCGCGCGGCGGCCACCCCGACCACCCCGATCACGGACTACGGCCGGCTGTTCCGGACGGCCTGAAGGCCCCGGAGCCTCCCCGGCACCGCGGTTCCCCGGCCCCGGCACCCCGGCCACCTGCGCGCCGCGCGCCGAGCCGAAATATGATGGGCCCGGGTCTTTCGCGCAGCGGAAGCAGGGGCACATGGACGTATCGCGGAGCGGTCCGTGAACCCGCGCCGGCCTGCCCGGCCCGACAGCGCGGATCTGCTGAGCATGCTGGGCCGGCTCACCGCCCAGGCTCGGGAGGGCGCCGAGCTGCAGCAGGCCCGGGTGGAGCTGGCCGAGGCCCTGCAGCGCGAGTTGCTGCCCTCTTCCCTGCCCGTGGTGCCGGGGCTGAGGATCGCGGCCCGGTACGCGCCCGCCCGGCGCGGTCTGGAGATCGGCGGTGACTGGTACGACGGTTTCCGGGTGGCGGGCGGGGCCATCGCCTTCTCCATCGGCGACGTACAGGGGCACGATGTGGCGGCCACCGCCTTCATGGGGCAGGTCCGGGTGTGTCTGCGCGCCGTGGCCGCCGTCGTCCTCGATCCCGGCGAGGTGCTGAGCCAGGCCAACGACGTGCTGCTCTCGATGGACAGCGAGCTGTTCGCGACCTGTAGTCTGCTCCGCTTCGATCCGCGTACGTGGGAGCTCCAGACGGCCCGGGCCGGCCACGTCCCCACCGTCTGGGCCACCGTCGACGGCCGGTACGGCGTCACCGAGGACGCCGGCGGCCCTCCGCTGGGCACGGTCGCCGGTGCCCGGTACCCGGTGACCCGCCGGAGGCTGACGGAGGCGGGTTCCATCGTCCTGGTCACCGACGGGGTGGTCGAGGGGCCGTCGTTCCCGATCGAGGTGGGGCTGGAGCGCGTGGCCCGGATCCTCGGGCAGGCGGCGGGGACCGATCCCGACGAGCTGGCCGCCGAGGTGATGAAGGTGGCCGATTTCACCGGCCACGCCGACGACGCCGCGGTGCTCGTCCTCAGCCACGACGCGGCCGGGCCCCGCTGACCCTCCCCTGCCCCCGCCCCCGACAACCGACCCCCGGCAACCGGCAACCCGTCCACGCGTGTCACGCCCTGCCGAGGCGCCCGGGCCGTTGTCTGATGCAGTGGTGCGCACCGTGGAATGGCGACGTCCGGGCGAAGCCCTCCTCCGGATCCTCGGGGTCGCCGTCGCCTACTACGCGACCGGTCGGCTCGGCCTGCTGCTGCACGTGAGCGTCGAGGGTGCGGTCGTCACGCCCCTGTGGCTGCCCACCGGGATCGCGCTCGCCTGTCTGCTGTGGTTCGGGCCCCGGATCTGGCCGGGCATCGCGCTCGGGACGTACCTCGCCATCGAGCGGATCAGTACCTTCGATCTCGTGGATCTCGGCATCCTCGCGGGCAACACCCTCGCTCCGCTGTGCGCCTACGCGCTGCTGCGCCGGGCGGACTTCCGCCCCGAACTGGACCGGCTGCGGGACGGGCTGGCGCTGGTCTTCCTCGGCGGCCTGGCGCCGATGCTGATCAGCTCCACCATCGGCACCTGGACGCTCGTGCTCACCGGCGACCTGCCGCTGCCGAGCTTCTGGCCGGTGTGGTCCGCCTGGTGGGCCGGCGACACGATGGGCATCCTCCTGGTGACCCCGCTGCTGCTGGTCCTGCCCCGGGCCCGGCTGCCCCGGGACGCGTACCGGGTGGCCGAGGCGGCGGCTCTGGCGGTCACGGTCGGCGCCGTCACCCTCACGGCCAGCCGCAGCTCCCTGTCCCTGCTCTTCCTCGTCTTCCCCCTGCTCATCTGGGCCGCAGTGCGTTTCCGGCTCCCCGGCAGCGCACCGTGCGCCCTGCTCGTGTCCGTCATCGCGATCACGGCGGCGACCGACCGCACCGGACCGTTCGCCGGCCACACCCTCTTCGAGGTCATGGTCAACCTCCAGGCGCTCAACGGAGCGGCTGCCCTCACCGCGCTGCTGCTGGCGGCCCTCGTCACGGAGCAGGAGAACATCCGCCTGAAGATCGAAGAGGTCTGCGAGGACCTGGCCGACGTGGTGGCCCGCCTGGCCCCGCCGAAGGACTGACCGGCGCAGCCGCCCGGCGACGGCCCAGAGATCCCGTCCATCGCCTTGCGGTGGTCGTTCCACCGGGCCCGGCGCTGTCTTCAGCGAGACTGCGCGGCAGGGCGCGCGAACGCTTTTGCCTCTTCTGACAAGTACGGGGTGAGGTCGTGACGTGCGCGGCTGGGGAGAGGTGGCTCGGTGGATACGGAGACGGACGACAGATTGTTGGACCGCTCGGCAAGGGACGCCGGGGCGTTCGAAGTGCTGGTGGTCAGGATGTCGGGCGTACTGCACGGCTACCTGGTGCGCCGCGCGCCGGCCGCGGCCGATGATCTGCTCGCGGAGGTGTGGCAGCAGGCGTTCAGCAGCCGCGAGAGCTTCGACCCTGTGCTGGGGACGGCCAGGACCTGGCTGTTCGGTGTGGCACGGAACGTGCTCGCCGCACACTGGCGCCGCATCGACCGGGAGCAGCAGCTGCCCGCCTCGAACGAGCGGGCCAGCGACCCTTGGCACGCCGTCGGCCAGCGGCTCGACGCCGCCGCCGTCGGACCGCTGCTGCGGAGCACGATGGCCGGACTTCCCCATGTCGAGCGGGAACTCCTGCTGCTCGTCGCATGGGAGCAGCTCACCCCCGCCGATGCCGCCGCTGTGGTCGGCATACCGCCGGGCACCGCCCGGTCCCGGCTGCACCGGGCCCGGTCCCGGGTGCGGGCCGTCATGCAGCAGGTTGCGCACACCCCTCGTCTGACAGGAGATCCCGCATGACCGAGCACGACGTACTCGACTTCCCCGGCGCGGACGGCGTACGAGCGGCAGGTGACGTAGCTCCGCCGAGCGCGCGGGCGGTGGAAGCCGCGCTGACGGCGGTGCGCGCAGCCGTCGCCGCGGAGGCCGCGGAGGCGGGGAGTCCGGTGGACGCCGTCCCGCCTCGTACCGCCGTACGCCGCCGTCGCCTCCAGCGCCTGCTCGTGTCGGCCGCCGCCGTCGCGGTCATCGCCATCGGTGTCGCCGTCTACCCGGTGGTCGGGCACGGTCCCACCGCGACCGCCACGGCGGCCGACTTCCTGCGGGAGGTCGCGGTGACCGCGAACGAGCGCTCGCTGCCGCAGGCCCCGTACTGGAAGGTGCGCTCCCGGACGGAACCCTCCTCGCAGATCAGGACCTCCTGGATCGGGCGCAACCGCAGCGTCGGCCAGAACAGCGAAGGCAGCCCCGTGGTGGAGTTCCCCCCCGCCGGAGGTCTACTCGTGGCGGATCGGCGAGACCGGCCAGAAGGACATCACCTGGGACGAGCTCCCCTCCCTGCCGACGGACGCGCAAGAGCTCCGGGCCCGGTTGACAGATGACGGCGCGGTGGCGCCGGACCTCCTCTTCAACCAGGCTGTGAACCTGCTGTGCTCGGCACCGCTCGAACCGGCCGTACGCGGCGCGCTGTTCGAGGTGCTCGCCGACACTCCGGGCATCACGCTCGTGGGACCGGTCAAGGACGCCGCCGGGCGCACCGGAACGGCCGTGGAGATGCGGAGCGACGAGCGGGCCTGGAGGATGGTCCTCGACCCGGCGACCGGCATGCTCCTGGAGTACGGAATCTACGAACCCGGCGGGGCCGAAGGCGACCGTCTCGTGGGAAGCGACACCTACCTCTCGGCAGAGCCCGCGTGGAGCATCCCTCCCACCGTTTCCATGCGCCCCCAGGTCCCCACCCCGCCCGTGCTCTCGCCACCTCTCCCCTGAAACAGCCCGCCCCGCGCGGGCGCGGCGTTCGCTCGGGGTGTCGGCTCGGCGGTCCTCTCGAACACGCCTAGGCCGTCTCTTTCGGATCTTGTCGGCCGAGTCCGCGGCGTCTGGTGCCGTGCCGTGCCTGGCCGTGCTGTCGGGGCGTTCGCGTACTGGGCGTACGTGGTCGCCTCGGCAGTGCGGCCAGGCGCGGTGCCGGGCGTCGCGGGCCCGGCAAGATCCGAAAGAGACGGCCTAGGCGGGCAGGATCACCCGTGGCGCGTCGGCCTCGTCGAGGACCGCCGCGATGCCCTGTGCGAGGTGGGGAATGCGGTTCGCGGGGATTCCCGCGATGTTGATCCGCCCCGAGGTGGTTCCGTAGACGGCGTGCTGCCGGCGGAGCCGGAGCATCTGGTGCGGTGCGAGCGGCAGCATGGAGAACATCCCCTTCTGCCGTGCCAGCGATCGCGTCCGCTCCCCACAGCCCAGGGCGCTCAAGTGGGCGGCCAGATCGGCCCGGTTGGCCATGATCCTGCCCCGCATGACGTCCAGTTCCGCTCGCCAGGCGGCCCGTAGGCCCGCGTCCTCCAGGATCGTGGTCACGACGGCCGCGCCGTGCTCGGGCGGCATCGAGTACAGCGTCCGGGCCGCGTTCTGCAGGGCCGTCTCGGCGTGGCGCACGGCCTGGCCCGAGGCGCCGAGAACGATCGCGCAGCCGACGCGGTCGCTGTAGAGGCCGAAGTTCTTGGAGCAGCTGACCGCGATCAGCATTTCCGGCACGCGCGCCGCCAGCATCCGCGTGGCCCGCAGGTCGGCCTCCAGGCCGTCGCCGAGCCCGTGGTAGGCGAGGTCGACGAAGGGCACCCAGCCGCCGCGGACGGCCGAATCGGCCAGCGCCTTCCAGTCGTCGAGGAGGGGGTCCACACCCGTGGGGTTGTGACAGCACCCCTGGAGCAGGACGACGTCCTCCCGCCGGGCCCGGCTCAGTTCCCGCAGCACGCCCGCCGTGTCGAAGCCGCCCTCGGCGTCGCGCCAGCCGTACGGGCGGACCTTCAGCCCGGCGGCCTCCAGGATGGGCCGGTGGTTGACGTAGGCCGGATCACTGACCCACACCGTGGTGCCGGGGCGGGTACGCCAGATCAGATCGGCCAGCAGCCGCAGTGCGCCGGAGCCCGCGACGGTCTGGACGGCCGCGGCCCGGTCGGACGGTCCGCCCGGGCCGGGGCCCAGGACCAGGTCCAGCAGGGAGCTGTTGAAGGCTGCGTTGCCGGAGAGCCCGCGGTACTCCTTGGACTCCGAGCGCTCCGCCAGGCGTATCTCGGCCTCGCGCACGGCGGCCATGACGGGCGTGGTTCCGGTCTGGTCCCGGTAGACGCCGAGGACGAGGTTCAGGCGTTCGGGCCGCTCGTCGGTGCCGAACTCGTAGGTCAGGTCCCACAGCGGGTCGGTGGGCGGCGGCGGGAGGAGCTCAAGCATCTGCGGGCACCTTGGGTCGTGGGCGGCGGTTGGCGAGGACGACGCCGGCGGTGATGAGGGGTACGCCGATGAGTACGGCGGGGGTCGGCGACTCACCGAGCAGGGGGACGGCGAGCAGGACGACGGCGACGGGGCTGAGGCTGCCGACGACGGAGCTGCGTTCGGCGCCCAGCCTGCGGATGGCGAAGGCGTACAGCAGGCCCGCGCACAGCCCGACTCCGAGTCCCTGAACCACCAGGAACAGCACGATGTCGCCGCCCGCGGCGTGCGCGATGCCCGTCGGGAGCACCCCGGTCAGGACCAGGACCCCGATCACCGCGAAGGAGGGCAGGCACAGCAGTCCGATCGATCCGACGGGATCGAGGTCCACCTCGCGCAGTCCCACCGTGTAGAGGGCCCACAACCCGCTGGCCACCAGGAGCGTGCCCGTACCGGCGAGTACGTCCGTGTCCACCGGGACGACGTAGCGCCAGACGAGGGCGACGACACCGGACGCGATCAGCGCGAGCCCGGCCGCCTGCGTTCCCCGGGGAACCCCGTGTCCGCGGCGGACCATGATCGCCGAGACGAACAGCGGGACCATCCCGGGGACGATCGAGCCGACGAAGGCCGCGGAGGTCAGGGCGCCCCCGTGCATCGCCGCCAGGAAGAAGGGCACGCCCGCACCGCAGATGATCTTGAGCGCGACGCCCGGCCGCACTGCGGCGATGCGGTGGCGGCGCCGCCACAGGGCGGGGAGCAGGACGAGGAGGGGGACACCGAACCGCAGCAGGGCCGCGTCGGCCGGCAGGAGGGAGGAGGCGCTCAGGGCGCGGGCGCTGAGCGCGAAGGCCGCCCAGATC
Organism: Streptomyces sp. NBC_01264; assembly: GCF_026340675.1. Lineage (NCBI taxonomy): Bacteria > Bacillati > Actinomycetota > Actinomycetes > Kitasatosporales > Streptomycetaceae > Streptomyces > Streptomyces sp. NBC_01264. The sequence continues at coordinate 1,668,089 of NZ_JAPEOX010000002.1, forward strand.
GCCACGGTCAGCAGGAGCGCCAGCAGGCCTTCGGCCTGCGGGGAGAGCCCGAAGCGGCCGGGGTGTCCGGCCTTCGGGCCCGCCGCGTCGGGAGGCGCGGTCGCCGGGGTGGTGTTCGTCGCGACCAAGGAAATTGCTCCAGCCTCTGAGAGCGGACCGGTCCGGCCCGTTCGGGAGCAACGCTAGAGCTTGGAGCGGGGCAGTCGATTGCCAGTTCTGCCTCCTGGACATACGTTTGGGGCAGAATCTGCCAAGGAGTGGCCATGGACGCAGTCGATCTGCAGATCATCAGGGAATTGCAGGCCGACGGACGCCTCTCCAACCAGGATCTGGCCGACCGCGTCCGGCTCTCCCCGTCGCCCTGCCTGCGCCGGGTGCGGCGCCTGGAGGAAGCGGGCCTCATCCGCGGCTACACCGCCATGGTCGACCAGGTCGCCTTCGGACTCCCGGTCACCGTGTTCGTCCGGATCCGCCTCGAACGCCACACGGCGGAGGCGGTGAGGCTGTTCGAAGAGCACGTCGCGGTCATCGAGCACATCCAGGACTGCTACCTGATGGCGGGGAGCAGCGACTACCTGCTCCGCGTCGTCATCGAGGACCTCGAAGCCTACGAAGCCCTGGTGCGCCACCGGATCCACGCCATCCCCGGTATCGCCTCGATCGAGTCGAGCTTCGCGTACGGCAGCGTCAAGCAGACGAGGACGTACCCCCGGCCCGCCCCGGGCGCATCGAGGCGGGCACCGTCCCCCTGAGCCGAACACGGCGGTCACCCGCTGATGAGGCCCAGCCGGCCGGACGCCGCTCGTGGGCCGGCCGTACGCCGGCCCCAGGCTGCTCGTGGGCTGGTCGTACGCCGGTCCCAGGCTCGTCGTACGCCGGTCCCAGGCCGCTCGTACGCCGGTCCCAGGCCGCTCGTACGCCGGTCATCCGCCGATCCGAGCGGAGACGGCGGCGAGGTGGCGGGCGACCTGCGCGGGGTGGGTGAGCTGGGGGTAGTGCCCGGCCCCGTCGATCTCGGCCACCGGGTGGTCCGCGGCCTCGACCAGCGGATCGGCCGAGCCCACGACGATCCGGACCGGGACGGTCACCCGGTCCAGCAGCTCCCGCGACCTCCGGCGTCCGGCGACGTCCGTGCGCAGGGCCGCGACCACGCGGCGCGCCGCGCCGCGACGGCTCAGGTCGGCCGCGGCGCTCCCCACCTCCGCCCCCTCGGGGACGCCGAGCGTCCGGGCCAGCCGGGCGGCGGACATCCGGCGCAGCATCGCCGCGGCCAGGCCCGAGCGGGCGAGCCGGGAGGCGGGTGCCTGCAGGAACGCCGGGGAGATGAGCACGAGGCCGCCGACGCGGTCCGGGTGGTCGACGGCGAAGCGCAGCGCGGGTCCGCAGGCCAGGGAGTGCGCGACCAGCGTGGGGCGGGTCCGCACCGGGGCCAGCAGATCGGCCAGCCACGCGTCCACCGGCCCGGCCGGCGCGGCCGAGCGGCCCAGGCCCGGCAGGTCAGGGGCCAGGACGGCGCCGGGAAGGAGGGCGGCGAGGGGCGCCCAGAGGTCCGCGTTCATCGGCAGTCCGTGCAGCAGGACGTGGTCGGGGCGCTGCCGCTCCCCGCTCACCCAGGTACGGCTGCCCGCCACCTCGGTGAAGCCGTGCGGCCGCAGCCACGGCGATGCGGCACCGAACCGCGCGGCCACCAGGTCGTCGGCCCATCCGCGCAGGGCGTCGGCGGCCGGGGGCATCTCCAGGCCGGCGCCCGCCGCGAAGGCGCGGGCGGAGGCCGTCGGGTAGCGGTCGGTGGACAGGAACGCCAGCGTCTCGGGATCGGCGCCGGTCAGCCTGCGCGGCAGGCGCCGCAGCAGAGCGGCGGGAACCGTCCGCCGGGGTGCGCGTACGCCGATGTGGTCGGCGATCGTACCGATGAGCTCGGGCAGGAGGGGGGTGTCGTCGTCGAGCACCCAGTAGTGCTCGCCCGCGGGCGCCGTGGGGACCTCCGCAAGGAAGCGTACGAAGTACTCGATCGTGGCGATCGGCAGGAACGTGTCGGGGCCGCCGGGCAGGGCGGGAAGCCGGCCGTTCCACAGGTCTTCGACGAGGGAGGCCAGGCCGATGTACTGGCCCGGCCCGATCACCGTGCTGGGGTTCGCGATGGTCAGCGGGACTCCCAGGGCGGCGGCGCGGGCGCGCACCGCGAGATCGCCTTCGAACTTCGACGCCTCGTACGCTCCCAGCCCGGCGTAGTCGGGGTGGCCCTCGGATGCGCTCACCCGGTACCCGCTGATGTGCACCAGCCGCCGCAGACCGGGCAGTTGGGCGGCCCATTCGAGCACGTTGAGCGCCCCGGTGACATTGGTCGCCCGCGCCTCCCGCACGCCGAGACCGAAGGCGAAGCGGCCGGCTGCGTTGTAGACGTCGCGCACCTCGGGCAGTCCGGCGAGCGGTCGCGTGATGTCGGCGACGACCACGTCCAGCCCGCCGGTGTCCACGCCCTGGGAGGTCAGCCAGGGGGTGAGGGTGTCGTTGCGTACGGCTGCCGCCACCCGCAGGCCCCGGGTGAGCAGTTCGGCGACGAGCGAGCGGCCGATGAAGCCGGTCGCGCCGAAGACGATCGCGTCCATGGGAACTCCTTGAATAGATCGGTCTACATATTCTGAGGCGAAAACGAGGCCCGCCGGTCGCGGCGGGCCGTGTCAGGTCAGGCCATGTCAGATGAGGTCATGTCAGATGAGGTCAGGTCAGGCGGGCCGTATCAGGCCAGCAGGGCGCCGATCTGGCGGGAGACGCTGTCCAGCGGCCCCCTGCTGCGGTGCGCCCGGGCCAGCAGGAGCGCCCCCTCGACCAGGGCCAGAATCGTGACGGCGAGGTCTTCGGCGTCCGGACGGGCCGCCAGTCGCGCCCGCAGGGCCTCCTGCCACGAGGCGTAGACCTCCGAGCACGCCTCGTGCAGCGGATCACTGGTGGCGGCCATCTCCAGCGTCACGGTGGCCACCGGACACCCCTTGCGCCAGCCCGACTCCTCCAGCCGGTCGCCCAGATGCCGCAGCACCCCGTCGACGAACTCCGCCACCGACGGACTGGAGCCGGCCAGTCCCCCCAGGGCCTCGCCGATCATTCCCCCGGCCCGCCGGACGGACTCGCCGACGAGCTGGTCCTTGCCCCCGGGGAAGTGGAAGTAGAGCGAGCCTCGGGGCGCACCACTGGCCGCGATCACTTGATTGAGCCCGGCGCCGAAGTACCCTCCGGCCTCGATCAGCTCCTGCGTCGCGTCCAGCAGTCGGTCGCGCGTCTCGGCACCCTTTTGTCCCATGGCGCCAGACTAGACCGATCTACATATTCTTTCAATCGGCCTCCCGGTCCGCCCTGGCCGGTCAGACATCCCATGCCGTTTCATGTCAAGAGGGATAGAGCTGGGCGTGGTGTGACCAGGCGGTTGCTTCGTCGTAGTGGGTGCGGGTTTTGAGGCATCCGTGGAGGATGCCGACGAGGCGGTTTCCGACCTGGCGGAGGGCAGGGTTGTAGCCGGCGTCGCGGGCGCGCTGCTTGTCGTAGTAGCGGCGGGCGCCGGGTGAGGTGTTCAGCGCGGAGAACGCCTGGAGTTGCAGGGCCGAGGCGAGGCGGTTGTTGCGGACGTAGCGGGCCTGGACGGTGTGGCTCTTGCCGGAGGCCCGGGTGATAGGGCTGGTCCCGGCGTAGTTCTTGCGGGCCTTCGCGTTGTCGTAGCGGGTGGGGTCGTCCCCGAACTCGGCGAGCACCCGGGCGCCGGTGATCTCCGCGATGCCGGGCATCGAGAGGTAGATCTCAGCGTCCGGGTGCTCAAGAAAATGTGCCTTCACCTGCCTTTCGAGCTCGGCTATCTGCTCGTTCAGACTGATCAGCAGGCGCGCGTGGGCTGTCGCGGCGGCCGCGTAGGCGGCGGTCACCGGTTCGGGCAGACCGAGGTGTTCTTCTCGCAGCGCGGTCTGGATCGTGGCGGCTTTCTGGGGCCGGTTGTGCCGGCGGTGGCGGGTCAGGACCGCGGTGATCTGGGGGCGCGTCAGCTTCGCCGCGGTGGCGGGCGTGGGCGCCTTGATCAGCAGCTCCAGTGCGTCCGTGCTGGTCAGCGCCAAGTCGGCGTAGGCGTCCAGGGCCGCGGGGAAGTACTCGCGCAGCGTATTGCGCAGCCGCTGGAAGGTGCGGGTGCGTTCCCAGATCAGTGTCTGGTGGGCACGGGCGACGACCTTCACGGCCTGGGCCTGCTCGCTGTCTCCAGCGACGGGCCGCAACTGGTCACGGTCGATACGGACCATGTCTGCCAGCGCGTGCGCATCGCCTTTATCGCTCTTGGCGCCGGAGGTTCCGTAGCGTTCCTTGAACCGGTTGACCTGCCTCGGGTTGATCGCGAACACCTGGTAGCCGGAGGCGATCAGGGCCTGCACCCACGGGCCGCGATCGGTCTCGATCCCCACCACCACCTCGGCGGAGTCCACATCCGCGCCACCGTACTTCGCGATGAGCGCGTGCAGTTTCGCGATGCCCTCCACCCCCTCGGGCAGGGTCGCGACGGCCAGCTTGCGGCCCGTCCCGTCCTGGACCTCGACATCGTGATGGTCTTCGGCCCAGTCGTCACCGATCAGCAGCAACAGTTCTCTCCCGCTCGTATCCGTTCGTTCAGTTGCACAGCAGCCTGCGGAAGGCACGGCACGCGGCCTAATGGATCCAGTGCTCACGCCCGTGGGCGGGCACGCCATCCCATCAGCGGTCATGGCCTCCCGGCCGACCAGCAGGGGCACGGTCTGACCACAGAACTCGAACGGCTCCGGCATCGGAAGTGCTCACCTGCTGGCGGCTACAACATCAAGTCTCTACGACCCGATACGTCCCATTAGGCATCCACCACTGCCGCGAACGCCGCGTAGGCACGCTCGTCGAAGAGGACGAACCGGACCTCCTCCACCTCGGTCCGGGTGGCCCGTACGGTCTCCACCGCGATCCGCGCCCCGTCGTCCATCGGCCAGCCGTAGACGCCGGTGGAGATCGCGGGGAAGGCGACCGTACGGGCCCCCAGCTCGTCGGCGACCCGCAGCGACTCCCGGTAGCAGGAGGCGAGCAGCTCCGAGCGGTCCTCCCCGCGCGACCAGACCGGTCCGACCGTGTGGATCACGTGCTCCGCCGGGAGCCGGCCGGCCGTGGTGGCGACGGCCCGGCCCGTCGCCAGGCCCTTGCCGTAGTGGGAGCGGCGCAGGTCCTCGCAGGCGGCCAGGATCTCCGGGCCGCCGCGCCGGTGGATGGCTCCGTCGACCCCGCCGCCGCCGAGGAGCGAGGAGTTCGCGGCGTTGACCACCGCGTCGGCCGCCTCGGCGGTGATGTCGCCCTGGACGATCGTGATGCGCGGCATGGGATTCCCTTTCTCCGCTTCTCCGCCGATGCGGCAATCGCCCTGGCATCAGCGGGATTTCGTCTCGTTGGCATCGAACTTCCGCAGCGGGACGGTACGCGGCTCCGGCCGGGTCGAGCCACCGGCGCGGGCGCCCGGGGCCCTCGTGGCGGGGAGGATCCGGCTCAGCAGCGGACCGGTGAGCGCGGTGGTCGTCACCGCCATCACCACCATCAGCGAGTACAGCTTCGCGTCCAGGAGGCCGAGCTCCAAGCCGACGCCGAGGACCACCAGTTCGGTGAGCCCGCGCGTGTTCAGCAGGGCGCCGAGCGCCGCCGCGCGGCGACCGTCCACCCCTCCGATGCGTGCGCCGACGTACGCGCCGCCGAACTTCCCGGTGACGGCCACGGCCATGACGGCGGCCAGCAGGCCGAGGTCCGATCCGTTCAGACGGGAGAGATCGACCTTCAGGCCGGACAATACGAAGTACACGGGCAGCAGGAGCAGACCGCACAGCGGTTCCACCCTGTGGAGGACTCCGTCCCGGAGTCCGCCGTCCGTTCCCCGCGGCAGTACGGCACCGAACAGGAACGCGCCGAAGATGTAGTGGAGGCCCAGCCATTCGGTGAAGGCGGCCGACACCAGGAGCCCGCCGAGCACGAGCGCGAGAAGGTTCCTGTTGCCGGCCCGGCCGCCCGGCTCGTCCTGCGCGACCATCCCGGCGGCCCGGCGGAGCAGCGGGCGGACCACGCTGACCATCAGCGCCACGTACGGCACCAGCAGCGCCGGCCGCCAGTCGAAGCGCTCGCCCGTGGCGATCGCGACCACCACGGCGAGCAGGGTCCAGGCGAGCAGGTCGGCGATGGCGGCGCAGGCCAGGGCGGTGGCACCGACCCGGGTGCCGGCCAGGTCGCGGTCGGCGATGATCCGCGCCAGGACGGGAAACGCCGTCACGGACATCGCGACCGAGAAGAACAGCACGAAGCCGACGGGCGAGCCTTGGTGATGCGAGGACACCAGCGTCCAGGCCAGTGCGGCGCCCAGTACCAGCGGCAGCAGGGTCGAGCAGAGGGACGTCCACAGGGTGACCCGTCCCCCGCCCCGCAGGATGCCGAGGTCGAGCTCACTGCCGACGACGAACATGAAGAGCGCGACACCCACCGCGGCGAGTGCGTCGAGCAGGGGCCGGACCCCGATGGGGAAGAGAACGCCGGAGAGGTGGCTGCCGAACAGGGTGGGCCCCAGCAGTACCCCGGTGAGGATCTCACCGATCACCGCGGGCTGACCGAATCTGCGCGCCAGTGCTCCCATGGCCCGCGCGAGACCCAGGATCACGGCCAGGCCCAGGAAGAGGTGGACGGCCTGGGGCCCGCTCACCGCCGGCCTCCGTCCCCGGGTGCATTCGGTTCATCCGGTCTTGTCCACGGAGGGACAGGGCAACCGATCATCACGAAGACTCCTCACCACGTGTCGTGTGCCGCTTGAGGAGACTTACCGCGACAGACCGATGACACGTCGAAGCTCCGGTGATTCGGGGCGACTTCGGAAGCTCGCCCCGCTCGACCGGAGCTCCGTCGCGTGAGTAAGGGGCCGGCTCGGACGCGCTCGCCGCCCGGCCGGGAAGGACCTCGCCCCCCCCGCCGCCCCCGTCCTCCAGGCTGGCGGCGAGGCGGGTGGGGGCCGGCAGGGCCGTACGGAGCGCCGCGCGGTCGGCGTGGGGCAGGGCCGTCAGCGCGTGCTCCAGGCGGCGTTCGTGGGCGCGGGTCCAAGCCGCCAGCCGCAGCCGGCCTGCGTCGGTGGCGCGGACGGCCGCGGCGCGCCGCTCCTCGCTGTCCACCTCGCTGTCCACCTCGCGGATCACCAGCCCGTTCGTGGCCGTCGTGGCGACGAGTCCGCTCACCGTGGACTGCGCGAGGCGCTGGTGGGAGGCGAGTTCGCTGACGCGCACCGGGGAGTGCTCGACGCAGACCTGGAGGAGTTCCACCTGGGCCATGGGGAGCGAGGCGTCCATCGCCCATGAGGAGGCAGAAGAAAAGGAGGAAATACCCGCCCCGCGAGGGCCATAAGACCGGAACGCCGCTTCCACCACGGCCGGGCCGGGAATTCACGACGAAATCCTTTACGGATTTTCCCGGCATTTTTGCCTTCCTATACTTAACGCCGCCTTATTCGCTTTCCGTTCACCGAGGAGCCCGATTTGTCCGGTTCGGCGCGCCTATGGTTCTGACGTACCGCTCCCCTCCAGAGACTCGTAGAGACACGCACTCATGGACTCCTCCACGACGCTCATCGCGATCACCATCGCGGTGGCCCTGCTCTTCGACTTCACCAACGGGTTCCACGACACGGCGAACGCGGTGGCCACCGCCATCGCCACCGGCGCATTGCGCCCCAAGGTCGCCGTGGCCATGTCGGCGGTGTGCAATCTCGCCGGCGCCTTCGTTTCGGTGGCGGTCGCCAAGACGATCTCCGGCGGCATCATCGACGAGCACGCCGGAATACGTCCGCCGGTCATCCTCGCCGCCCTGACCGGGGCCATCCTGTGGAATCTGGTGACCTGGCTGCTCGGAATTCCCAGCAGTTCCTCGCACGCCCTCGTGGGCGGGCTGCTCGGCGCCAGCATCGCCTCGGTGGGCCTCCAGGGGGTCAACGGGATGGCCGTGGCCGGCAAGATCCTCCTCCCCGCCGCGCTGTCTCCGCTGATCGGCGGACTCGTGGCGTACGCGGCCACGCGCGTGGCCGGCCGGCTGGGCGGACCGGAACGCGGCGCGGACCGGGCGGGACGCGAGCCGGAGCCCGGCACCCAGCACGGAGCGGAGCCCGGCACGGGGCCCGGAGGGGGCCGCGGAGCCCGCGCCGGGCAGGTGCTCGCGGCCGCCCTCGTGTCGCTGGCGCACGGCACCGGCGACGGGCAGAAGACCATGGGCGTGATCACGCTGACCCTGGTCACGGCGGGCTCCCTACCGGCCGGGGCCGGGCCCCCGCTGTGGGTCGTCGTGGCCGCGGGGCTCACGATGGCCCTGGGCACCTACACGGGCGGCTGGCGCATCATCCGCACCCTCGGTACGGGCCTAATGGGACGTATCGGGTCGTAGAGACTTGATGTTGTAGCCGCCAGCAGGTGAGCACTTCCGATGCCGGAGCCGTTCGAGTTCTGTGGTCAGACCGTGCCCCTGCTGGTCGGCCGGGAGGCCATGACCGCTGATGGGATGGCGTGCCCGCCCACGGGCGTGAGCACTGGATCCATTAGGCCGCGTGCCGTGCCTTCCGCAGGCTGCTGTGCAACTGAACGAACGGATACGAGCGGGAGAGAACTGTTGCTGCTGATCGGTGACGACTGGGCCGAAGACCATCACGATGTCGAGGTCCAGGACGGGACGGGCCGCAAGCTGGCCGTCGCGACCCTGCCCGAGGGGGTGGAGGGCATCGCGAAACTGCACGCGCTCATCGCGAAGTACGGTGGCGCGGATGTGGACTCCGCCGAGGTGGTGGTGGGGATCGAGACCGATCGCGGCCCGTGGGTGCAGGCCCTGATCGCCTCCGGCTACCAGGTGTTCGCGATCAACCCGAGGCAGGTCAACCGGTTCAAGGAACGCTACGGAACCTCCGGCGCCAAGAGCGATAAAGGCGATGCGCACGCGCTGGCAGACATGGTCCGTATCGACCGTGACCAGTTGCGGCCCGTCGCTGGAGACAGCGAGCAGGCCCAGGCCGTGAAGGTCGTCGCCCGTGCCCACCAGACACTGATCTGGGAACGCACCCGCACCTTCCAGCGGCTGCGCAATACGCTGCGCGAGTACTTCCCCGCGGCCCTGGACGCCTACGCCGACTTGGCGCTGACCAGCACGGACGCACTGGAGCTGCTGATCAAGGCGCCCACGCCCGCCACCGCGGCGAAGCTGACGCGCCCCCAGATCACCGCGGTCCTGACCCGCCACCGCCGGCACAACCGGCCCCAGAAAGCCGCCACGATCCAGACCGCGCTGCGAGAAGAACACCTCGGTCTGCCCGAACCGGTGACCGCCGCCTACGCGGCCGCCGCGACAGCCCACGCGCGCCTGCTGATCAGTCTGAACGAGCAGATAGCCGAGCTCGAAAGGCAGGTGAAGGCACATTTTCTTGAGCACCCGGACGCTGAGATCTACCTCTCGATGCCCGGCATCGCGGAGATCACCGGCGCCCGGGTGCTCGCCGAGTTCGGGGACGACCCCACCCGCTACGACAACGCGAAGGCCCGCAAGAACTACGCCGGGACCAGCCCTATCACCCGGGCCTCCGGCAAGAGCCACACCGTCCAGGCCCGCTACGTCCGCAACAACCGCCTCGCCTCGGCCCTGCAACTCCAGGCGTTCTCCGCGCTGAACACCTCACCCGGCGCCCGCCGCTACTACGACAAGCAGCGCGCCCGCGACGCCGGCTACAACCCTGCCCTCCGCCAGGTCGGAAACCGCCTCGTCGGCATCCTCCACGGATGCCTCAAAACCCGCACCCACTACGACGAAGCAACCGCCTGGTCACACCACGCCCAGCTCTATCCCTCTTGACATGAAACGGCATGGGATGTCTGACCCGGCTCGGCCCGCGGCAGGGCTGCGTGGCCCAGACGAGCGCGGCGGCCGTGCTGCTGGCCTCTTCGCACCTGGGCTTCGCGGTGTCGACCACGCACGCCGTCACCGGCAGCGTCTCCGGGGCCGGGCTCGCCACCCCCGGCGGGGTCCTGAGCCGGAAGACCGTGCGGGCCATGCTCGTGTCCTGGGTCCTCACGCTGCCCGCGGCCGGGCTCGTCGCCGCCCTGGCCTTCCTGCTCACGGAGCAGGGCGCCTGGGGCCAGGACACCACGGCCGCCCTGCTGGTGTGCGCGACCCTCGCCTTCTGGGCCCGGTCCCGCCGGACGGCCGTCACCGCGCGGAGCGTCGCGCCGGAGGCGGCCGACAGCCCTGCCACCGCAACCGCAGCCGCTTGAGGTCCCAAAAGTGAATGCATCGGACAGAACGGTGATGGCGGAGGGCCTGCGGTCCCGGATGACCGCCGGCTTCGGCGACGGAAGCATGGTCCTGCGTGCGGCGATCTCGGCGGGACTCGCCTGGTGGATCGCCTCCGTGCTCCTGCACTCCGACGCGGCCTCACTGGCCCCCGCCGGCGCCATCCAGGCCACGCAGGCCACGCCCTTCGCCACCGCGCGCAAGAGCCTGCAACGGGCGGCCGGCATCCTGTTCGGCTTCCTGCTCGGTGTGGCGGCCACCGCTTCCATCGGCACGAACACCGTGAGCGTCCTCCTGGTGGTCCTCGTCGGCATGTACGCCGGACGCCTGATGAACCTCGGTTCACAGATGCACCAGATCGCGCTCACCGCCGTCCTCGTCATGGGCTCCGCCACCTCCTTCGGGTACGGGGCCTCGCGGCTGGAGGACAACGTCGTCGGCGTGCTCGTCGGCACCTGCATCGGCCTCGTACTGCCCGCCCCCGGTTTCACCCGCCGCGCCGGTGAGGAACTGGCGCGCCTGAACCGGCAGATGGCCGCGCTCCTGGCCGAGATCGCCCGCGGACTCTCCGAGGACGACTGGGCCGCGCGCACCGGGGACTGGGTCCGCCGGGCCCGCTCCCTCTCCAGTGAGCTCGACGCGGTGCGCCAGGCCGTCCGCGATGCCGAGGACGCGATCCGCTGGCGTCCGCGCGGCCGGTCTTCGCGGCCCCGCCTGGACCGGCTCGCCGAAGCCACCCAGTGCCTGGACCACGTGGGACACCAGGTCCGGGGGATCACCCGCGGCCTGTACAACCTGACCTTCCGCGAAGGCCGCCCGCCCGCCCTGCACTGGGCGCAGCACGAGGAGTCCATGCTGCCCCTGCGGGCCGAGGCCCCGGCCGGGCTCGACGGGGTACTGGCCGCGCTCGCCGCGATACTGGCCGACCTGGCCGACGTACACGTACGGGAGGACGCTCCCCCGCCGGAAGTGCGGGCCCGCCTGGCGGGGCTGCTGGGCGAGGCCGAGACCGGCTTCCTGCGGACCGCGCTGGCGCAGTCACCCGCCTACGCGGACTGGCGGGTGCTGTGCACCGCCGGGATCCTGGAGGACTCCCGGAAGATGCTCCACGAACTGGACCCCTCGATCGGCCCCCACAAGGCCGCTCTCGGGTAGCCGCGGGGACGGATCCGGAGCGCGTCCTCAGGCGCCCTTCGCGCGCAGGTGGCGCCAGACGGCCTTGGCCGCGTTGTGGCCCGACATGCCGTGCACTCCGGGGCCCGGCGGGGTGGCCGAGGAGCACAGGAACACCGCCGGGTGCGCCGTGTTGTACGGGGACAGGGTGAGTTTGGGGCGCAGCAGGAGCTGGAGCCCGGAGGCGGCCCCGCAGGCGATGTCGCCGCCGACGTAGTTCGGGTTGCGGGCGGCGAGCTGCGGCGGGCCCGCCGTGGCGCGGGCGAGCACCAGGTCGCGGAACCCGGGCGCGAAGCGCTCCAGTTGGCGCTCGACGGCTTCGGTGAGGTCGCCGTCCCAGCCCGCCGGGACGTGCCCGTATACCCAGAAGGTGTGCTTGCCCTCGGGCGCCCGGCCGGGGTCGACCAGGCTGGGCTGGGCGGCGATGAGGAAGGGGGTGCGCGGGACCCGCCCGCCGGAGGCCAGTTGCAGGGCCGCGTCGATGTCGCGGGTGCGCGGACCGATCTGTACGGTGCCGGCCCGGCGGGGCTCCTCGGCGGTCCAGGGGACGGGGCCGTCCAGGGCGTAGTCCAGCTTGAACACGGACGCCCCGTAGCGGTAGCCGTCGTAGACCCGGCCCAGGCGTGCGATGCGGGCCAGCGCGGTCGGGGAGGTGTCGAAGACGTACGCCCGGGCCGGCGGCAGGTCGTCGAGCCGCTTGACCTCGAACCCGGTGTGGACGGTCCCGCCCAGGTCGCGCAGGTACCCCGCGAGGGCGTCGGAGATCGACTGCGAGCCGCCGCGCGGCAGCGGCCAGCCGTTCGCGTGCGCGGCGAGGGCGAAGACCAGGCCGACGGCACTGGTCCCGATCCCGCCGAGCGGGGCGATGACGTGCGCGACGAGCCCGGCGAAGAGGGCGCGGGCGCGGTCGTCGCGGAAGCGGCTCAGCAGCCAGGTGGAGGGCGGCAGCCCGGCCAGCCCGAAGCGGGCGAGGGTGAGCGGGTCACGGGGCAGCGCGGTGTTCGGCAGGGACATGAAATCGCGGGCGAGGGTGTCCCACTTGCCGAGGAACGGTTCCACCAGCCGCCGGTACGTGCCCGCGTCGCGGGGCCCGAAGGACGCGGCCGTCTCCGCGACGGAACGGGAGAGCACCGCCGCGGTGCCGTCGTCGAAGGGGTGCGCCATGGGCAGCGGGGCGTGCAGCCACTCCAGCCCGTACCGCTTGAGGGGCATCGTGGAGAACACCGGGGAGCCGGCGCCGAGCGGGTGCACCGCCGAGCAGGGGTCGTGCCGGAAGCCGGGGAGGGTGAGCTCCTCGGTCCGGGCCCCGCCGCCGACGGTGTCCGCGGCTTCGAAGACGGCCACGGAGAAGCCGCGCCGGGCCAGTTCCACGGCGGCCGTCAGCCCGTTGGGCCCGGCCCCCACCACGACCGCATCGAGGATCGACGGCACTTGCGACTCCTTCGTCCGGCGGCGCCACCGCCCCCAGGGTATTGCGCCTGTCCATAGGCGGCTCCACCGTCCGCGCCAACTCCGTCCGCCCCGGGCTCGAGCCGCGGGTCCGGCGGGGGTGTCGGGTCCGGGCGGGGGTGTCGGGTCCGGGCCCTGCGGCGGTGCCGGGTCCGGGCCCGGCCGCGGTGTCACTCGCCCCGGAGCAGCTCCCGGATCCGTACGGCCGTGGCCTCGTCCCGGCCGACCGCGAACGGCAGGGCGTTGTCCCGGTCCACCCGGAAGGGGACCCCGTCGACGGTGCTCTGGAAGCCGCCCGCCTCGGCGACCAGCAGCAGCCCGGCCGCGTGGTCCCAGGCCGACGGCCAGTTGAAGGCCAGGCCGTCCATCTCCCCCCGGGCCACCTTCAGGTACTCCAGGCCCGCCGAACCGCAGGCCCGGGGGACCACACCGGGCACGTCGAGGCGCGCCAGGACGCGCCGCTCGTCCTCGGTGGTGTACAGCGGGTGCGCGGTCGCGACCCGCAGCTCGGTGCCCGGACGCGGCGAACCGCTCAGGATCCGCTCGCCGTTGACGTAGGCGCCCTGTCCGCGCACGGCGGTGGCCATCTCCTCCAGCGCCGGGGCGAAGGTCCAGGAGGCGAGGAGCTCCCCGCGGTGCGCGAGGGCGACCAGGGTGCAGAACTCCGGGTCCCCGTGCACGAACTGCCGGGTCCCATCCACGGGGTCCACGATCCACACCGGGGCGTCGGCGCGCAGCGCACCGTAGGCCGTGGGGTCGGCGTGCACCGCTTCCTCGCCGACCACGGCCGAGCCGGGCAGCAGCTGGGTCAGGGCTGCCGTGAGGTACTCCTCGGCCTTGCGGTCGGCGTCGGTCACGAGGTCGTGCGGACCGCTCTTCTGGTCCACCTCGTGGTCCGCGAGCTGGCGGAATCTCGGCATGATCTCGATCGCCGCCGCCTTGCGCACGGCTTCGTCGACGTCGGTCAGGTTCCGGGCGAGGAGTTCATCGATCATGCCTCCAGCAAAGCACGCCCGGCTGACAAACCCCACCGCCGGACCCGGCGGGCGATCGGACCCTGGGTGGACCGCGGGTGAACGCCTCCCCGGGGCGGGCGGCGGCCCGCGGATACGTGGATACATGGATACATGGATACATGGATACGCGGAGGCACCGGTCGGCACCGGGCGGTGAGGACCGGAACCCCGTCCGCCTCCTGGCGGGCTCCGGTCACCCGTGCTACACCTGCCGGGCCCCGGCCCTCGCCCTCTCCCCACACCACCGTCTGGGAGCCCTTCATGCGCCGCCGCCCCGCCCTCTCCCTCCGCCCCTCCCGCCCCTTCCTTGCATTCCTCCCCCTGCGCCGCGCCGCAGCCCTGCTCGCGGCCGCCGCCACCGCCGCGGCCGCGTTCGTGGTCGCCGCGCCCGCCGCCCCCGTGGGCGCCGCGTCCGTCCTGCCCTCGCTGCCCGCGCCGAATGCCGCCGGGCTGACCCTGCGGACCTGGTCGGTGGCGGCGGGACAGAGCGAACGCATGGGCGACGCCTCCGTGACCACCTCCGCGATCTTCGCCGCGCACGGCGGGACCCCGTCCATCAACCCGGTCCAGGTGCCGGTGCGGGTACGCATCCTGCTGCCGGAGGACTACCAGCGGGACCCGGCGCACCCCTACCCCGTGCTGTACCTGCTGCACGGCGGCACGGGCGACGTGGAGCAGTGGTCGAAGACCGACGAGGGCAATGTCACGGCGAACCTGAAGGACTCCGCCTTCAAGGGCATCGTCGTGATGCCGGAGGGCGGCAAGGCCGGCTGGTACAGCGACTGGGCCGGGCACACGGACGGCTTCTTCGCCCCGCAGTGGGAGACCTTCCACGTCCAGCAGCTGGTCCCGTGGATCGACGCCAACTTCAACACCGTGCGAGCGGCCTCCGGGCGGGCGATCGCGGGCGTCTCGATGGGCGGTTACGGGGCCCTGCGCTACGCCGGCCGCCACCCGGAGCTGTTCTCCGCCGTCGGCGCCTTCTCGCCCGGCACGGACATCTACGACCCGGGCGCGCAGAGCATCATCGCCAACTCCACCTGGACGGTGGGGGCTTCGATCCTGTGGACGGGCCTGTTCGACGGGAAGTTCCGGGTGACCGGCGACACCCCCTACCGGATGGCCACGGTCTTCGGCACGCCGGACACCTGGCCCGGGCAGAACCCGGTCAACCTGGCGGTCGACGGCAAGTACGCCTCGTACGGCGGGAAGATGGCCCTGTACGCGGGCGGCACGGGCGGTACGGGCGAGAAGGAGATCGGCGCGATGACCGCGGCGCTCCACCAGGACCTGAAGGACCGCGCGGTCGGCCACCGCTACTGCCGGGGCGCGGGCGACCACGCGTGGCCCTACTGGGGCCCGGAGCTCAAGGACTTCGTGGCCTACGCCTACGGCCCCGCCCCGCAGACACCGCAGCCCCCGGCCCCCTGCCCGAACGACTGGGGGCCGGAGACGCCGTAGGCGCGCCGCGGGATCAGTGCTCGAACGCGCCGTCCTGGAGGAACTTCGGGCCCTGGTCCCCCTGGAGGTACTGCGCGCCCTGCTCCCCGGACGCCCCGTCCTGGCCCTGCGGTGCGACGCTGATGTGGTTGTCCGCGAGGGCCGGGCCCGCGCCGAGCACGGCCAGGGCGAAGGCCGCGGTGGCGGCGATGGCGGCCATGGCGGCGGCTCTGGTGTTCATGGTGGTCCCCCCGGGTCCGGCCGGCCCCTGGTCGGGCCGGCTCGGAAACAGGCTGTCAGCTTGTCGTTTATGGTCCGATGTCGAACGCGACTCGCACTTGGTCGGCGTTTTCGCAGTTCAGCGGACGCGAAGGCGGCCTTCGCTTGATCCTGGGCTCCGTCACAGAGCGGATCAGCGCGAAGGCCGTGGTCATGAGTCTGATGGAGCAGGACGTCCTGCGGGACGCGTTCGCGGAAGTGTCACACTTCCGGTCGGAGTTGTACGCGTGTCTGACCGTGCGGGGCGATGCCTTGTTCGAGTTGTGCGACGCGTTGCTGTGCACGGACGGACCGGTGCGGACGCTCGTAGATCTCGCGCTCGCGCCTGAACACCGCCGTGGTCACGGTGGTTTGTACGGCGGTCTCAACCAGGGCCGGATCGATGTCGCCCGGCTGCGCCGGGCCCTGGCCGGGATGCCACTGCCGAGGGCGGCGGACGGCAGGCTGGTCCTGGCGGTGGACGTCTCGCCGTGGCTGAGGCCGGACGCCAATACCTGCGCTGACCGGGCCTTCTGCCACACTTTCGGCCGTGGCGTGGGCAAACACCAGATGGTGCCCGGCTGGCCGTACTCGGTAGTGGCCGCGCTGGAGAGCGGCCGCACCTCGTGGACGGCAGTGCTCGATGCGGTCCGTCTCCGGCCCGGCGCTGACGTGGCAGCGGTGACCACGTTCCAGATTCGCGAGGTCCTCGAGCGACTCGTTGCAGCGGGCCAGTGGAAGCCAGGCGACCCGAACATCCTGGTCGTGCTGGACGCCGGATACGACGCTCCGCGCATCGCTCACCTGCTGGCCGGCCTGCCCGTCGAGATCCTGGGACGGATGCGTTCGGACCGGGTGATGTGCCGGCCGGCTCCCACCCGCGAGGAGTTCCACAGGCAGCATCCCGCCGGCGGACGCCCACCGAGGCACGGCGGCGAGTTCGTCTTCGGCCAGCCCGAGACCTGGGGCTCTGAGCATGTCGTGACGGCCACGGACACCCGCCTCTACGGGAATGCGACCGCGCGGGCGTGGGACCGGCTGCACCCCAGGCTGACCCGGCGGGCCGCCTGGCTCGCCCACGGGGCTGAACTGCCCGTGATCGAGGGGACCGTCATCCGCCTGACCGTGGAGAAACTGCCCAGCGGCGGGGTCAACAAGCCGGTCTGGCTGTGGTGGTCGGGCACCGGCGCCACCACCGCGGACGTCGACCGCTGCTGGCAGTCCTTCCTCCGACGATTCGACCTCGAGCACACCTTCCGCCTGTTCAAACAGACCCTCGGCTGGACCAAGCCCCGGCTCCGCAGCTCGGACGCGGCAGACCGCTGGACCTGGATCATCCTGGCCGCACATGCCCGGCTCCGCCTTGCCCGCCCGCTGGCCGCCGACCTCCGCCGGCCGTGGGAGAAGCCAGCGGAACCGAACAGGCTGACACCGGCCCGCGTCCGCAGAGGGTTCAGGAACCTGCACGCGCGGACCGGCACACCAGCCCGTGCACCAAAACCGACCCGCCCGGGCCCCGGCCGACCTCCCGGCTCGAAGAACCAGCGTCCCGCCACCCGCTACGACGTCGGACGCGTCCTCGCCACCGGCGAGCCCTACACCCGACCAGCACACCACAAAATCGGGACCAAACCCCGCCGAACTGGATAAACGACAAGGTCAGGCCCGCCCGGAGTCCTGCAACAGCATCAGGGCGATCCGCTCAAGGCGCCCCGGCGGCGAGCTCCTCCCGGAGCGAGCGCCCCGCCGTGCGGTGCTCGGCCGCCGCGGCCGGATCCGCGTCGTCGAGCAGGGCCGCGATCCCCTCGTGGGCCTGCGCCTCCTCGTGCCGGCAGCCGAGCCCGGGGGCCAGCTCCAGCGTCCGGCGGTGCAGGCGCAGGGCCTCCTCGGGCAGACCCGCGAGCCGGCAGGTCTCGGCGTAGCCGCCCAGGAAGCGGACCTTCCAGTGTTCCTCGAACAGCTCGTCCAGCAGCGCGAACGCCTCGCGGTGACTGGCCAGGGCCTCGTCGTACCGGCCCATCCCGCGCAGCGCGACGCCCAGGCAGTTGAGGGACCACGCCTCGTTGTTCACGTGCCCGTCCTCGCGGGCCAGGGCCAGCGCCCGGTGCAGGTGTTCCGACGCCTCCTCGGGCCGCTCCGCCGCGATGGCCATGCCGAGGGTGATGCGGGCCGTCAGGGCGGGCGGCCACGCCGGGTCCGGATGGGACACCTCCAGCACCTCGCGGGCCCGGCTCGCAGCCTCCTCGCGCTCGCCCACCTGGAGCAGCGCCCAGGCCTCCGAGGCGGCCGCGTGGGCCGTGCCCGCCGGGAGGCCGGCTTCCCCGTACAGCTTCCCGGCCAGCCGGAAGAGCTCGAGCGGCTCCCCGGCGCTCCCCCGGTCCCAGCTCAGATAGCCGCGGCGCAGGACCAGTTCGGCTTCCGAGCGGATGTCCCCCGCCTCGGCCACCCGGAGTCCGGCCTCCTCGTACGCGGCCGCGGCCTCGGTCATCCGGCCCGCGTTGTAGCGCGCGAAGCCCAGGTCGCTGTAGGCCTCGGCGAGGCGCAGCGGATCTCCGAGGCGTTCGGCGGCGGCCAGCGAGCGCTCGAAGAGGTGGTTGAGGTGGGTCGTACCGCAGCGTCGTGCGAAGTACGCCCGCAGGAACCGGGGCAGCTCGCACACGTGCGCGTCCGCCCCGACGGCGACCGCCGTCTCGAAGGCGGCGATCATCGTCTCGTACTCCGAGGCGAGCCAGGAGCAGGCCGCGTGCTTGTCGGCGAACCGCGGCAGTGCGGCCGGGGGCCGGCCCGCCGAGGGCGCCCGTCCCGGCGAGAGCACCGGCATCGCCGCGTCGGCCGCGGCCGCCGCGTGCACGAAGTAGTCGAGGAAGCGGCCCAGGGCACGCTCCCGCTCGGCCGGGGAGTCCTGTTGCGCCCAGGCGCCCCGCGCGTGCTGGTGCACCAGGTCGTGCAGCCGGTAGCGGCCCGCCGTCGGCTGCTGGACCAGGTGCGCGTCGACCAGGTCCTCCAGCATCTCCCGGGCGTCGCGCAGCGGTACGTCGGCCAGGGCCGCGGCCGCGTACGCGTCGAAGGAGCCGCCGGGCAGCAGGCCCAGGGTCCGGAACAACCGGGCCTGGCCCCGGTCCAGTTGCCGTACGGACATGGCGAAGGCGGTGTCGAACTCGCTCGCGCCCTCCGCCAGCCGCTCCACGAGGATGCCCACCGTCCAGCCCGGCCGGTGCCGCAGCCGGGCCGCGGCCAGCCGCAGGGCCAGCGGCAAGTGGCCGCACAGCCGCAGCACTTCGGCGGCGGACTCCGGTTCGCGGGCGAGGCGGCCTTCGGGGCCGCCGGAGTCTCCGCTGGCCCTGGCGAGCAGTTCCGCGCTCTCCTGCGGGCTGAGCACGTCCAGTGACACCGGGGGCACTTCGTCGAGGCCGAGCAGCCGGTTGCGGCTCGTGATCAGGACGACGGAGTCCCCGGCGCCGGGCAGCAGCGGGCGCACCTGCTCCGCATCGACGGCGTTGTCGATGACCACGAGGGCGCGCCGGTCCGCCAGTTCCGCGCGCCAGCAGGCCGCCAGCTGTTCGAGGCCCTCCTGCGGGACCCGCTCGGACGGTACGTCGAGCGCCCCGAGCAGCATCCGCAGCGCCGAGTCGGCATCAAGGGGGTCCCGGCCCTCGGTGAATCCGTGCAGGTCCACATAGAGCTGGGCGTCGGGGTAGTCGGCGGCGAGCCGGTGCGCGGCGCGCACCGCGAGGCAGGTCTTGCCCACGCCCGCCATGCCGTCGACGGCTACGCCCCGGTGGCTCCCCACCGCGGCGAGCACGGCGGCGAGTTGGGTCTCGCGTCCGGTGAAGTCGGCCGCGTCGCGCGGCAGATCGTTACGGGGCTTCGGCTGGACCTGGCGGCTGGCCTTCGGGGGCGCCGGCAACGCCTGGGAGGAACTCCGCTCCCAGAGGGAGCGCAGCGGGCGGGGGTCGCGTTTGACCAGCCGGCACAGGGCGACCACCGCGGTCCAGGGCGGCGCGGTCTGGCCGCTGAGGTAGCGCGAGAGGGAGGAGGAGCTCAGTGCGACCTCCCTCGCGAGGGCCCGTACGCCGAGCCCGGACAGCTCCTGGAGCAGCCGCAGCCGTGCGGCCAGCTCGTCCTGCGGGTCGGCCCCGGCCGTCCGCCGTTCCATGTCCACGGTTCCCCCGTATCCCTGTCCCGCCGCGCCCGAATTATCCGGGGTCGCATCTTCGCTGGTCAAGGATGTTCCGCCTGTCCCAGGGTGTCCCACCGTCCTCGCCGCCGCGGGCCGGTGCGGCTGTTATGGAGTCACACCCCGAGGGGGGAACCGGAAGACCGGGAAACCGGAACTCCGGAAGGCCTGAAGAGGAGCACACCGAGATGCAGTCCCGTATGCAGAACCCCGCGGTCGTCCTGTCCGGCGCGATGCAGCCCATCCTGGACGTCTTCAAGGCCGTGCACACCGGCGGAGTGGACAAGCAGACGCTGGAGCTGGTCCACCTGCGGGTGAGCCAGATCAACAACTGCAGCTCCTGCGTCGACAGCGGCGCCAAGGCGGCCCGCAAGGCCGGGGTGAGCGAGGAGCGGCTGGCCACGGTCGCCGTCTGGCGCGAGACCCCGTACTTCACCGAGGAGGAGCGGGCGGCCCTGCTGCTGGCGGAGGCCGCGACCCGGCTGGCCGACCGTCCCGACGCGGTGAGCGACGAGGTCTGGGACACGGCCGCGACCTACTTCGACGAGAAGCAGCTCGCCGCGCTCGTCCTGATGATCGGCGTCACGAACCTGTTCAACCGGCTCAACGCCACGACCCGCCAGATCGCCGGCGCGTGGGGCTGAGCGCCTCGCTTTCCCTGGAACGCCTCGCCTCCCCTGGTACGACCGTCCATCCCAGTCCGCCCCGTCACCCCGACTCCCGTGAGGAAAACCGCCATGACGAACACCCGCAAGCCCGCGCAGAGCACGTTCGAGGGATTCACGGACGAGGAGCGCGCCGCGATGAAGGACCACGCGAAGGAGCTGAAGGCCGCGGCGCGCCGCGGATCCCGCGCCGACAAGGCGGCGGAGGAGGAGGCCGCGGTCGTCGCCAAGATCGCCGAAATGCGGGACTCCGACCGGGTGATGGCGGAGCGGATCCACGCCGTCGTCAGGGCGAGCGCGCCCGGCCTCGCGCCGAAGCTCTGGTACGGGATGCCCGCGTACGCCCGGGACGGCAAGGTGGTCTGCTTCTTCCAGAGCGCGGGGAAGTTCAAGGCGCGCTACGCGACGCTCGGCTTCAGCGACCAGGCGCACCTCGACGAGGGCTCCATGTGGCCGACCTCCTTCGCCCTGCCGCGGCTGACGGCCGCGGACGAGGCCTTGATCGGCACGCTCGTGAAGAGCGCGGCACAATAGGGCGAGGCCGGCCGACGACCGGCGCCGGACCGAGGAGACCGTTCGATCGTGCACACGCCCCATGTCCTCACGATCGGTTCGCAGTTCCCGCCCGCCGCACAGGATCCGTCGGCCCTGCAGGATCCGTCGACCGCACAGGATCCGCCGACCGCGTCCACCGCCGTGTGGCTGGTCGACACCGACGCCCAGGACCGCGCGGCCGCCCGGCTGGCCCCGGAGGTCCTGGACCCGGTCGAGCAGCAGCGGGCGGCCGCCTTCAAGCGCGAGGTGGACCGGCGCCGCTACGTCGCCTCGCACGTGGCGCTGCGGCTGGTGCTCGGGGCCTGGCTGGACCTTCCCCCCGGCCGGGTACGGATCACCCGCGCCCCGTGCCCCGGCTGCGGAGGCCCCCACGGACGGCCGGTGTCCGAGGACGGGCCCGTCCACTTCTCCCTGTCGCACAGCGACCGGCTCGCGCTGCTCGCCGTGGGCCCGGTGCCGGTGGGGGCCGACGTGGAGGCGCTGCCCACGGCTTCGGCCGTGGCCGAGCTCGCCGGACAGCTGCACCCTCGGGAGATCGCGGAGCTGGAGGCCCTGGCCCCGGAGGAGCGGCCCGCGGCCTTCGGCCGGGTCTGGGTCCGCAAGGAGGCGTACCTCAAGGGCCTGGGCATCGGACTCGCCCGGGGCCTTTCCCTCGACTACGTGGGCGCCGGCGACACCCCGGCGGACGGTCTGCCCGGCTGGTCACTGACGAACGTGGCGGTCCCCCCGGGCTTCGCCGCCGCCGTGGCGGTGACGACGGGCCGTTGATCACGGGAACGGAACGGAACACATAGCGGGAGAGCGCTCTCTCATGGCGGGAACCTAGTACCCGCTCACGGCCGGGGTCAAGGAATCGACGCTCAACTCGTCCGCAGAAAAGGCAAGTTCTCCCAGTTCGCCACCCGCCCCACCCGCTCGGGTCGTGGCTGGATTCCGCGAGGTTGCGCCAAGGCGTTCCCTCACGGGGCGGCCTGAGCTAGCTTCTGTCCTCAACTCCCCCACCCCCCTCTCCCTCCCCATCCCAGCCCCGGGCGGATCGTCATGAGTCGTTCCATCGCGTTGCGCGATGTCAGCAAGAGGTACGGGCGCGATTCGCTCGCCGTCGAGCGCGTCTCCCTCACCGTCGAGCCGGGCGAGTTCCTGGTTCTGCTGGGGCCTTCGGGCTGCGGCAAGTCCACCGTTCTGCGGATGATCGCGGGGCTGGAGGAGATCACCGAGGGCGAACTGTTCCTCGACGGCGAGTACGCCAACCACATGCCGCCGAGCCGGCGGGACATCGCGATGGTGTTCCAGAGCTTCGCGCTGTATCCGAACATGACGGGTCGCGCCAACATCGGTTTCCCGCTGAAGCTGCGCGACCCCCGCGGGGACCACGAGCCGCAAGTGGAGGCCACGGCCCGGATGCTGGGCATCGAAGACCTCCTCGACCGCTTCCCCGGACAGCTCTCCGGCGGCGAGCGGCAGCGGGTCGCGATGGGCCGGGCCATCTCCCGCCGGCCGTCGGTGTTCCTGATGGACGAGCCGCTCTCCAGCCTGGACTCGAAACTGCGCGGCCACCTGCGGGCCGAAATCGCCCGTCTGACCGCCGAGTTGGGTGTCACCACGGTCTACGTCACGCACGACCAGTCGGAGGCCATGTCCCTCGGCCACCGGGTGGCGGTCATGCGCGGCGGCGTCCTTCAGCAGGTCAGCTCACCGCGGGACACCTACGCGCTGCCGGCGAACGTGTTCGTGGCGGCGTTCATCGGAACGCCCCGCATCAGCCTGCTCCAGGCCGTCGTCCACGCGCCGCTCGGCGCGGGCATGTGGATCGATCTGGGGCACCAACGACTTTCCCTTCCCCAACCACTCAGCACCGACCACCAGTTGCTCCGGATCCAGCAGGGGCGTCCGGTCATCGTCGGCCTGCGCTCGGAGGCGGTCAGGATCGCCCCGCCGAGCCAGGCGCGGCCGGGCGAGGCGGCGATGACGGGCATCGTCGAGCACGTCGAGTACCAGGGGCACGAGGCCCTGGTCCATGTGGACACGGGCTCGCGCCCCGCGGGGGTGGCGGAGCTGGAGTCAGCGCGGCACCCGGCCGCTCCCCGGCGCGGTCTCAGGCGGCAGCGGAGCGGCCTCGGCCGGCTCAGGGAGCGGACCCTGGGACGGCTGTCCGGGTCGGTGGCGGTCCTGGACCAGCCGCCGGAATCCGCCCAGGGGCCCGACGCGGGCGCCGCTCCCGAACGGCTGGGGGCGGTGCGCAGCGACCTCGTGGTGCGCACGGGGCCGCACGTCCGGGTCCGGGTGGGTGCCCAGATCCCGCTGCTGGTGGATCTCGCGCAGCTGTACGTCTTCGACCACGCGGGGCGCCGGGTGTCCCCGGCCGGGGACGGGCTCGCGCCTCTGGAGCGGTAGCGCCCCCGTACCACCCGGCCCACCATCGGATCCATCACCCGACCCGCCATCCGGCCCGCCACCCGGCTCACCGCGCGGGCCGCGGGGTGGGCCGGAGCTTCAGTGCGCGGCCCGCTCCTGGAGGGTGGTGCGCCAGGCGGGCAGGGGCTCCTCGCGTTCGGGTTCGACGTGGTGGCCGCCACGGGCGAAGAAGTCGGCGAGCGGCAGGATGCCCGCGCCGACGGTGACGGCGTCGGGGCCGAAGGTGCCCAGGTCGACGCGGACGTTGGCCGCCGGGTACGACAGGGCGTAGGAGGTGGCGTAAGACCGTACGGAGTCCAGGAAGCGGGTGCCGAGCTGCAGGCCGGCCCAGCCGCCGACGAGGATGCGTTCGGGCTGGAAGAGGTTGATCAGGTCGGAGAATCCGGCACCGAGGTACTCGGCGGTCTCCTCCAGGACGGCCAGGGCCGTCGCGTCGGCCCTTGGGGTGGCGCCGTCGGCGCCCGGCGAGGGGTAGGCCGCGGCGAGCATCGCGGTCAGGGCGGTCTCCTCGTCGGCGTCGGCCGGCGGGCGCCCGCCCGCCTCGGCCCAGCGTTCCAGGAGCGCTTCGGCGCCCGCGTACGCCTCCAGGCAGCCCTGCGCGCCGCAGCGGCAGCGGCGCCCGCGAACCCGCACGGTCAGGTGTCCCCACTCGATGGCGCGGCCGGTGCGGGTGTCGTCGCTGACCACGCAGGCGCCGACGCCGGAGCCGAAGAGCACGACGACGGCGTTGTGCGCCCCGCGTCCGGCGCCGAACCACATTTCGGCCTGGCCGAGGG
The DNA here is from genome assembly GCF_026340675.1 of Streptomyces sp. NBC_01264. Lineage (NCBI taxonomy): Bacteria > Bacillati > Actinomycetota > Actinomycetes > Kitasatosporales > Streptomycetaceae > Streptomyces > Streptomyces sp. NBC_01264. Next base: position 1,692,339 of record NZ_JAPEOX010000002.1, read on the forward strand.
TCTTGGCCCCGTTGTCGATGTAGTACGGGACGCTCTCGGGCAGCAGGTGGGAGTCGCGCAGCATCCGCTCCAGGGGGACCGCGTCCCAGCCGATGGTCTGGCCGTGGACGACGGCGCCGTCGGCGGTCCTGGCGACGATGCCGGGGACACCGATGCCGACGCCGAGCAGCCGCTCGGGTGCGATGCCGGCCGATTGCAGCACCTCGGCGATGCCCTCGCGCAGGTGGCGTACGACGACGGCGACGTCGTAGCGGTCGGTGCGGCGGGGTCCAGCCACCTCCAGGGGCCGCTCCACGCGGGCGAGCTCGGTCAGGGTCAGGTCGAAGAGCTCGATGCGGATGCGGGTCTCGCCCACGTCCACGCCGATCATGTAGCCGCTGTCCGGGCTGACGCGGAGCAGGGTCCGGGGGCGCCCGCCGGCCGACTCGACGCTCCCGGCTTCCTCCACCAGCCCGTCACTGACCAGCTCCGCGACCACGTTGCTGATCGAACCGGAGCTCAGGCCCGTGGCGGGGCCCAGGGAGAAGCGGCTCAGGGGACCGTCGAAATACAACCGTTGCAATACGGCGGTCCGGTTCTCCCGCCGCAGGTCACGCACTGTCCGGCCGCTGCGTACTCGCACTCTGTCCCCTGTCATCGATGCCCGTACCTGCAAGATACCTGCGTGAACGCTCTTGACGAGTGCTTCGCTTGAGGTTTAACTCACATCCTAAATTAAGCCATGTGGTTTTGGGGGCGCACCGCGGAACGTCCGCCCCCCACCCCGCAGTCGGCATCCCGTTCCTTCCTGAAAGGCCCATGGAGCCATGCGCAGAATCAGAGTCGCAGCGGTAGGCGCCGTCACCCTCTCCCTCGTCCTCGGGGCGGCCGCCTGTGGCGGTGGCTCCACCAACGGGAGCGGGTCCAACGAGCAGCCGAAGACGCTGACCTACTGGGCCTCCAACCAGGGAGCGAGCCTGGAGGTCGACAAGCAGGTCCTCCAGCCGGAGCTCGACAAGTTCGAGAAGCAGACGGGCATCAAGGTCAAGCTCGAGGTCGTGCCGTGGGGCGACCTGCTCAACCGCATCCTGACCGCGACCACCTCCGGCCAGGGCCCCGACGTACTGAACATCGGCAACACCTGGAGCGCCTCGCTGCAGGCCAGCGGCGCACTGCTCCCGTGGGACGCCAAGAACTTCGAGAAGATCGGCGGCAAGGACCGCTTCGTGGACTCGGCGCTCGGGTCCACCGGCGTCCAGGGCCAGGACCCGGCGGCCGTGCCGCTGTACTCCATGGCCTACGCGCTCTACTACAACAAGAAGGCGTTCGCCGACGCCGGCGTCACCAAGCCGCCGACCACCTGGGACGAGGTGATCGCCACCGGCAAGCAGCTGACCAAGGACGGCAAGGCCGGGCTCGGTGTCGAGGGCTCCAACCTGTCGAACAACATCCACCAGGTCTTCGTCCTGGGCAAGCAGCACGGCGCGGACTTCTTCACCGCCGATGGCAAGGCCGACTTCACCTCCGACGGCGCGGTCAAGGCCGTGAAGCAGTACGTGGACCTGATGGCCGACGCGCAGATCGTCGCCAAGGGCAACGCCGAGTACTCCCAGAACCAGTCACTGAGCGACTTCGCCAAGGGCAAGACCGCCATGGTGCTGTGGCAGACCGCGTCGGCCACCTTCGCCGCGCAGGGCATGAAGGAGGACGAGTGGGGCGTGGTCCCCGCCCCCGTGCAGTCCGGCGCACCGGGCACGGGCACGTCCACCAACTCCATGGTGGCCGGCATCAACATGGCCGTCTTCAAGAACACCAAGAACATCGACGGCGCCACGAAGTTCGTGAACTTCATGACCGGTGACGAGGAGCAGAAGGTCCTCAACAAGGCCTACGGCTCCATCCCGCCGGTCAAGTCCGCGCAGACGGACCCCGCGTTCAACACCCCCGGCCTGGCCGTCCTGCGCGACACGCTCGCCAAGAGCGCCTCCGCCCTCCCGCAGGTCCCCGAGGAGTCGCAGTTCGAGACGGTGGTGGGCACCGCGGTCAAGGAGCTCTTCGCCGACGCCGCGGCCGGCCGCCCGGTGACGCTGGAGTCGGTCAAGGCCAAGCTCGAGAAGGCCCAGCAGCAGATGCCCAAGAAGTAGGCACGGACACCTCATGACCACCACCGCACCCCCTCCCACGGGCAAGCGGACGGTACGGAAGAACCACCCCGGAGCGGCGCCCCGCACGCGCCGCCCCGGGCGGCTCCGCCGCATCTCCCTGCCGTACCTGCTCCTGCTCCCCGCACTCGTCCTCGAACTCCTGGTCCACCTGATCCCGATGGTCATCGGCATCGTCGTCAGCTTCAAGGAGCTCACCCAGTTCCACCTCCGCGACTGGGGCAACGCGCCCTGGTCCGGCCTGGACAACTACTCCCTGACCGTCGACTTCGACGCACCGGTCGGCGAGGCACTGCTGAGCTCCTTCCTCACCACGTGCCTGTTCACCTTCTTCTCCGTGGGCCTGTGCTGGCTGATCGGCACGGCGGCCGCGATCTTCATGCAGGAGACGTTCAGGGGCCGCGGCATCCTGCGCACCATCTTCCTGGTGCCGTACGCGCTGCCCGTCTACGCGGCCGTCATCACCTGGGCGTTCATGTTCCAGCGCGACAACGGCCTGGTGAACCACGTCATCCACGACCAGCTCGGGCTCACCGACAGCCCGCCGTTCTGGCTCATCGGCGACAACGCCTTCGTCACCCTGCTGGTCGTCTCGGTCTGGAAGGGGTGGCCCTTCGCCTTCCTCGTCATGATGGCCGGCCTGCAGAACATTCCCCGCGAGATCTACGAGGCCGCGGCACTGGACGGGGCCGGCGTCTGGCAGCAGATCCGCCGCATCACGCTCCCCTCGCTGCGCCCGGTCAACCAGGTTCTGATCCTGGTGCTGTTCCTGTGGACGTTCAACGACTTCAACACGCCGTTCGTCCTGTTCGGCAAATCGGCGCCGGCGTCCGCCGACCTCATCTCCATCCACATCTACCAGTCCTCGTTCCAGACCTGGAACTTCGGCACCGGATCCGCGATGTCCGTCCTGCTGCTGCTGTTCCTGCTCGTGGTGACCGGCCTCTACCTCCTGTTCACCTCCCGAGGAAGGAGCGCCACCGATGCCTAGGCACACTCAGGCGGTTCAGTCCCGGTCCTCCCGGTCGCCGATGGCGCCCCCCAAGTCGTTCCTCGTGAGCCGGCTGGTCTTCCTGACGCTCCTCACCGGGTTCGTCCTGCTGCCCGTGTACGTCATGATCTCCAGCTCGCTCAAGCCGCTGCAGGACGTGTCGGGGAAGTTCCAGTGGATCCCCTCGGGCCTCACGGTCCAGCCGTACTTCGACATCTGGAAGACCGTCCCCCTCGGCGACTACTTCATGAACTCGCTGATCGTGGCCGGTTCGGCGACCGTGTTCTCCGTGGTCATCGCGATCTTCGCGGCCTACGCCGTCAGCCGCTACTCCTTCCGCGGCAAGCGGGTCTTCACCGTCACGGTGCTCTCGACGCAGATGTTCCCCGGCATCCTCTTCCTGCTGCCGCTGTTCCTCATCTACGTCAACATCGGCAACGCCACCGGGATCGCACTGTTCGGCTCGCGCGCCGGGCTGATCCTCACCTACCTGACGTTCTCGCTGCCGTTCTCGATCTGGATGCTGATCGGATACTTCGACTCGGTCCCCCGGGACCTCGACGAGGCCGCCAAGGTCGACGGCTGCGGTCCGCTCGGCGCGCTCTTCCGCGTCATCGTGCCCGCCGCGATCCCCGGCATCGTCGCCGTCGCCGTCTACGCCTTCATGACGGCCTGGGGCGAGGTCCTGTTCGCCTCGGTGATGACCAACGACGCGACCCGCACCCTCGCGGTGGGCCTGCAGGGCTACTCGACCCAGAACGACGTGTACTGGAACCAGGTCATGGCCGCGTCGCTCGTCGTGAGCCTGCCCGTCGTCGGCGGCTTCCTCCTCCTCCAGCGCTACCTCGTCACCGGCCTGACCGCCGGCGCCGTCAAGTAGCCGGCAGCCCTCCTCCCCATGCTCTTCGAAAGGCTTGCTGTGTCGGATTCCATTGACCTCGGCGCCTTCCCCCAGGACTTCGCCTGGGGCACGGCCACTTCCGCGTACCAGATAGAGGGAGCCGTCAAGGAGGACGGCCGGGGGCCGTCCATCTGGGACACGTTCTCCCACACCCCGGGCAAGATCGACAACGGCGACACCGGTGACGAGGCCTGCGACCACTACCACCGGTGGCCCGAGGACATCGCCCTGATGAAGCGGCTCGGCACCAACGCCTACCGCATGTCGATCGCCTGGCCGCGCATCGTCCCCGACGGCTCCGGACCGGTCAACGCCCGGGGCCTCGACTTCTACGACAAGGTGATCGACGGGCTCCTGGAAGCGGGCATCACCCCCTCGGTGACCCTCTACCACTGGGACCTCCCCCAGGCCCTGCAGGACCGCGGCGGCTGGACCGTCCGCGAGACCGCAGAACACCTGGCCTCCTACACCTCCGTCGTCGCGGAGCGCCTCGGCGACCGCGTCACCCAGTGGGCCACCCTCAACGAACCGCTCTGCTCGGGCTGGATCGGCCACCTGGAAGGCCGCATGGCCCCCGGCCTGACCGATCTGACCGCCGCCGTCCGCGCCTCCTACCACCTCCTGCTGGGCCACGGCCTCGCCACCGAAGCCATCCGTGCCGCAGCACCCGGCGCGCAGATCGGCCTCGTCACCAACCACTCCACGGTGGTACCCGCCTCGGACTCCCCCGAGGACCTCGCCGCCGCCGTCCGCATGGACGGACACACCAACCGCTGGTGGCTCGACCCCGTATACGGCCGCGGTTTCCCCGCCGACATGCGGGAGCTGTACGGCGTCGAGCTGCCCGAGCGTCCCGGCGACCTGGAGACCATCGCCGCGCCCCTCGACTGGCACGGCCTCAACTACTACTTCCCCGCCACCGTCACCCACGACGCCGACGGCCCGGTCCCCTTCGCCCGCGAGGTCCGCCTCCCGGACGTGCCGCGCACCGGCCTGGACTGGCAGATCGACGCCAACGGCATCGAATCCCTCCTCCTGCGCCTGACCAACGACTACGGCGTGCGGAAGCTCTACGTCACCGAGAACGGCTCCGCGTTCCCCGACACCGTCGGCCCCGACGGCGCGGTCGACGACCCCGAGCGCACCGCCTACCTCGAACAGCACCTGGCGGCCTGCGCCCGCGCCGCCCGCCAGGGCGCCCCGCTGGCCGGCTACTACGCCTGGTCCCTGGTGGACAACTTCGAGTGGGCCTACGGCTACGACAAGCGCTTCGGCCTCGTCCACGTCGACTACGCGACCCAGCGGCGCACGGTGAAGACCAGCGGCCACCGCTACGCGGACATCGTCCGCGACCACGGCCGCCTCGGCGCATAACCGAACGGCCTGCCCGCCCCCGCCGCATTCCCTTACCCGCAGGCCCGTACGCCTCGCAGGCCCGCACGGGTCGCAGGCCCGCACGCCCGTACGCCCGTAGGGCTCGCAGGCCCGTACGCCCGCAGGGCTCGCAGGCCGTCCCCACCCACGCAGAACGCCCGGCCGGCACGCCCGGCCGGGCGTCCGGGCGTCCCGGACGTACGCCCCTCCACCCCGCTCCCGGCGATCACTTCCCGCGGCGCGCACGAGGGGGAGTTCCGCCGACGGCCGGCTTCCGGCACTGCGCCCAGCGGGAGGCCCACCTCCCCCAGGCGCCTCGGGCGCCCCTGCGCCGCGGCGAAATATCCGGAACGCCCCCTGTCATATGCCTACCGGCCCGCCCGTTCCGGTGCCTATGGTGTGGCTCCGGACCATCCCGGGCCCAGCGCCCTCCCGGCTCCCCACGGGAGGGCTGCCGTGCGTCCGCGTGCGGGCCCGGCCCCGCCCGCCCCCGTGTGCGTGCCCGGCCACGGCGAACGGGCCCGGCGTCATGGCGGGCGCAACTCCCCGCCCCCGCCGCGCCCCGGCGCGGCCCCGCGTCACCCCTCCCCGTCCGGCCCGCCTCCCCAGACCGCCGGCCCGCCGCCGCGCCACACGACCGGCGGCCAGTCCTCCTCGTCGAGCCAGCCGGCCCTCCGCAGGAACTCGGCCACGTCGGACATGCCGTGGGCCACGCCGAGCACCGAATCGGTGCCGTGGACGTGCGCCGTCACCCGCCGGCCACCGGCGGCGGCGACGGGATGGACGGTGACCTGCGTCTGATCGGCCATGCGTCCAGCGTGCGCGGGCCCGGCCGGTCCAGCACCCCGAGCGGGCCGCCGACCCCCACCCCTCGGAACTTAATGAAAGACGAAAGAAAAGGCGTCAAGCTCCTTGACCCGTCGATCGCGTTACGGGCAAGGTCTGGAGAGCGCTCTCCCGTTTCAGGTTCGTTAAAGGAGCACCGATGCCTGCTACCGGCATACCTGTCGACGCGTCGCCACGCGGCCGACGCCCCGTCTCCCCCCGGAGGGGAATCGCCGGGGCGATCACCACCGCCCTCTTCGGCAGCCTGCTCGCGCTGGCACCCTCGTCCCCCGCCGCCTCGGCCGAGCCGGCCCCGGTGTCCCAGGGCAAGGCGGTCACGGCCTCCAGCCAGGAGCACTACGGCACCCCCGCGACCGGCGCCGTCGACGGCGACAACGGCTCGCGCTGGTCCAGCGCCGCCTCCGACTCCCAGTGGCTGCAGGTGGACCTCGGGGCCACGACCGAGCTGAGCAAGGTCGTCCTGCAGTGGGAGGCCGCCTACGCCAAGGCCTACCGGATCGAACTGTCCACCAACGGCACCGACTGGTCCACCGCCCACTCCACGACCACCGGCGCCGGCGGCACCGAAACCGTGAACATCACCGGGAGTGCCCGCTACGTCCGCATGCAGGGCGTCACCAGGGCCACCGGATACGGCTACTCACTCTGGGAGTTCAAGGTGTTCGCCGCCACCGGGGGCGACGGCGGCGGTCCGACCCTTCCGGGCGGCGGCGACCTGGGCCCGAACGTCCACATCGTCGATCCCTCCACGCCCGGTATCCAGGCCAAGCTGGACCAGGTCTTCCAGGAGCAGGAGTCGGCGCAGTTCGGCAGCGGCCGGCACGCCTTCCTCCTCAAGCCGGGCACGTACGACAACATCAACGCCCAGATCGGCTTCTACACCCAGATCGCCGGCCTCGGCCTGCGCCCGGGCGACACCACCATCAACGGTGACGTGACGGTCGACGCGGGCTGGTTCAACGGCAACGCGACCCAGAACTTCTGGCGCGGTGCGGAGGGCCTGACCGTCAACCCGGTCAGCGGCACCAACCGGTGGGCGGTCTCGCAGGCGTCCTCCTTCCGCCGCATGCACGTCAAGGGCGCGCTCAACCTGGCGCCGAACGGCTACGGCTGGGCCAGCGGTGGCTACATCGGCGACTCCAAGGTCGACGGCCAGGTCGGCAACTACTCGCAGCAGCAGTGGTACACCCGCGACAGCACCATCGGCGGCTGGTCCAACAGCGTGTGGAACCAGACCTTCTCCGGCGTCGAGGGCGCTCCGGCCACCGGATTCCCGGAGCCCCGCTACACCACGCTCGACACCACGCCCGTCTCCCGCGAGAAGCCCTACCTCTACCTCGACGGCAGCGAGTACAAGGTGTTCGCGCCGGCCAAGCGCACCAACGCCCGTGGCACCACCTGGGCCAACGGCACCCCGCAGGGCGAGTCCGTCCCGCTCAGCCAGTTCTACGTGGTCAAGCCCGGCGCCACCGCCGCCACGATCAACCGGGCGCTGGCCCAGGGCCTGAACCTGCTGTTCACGCCCGGCGTCTACCACGTCGACCAGACCGTCAACGTGAACCGCGCGAACACCATCGTGCTCGGCCTCGGCCTCGCCACGATCATCCCGGACAACGGGGTGACCGCGATGAAGGTCGTCGACGTGGACGGCGTCCGTCTCGCCGGTTTCCTGATCGATGCCGGACCGGTCAACTCGCCGACCCTGCTGGAGCTCGGACCGCAGAACTCCTCCGCCGACCACGCCGCCAACCCCACCACCGTGCAGGACGTGTACGTCCGCGTGGGCGGGGCGGGCGCCGGCAAGGCCACCACCAGCGTCGTCGTCAACAGCGACGACACCATCGTCGACCACACCTGGGTGTGGCGCGCCGACCACGGCGAGGGCGTGGGCTGGGAGACCAACCGCGCCGACTACGGGGTGCGGGTGAACGGTGACGACGTCCTGGCCACGGGCCTGTTCGTCGAGCACTTCAACAAGTACGACGTGGAGTGGTTCGGAGAGCGCGGCAAGACGGTCTTCTACCAGAACGAGAAGGCGTACGACGCCCCGAACCAGGCCGCCATCCAGAACGGCGCCACCAAGGGCTACGCCGCCTACCGGGTGGACGACTCGGTGACCACCCACGAGGCGTGGGGCCTGGGCAGCTACTGCAACTACAACGTGGACCCGAACATCCGCCAGGACCACGGCTTCAAGGCCCCCGTCAAGCCGGGGATCAAGTTCCACAGCCTCCTGACGGTGTCGCTCGGCGGCAACGGCCACTACGAGCACGTCATCAACGACACCGGCGCGTCCACGGTCCCCGCGGGCACCTCGACGGTTCCCTCCACGGTGGTCTCCTTCCCCTGAGCCGCCCGGCCTCCCCCACCGGTTCCGCCCACCCGGCGGGGCCGCCCACGACACCCCGGGCCCAGCCCAGGGGCACTCCCCCGCAACTGACCTCAGGAGCCGCAATGTTCCCCCCTCCCAGCACCAGAACGGGTCCCCGTCGCACGCGCGGCGCTGCCGCCCTCGTCACCCTGGGCGCACTCTTCGCGTCCTCGCTCACCCTGGCCGGCGCCCCCACCGCGGTCGCCGCCGAAACCCTGCTCTCCCAGGGCAAGCCGGCCACCGCCTCCTCCCAGGAGGGCGAAGGCTATTCCGCCGCCGCCGCGTTCGACGGGAACCTCACCGGCACCCGCTGGGCCAGCCAGTGGCGCGACGCCGAATGGATCCAGGTCGACCTCGGGGCCAGCCGCAGCCTCAGCCGGGTCGTCCTCACCTGGGAGGGCGCGTTCGGCAAGAACTACGAGATCCAGGTCTCGGACGACGGAACGAACTGGCGCACGGCCAAATCCGTCACCGGCGGCGACGGCGGCACCGACGAGATCGCCATCTCCGGCAGCGGCCGCTACGTGCGGATGAACGGCCTGGTCCGCTCCGGCGGTTACGGCTACTCGCTCTGGGAGTTCCAGGTCTACGGCGCCACCTCGACGGAACCCCCGGCCCAGGGCGCGGTCCGCGTGGCCGGCTCCCAGGGCAACTGGCAACTGACCGTCGGCGGGCAGCCGTACACGGTCAAGGGCCTCACCTGGGGCCCGTCCTTCGCCGACGCCCCGAAGTACATGCCGGACGTGAAGTCCATGGGCGTCAACACCATCCGCACCTGGGGCACGGACGCGTCGAGCAAGCCGCTGCTCGACACGGCCGCGGCGAACGGGGTCCGGGTCATCAACGGGTTCTGGCTGCAGCCCGGCGGCGGCCCCGGCTCGGGAGGCTGCGTCAACTACGTCACCGACGCCGCGTACAAGAGCAACATGCTGACCGAGTTCGCGAAGTGGGTGGACACCTACAAGTCGCACCCGGCCACGCTGATGTGGAACGTCGGCAACGAGTCCGTCCTCGGCCTGCAGAACTGCTACGGCGGCACCGAACTGGAGGCGCAGCGCAACGCCTACACCACGTTCGTGAACGACGTCGCCAAGAAGATCCACACCATCGACCCGGACCACCCGGTCACCTCGACCGACGCCTGGACGGGCGCGTGGCCGTACTACAAGCGCAACTCCCCGGACCTCGACCTGTACTCGATGAACTCCTACGGCGACATCTGCGGGGTGAAGCAGGACTGGGTGGACGGCGGCTACAACAAGCCCTACATCATCACCGAGACGGGCCCGGCCGGTGAGTGGGAGGTGGCCAACGACGCCAACGGCATCCCCGAGCAGAAGACCGACGTCCAGACCGCCGAGGGATACACCACCGCCTGGAACTGCGTCACGGGTCACCAGGGCGTGGCCCTGGGCGCCACGATGTTCCACTACGGCATCGAGCACGACTTCGGCGGCATCTGGTTCAACCTGCTGCCCGACGGGCTCAAGAGGCTCTCTTACTACGCGGTGAAGAAGGCGTACACCGGGTCGACCGCGGGCGACAACACCCCTCCGGTCATCGGCAACATGGTCGTCGACAAGGCCTCGCAGGCACCGGCCGGCCGGGAGTTCACCGTCCGCGCCAACATCAGTGACCCGCAGAACGACCCCCTGACGTACAAGGTCTTCCTCAGCGGCAACTACGCGAACGGTGACAAGCGCCTGGTCGAGGCGCAGTGGCGTGCGACGGGGAACGGGACCTTCGCGGTCACCGCTCCCGAGAAGCTCGGGGTCTGGAAGGTGTACATCCAGGCCGAGGACGGCCGCGGCAACGCGGGCATCGAGACCAAGTCGGTGAAGGTCGTCGCCCCGCCGGTGAGCGGCACCAACGTGGCGCTGAACAAGCCGACCACCGCCTCCTCCGCGCAAGCCTCCTACGGCGACTGCCCCTGCCCCGCCGGCAACGCCACGGACGGCAACACCGCCACCCGCTGGGCCAGCGACTGGAGCGACCCACAGTGGATCAGCGTCGACCTCGGAGCCTCCAAGGCGATCCGCACCCTGCAGCTGGTGTGGGACCCCGCCTACGCCAAGTCCTACGAGGTGCAGCTCTCCGACGACGGCACCAACTGGCGCACGGTGCACACCACGACGACCGGCAACGGTGACATCGACACGATCAACGTGTCCGCGAACGCCCGCCACGTGCGACTGAACCTGACCGCGCGCGGCACCGGCTGGGGCTACTCCCTGCACGAGTTCGGCGTCTACAGCTGACCCGCTGATGGCGCGGTACCCGGCCGTACCGGCGGTACTGAACGCGGAGCACCGGCCGACCTGACCCGGTCGGCCCTCCGTACGGGCCCGGCTCTCCCCGTCTCCACGACGGGGGGAGCCGGGTCTTCTCCTTCGGATGACGTGAATGGGGTGGCGATGAGCGAGGACACGCTCGATCGACTGCTGGAGAAGCTCGATCTGGTGCAGAAGGTGCGGCTGCTGTCGGGGGCCACGACCTGGCGCACGGCCGGCGAACAGGCCGTCGGCCTGCGCGAGATGGTGACATCCGACGGCCCCGCCGGGGTACGGGGAGAGGCCTGGGACGAGCGGCTGACCTCCGCGCTGCTGCCCTCGGCGTCCGCGATCGGCGCGCTGTGGGACGAGGACCTGACCGGGGAACTGGGGGGTCTGCTCGCCTCGGAGGCGGTCCGCAAGGGCGTGGACATCGTCCTGGCGCCCACGCTCAACCTGCACCGCACTCCGCTGGGCGGCCGGCACTTCGAGTGCTTCTCGGAGGATCCCGTACTGACGGGCCGTACGGGCGCCGCGCTGATCCGGGGCATCCAGGCGGCGGGGGTGGCGGCCACGGCCAAGCACTACGTGGCGAACGACTCCGAGACCGGACGCATGCACGTGGACGTACGGGTTTCCGAGCGGGTGCTGCGCGAGGTGTACCTGGCTCCGTTCGAGGCCGCCGTCGAGGCGGGCGTATGGCTGGTGATGGCCGGCTACAACGGCGTGAACGGCGCGACCATGACGGCCAGTCCGCTGCTCGCGCAGCCCCTCAAGGGCGACTGGGGCTTCGACGGGGTGGTGGTCTCCGACTGGGGCGCCCTGCGTTCGGCCCGGGAACCGGCCCTTGCCGCGCTCGACCTGGCGATGCCGGGACCGCAGGGGCCGTGGGAGGCCTCCCTCGTCCGGGCCGTGCGGGACGGCCACGTCCCCGAGGAGGCCGTGGACGAGAAGGTGCGGCGCCTGCTGCGACTGGCCGGGCGCGTGAGCGCGCTCGAACCGGTCCGGCGCCCGCGCGCCGCGGAGTTCGGGCCCGAGGACACGCGGGCCCTGCTGCGCCGCACCGTGGCCGCGGGGTGCGTGCTGCTGACCAACCGCGAGGTGCTCCCGCTCGATGCGGCGTCCTTGGCGAAGGTCGCCGTCATCGGGGTGCACGCCGCCTCCCCGCGGGTGCAGGGCGGAGGCAGCGCCGGGGTGTTCCCCTCGCGCGTGGTCACCCCCCTCGACGGGATCCGCGCCCGGCTGGAGGGCCTGGCCGAGGTCGTGCACGTACCGGGTCCGGGACTGGGCGTTCCCCCCGCGCCCCTCGCCGCCGACCGGTGCAGCGACCCCCGGTCGGGGGAGCCCGGTGTGCTGCTGCGCCTGCTGGACGAGGCGGGCCGCGAGCTCCACGCGGAACACCGGTTGTCCGGGAACCAGTTGGAGCCGCCCGTCGGTCCCGCGGCGCGGACCGTGGAGATCAGCGCGCTCATCCGGCCGGGGGCGACGGGCGAATGGACCTTCGGCATCGCCGGGTTCGGCCGCATGAGCCTCACCCTCGGCGAACGGCCCCTCTTGGACGGCACGTTCCCGTGCACCACCGACGACCCGGCCATCGTCCACGTCAACCCGCCCCTGCACACGGTGCGGGCGACCCTGGACACGACGCGGCCCGTGCTCCTGACGGCCCGGCGCGAACTGGTCCCCGGCGCCGGGCGCGCCACGATCGTCGCGGCGGCGCCGCCGGAGCCCGATGCGGCGGCCGCGCTCGCCGAAGCGGTGCGGGCGGCCCGCGACGCGGACGCCGTCATCGTGGTCGTGGGCACCACCGAACACACCGAGACCGAGGGGTACGACCGCGCCGGCCTCTCCCTGGGCGGCCACCAGGACGCCCTGGTCCGCGCCGTGGCGGCGGTCAACCGGCGCACGATCGCCGTGGTCAACAGCGGTGGCCCGGTCGAACTGCCCTGGCGCGACGAGGTGGGTGCCGCCCTCCTCGCCTGGTTCCCGGGACAGGAGGCCGGAACCGGGCTCGCCGACCTCCTCTTCGGGGACGCCGAGCCGGGCGGCCGCCTCCCCACCACCTGGGCGGCCGCCCTGAACGACGCCCCGGTCACCCACGCGCATCCCGTCGACGGCCGTCTCACCTACGGCGAAGGCCTGCACATCGGCCACCGGGCCTGGCTGCTCGACGGCAGGGAGCCCGCCTACTGGTTCGGTCACGGCCTGGGCTACACCACCTGGGAGTACGGGACGGTGCGGGCCCCGGCCGACGTCGCGGAAGGGTCCCCGTTCACGGTGCGCGTTCCGGTACGCAACACGGGCGCCCGGCCCGGCCGTGAGGTCGTGCAGGTGTACCTCGCCCGCCCGCACTCCACCGTCGAGCGGCCCGTCCGCTGGTTCGCCGGCTACGCCGTGGTCCACGCGGAACCCGGCACGTCGGCGACCGCCGTCGTAGAGGTACCGGCGCGGGCACTGCGGCACTGGTCGCCGGCCGAGGGCGCCTGGCGCACGGAACCCGGGACCTACGAGATCCTGGTCGGCCGCTCGGCCGGCGACCCGGTGTGGAGCGGGGCACTGGAGGTCCGGGGGGCCGGGTGAGCTCCGGCGCCGTCCGGTGCGACCGCCCGGCGGGATCTCCGTACGGGACGGGCGGACGGGCGGGGAGTGTCGTTCGGCCCTACCTTGGCGGCTGCCCGGGTGGCCTGGACGGGCTGAAGGTGATTCCACCCGCGCGGATGGCGATCTTTGGTGTGTCCCCCTCCCCCCCCGCTCGCCCCACGGGAGTCTTTCGTGCGCCATCTGTTCCGTCACGTCGCGATCGCCACGGTGCTGGCCGCGACCGCCCTGCCCGCCGCCGCGGCCGCCGACACCGCACCCTCGCCGGACGCGGCCCGGCCCGTCGTACTGGGGCAAGGACACCTGGAGCTGAGCGCGGCCGACTTCGCGTCGTTCTGCTCACTGGCCACCCGCCAGACCCGCGTCCACCAGATGTCGCTGGCCATGGACCTCAGGCAGGCGTCCGGCGCGACCCGCGCCTACTCCGCCTCGCTCGAGGTGTCCGGTCAGGTCACGCCCGTCGAGGACGCGTCCGGCCGGTCACTCGCCTGGGCCGGAGAGGTCGTCGGGGTGCCCGGCTCCACCAGCTACCTCACCATCAAGGGCGCCTGTACCCCCTCGGCATCCGACGGCGAGGTCCAGGGCTTCGTACGCGCGCCGGGCCACAAGTACCTCATCGGCACGGACGCGCACGACCGGACCCTGGCCGGTGTGACCGACGTCGACCCCGACGCCCTGCCCGCGCCGCAGCCGGACTCCCTCAACCTTCCGGACACCCTGCCGGCCACACCGGAACGGGCCACCGCCCCCCTGACCCCCAAGGCCGCCACCAAGTCCGTCATCGACGTGGCCGTCGGGTACACCCAGGCGGCCAGGAACGGCCTCCAGACCGGGGAGGGCTCCGGTTACCCCTCGTGGTACTGGCGGCCGCGGCAGGCCGAGACCGAGATCCGCACCACCGTGGCACAGATGAACCGGGCGTTCGCCACCAGTGGGGTGAACGCCGAGATCCGCCTCGTGCGCATCTTCGAGGTACCCGCCTTCTACGGCAGTGAGGACCCCGGGGAGGCCCTCAAGCAGATGGACACCGGCACCGGTCCCATCGGCTCGCTCGCCCGCACGGTGCGCGACCAGTCCGGCGCGGACCTCGTCTCGGTGCTGACCAACGTCTCCAAGGGCGACGGCGAGTACACCGCCGGACAGGGAGACCTCCCGCAGAACGAGAACGGCAGCTACACGGCCCCCTCCCGGCAGACCGGCAACGCCGCGTACAGCAGCATCGACGTGTTCTCCGCCATCGACGGCGAACCCGGCTTCGCCCACGAACTCGGCCACAACCTCGGCCTCATGCACGACGAGCGCACCATGAACAGCCAGCTCCAGCCGATCGCGGACGCCAACAACGTCTCCATCGACTACGTCAAGCGCTACCTCAACGTGCCGCCGGTCCCGGCGGGCCAGGGCTACATCACCCCCGACGCCAAGTGGTTCACGACCATGGCCTACAAGGTCACCTGCCAGCCCTACGCCGAGCAGATCAACACCCCGGACCCCAGCTGCCAGTACACCAACACGTACTCCACGCCCCGCCTCAGCGCCGGCAGCACCCTCCTGGGCCAGCGCAACACGGCGGACGCGGCCGCCGCCCTGAACCAGACCACCCCGGCCATCGCCGCCTACCGCACCGCCAGGACCAGCTAAGAGGCATCACCCACAGCGGGCCGGCTCCTGGCGCATCCAGAAGGCCGGGTTCGCCGTGGGCGGTGATCAGCAAGGGAGGATGAGGAGCCTGAATCGCCCACTGCACACGCGCGCATGGGGCGGGTCGTCCATCACGACCGAGTTCCCTCCTCTGGAGAGCCATGAGCTTTGACATCTTCGTGATGCGGTTCGACAAGGGCGAGACGGCTCCGCTGGACATGGCCGTCGCCCACGAGGTCCTCGGCCCCTTCGCGGTGGCGCGGGACCCCGAGGCGGACGTCCTGTGGGTGAGGACGGCGGAGGGCGAGGAGGCTGACGTCTACCTCCACTGTCGCGAGACGAGACCCGGCACCAGTTGCCGGCGGCCATGGTGGACGACTACCCGGTGGTCGTCGCCCGCACCGGCGCGGAGATCGACCGTGCGATCAGGACCGCCTGAACGGACCGTAGACGCCGCGACGGCCCCTTCCCGCTACCGTCGCCCTCCGCGAGCCCGCCGCGTGCCGCCTGGCCCAGGATCACACCGGTTCCAGCAGGACAGCCTGCAGGGTGCCGCTCACGATCGGGGCCTGTGGCAGGGAGAGGCCGAGGAAGTCCGCGACGATGCCCAGCGCCGTGCGGTGTACCTCCCTGTCGTCCCGTTCCGGGTCGGGGAGGCCGGCGGCGGTGAGCAGTTCCTGGAGGCGGGCGGCCGTCGCGGGGTCGCCGTCGACCCCCTGGTAGCCCCACGAGGCGTCCAGGTACAGGTTGCAGGCGCTCAGGAGGCGACCGTCATGGCAGTACTCGAACCGCGGCGGGACCGGCTTGCCGTTCTCCTCCTCGTACTCCAGGAGGCAGACGTGTACGCCGTCACGCGAGACCGGTGCCAGGGGGCCGAACTCGCCCGGCCAGCCGCCGTACGCGACCGCGTACGTCCACTCCCCGGCGCGTCCGAGCCGCAGCCCGATGCCGTCGAAGGGATCGCCGTAGGTGTCGTCCATGAGCTCCAGGAGGGAGTCTCCGGTGTGCTCCCCGACCGCCACGACCATGTGCTCGGCGTCGTACAGGACGGTCGCGGCGAGACGGTCGGCGAGTTCTTCCGGCGACAGCACGCGGGCGAGCACCACGTGGTAGCCCCCGAAGGCGATGGACTGAGGGGCAGCGAGCCAGGTGGTTCCGTCTGTCATGACGGCCATCCTGGCTGCTGCCTCTGACAACTGGGATCGAACCGGACGGCAGCGCCCTGACGCACCTGGAGCAGCACACCTTCGCCACCCTCCTGGCCGCCGACTGCCCGGCGACAACACCCTGTTCTGACGGCGCCGCCGTCACGCCTTTCCCGTCCCGAACGCGGCTTCAGGCGTTCAACGCGGGAATGATCTGCGTTCCGTAAGCGTCGATGGTCGCCTCCCTCGCGTCGTGCATGTCGTAGACGGCGAACTGGTCGACGCCGAGCGCCTGCAGGGCGCGGAGCTTCTCGATGTGGGCCGCGGCCGGGCCCAGGAGGCAGAAGCGGTCGACGATCTCGTCGGGGACGAAGTCGGTGGACGGGTTCCCGGCGCGGCCGTGGTGGCTGTAGTCGTAGCCCTGGCGGGACTCGACGTACTCGGTGAGCTCGTCCGGGACCATCCCGGAGTGCTCGCCGTAGAGTGAGACGAGGTCGGCCACGTGGTTGCCGACCATGCCGCCGAACCAGCGGCACTGGTCGGGCGTGCGCGAGATCGTCCCCCACGTACGCCGGGGCCGCCACGCAGATGGTGATCGCGGCGGGATCGCGGCCGGCCTCCACCGCGGCCTGCCGTACCGCCTTGATCATCCACTCCGTGAGGTAGAGGTCCGCGAGCTGGAGGATGAACCCGTCGGCCTTCTGTCCGGCGAGTGCGAGGGCCTTGGGCCCGTACGCCGCCATCCACACGGGCAGCTTTCCCTCCCGGATCCAGGGGATCCGGATCGGATTGCCGTCCACGAGGGCCTCCCGGCCCTCCGCCAGGTCCCGGATGACGTCGATGGCCTCCCCGAGGCGGGCCAGGGTGTTCGGCGCGCGACCGGCGACCCGCATCGCCGAATCGCCGCGCCCGATCCCGCAGACCGTACGATTGCCGTACATGTCGTTGAGGGTCGCGAAGGTGGAGGCAGTGACCTCCCAGGTGCGGGTGCCCGGGTTGGTGACCATCGGACCGACGTGCATGCGCTGCGTGTTGGCCAGGATCTGGCTGTAGATGACGAACGGCTCCTGCCACAGCACGGCGGAGTCGAAGGTCCAGCCGTTGCGCTCCGCGCGCTTCATGAGGCTGACGACCTGCGAGGCGGGCGGGTCGGTTTGCAGGACGAGACCGAAGTCCATGCATGGCTCCTTGCTGCTGCGTGCGGGCTTACGGCTTACAGGTACTGGCAGGTGGAGCGGGGGATGAAGGCCCCGTGGCCGGCCCGGCCGGTGAACTCGCGCCGATCGATGACGAGTTCACCGCGCGAGAGGACCGTGTCGACGCGTCCGGTGATCCGCTTGCCCTCGTACGCCGAGTAGTCCACGTTCATGTGGTGCGTCTCGGCGGAGATGACCTGCTCGGCGTGCGGATCGTAGGGGACGATGTCGGCGTCGGAACCCGGCGCGATCGTGCCCTTCTGCGGGTAGAGGCCGAACATCCGGGCCGGGGTCGCGCGCGCGATCTCGATCCAGCGGCGGCGGCTGATGTGCCCGTCCAGGACGGCCTGGTGGAGGAGGTCCAAGCGGTTCTCCACACCGGGGAGACCGTTGGGAATCTTGGAGAAGTCGCCCCGGCCCAGCTCCTTCTGGCCCCGGAAGCAGAACGGGCAGTGGTCGGTGGAGACCACCTGGAGGTCGTTCGTCCGCAGGCCCCGCCACAGCGCCGCCGGGTGCTCGCGCGGACGGAGGGGGGTGGAGCAGACGTACTTCGCGCCCTGGAAGTCCGGCTCCTCCAGGTTGTCGGTGGACAGGAAGAGGTACTGCGGGCAGGTCTCGCCGAAGACCGGCAGGCCCTTGTCCCGCGCCGCCGCCAGCTCCGCGACCGCTTCCTCCGCCGAGACGTGGACGACGTAACGAGGTGAGCCGGCCACCCGCGCCAGCTGGATGGCACGGTGGGTGGCCTCGGCTTCGAGGAGGACCTTGCGGACCTCGCCGTGGTGGCGGGGGTCCGTCTCCCCGCGTGCCAGGGCCTGTTCGACCAGGACGTCGATCGCGATGCCGTTCTCGGCGTGCATCATGATCAGCCCGCCGTTGCCCGACGCCCGCTGCATCGCCCGCAGGATCTGCCCGTCGTCGCTGTAGAAGACCCCGGGGTACGCCATGAACAGCTTGAGCACTCTAGGAACCCTCAAAAGCGATCGCAGGCTGTCCATGCTCTCGATGGAGAGGGAGCGGCGGAGTGGTCAGCGGTGCGGGCCCGCATCCCGGTTCACGGCCGTGCGGCGCAGGTCGTCGTCGGCGAGGGGTTGCAGGGCGCCGCTGGTGTCCAGGCGGTAAAGCAGGACCAGCGGCGGTCCGACGAGCACGATCGCGATGACCGTGACCAGGAGCAGCCAGCGCAGTGTCGTCGGTGCTCCGGCCGCCTCGTCCACGGTCAGCGAGGTGGGGATGAGATAGGGGCGCTGGGCCAGCCCCCAGGCGATGACGACGAGGGCGACGCTCCCGACCGCGGTGATCCTCGCCCAGCCCGTGGCCGTGCGGTGGAGCAGCACGGCAGTGGCCGCGGCGCAGGCGGCGGCCGCCAGGACGAAGGCCAGGCCGACGCCGCTGGTGAGGCCGTCGTAGACGTAGCGCGCGTCGTCGTGTGTGACGACGAGGCCGACGGCGGTCAGGACGGCGATGCCCCCGAGACTGCACCAGGCCCGCAGCCGGAAGTACTGGACGAGGTCGGGGGCGTCGAAGCGGCGGGCGTCGGCGGTGAGGAACACCGCCCCCAGGAAGGCGGTCGCGGCGACGGTGAGCAGGCCGCAGAGCACGGAGGTCCCGTTGGACCACGCGTCCGCGGACGCCTTCGTCCCCGGAGCGACCCGGCCCGTGGCCAACCCGCCGACGACCGCCCCGAGGAAGAAGGGCACCAGGAGGGAGGAAACGGCGAAGGTCCTGCCGTAGATCCTGCGGTGCGCGAGGCGTGTCATGGGTTTGCGGAGGGCGAAGCCCGCACCGCGTAGGGCGAGCCCCAGGGCCGCGAGCGCCAGGGGTAGCCACATGGCGGTGAAGAGCGTCTGGAACAGGACCGGAAAGCCCGTCCACATGAACACCAGGACGAAGATGAGCCAGACGTTGTTCGTCTCCCAGACGGGCTCCATGGCGTGGTCGATCAGCCACCGGGGCCGCTTGCCCCGTACGGCGCCGCCCGCGAAGAGGTCCCAGAACCCGGCTCCGTAGTCCGTCCCGCCCGCACAGGCGTAGGCGGCGACCGCACCCAGGAGCACCCAGGCCACGACGTCCTGGATCATCGCCCTCCTCCGTCACCGCGTGCGGAGCCGTGATCGTGATCCGGTGCGGCCGCGACGGTCGCCCGGCGGGGCCCGTAGGGGGCGTCGCTTTCCGGAGTGCCGGCGGCCTGGGCAGCGCCCTCTTGTTCGTCCGCGATCCGCCAGCGGGTGCGCATGGTGAGCAGGACGCCCAGGAGGGTGCCGAAGATCAATGCGTAGACGACGATGACGACGGCGAGCATCGTCCACAACGACGCGGCCCGGGTGTCCGTGACGGCTTCGGACACCCGCATGTTCTCGTACACGATCCAGGGCTGGCGCCCCACCTCGGTGGTGATCCAGCCGCATTCCACCGTCACCAGGCAGGCCACCCCTGCCACGGCGGCGCACCGGAAGAACCACGGGGAACTCGGCAGGTCGCGTCGTCGCCACCAGCACCAGCCGTACCAGAGCGCGAGCAGGAGGAGAGCGCTCCCGATCGACACCATGATGTCGAACGCCCAGTGGGCGATGGTGGCCTGGACCGCCGTGGGGCGGTCGCTCGCGGGGACCGACGACAGGCCCGTCACCCGGGTGTCCGGGCTGAAACCGGCGAGGATCGAGTCCAGTTGGGGGAACTTGAGCCCGCCGGAGACCGTTCCGTCCTCGTGCAGGCGTCCGAACAGGATCTCCGGTTGGTGGGTGCCGGTCTTCCAGACCAACTCGGTGGCGGCGAACTTCACCGGCTGCTCCTGGAACACCGAGCGGGCGATGGAGTCCCCGAGCACGAACTGCACGGGGGTGAGGATCGCGGCGACGGTGAACGGAACGGTGAAGCCGAGCCGGTGGTAGTGGTCACGCCGGCCGCGCAGCCAGCCCACCGCGTAGACCCCGGCCACGACGTAGCCCGCCGTGAGGACGACACCCGCCACGAAGTGCCAGTACTCGGGGCCGAAGATCGGCGTGAAGATCGCCTTGCGGACGTCGATGTCCACGGGGTTGCCGCCCGCGTCGAGCGAGAAGCCGCGCGGCGTGTTCATCCAGGAGTTCGCGGCGATGATGCCGAACGCGCCCATCAGTGCCGTCAGCGGCAGGGGCAGAGCCAGCCAGAAGTGCGTCCACGGCTTCAGTCTCCGCCAGCCGTAGAGGTAGATGGCGATGAGGATCGCCTCCAGGAAGAACGCCCACGCCTCGACCCCGAACCCGAGGCCGAAGACATCGCCCCACCGGCCCATGAGGCCCGGCCAGAGCAGGCCGAACTCGAAGGAGAGCACGGTCCCGGTGACGATGCCGATGGCGAACTGCACGGCCATGACCGCCGACCAGCGCCGCGCGAGCAGCAGGGCGACCGGATCGCCCTTGCGCAGCCCGCGGTAGTGCATCAGCAGGGTGATGGCGGGCAGAGCCACGCCGAAGGGAACGAGCAGGATGTGGGAGGCCAGGGTGAAGGCCATGAGCTGGCGGGCGGGGAGCAGCTGCGCAGGGGTGTCCGCCAGGATCGCGATCGCGCTGTTCATGTGAGGCTCGGCAGTTCGTGTCGGACGGCCGGAGGAGGAACAACGGGCGTTCGGCCACGGTCACTGCTGCTGGCTTCCACTAAACCGCTCCCTGGGTGCTGGCGGGGACACGCAATCCGCGCCACCACGACAGCACCACCGGATTGCCACGGCCCGGTGGCACGACTGCCATTGACCCAATGGGGTGTTCTCCCGAACCGAACGGCTCAACTGGGGTGCGGGAGACACGGTCGGCGCCCGGCTGACCGTAGGGCCTCTCAGGCTCCCGGTCCGCTCGGCCTCTCGGTGGCGGCGGAGGCGGAGGCGGAGTCCTCGGCGTAGTAGCGCCCCAGGAGCTCCCGCTCGGCGTCCCGGTGCGGGAACATGAAGAAGATCAGCATCGCACCCAGGCCGATCGCGGCCAGGCCGACGGTGTACGCCCAGTCGTCGCCGTGGAGGAACGACCGGCGTGCTGCCTCGACGATCTGGTCGGTGTACTGGGGGTGCTGCTGGGCGACCTGCCCGGCGGAGGCGAACGACTTCGTCAGCTCGCTCTGGACCTGGTCCGACACGTCCTTGCTCTCTCGGGAGGTGGCGATCGCCGCGCTGAAGGCCGAGGCGTAGCCGGCGGTGAGGAGCAGCCCCATGATGGACTGCATGACGGCCCCGCCGAGGTCCCGTTGCAGGTCGGCGGTGCCGGAGGCCATGCCGGCCCGCCGCACGGGCACCGATCCGGTCAGCGAGTGGGATGCGGGCGTCCCGGCGAGGCCGGCGCCGATCCCGGTGAGCACGTAGGCGAGGCCGATGTGCCAGTAGCGGCTGTGCTCGCCCCAGAACAGCAGCATCCAGCCGAAGGCGAGGAAGAGGAACGCGTAGCCGATCAGCAGGGTCGTGCGGGCGCCGCGCGTCTCGACCAGCTTCGCGGACCGTGGCGCCACGAGCACCATCATCACGACGAGGGGGAGGATGGCGGCGCCGGCTTCGACGGGGTTGTACCCGAGCACGTTCTGCAGGTACTGCTGGCTGATGAACGCCGATCCCATCATGGAGCCGTACACGATGATTCCCGCGCATGCGGCGACCCAGAACGTGCGCCGTCCGGCGATGTGGAGGTCGTACAACGGGTTGGGGGCCCGGCGCTGACGCCTGAAGAACGCCGCTCCGGCGGCCAGGGCGATCACGGCGAGGCCGACGACCAGGGCTCCCTGGTGGGGGACTGCGGCGAAATTGATCGCCAGTACCAGTCCCGCGATCAGGAGGACGGACAGGATGCCGCCGAGGTTGTCCACTGGTTCGGCCGACTCGTTGACGTGTGCGGGGACGAACAGCAGGGCCATGACCAGTGCGACCACGGCGAGGGGCAGGGTGATCAGGAACACCGATCCCCAGTAGAAGCGTTCGAGCAGTGCGCCCGCGATCACCGGCCCGAGCATGGAGATGCCGCCGCCCAGGGCCGACCACAGCGCGATCGGCTTCGTCCGCCCGGGCCCTGCCCACAGGGCGGTGATCAGCGCCAGGGTGGTCGGGTAGGCCATGCCGGCCGAGAGCCCGCCGAGGATCCGGGCCATCACCAGGACCGTGTCGTTCGGTGCGGACGCGGCGAGCAGGCAGGCGGGGACGGACAGGGCGGTGCCGAGGAGCAGCAGCAGCTTGCGCCCATGGCGGTCGCCGACCGCGCCCAGGTAGAGGACCGATGCGGCCAGGCCGAGGGAGTACCCCACGGCGACCAGGTTCAGCGAGCTCTGGGAGGAGTCGAAGGCCTTCCCGATCGCGGGCAGCGCCACGTTGGCCACCGACAGGTTCAGGTTTGCCACTGCGGCAACGATGATCAGGGACGCCAACACGAGCGATGCCCGCGCCGGGGCCTCACTCGGGACGTCGATGCGGGGCGCGCCGCTTTTCGACATGGAACCTCCGGGGCGGTGTTGGGCGCTGGCGAGAGTCTTGCCTGATCTACCGTGCCGAACGTCGCCCCGTGGGGATGACACGCCCACCGGTCTCGCTGTCGCCGACCATCACGCCGAGTGCCTCGCGGCCGTCGTCTTACAGCGGGAAGTCGCAGTCTGCGGGAGAGGGGGCGGTGCGAAAGAAGTGACTGTCCGCGCGAGAGCCGCCGGCAACCTGTTGCGGGGCCGACCTCCTGGTCGGCCCCGCGCCCTCGCGAAAGTCAGCGGAACGTCGGGATGACGTCGGCGCCGTACGCGTCGATGGTGGCTTCCCGGGCGTCGTGCATGTCGTAGACCGCGAACTGGTCCACGCCCAGATCCCGCAGGGCCCGGAGCTTCTCGATGTGGGCCGCGGCCGGGCCCAGGAGGCAGAAGCGGTCGACGATCTCGTCGGGGACGAAGTCGGCGGACGGGTTCCCGGCGCGGCCGTGGTGGCTGTAGTCGTAGCCCTGGCGGGACTTGACGTACTCGGTGAGCTCGTCCGGGACCATCGAGGAGTGCTCGCCGTAGCGGGAGACCAGGTCGGCGACGTGGTTGCCGACCATGCCGCCGAACCAGCGGCACTGGTCGCGGGCGTGGGCCAGGGCCTGCGCCGAGTCGTCGGCCGTGACGTACGCCGGGGCCGCCACGCAGATGGTGACCGAATCGGGATCGCGGCCGGCCTCCACAGCAGCCTGGCGGACTGCCTTGATCATCCACTCGGTGAGGTAGGGGTCGGCGAGCTGGAGGATGAACCCGTCCGCCTTCTGCCCTGCCAGGGCGAGGGCCTTCGGCCCGTAGGCCGCCATCCAGACCGGAAGTCTCCCGTCCCGGATCCAGGGGATCTTGATCGGGTTCCCGTCTACGACCGCTTCGCGGCCCTCCGCCAGGTCCCGGATGACGTCGATGGCCTCCCCGAGGCGGGCCAGGGTGTTGGGGGCCCGGCCCACGACCCGCATCGCGGAGTCCCCGCGGCCGATCCCACAGACCGTGCGGTTGCCGTACATGTCGTTGAGGGTGGCGAAGGTTGAAGCGGTCACCTCCCAAGTACGGGTGCCGGGGTTGGTGACCATCGGGCCCACGTGCATGCGCTGCGTGTTGGCCAGGATCTGGCTGTAGATGACGAACGGCTCCTGCCACAGGACAGCGGAGTCGAACGTCCAGCCGTAGCGGAAGCCATTGCGCTCGGCGCGCTTCATGAGGCTGACGACCTGGGAGGCGGGCGGGTCGGTTTGCAGGACGAGGCCGAAGTCCATGCATGGCTCCTTGCTGCTGCTGTGTGCGGGCGTGCGGCTTTACAGGTACTGACAGGTGGAGCGGTGAACGAACGCCCCGTGACCGGCCCGCCCGGTGTACTCCCGGCGGTCGATGACCACCTCGCCGCGCGAGAGCACGGTGTCGACGCGTCCGGTGATCCGCTTGCCCTCGTACGCCGAGTAGTCCACGTTCATGTGGTGCGTCTCGGCGGAGATGACCTGCTCGGCGTGCGGATCGTAGAGGACGATGTCGGCGTCGGAACCCGGCGCGATCGTGCCCTTCTGCGGGTAGAGGCCGAACATCCGGGCCGGGGTCGCGCAGGCGATCTCGATCCAGCGGCGCCGGCTGATGTGCCCGTCCAGGACCGCCTGGTGGAGCAGGTCCATACGGTTCTCCACCCCCGGCAGCCCGTTCGGGATCTTCGAGAAGTCTCCCCGGCCCAGCTCCTTCTGCCCCCGGAAACAGAACGGACAGTGGTCGGTGGACACCACCTGAAGATCGTTCGTCCGCAGCCCCCGCCACAGCGCCGCCTGATGCTCGCGCGGGCGCAGCGGAGTCGAGCAGACGTACTTGGCGCCCTGGAAGTCGGGCTCTTCGAGGTTGTCGGTGGACAGGAAGAGGTACTGCGGACAGGTCTCGCCGAAGACCGGCAGGCCCTTGTCCCGCGCCGCCGCCAGCTCCGCGACCGCTTCCTCCGCCGAGACGTGGACGACGTAAAGAGGTGAACCGGCGACCCGCGCCAGCTGGATGGCACGGTGGGTGGCCTCGGCTTCGAGGAGGACCTTGCGGACCTCGCCGTGATGGCGGGGGTCCGTCTCCCCGCGTGCCAGGGCCTGTTCGACGAGGACGTCGATCGCGATGCCGTTCTCGGCGTGCATCATGATCAGCCCGCCGTTCCCCGAAGCCCGCTGCATCGCCCGCAGGATCTGGCCGTCATCCGAATAGAAGACTCCCGGATACGCCATAAACAATTTGAACGAACTTACGCCTTCTTCGACGAGTCCATCCATTTCCTTGAGGGAGTGCTCATTGACGTCGGACACGATCATGTGGAACGCGTAGTCGATCGCACATTGCCCGTCGGCCTTCGCGTACCAGGTGTCCAAGCCCTCTCGGAGGGAGTGCCCGGGTGTCTGCACCGCGAAATCGACGATCGTCGTCGTCCCGCCCCAGGCTGCGGCTCGGGTCCCGGTCTCGAACGTGTCCGACGCGAAGGTGCCGCCGAACGGCAGCTCCATATGCGTGTGTGCATCGACCCCACCCGGGATCACGTACTTCCGCGAGGCGTCGATCACCCTGTCGGCGGTCCACTGCTGGCTGCCCGCTGTCGCCATCGCCACGACACGGCCGTCCTCGATCAGAACATCCGCATGCAACTCGTCGGAAGCCGTAATGACAAGGCCGCCGGTAATGAGGGTTCTAGTCATGGCCGAGAATTCCCTTCGCCTTGCAATTCCGAACCAAGAGGGGTGCCGACCGGACCACCGAAAGGAATGCGCTGGTCCGGTCGCCGGCACAAGCCGTGGCAACGCCGGGAGCCCACGCCGCTGGGCACCGCGTCGTTCAGCACGAGGCGCCCGCACCCACTGGGTCGCCGAATCGCCGAGGAAATTCCTGGTCACGCGAGCCAATGAAACCCTTGAAGGAGGTGACCCCCTCCCCCACCAGGTCCATCTCCTTCAGGGTCCGCTCGTTGACGTCCGAGAGGATCATGTGGAAGGCGTAGTCGACGGCGCACTTGCCGGCGGCCTTGTCGTACCAGGTGTCGAGGCCCTCGCGCAGGGCGTGCCCCGGTGTCTGGACGGCGAAGTCCACGATGGTGGTGGTGCCGCCCCAGGCGGCCGCGCGGGTGCCGGTCTCGAAGGTGTCGGAGGCCGCGGTGCCACCGAAGGGCAGCTCCATGTGGGTGTGGGCGTCGACCCCGCCGGGGATGACGTACTTCCCGCTCGCGTCGATCGTCCGGTCGGCCGTCCACGTCTCGGCGGCCGCCGTGCCGTGTGCGGCGAGGGCGGCGACCCGGCCGTCCTCGATCAGCACGTCGGCGTGGAGCTCGTCGGACGCGGTGATGACGAGACCGCCGCGGATCAGGGTGCGGATGCTGCTCATGTACGTCTCCCCCGGTTCTAGTTGAGGGTGCGGAGGGCCTCGGCGAGGATTTCGGCGCCCTCTTCCGCCTCGGCGACGGTGAGGGAGAGCGGCGGCGCGATGCGCAGCACGCTGGTGTTGTGGCCACCGCCCTTGCCGAGCAGCAGGCCGCCGGCCCGGGCGGCCTCCAGTACGGCGGCGGCCGCGTCCGGGTCCGCCCGGTCGGTGCCGGGTTCGGTCAGTTCCAGTCCGGCCATCAGGCCCCGGCCGCGTACCTCGCGTACGGCGGGCACGGTCGCGGCGATGGCCCGCAGCCGCTCCAGCAGCAGACCGCCGACGCGGCGGGCGTTGCCCTGGAGGTCGTGTTCGAGGAGGTAGGCGAGGTTGGCCACGCCCGCCGCCATGGTGACCGGTGAACCGCCGAAGGTGGAGATGGAGTTGGAGTCGAGACAGTTCATCACCTCGGCGCGGGCCACGACTCCGCCGATGGACATGCCGTTGCCGATGCCCTTGGCGAAGGTGATGATGTCCGGCGGGCCGTTCTGGTCGTGGGCCTGCCAGCCCCAGAAGTGCTCGCCCGTCCGGCCCCACCCGGTCTGCACCTCGTCGCTGATCCAGAGGATGCCGTGCCGGTCGAGGACCTCGCGGAAGGACCCGTAGAGCCCGTCGGGAGGCGAGGTGAAGCCGCCCACGCCCTGGATCGGCTCGGCGATGAGCGCCGCGACCCCGCCCCGGGCCTGGCCCAGTACGTCCTCCAGGTCGGCGACGGCCGCGGCGGTGAAGGCGGTGTCGTCGAGGTGGGCGAAGGGGCCGCGGGTGCGGACCGCGCCGTGGACGTAGTACGTCTGCAGCGGCGAGAGGCTGGTCGGGGACCAGCCTCGGTTGCCGGTGATGGAGACGGTGGAGAAGGACCGGCCGTGGTAGCTGTTGCGCATCGCCAGGATCTGGTTGGAGCGGCGGTACGTCGTCGCGAGCATGAGGGCGGTGTCGTTGGCCTCGGTGCCGGAGGTCGTGAAGAAGACCCGGGCGTCGGGGATGCCGGACAACGCCGCGACACGCTCGGCCAGTTCGATCATCGGGCGGTTCAGGTACAGGGTGGAGGAGTGGATGATCCGCCCGGCCTGTTCGGAGACGGCCTTGGTGACCTCGGGCAGGGCGTGGGCGGTCATCGTGGTGAGGATGCCGCCGAAGAAGTCGAGGTAGCGGTTGCCGTCCGCGTCCCAGACGTGACGGCCCTCTCCGTGGGTGAGTTCGATGGGGCGGTCGTAGTAGAGCGCGAGCCAGTCGGGCAGGACGGAGCGGTGCCGGCTGTGCAGGGGGATCGGGTTGGTCACGGCTGTACGAGTCCTCCGTAGGCGTCGGGGCGGCGGTCGCGGTAGAAGGCCCACTGGTCGCGGACCTCCTTGATGAGGTCGAAGTCGAGGTCGCGGACGAGGAGTTCCTCCTCCTTGTCGCTGGCGACATCGCCTACGAACTGGCCGCGCGGGTCGACGAAGTAGCTGGTGCCGTAGAAGTCGTTGTCGCCGTACTCCTCCTGGCCGACGCGGTTGATGGCGGCGACGAAGTACTCGTTGGCGACGGCCGAGGCGGGCTGCTCCAGCTGCCACAGGTACCCGGACAGGCCGCGCGAGGTGGCCGAGGGGTTGTAGACCAACTGGGCTCCGGCCAGGCCCAGTTCGCGCCAGCCCTCCGGGAAGTGCCGGTCGTAGCAGATGTAGACGCCGACCCGGCCGACGGCGGTGTCGAAGACCGGGAAGCCGAGGTTGCCCGGGCGGAAGTAGTACTTCTCCCAGAAGCCCCTGACCTGCGGGATGTGGTGCTTGCGGTACTTGCCGAGGTAGCTGCCGTCGGCGTCGATGACCGCGGCGGTGTTGTAGTAGAAGCCCTCGGATTCCAGCTCGAAGACCGGTACGACGATCACCATGCCGG
Organism: Streptomyces sp. NBC_01264; assembly: GCF_026340675.1. Classification (NCBI taxonomy): domain Bacteria; kingdom Bacillati; phylum Actinomycetota; class Actinomycetes; order Kitasatosporales; family Streptomycetaceae; genus Streptomyces; species Streptomyces sp. NBC_01264. The sequence goes on from NZ_JAPEOX010000002.1 coordinate 1,720,541, forward strand.
TCTCGCGGGCGAGGGCCTGCATCCGCTGGACGGTGGGGCCGTCGGGGACCGCCTCGGCCCAGCGGTAGTGCTCGGACTCCTGGACCTGGCAGAAGTAGGGGGCGTTGAAGACTTCCTGGAAGCCGATGATCTTCGCACCCTGGGCGGCCGCCCTACGGGCGTGCTCCTCGTGTTTGGCGATCATCGACTCGGTGTCTCCCGTCCAGGTGGCCTGGACGAGTGCGGCGCGGACGACTTGGGCCATGAGCTGCTCCTCGCGACGGGTTACGCCGGCTTCTACGCACGTAGAGGGTGTACGACGGCTGCGCGTAGGGAGTTGAAGGTAGGCCTCGGCCAGGCCCGGGGCAAGACCGCCTTGCGCGGTTGGAGTAGTCGATCACCAAACGCAGGAGTTACGTCGGCACGTGGTCGTTTCCGGTCAGGCGACGGGCAGATTCGCGACTCGAAGGGCGTGCAACAGGTCGCGGTGATGAGCCCCCGAGAGGGCTTCGGCGGCGCGGAGCAGCCGGGGAGCGAACCAGCGGGGATCCCGGCGCGCGAGCCGGGCCGCCTCCTCGGCGGTGCGGACCCGGACGAACGCGGCGAGCAGCGCGTCGGCCTCCTCCGTGCGGCCGGCCTCCGCCAGCACGAGGGCCGCCTCGGCGATCTCGGCGGCCGGCCGGGCGGCGCCCTGGCGCAGCAGGGCTTCGCGGTCGGCCGGTCCGAGCGCGACGGCGGCCGCGGCGAACCGGGCGGGCGGCAGCGAGGCCGCCTCCCAGAGCAGGGTGGCCCAGTCCGCGGCCAGCCCGGCCCGCCCCAGCTCCTCCCCCAGCGGGGCCAACCGCTCTGCGGGCCCGGCGGCGGCCTCGCAGAGCAGGGCGTGCGCCTCCCCGCTCCGCCCCTGGCTCCGCAGGGCCACGAGCCCCTCCACGAAGCCCCGGGGGGCTCCGGGCCACCGGGCGGACGCGCCGTGCGGGCTGCCGCCGTGCGCCGGGTCGGGCCACTGTGCCGCCGCGCCCTCCGGGCCACCACCGGGCCCCGAACCACCGGACACACCCTGCCCGCCGGCCCCGGGAGCGGGGGCCTGCCACTGCGCGGGCGTCCCTTGCGTGCCGTCGGCGGAGGCAGGACCGGCCCACATCCCGGAACCACCGTGCGGGCCGGCGTCGGAACCCGGGCCGGGCCAGTCGGCGGAGCCGTCGGGGGCACGGTCCGGCCACGGGGCGGGCTCACCCTGATGGTGGGGCCGGGGGCCCGGGTCGGGGGTACGGTCCGGCCACAGCACCGGCTCACCCTGCCGGTGGGGGCGGGGGCCCGGTTCGGGGGCGGGAGCCCTGCCTGGCGCGGGAGCACCGGGCGCGGGCCGGCTGCCGGGCGCGGGATTGTGGCCATGCAGGGGGCTGCCTCCAAGCTGGGGGTTGCCGCCGAACACGGGGTCGCCGCCGAGCGCGGGAGTCATGCCGGGCGCGTGAGCCCTGTCAGGCGCGGGAGCGCCGGGCGCGGGCCGGCTGCCGGGCGCGGGATTGTGGCCATGCAGGGGGCTGCCTCCAAGCTCGGGGTTGCCGCCGAACACGGGATCGCCGCCAAGCGCAGGGGCGCCGCCGGGAGCCGGACCGCCGCCGGGCGCGGGGTTGTGGCCCGTGCTCCACGCCGGGGTCGTGGGCCGATGGCCGCCCCGGCCCGTCGGGCCGGAGTCGTCACCCCACCGGCCGGCCGCGGGGCTCCAGGCCTCCTCTTCCGTCGGCCTGCCTCCGGAGTGCCCGCCGGCGGGCCCGGACCCGGCGTGGCCGCTCTCGCCCGCGGCGGCGGACGACTGCCCGGGGAACGGCCCTTCGGAGCCCGCCCGGGCGGGCTCGTACAGAGCTCCCCGTGCCGGACCGGCGGCAAGCCCGGCCCCGTCCGTCGAGGCGTTCCGCTCCGGCCCCGGATCTCCCGCCGGGGACGGCTCGGCCGCCGGGTGGGCGGGCCGCCCGAAGCGGGCGCCGCGCAGGGGCGTGTCGGACGAGGACTGCCCCGGGGGCACGGTGACGGCCCCCGCTTCGGACACCGCCGCCCCCGCGTACCGGGCCCCGCCACTGCGCCGCGCACCGCGCAGCCACCGGCCCTCGGCCCGCCCGACCGGCTCCCCCGCTGCTTTCGGCGCCGGGCCCGATGCCGGGGCGGATGCGGCGCCCGACGCCCGCCCCGGCGCCGCGCCCGCAGCCGTGCCCGAAGCTGTGCCCGACACCGCGCCCGAAGCCGTGCTCGACACCCACCCGGACGCCACGCCCGAAGCCGCGCCCTGCGCCTCCCCGGGATCCCCGGGATCCCCCGGATCCCCGGCCCACCCCGCATCCCCGGACTCCGACGTCGCGCCGCCGCCCATCCCTTCCCGCGGCCCCGGCCACGCCGCGCCCGGCGAGGTCGCGGCGCGCTGGGCGGGCACCGCGCCCAGGGGCTCCGGCCGCGCCGTCGACGGGTACCCGGGCCAGTCTTCCTCCGGCCGGCCCGTCGCCCCCGGGGCCACCGCCTCCAGGCGGCTCGTCAGGTCCTCGTGGCGGGCCGCCGCGCGGGCGCCGTCGTCGCGGGTCCAGGAGAGTTCCCGGGACAGGGCCTGTGCCTGCGCCGGGTCCGCCGTTTCGGCGAGCCGCGCCGACAGCACGCGCAGGGCGTCGCGGGCCCGGGCCCGCTGCTCCGCGGCCGAATCGAGCAGCGTGCGCAGTTCCTCCACGCCGCCGGGCAGCCGGTCCCAGACCCCGACCGCCGCGGCCCGCAGACCGGCCGCGTACTGCGCCTCCCGCGCGAGCGCCGTCGCGCCCGTCGATCCCGCCAAGTCACCGAGCAGCGACTCCAGTACGTCCCAGGGCGGCATCGCCGCCCCGTCCAGACAGGCCCGCATCCCCTGGGGGTCCCGTCGCAGGAACTCCCCGTACCAGCCCGCCCCGGGATCCAGTCGTTGCGTCAACCCCCGCATGTATCCGGAGAGTTGGCCGATCACCTGCGAAGTCGCGGTCTCCATACCCGCATTGGACCCCACCCGTGTTACGGGCGGGCTACAGGAGTCTCAAAGCTTGACGGCAGGCGGGGCAAGCCTGACCGCGATCGCGGTGTGCGGGCGCCCGCGCCGGACGATGGCGGCCGGCACGTCCAGCAGCCAGAACTGCCAGGTGTACTTGCGCCCCATCAGCTTCCGCACCCGCTTCAGCCCGGCCGCGTCCAGCAACCGCGCCTCGCCCTCGGCGACCTCGGCCCCTTCGGCCACCCGTCCGCGTACGTCACAGGCCACGACGGTGACCCGCCCGTCGTTGCGGATCCGCTTCACCTTCCACGCGTCGTCGCGCGTCCACACGTACAGCTCGTCGCCGTCCACGACCGCCCACACCGGCGTGGCCACGGCCGTGCCGTTCTTGCGGAAGGTGGTGAGACTGACGTACCTCGCTCTGCCCAGCTCATCGATCGTCATGCGCCCGACCCTACGCCGCCCGGTCGGCCGGAGCGGTCCGCTGGTCCGCCGGAGCCCGGTCACCGCCCGGCCGGAGCCGGTCAGCGGGAGGTGACGGCCCGCTCCAGCAGACCCCGCAGCAGGTCCTGCTCCTCCGGGGCGAGCCCGGACACCGGCGAGTCCACGGCGAGGAGGCCCAGGAGCCGGGTCCGCAGGGCGGCGCGCTCCCGCACGTGCTCGGCGATCCGGGGCGCTGGCCCGTCCGCCAGCCCGCACAGCTGCCGCTCGGCGATGACCTGGTGCTCGGGAGCCACCCGGAGTACCTGGACCCCGCGGGCCACCTCGTGGCGGGCGTCGACGGCCTGCTGGTGGAGCACGGCGGCCGCGCGCTGCTGATCGACGCGGGCTTCGGCCCGCAGACGCCCCGCGCCCCGGACGGCCCCGTCGGCGTGATCCACGGGGGTGCGCTCCCGGACGGCCTGGCCGAACTCGGCGTCGCCCCAGGGGACATCGTGGGACCGCCTCGACCTCCTCACCACGGAGGGCACGACCGAGCGGGTCGCCGCGCGTGCGCACGCTCGACGACGGGCAGGAGACCTTCCCCGGGGTCCGCGTGCGGATCACCCCCGGGGCACACCGTCGGGCACGCCGAGTACGTGATCACCGGGGGCGGCCGGCGCCTGATCGCCTTCGGTGACGCCGTGCACTCGCCGATCCAGATCTACCACCCCGACCGGTCCTCGGCCTTCGACCACGACCTCGCCCGGACCGCCGTCCACCGCCGCCACCATCGGTTTCGGCGTCCACTTCGCCGACGTGGTGTTCGGTCAGGTCCGGCAGGACGGGGAAGGCGGCCAGAGCGGGACCTCAGGCGGCCGGCGCCGCCGGCTCCCCGTGGGTGAGGGTCTCCCACGCCACGAACAGGTCGTCCGTCCCGGCCGGCCGCGTCTTCTCGACCAGCTCGCGGGTGTACGGGAGTTTCGCGCCCGTCCGCACCGCGTAGTGGTGGAGGGCGACTTCCAGGTCGGGTCCCATCGTGCGCTCCAGCTTGCCGCCGCACAGCCACCCGGGGGCCTGGGCCCCCAGTTGGTACTTCGCGTGGAACTCCAGTGCCGCGCGGAGCCGCTCGCCCTGTTCCCCGTACAGGTCGACGCCCTGGTGCCAGGCCGTCTCCGCGATGTGCGCGGACGCCGCGAGCGCGTAGCCGACGTGCATCAGGTTGCGGCAGGTCTCCTGGGCGACGCCGTCGACGTACGCCCCCTGGCCGAACCAGTACGCCGCCACCTTGTCCGGCGAGTCGATGCCGGTGCGCGGCGGCGCCAGCGGGTGCGCGCCGTCCCGCTCGAGGTAGAAGTAGGCCGGGACGCGGTCGCGGAACCGGTCCAGGGACTCCTGGAAGACGGCCCGGTCCTCCAGGAACACGGAGATGCTCAGATCCGCGTCCGTCATCGCCAGCTCCCAGTTGCCGTTGTACGCCGGCACCTGCGCGCGGACGGCCGGGAGGTAGGCCGTGCGCAGCATCTCCTTGAAGCGGGCGACCCGCCCCTCCCCCCAGGCCGGGTGGTCGGCGTGGACGATCTCGGCGGCGCGGGCCCAGGTGGAGCCGGACCAGGCGGCCTGGAGCCCGGCGTTGTCCTCGGTGTGGCGCTTCATCACGGCGGACCAGCCGTCCATGATCTCCACGGCCTTGCGGGCGTGGGAGGCCTTGCCGTTCACCGACCACAGCAGGGCGTGGGTGTACGCGGCGATCGCGTCCTGCCGTTCGTCGAGGCAGGACTGCGGCCCCGAGTTGAAGGGGCAGGGCACCACGTCGGCCGGGTGGGCCCGGTAGTCGAGGGAGGCGTAGCGGCTCTTCAGGAGCGCCTGGTACGCGGAGTTCCACGGCTCCTTGCCGGCCGCGACCATCTGCTTCGCGTGCTGGAGCCGGGTGTGGCTGACGACGACGCCCGGGTGGCGGAAGACCACGTCGCCCGGGTCCCCTGCGTGGGCCCGGCCTTCGGGGGCGGCGCAGGCCGCGAGCAGCAGGCCGCCCGCGAGGAGGGCGCCCACGAGTCCGAGGCCGATTCGCTTGGATGTGGAAGCGTTCATGTCTGACACGCCTTCACGCTTGCCCCGCGCCCCGGCCCTCCCACCGCCGATTGGGCCGTTCGGCCCGCCGGGCCCGCTCTTACGGCACGCCGAAGGGCGGGCCCGTCGGCCGAACGGCCGCGACCCGCCCGCCCTCCCGGACCTCACACGGGCACGAGGGCGCAGCGCCGCATCACTTCGTCCAGCGAGAGCCCCAGGGCCCCCGCCAGGGCGGCGACGGTGAAGAAGGCCGGGGTCGGGGCCCGGCCGGTCTCGATCTTGCGGAGGGTTTCGGCGGAGAGCCCGGCGCTGGCCGCGATCTCGACCATGCTGCGGCCACCGCGGGCCGTGCGCAACAGGGCGCCGAGGCGTTCGCCGCGCTCGCGCTCTTCGGGGGTGAGGGGGGTACGGACCATGCCCTCATCCTACCCCGGGACCCAATAAGTATCCCGTTACAGTTATACCGGTATAGTTATTGGCATGGTGGAACTCAAGACAGACCGATCGATCGACCGGATGCGTGCCGCGGGCCGCGTCGTCGCACACGCCCTCGCCGCCGCCTGGGACCGGGCCGCCGTAGGGGTCTCCCTGCTGGAGCTCGACCTGGCCGCGCGCGAGGTGCTCCGCGAGGCCGGCGCGAGCTCGCCCTTCCTCGGCTACCGGCCGCGGTTCGCCCCGGTCCCCTTCCCCGCGGTGATCTGCGCCTCCGTCAACGACGCGATCGTGCACGGCATCCCGACCGACTACCGGCTGCGCGACGGCGACCTGGTCAGCATCGACTGCGGCGCGAAACTGGACGGCTGGGTCGGCGACGCCGCCGTCAGCTTCACCGTCGGCGCGGCCCGCCCGGCCGACCTGCGGCTCATCTCGACCGCCGAGGCCGCCCTCGCCGCGGGCATCGCCGCCGCGCGGCACGGCAACCGCATCGGCGACATCGCCCACGCCATCGGCACCGTCTGCCGTTCCGCCGGGTACGGCATCCCCGACGGCTTCGGCGGCCACGGCATCGGACGCTCCATGCACGAGGAGCCGGGCGTACCCAACGAGGGCCCGGCGGGACAGGGTACGAAGCTGCGTGCCGGCATGGTCATCGCGATCGAGCCCATGCTCATCGCGGGCGGTACGGACGACTACGCCTGCGACCCGGACGGCTGGACCCTGCGGACCGTCGACGGCAGCCGCGCCGCGCACGCCGAGCACACGGTCGCGATCACCGCCGCCGGCCCGAGGATCCTCACCGCCCTGTAGGGTCTACGGCCTGCCGAAGGCCCACGGCTCCCGAAGGCCTACAGCTCCCCGAAGGCCTACCGCCCCCCGTACGGGCGCACCACCATCGCCGAGCCTCCGCCCCGTCGGCTCGTCTCGGCCGCGGCCAGCCACCGCCCGTCGGGCAGTCGCTGGACCCCCGTGGCCGCGCCGATCTCCGGGTTCTGCCGGAAGCCCTGGCCGAGGGCCTCCAGCTCCGCCCGGACCGGGCTGTTCCACAGGCCCGGCTCCAGCTCGGTGGTGGTCTGGTTGCGCTGGCTGGCCCGCGGCGCCGCGATGGCGTCGACCAGCGGCAGCCCGCGGTCCAGGTGCCCGGTCAGGGTCTGGAGCACCGTGGTGATGATGGTCGCCCCGCCCGGGGAGCCCAGCGCCAGCACCGGGCGCCCGTCCTCCAGCACGATGGTCGGCGACATCGACGAGCGCGGCCGCTTGCCGGGTCCCGGCAGGTTCGGGTCGGGGACGCCTGGCGCCGCCGGGGCGAAGGAGAAGTCGGTCAGCTCGTTGTTGAGCAGGAAGCCGCGCCCCGGGACGGTGATGGCGCTGCCGCCGGTCGACTCGATGGTCAGCGTGTAGGAGACCACGTTGCCCCAGCGGTCGGCGACCGTCAGGTGCGTGGTGTTCTCCCCCTCGTACGTGGTCGGGGCGGCCTGCCCGGAGCCGCCGCAGGCGGCCGGCTTGCGGGGATCCCCCGGAGCCAGCGGACTGGTCAGCGTCTTGGCCGGGTCGATGAGGCAGCCGCGCGAGTCCGCGTAGGCCTGCGAGAGCAGCTCCTTCGTGGGCACGTCCTCGGCGGCCGGGTCGCCGACCCAGCGGCCCCGGTCCGCGAAGGAGATCCGGGAGGCCTCGATGAAGCGGTGCAGGTACTGGGCTTCGCTGAGCGCGCCGAGGTCGGTGCGCTCCAGGATGTTCAGCGCCTCGCCGACGGTGGTGCCGCCGGAGGAGGACGGGGCCATGCTGTAGACGTCCAGGCCCCGGTAGCCGACCCGGGTCGGGTCCTGCCGCTTGGTCTCGTACGCGCGCAGGTCCCTGGTCGTCAGATCGCCGGAGCGGACCACGCGGGTGGCGTCCGGGTCCACCGGGGGCGTGCGCACGGCCCGGACGATGTCCTCGGCCAGCCTGCCCCGGTAGAGCGCGCCCGCGCCCTTGCGGGCGAGCTCGGCGTACGTGGCGGCCAGGTCGGGGTTCTTGAAGGTGGAGCCGACCACCGGGAGGGCGCCGCCGGGCAGGAAGAGCTCCCGCGTGTCGGGGAAGTCCCTGAACCGGGCCTCGTTGAGCTCGGTCTGGGCCCGGAAGGTGGAGTCCACGGTGAAGCCCTCGCGGGCCAGTTTCTCGGCGGGCTTGAGGAGTTGGCCCAGTGGACGGGTGCCCCAGGACTCCAGCGCGCTCTGCCAGGTCGCCGGCGTACCGGGGACGCCGACGCCACGGCCGCTGGTCTGGCCCTCCGCGAAGGGGATCGGCTTCCCGTCCTCCTGGAACAGCTCGGCGGTGGCCGTCGCCGGGGCCGTCTCGCGCCCGTCGATGGTACGGACCCGGCCGGACCGGGCGTCGTAGTACACGAAGTACCCGCCCCCGCCGATCCCGGCGGAGTACGGCTCGGTGACCCCGAGCGCGGCGGCCGTCGCGACGGCCGCGTCCACGGCGTTGCCGCCGGAGCGCAGGACGGCGATGCCCACCGCGCTGGCATCGGCGTCGACGCTGGCGACGGCTCCGCCGTAGCCCGCGGCCACCGGGACCTTCGGCGGTGCGGCGCCCAGCGACGACGGGGCGGCCGCCCCGGTCGAGACGAGCGCCCCGGCGAGGGCGACGAGCGCTAAGTTACGTGCGGCGGGACCACGCATTCGGTTCCTCCAGTCGACTGCCTGTCAGACCTTGGAGCGGCAGCCTAACTTCCGTGCACCCACCGCGTCATGACGGCGGCGTGAGGACTACGATCCGCCGCATGAATGAGGACGTCCGCAACATCGTGCTCGGGGTGATAGCCACCGCATGCAGCGGCGGGTTCGGCTGGTTCACCCGGACCTATCTGTGGCGCCGCGCCCTGCGCCGCAAGCAGGCCTTCTTCGGACTGCCGGCCGGCTCGGACTGCCTGTTCGTGGTCAACCGGCAGATGGGCGGCACCGATTCCTCCCTGCACCGCAACGATGCCTTCGCGCTGCTGGAGATATCCGCCCTGATCAAGGACTGCGGGGCGAACGTGCAGATCGTCACCCACGACGGAGCCCGTCAGGGCTTCGGCGAGCGGGCCGAGTTCTGCGTGGGCGGGCCCTCCTCCAACGCCCGGACCACGGCCCATCTGGCCTCCATGCTCCCCGGGGTGCGGATCATCGTCTCCAGCGAGCCGGTACCGGACCGCGGGGCCATCACCGTGGGCGGGGAGACCTACCGCTGGCAGAAGGGCCTCGTCGAGCACGTGCTGCTGGCGCGCCTGACGACCGGGCAGGGGTCCCGGCCGGTGTTCCTGCTGTGCGGGCAGACCGCCATCAGCAATCAGGCCGCGGCCCGCTACCTGGCCCGGTACCACCGGAAACTGGCCGACTCCTACGGGGACGACTCCTTCTGCGTCCTGCTCAAGGTGATCAACTCCGATGCCTACGGCCCCGATGTCACGGAGCTGGTCGCCGACGTCACCGGCCCGGCCCGGACACCCGCAGCGGCAGCCGTGTGATCCCGTTGATGAAGTTCGACACCAACCGGCGCGGCGGACCTGCCAGTTCGGGCGCCGGCATGGAGGCGGCCCACTCCTCGTGGAGCACGCGCAGCTGGAGCCGGGCGAAATGCGCGCCCAGGCACACGTGCGGGCCGTCGCCGAAGGAGACGTGCGGGTTGGGGGCGCGGCCGAGGTCGAGGCGGTCGGGGTCGGTGAAGACGCGCTCGTCGTGATTGGCGGAGGCGTGGAACACCACCACCTTGTCACCGGCCCGGATCCGCTGTCCGGCGAGCTCGGTGTCGGCGGCGGCGGTGCGGCGAAAACTCAGCACCGGCGGGTGCACGCGCAGGAGTTCCTCCACGGCCCGGGCCGGAGGGACCCGGCCGTCGGCGAGGGCGGCGTAGGCGCCCGGGTCGCGGGCCAGGGCGAGCAGGCCGCCGGGCGCGGCGCTGCGCACGGTGTCGTTGCCCGCGACGGTGAGCAGGAAGAAGAACATCTCCAGCTCCGCGTCCTGGAGTCCGGCGAGCGCGAGGGCGGTCATCACGTCGTCCCCCGGGTGGGCCCGTTTGTACGCGGCCAGCTCGCGGGCGTAGGCGAACATCTCCCCCAGCAGCGCGGGCGAGCGCGGGTTCAGCGGCTTCCCGTCCGGGCCGAGGAGCGGCGCCGGTGCGTCCTCGGGGTCCTGGTACCCGATGATCCGTACGGTCCACTCCAGCAGCAGGCCCCGGTCGGCGGCCGGGACGCCCAGCAGGTCGGTGAGGTTCAGCAGGGCGTACTCGTCGGTGACGGTGCGCACCAGGTCGGCGGCCCCGTCCTCGGCGCCGTCGCGGGCGGCGCGCAGCAGCGTACGGGCGCGGCCGCGGACCCGGGCGGCGAAGGCGTCGACGCGGGCCGGGGTGAAGGCGCGGGCCACGGTCCGGCGCAGGGTCCCGTGCTCGGGGGGATCCTGGTTGAGCATGGTGCGCCGCAGGAACGGCAGGTCGGCCGGGTCGGGGTCGCGGATCTGGGTGGCGCCCAGGTGCGAGGAGTACGTCTGGTGGTCGCGCAGCACCCGGACCACGTCGGCGTGCCGGGTGACGGCCCAGAAGCCGGGGCCCGCGGGCCAGCCGAGCACCTCGGGCTCGCGCTGCCAGGCCACCGGCCGGTGGTCGCGCAGCAGGCGGTAGCGCTCGTACGGGACGCCTTCGGCGTAGAGGCGCGGGTCGAAGACGTCGGGGGCCGGTCCTTGGTCCATGCGCCACACGGTGGCGGGGCGCGGCCCGGCCCGCAAGGGGGCTCCGCGGACCGTGACCGACGTGACGGCCGCGACCGACGTGACGGCCGCAACCGACGTGACGGCCGTCGCCGACGTGACCGACGTGCCGGCCGGCCCGGAGTCAGCCCTGCTGGTCCGCGGCGGTCCCCGGCCGGGTCTCGCACACCGCGGGCCGTTCCCTGGACTCGGTGCCGATGAGGAGGATCTCGGGGGCCGGGCTGGTGTGCGCCGCCGCGAGTGCCGTGCACGCCAGCTGGCGCAGGGCCGCTCCGGACAGCGGCTCGACCGGGATGGGCAGGACGACGCGCAGGGTCTTCCCGTCGCTGTCGGACTTGACGGCCGCCCGCGCGTAGCCCGTGCCGTCCGCGGACCTGATCTCGCGCACCGGGATCTCGGTGGTCAGACCGGCCTCCCGCGCGGCCTCGCCCGGCCCCTCCAGCAGGACGCCGATCGTGAAGCCGATGTCCGGCCGCTGCATCCGGTCGGAGACCGGGACCGGGACGAGCGCGCCGTCCGGCGCGATGAAGTACAGCAGGCCCGGGTCCGGCGCGGTGGCCAGTTTCACGGTCCCGGCGCGGCCGCTCTCGACGACCCCGGTGGTGGCGATGCCGCAGCCGGTGGCGAGCAGCAGCGGGACGGTCAGCGCGGCCGCGGCCGCGGCCCTGCGCACCCTGGTCATACGCGGGCCTCCAGCGGCATGTCGAGGGTGAAGAGCGCGCCTCCGCCGGGGCCGTTGGCGGCGCGCAGGGTACCGCCGTGCAGGCGGACGTTCTCCAGGGTGATGGCCAGTCCCAGGCCGCTGCCCGTGGAACGGGTGCGGGCGGCGTCGGCCTTGAAGAACCGGTCGAAGATGTGCGGCAGCACCTCGGGGGCGATGCCGGGCCCGCTGTCGGCGACCTCGACGAGCAGCCGTGCCCCCTCGGGCCCGCTCCCGGTGCGGACCGAGACGCGGACCGGGGTCCCGCCGTGTTTGAGGGCGTTGCCCACGAGGTTGGCGAGGACCACGTCGAAGCGGCGCGGGTCGAGCCGGGCGCGGACGTCCGGGGGCAGGTCGGTGCTGACCCGCCCGTCGGTCCAGTGGCGGCGTTCCAGGGTCTTGGTGACGGCCTCGGCGACGTCCACCTCGTCGAGGTTGAGCTCGGCGGCGCGGGCGTCGAACCGGGAGATCTCCATGAGGTCCTCGACGAGCACGGCGAGCTTCCCGGTCTCGGCGCTGATCAGGCGCAGCGCCTTGGCGGTGTCGGCGTCCAGGTCCTCGGCGCCCTCGTCGAGCACCTCGGTGACGGCGAGCATCCCGGCGAGCGGGGTGCGCAGTTCGTGGGAGACGTCGGCGGCGAAGCGGCGGGCGCGGGCCTCGGCCTCCCGGAGTTCGCTGACCGACTGTTCGAGTGCGCGGGCCGTCTCGTTGAAGGTGCGGGCGAGTCCGGCGAGTTCGTCGGCCCCGCGCACCTCGATCCGGGTGTCGAGCCGGCCGCGCCCCAGCCGCTGCGCGGCCTTGCGCATGTCCCGTACGGGCCTCAGGACGCTGCGCGCCGCGAGCAGGGCGGGGATCAGGGCGATCGCCAGGCCGGGTACGGCGCCCATGCGGGCGGCGGCGACCAGGGCCTGGACGGTGGTCTGCTCGCTGTCCAGAGGCACGACGGCGTAGAAGACGGCCCCGGTGTTCTCGTAGGCCTCGCCGTACTTGAAGACGGCGGGCATGCCCACGACGAGGGAGAGGTTGCCGTTCCGGTCCTCCGTGCGCTGGAAGGCCCCGTGCGGATGCGAGGTCACCTGGCGGCGGAGCTGTTCGGTGACGGAGGGCGAGGTGGTCGCGCCGCCCTGGTTGGAGGTGGCGCGGAGCTTTCCGTACTCCCCGTAGACGATCCAGGGGTGCGGCTGGCCGCGCTTGCCCAGTTCCCCGACGAGCCGCTGGAGTTCGGCCTGCCCCATGGGCAGTTGGGTGTACTGGGAGTCGACCAGGTCGCGCAGGGTGCTGACGGCGGTGTCCTGGCTCTGCTTGAGGATCGCGTTGCGCGCCTGCTGGTAGGTGAGTGCGGCCGTGCTCACCGCGCAGATGGCGGCGACCAGCAGGAAGGCGGCGATCAGCCGGGTGCGCAGGCCCAGCGGTGCGAAACGTCTCATGCGCGGCGCTTACAGCGGGCCGAAGCGGTAGCCGAAGCCGCGCACGGTCTGTATGTAGCGGGGGGCGCCGTCGGGGTCCTCGATCTTGTGGCGCAGGCGGCGTACGCAGGCGTCCACCAGCCGGGCGTCGGCGTGGTAGCTGTGCTCCCAGACGTATTCGAGGAGCTGCTGGCGCGAGAAGACCTGCTCGGGCGAGGCCGACAGGTGCAGCAGGAGCTTGATCTCGCTGGGGGCCAGCGGGAGGCGCTCGCCGTTCCTGGCGACGGTGAGCCCGGCCCGGTCGACGGCCAGCTCGCCGTGGAACTCCACGTCGGGGCGGCTGCCCGCGGGCTCGCTGAGGCGGCGCAGCACGGCCTTGATGCGGGCTTCGATGACCTCGGTGCGGGCGGGTTTGACGATGTAGTCGTCGGCGCCGGCCTCCAGGCCGACGACTATGTCGAAGTCGTCGCCGCGTGCGGTGAGCATGATGATCGGGACCTGGCTGGTCTCGCGGATCCGGCGGCAGACCTGGACTCCGTTGATGCCGGGCAGCATCAGGTCGAGCAGGACGAGCTCGGGGTGGAAGCTCGCCATGAGTTCGAGTCCGGCCTCGCCGGTCTCGGCGGCGCTCACGTCGTGGCCTCGGCGGCGCAGGCCGAGACCCACGCCCTCCCTGATGGAAGGGTCGTCCTCGATCAGCAGTACGCGTGGCATCGGGTCAGTATTCCAGGGTCGTCGATCGGTCCCCTCCCGCTTTCGGCCGATATGGGCGGCCGGGAGCGGGTCCGGCCTAGCGGCCGGTTCTGCGCCGTACGGAGGCCAGCAGGTCGGTGATCTCCGTGATCCGCAGGGGGCGGGCGAGGAGTACGACGACGAGGACGATCACCACGGTTCCCGCCGCGGCCCCGGTGATGTTCCCGAGCATCCCGGGGAGGTCCGCGAACCGGTCGGCGGAGCGCGCCGCGGCGTACCCGGCGACGGCCGCCGGGGCGCAGGCGGCGAGGAGCCGCAGGTGGGTCCGTACGGCGGTGTTCCGGCGTTCCTTACGGGTCCCCGCACGCGGGCCGAGCCGCCGGGACAGCACGTACGCGGTGACGGCCGCGCCCACCACGTAGGCGACCGAGCAGGCCGCGGCCATGCCCGTGACCGCCCAGCGCGGCGGCAGCAGGAGGTACGCGGCGGCCGACAGCCCGGCGTTGAGGGCGGCGATGGAGAGGTTGAGGAAGAAGGGGGTCCGGGTGTCGGAGAGGGCGTAGAAGCCGCGGGAGAGCACGTACTGCGCGGAGTAGGCGATGAGGCCCGGTGCGAAGGCGGCGAGCATGCCGGCCATGACGGTCACGTCGGCGGCGCCGGTGCGGCCGTGCTCGAAGACGGCGCCGATCACCCAGGGGGCGAGGGCTGCGTAGAGCGCGGCGGCAGGGACGACCAGGGCCGCGCTGGAGCGCAGCGCGTAGGAGACGTCCTTGCGCACGCCCGCGAGGTCGCCGTCGGTGGCGGCGGCGCTCATCCGGGGCATGAGGGCGGTGACGAGGGAGACGGTGATGATGCCCTGCGGGACCATCCACAGCAGGTAGGCGTTGCTGTAGGCGAGGTAGCCGGCGCCGCCCGCGAGGCCCTCGGCGACGGCGTGCTCGCCGGTGGCGGTGGAGAGCCGGGTCACGACCCAGTACGCGATCTGGTTGGTCAGGACGAGCATGACGAGCCAGCCCGCGTTGCGCAGCGGGCGGGCCAGGCCGCTGCCGCGCCAGTCGAAGCGGGGCCGCCAGCGGAAGCGGGCGGCGCGCAGCGAGGGGATCAGGCCGAGGGCCTGGACGACGATGCCGGCGGTGGTGCCGATGCCCAGCAGCCGGGTGTCGGAGGCGCTCAGCGTTCCACCGGACCCGTTCGAGAGGGTGAGGAACAGCGCGAAGACGGCGATGACGACGAGGTTGTTGAGGACCGGGGTCCACATCATGGCGCCGAACCGGCCGCGGGCGTTGAGCACCTGCCCCAGCAGCGTGAACAGCCCGTAGAACAGGATCTGCGGGAGGCAGTACCGGGCCAGGGCCACGGTGGTGGACTGCTGGGCGCCGCTGTAGCCGGTGTACGCCGAGACGATCAGCGGGGCGGCCAGGACGGCGGCGGCGGTGAGCACCACCAGCGCGGCCGTGCAGACGGTGAGCAGCCGGTCGGTGTAGGCGGCGCCGCCGTCGGCGTGCTCCTTGGCGGCGCGGACCAGCTCGGGCACGAAGACGGCGTTGAGGGCGCCGCCGATGAGCAGGATGTACAGGATGTTCGGGACGGTGTTGGCGACCGCGTAGCCGTCGCCGAGCAAGGCGGTGCCGAGCGCGGCGCCGATCACGGCGGAGCGGACGAAGCCGGTGGCGCGCGAGACGATCGAGCCGGCGGCCATGAGCGCGCCGCTGCGCAGCACCGAGGTCTTCTTCGGTGCCGCGCTGTCGGTGCCGGGGCCGGTCGCCGCCGCGGCGGCGGTGTCCTGCGCGGCCGGGGTGCCGGCCGCTCTGGGGTCTGCGAGGGTCACCGGCGGGCCATGTACGCCTGGAAAGCCTTGTAGAGGGCCGTGTTGGCGTATCCGTCCATGGAGGTCTCCCACTCGCCGAGGGTTTCGACGACCTGCCCGCCGGTGCCGAGCTTCCAGCGCAGCAGCCCGAAGGAACGTTCGTCGGGGTCGAGGGTGGAGGGTACCCCGCGCATGTCGTATTCGTCCGCTCCGAGGGCATGTGCGTCACACATCATGCGCCACTGCAGGGCGTTGCTGGGGCGGACCTCGCGGCGGTGGTCCGCGGAGGCGCCGGTCTGGTACCAGACCCGGCTGCCGGCCACGATCATGGTGTGCGCGGCGAGGATCTCGCCCTGGTGGATGCCCAGGTAGAGGCGCATGCGGCCGGGTTCCTCGGCGTTCAGGACCTCGTACTGCTGCTGGTAGTACGCGAGCGAGCGGCCGAGGCGGAAGCCGTCGCGTTCCTCGGTGATGCGCAGCAGCCGGTAGAACTCGGGGAGCTCGGCGGCGCCTCCGAGGACCGTCTCGACCCCCGCCTTCGTGGCCTTGCGCACATTGCGCCGCCATTCCTGGTTCAGTCCCGACCACAGGTCGTCGAGGGTGCGCCCGGCGAGCGGGACGCGGAAGACGTGGCGGGGCTGGGCGTCGCCATCGTCCTCGCCCCCGCAGCGCTTCCAGCCGCGGGTGCGCAGCCGGTCGGCGAGCGCGGCGCCGACCGGGTCGACCTCGGTGGCGAGCACGTCGGAGATCTGCCGGCCCGGGCCGGTGCCGGCCTTGGCGGCGGCCGCGTCCCAGCGGCGGTAGGCGGGGGTCGGACCGATGCGGACGGCGAAGGCGCCGGAGGCCTTGAGGTGGTTCTTGAGGGGGGTCAGCCAGCGGTCGATGTCGGGGTCGGCCCAGTCGGCGACGGGCCCTTCGGGCAGGTAGGCGAAGTATTTGCGGGTGCCCGGGAATTGACGGTAGAGAACGAGCCCGGCCCCCTCCAATTCACCGCCGGGGTAGTGCCATCCGACCCTTTCCGAGCGCCAAAGGTCCTTTACGTCACCCCAGGACGGGTACTGGAGAAAGCTGGCCCGGCCATGCCGGGAAAGGAATGCCTGATATTCCGGAACGGACAGCGAGCGCACGGTGAGCTCCCTGTCCCGGCTTCGGGTCTGCTGCGGCTGGGTGGGGGTCACGAGCAGTGCACACACGGCTGACCGGCCTTCCTGTACGTCCTGTACGCCCAAATCGGTGGATGTACAGGACTCTCACAGGTGCCCGTGACCGCCGTGTCCGGCGATTGTGACCGGACGATGACCGTATCGCTGCGGTCCATGTCACATGGGAAATCCTGAAGTTTTCCTGATCTCCCGCAACCTAGAGTTGTTCCGTGCGCATCTTCTTTTGCGGACGATCATTACTTCGGAGGGGTTTTCGTTGAGCCGCACACGCCGGGTCTTCTCTGTACGCAGCCGCACCGCCATCGCGGCCGGTACCGCTTTGCTGGCCGCCTCACTTGCGGCCTGCGGTGGTGGCGCCGCCGCGGGTGGCGGAGCCAAGGCTGAGATGAAGGAGAAGCCGGCCATGGCGGTCTCGGTGAACCTCACCGGCGACCAGGTGAAGGCGGGCGCGCCGGTGACCGTGACGATCGCGGACGGGAAGCTCGCCTCCGTGAAGGTCACGGACGCCAAGGGCGGGGAGCTGCCCGGGCAGATATCCGAGGACGGCAAGACCTGGACCTCGCAGGGCAACGCCCTGCCCTCGGCGGAGTACAAGGTCGAGGCCCAGAACACGGACAGCCAGAGCGCGACCACCACGTTCAAGACCTCGGCTCCCGACAAGGTGAACAAGGTCTCGATCAACATCTCCAAGGGCGCCACCGTGGGTGTGGCCATGCCGGTCTCGATCGTCTTCGACAACCCGGTGAAGAACAAGGCCGAGGTCGAGAAGCAGCTCAAGGTCACCACCTCGGACAACACCGTGGGCTCCTGGGGCTGGATCAAGGACTACTCGGGCCGGGACCGGGTGGACTGGCGCCCCAAGGAGTACTGGAAGTCCGGCACCGACGTGAAGGTCCAGATGAACCTGAACGGTGTCGACTCCGGCCCGGGCGGTGGGATGTTCGTGAAGGACTACAACACTGAGTTCAAGATCGGCAAGGACCGCCAGATCAAGGTGGACCTCAACTCCAAGCAGATGTCGGTCACCGAAGGCGGCCAGACCGTCGACACCATCCCGATCTCGGCCGGCACTCCGGGCGGCAAGAAGGCCTCCTGGGACGGCAAGATGGTCCTGATGGCGAAGGAGGGCACGATCCGGATGAACTCCGAGACCGTGGGCCTGGGCGACGCCTACGACAAGGACGTCGACTACTCGATCCGGCTGACCTGGTCGGGCATGTACGTGCACGCCGCGCCGTGGAACACCGCCAACTTCGGCCGGGCCAACACCAGTTCCGGCTGCGTCGGGATGAGCGACGCCAACGCCAAGGCCTTCTTCGCGGCGGCGCAGGTCGGCGACCCCTTCGAGGTCGTGGGCAAGGGCTCCAAGGGCAACCCGGACCCCGGCAACGGCTACGGCGAGTGGAACATGACCTGGGAGCAGTGGCAGGGCAAGAGCGCCGTGACCGGCACCGGCACCCAGCAGGTCGGCTGACCCCTGCCGACCGGCCCCCACCGACAACCCCTGCCGACTGACCTTCGTTCAATCGTTACCGGCACGTAACTTACTCACGGGTTACTAGCGGTAAGCCCCTCCCGTTACCGTCGGGTCACTTTGACACCCGGCACACGCGAGGAGCGATCGATGGTCCGCACGGTCCGCACCACCAGCACCGCGACTGCCATGGCGGTCGTACTGGCAGCAGCCGCCCTGGGGCTGGCCCCCCATCAGGCCCAGGCGGCTCCCGCCCGCACGACCGCCATCACCTCCGAGGCCTCGTCGGCGATCACCTTCCACGACATCCCCGGCTCCGGCGGCATCACCCTCAAGGGCAACGTCTTCACCCCGGCGGGCGCCCGAGCCGGCATGAAGTACCCGCTGATCGTGCTGCCGACGAGCTGGGGCATGCCGCAGATCGAATACATCGCCCAGGCCAAGCAGCTCGCCGACTCCGGCTACGTGGTGGTCAGTTACACCTCCCGCGGCTTCTGGCTCTCCGGCGGCGAGATCGAGACCGCGGGCCCGAAGGACATCGCCGACGTCTCCGCCGTCATCGACTGGGCGCTCGCCAACACCCCGGCCGACGCCGCCCACATCGGCACGGGCGGGGTCTCGTACGGCGCCGGCATCAGCCTGCTGGCCTCCGCGAGCGATCCGCGCATCAAGGCCGTGGTCGCGCTCAGCGGCTGGGCCGATCTCATCGAGTCCATCTACTCCGGCCGCACCCAGCACCTCCAGGCCGCCGCCCTGCTCGGTGGCGCCGGCTTCCTCACCGGGCGGCCCGGCCCCGAACTCCAGCAGATCCTCGGCGACTTCCTCGGCTCGAAGCTGGACCGGGAACCGCAGATGATCGAGTGGGGCAAGAAGCGCTCGGCCGCCGAGAAGGTGGACGCGATCAACGCCAACGGCGCCGCGATCATGCTCGGCAACGCCTGGGGCGACACCATCTTCCCGCCCAACCAGTACGCGAAGTTCTTCGAGAAGCTGACCGGCCCCAAGCGCCTGGAGTTCCGCCCCGGCGACCACGCCACCGCCGAGCTGACCGGGCTCCTCGGACTGCCCAACGACACCTGGACCAACGCCCACCGCTGGTTCGACCGCTACCTCAAGGGCGCGGCCAACGGCGTCGACACCGAGGCCCCGGTGCAGATCAAGCCCCGCAGCGACGGCGGGTACGAGGGCTACACGGACTGGAAGTCCGTCGGCTCCGGCGGCGCCGAGAAGTTGATGCTCTCCGACAGCGAGCACCTGTTCACCGGCATCGACTCCGGCGCCAACGGCGGGATCGTCATGCTCTCCAGCCTGCTCGACCAGATCGCCCAGGCGCCGCCCGCCGCCTCCATCCCGCTGCTCCCCCGCGCCTTCGCCGCCGTCTGGCAGTCACCGCGCTACGAGAAGGAGCGCCGCGTCCGGGGCACGGTCAAGGTGCACACCACGCTGACCCCCTCGAAGTCCGACGGCACCTTCGTCGCGTACCTCTACGACGTGGGCCCGCTCGGCATCGGGAAGCTGATCAGCAACGCCCCGTACACCTTCCACGGCAAGCCGGCCGGTCAGTCCTTCGGCGTGGACCTGGAGCTCTTCTCCACCGCCTACGACGTCCCGGCCGGACACCGCCTCGCGGTCGTCGTCGACAGCGTCGACCCGCTGTACATCGAGCACAACCCGACCGGCGCGCAGCTGACCTTCTCCTCGCCGCGCACCGATCCCTCGTACGTCTCGGTGCCGCTGCGCGAGCAGTGATCCACGGCTGCAGCCGGGCCGGGTGTGGCTCAGGGGGCTCCGCCCTCGGGTCAGATCCGGCCCGGCAGCGCCGCTGAGGGGTCGGCCGTGTCGATGTCGATGCCGACCGCCTTGGTCTTGGGATTGCCGCGCTCGCGCCGGGCCACCCAGGTGGCGAACCAGGAAAGGAGCATGCACATCCCGATGTAGATCGGCGAGATGATCATCACTACGGGGATGAAGGGCAGGTCGTAGTCGAGGTTGGCGGCGATCAGCTTGCCCGCGTGCAGGAACTCCTCATAGGTGATCAGGTAGCCGAGCGAGGTGTCCTTCAGGGCGACGACGAGCTGGCTGATGATCGTGGGCAGCATCGCCCGGATCCCTTGCGGGGCCAGGATGTAGGTCATCACCTGGGTCTTGCGCATGCCCAGGGCGTACGCGGCCTCGCGCTGGCCCTTCTCCACCGAGTTGATGCCCGTCCGGAAGACCTCGGCCAGCACCGAGCCGTTGTACAGGGTCAGTCCGGCGACCAGCGCGGGCAGCGGCTGGACCTTGAGCGCGACGAAGATGAAGAAGATCATCACCAGCACCGGCATGGCCCGGAAGAACTCCACGCACAGCGTGGACAGCCAGCGCACCGGCCGGTGGACCGAGAGCCGGCCGGTCGCGAGCACCGCTCCGAGCACGAGCGAGAGCACCGAGGCGTAGGCGAAGGCCTTGAGGGTGTTCCAGAGGCCCTTGAGCAGCAGTTCCTGGATGCCCTTGTAGGTGAAGGGGCTCCACTTGGCGGCGGTGAACTGGTTCGTGTCGAAGAGCAGGTAGAGCAGCCAGCCGAGCAGTCCGAGGATGACGGCCGTCGAGGCGATCCCGTAGAAGAAGTGGCGGCGCTGGGCGCGCGGGCCCGGCAGGTCGTAGAGGGCGGTGGACTCCAGGTCACCGTGGAGCGCGTGCGCGGTCATCGGGCGACTCCGAAGCGCTTCTCGAGCACGTTGAACAGCGCGCTGATGGACAGGGTGATGATCAGGTAGCCCACCGCGATCCAGACGAAGGTCCAGATGATGCTGTAGCCCAGCTCGTTGAGGGTCTTGTACGTGCCCAGCAGCTCGGTGACGCTGAACGCACCCGCGATCGCGGAGTTCTTGGCGAGCGCGATCAGCGTGGAGCCGATGGGCGGGATGACGGAGCGGAAGGCCTGGGGCAGGACGACCGTGCCCAGGGTCTGGCCGAAGGACATGCCGAGGCTGCGGGCCGCCTCGCCCTGGCCCTTGGGCACGGTGTTGATGCCCGAGCGCAGGGCCTCGCAGATGAAGGCCGAGGTGTAACAGCCCAGGGCCAGCACGGCGAAGAGCTGGAAGGGCAGGACCAGGCCGAAGCGGGGCAGGCCGAGCAGGACGGCGAAGAAGAGCAGGGTGAGCGGGGTGTTGCGCAGGATGGTCACCCAGACGGTGCCGAAGACCCGGAAGGAGCCGACGGGGGCGACGCGGAAGGAGGCCATCAGGAATCCGAGGACCAGGGCGACGAGGGAGGCGTAGACCGTGAGTTCCACGGTGCCCAGGAAGCCCTTCCCGTAGAGCGAGAAGTTTTCGGTGAGTACGTCCATGGCGGTGCGCTCTCCCCTCAGCTCGCCGGGTAGCGGTCGATGGCGGGCGGTGTCGGCGCGGGCTCGCCGGAGAGGCCGAGCGTGGCCTCGTAGGCCTTCTTCCAGTTGCCGTTCTTCTCGTTCTCGGCGAGGGCGTCGTCGAGGGCGAACCGCAGGGCGTTGTCGGAGCGCGGAACGCCGATGCCGTAGGGCTCCTCAGAGAAGGGTTTGCCGACCACCTTGAGCTCCTCGGGGACCTTGGCCGCGTAGCCGAGGAGGATGGAGTCGTCCGTGGAGACGGCGTCGACCTGATAGGTCAGCAGGTTGTCCACGCAGATCGAGTACGTGTCGTAGGCGACGAGTACGGCCCGCGGGAACTCCTTCTGGAGCCGCTGGTAGGGGGTGGAGCCGACGGCGGAGCAGACCTTCTTGCCGGCGAGGTCCTCGGGGCCCTTGATCTCCGTCTCCCCCTTCCGCACGAGCAGGGACTGCCCGGCGAGGAAGTAGGGGCCGGCGAAGCCGACCTGCTTCTTGCGGTTGTCGTTGATCGTGTAGGTGCCGACGTAGTAGTCGATCTGGCCGTTCTGCAGGGCCGTCTCACGGTTGGCGGAGGCGATGGTCTTGAACTCGATCGACTTGGGATCGAAGCCCAGCGAGGCGGACATCATCTTGGCGATCTCGATGTCGAAGCCGGAGTAGCGGCCGCTCGCCGGGTCCTTCTCCCCCATGTACGGCTGGTCCTCCTTGGCGCCGACCACGAGGTGACCGCGCTTCTTGGCCTTCGTCCAGGTCGGGGAGTCCGGCAGCTGGAAGCCGGTGGCGACCTGGTAGACGGGCAGGTCCTCGGGCTGCGGTCCCTTGACCTGCGGACTGCCGGACTTCCCGCAGCCGGCGAGGCCGCCGACGAGGAGGAGGGTGGCGGCGAGGGCGGGCAGGACGCGGGTACGCGGGGCTCGCATCGGAAGCAGTCTCATCGGGCCGCCCCTCAGTGCTTGAGGATCTTGGAGAGGAAGTCCTTGGCCCGGTCGCTCTCGGGGGCGGTGAAGAAGGCCTCCGGGGTCCGGTCCTCGACGATCTTCCCGTCGGCCATGAACACGACGCGGTTGGCGGCGGAGCGGGCGAAGCCCATCTCGTGGGTGACCACGACCATGGTCATGCCCTCCGCGGCGAGCTGCTGCATGACCTCCAGCACCTCGTTGATCATCTCCGGGTCGAGCGCGGAGGTGGGCTCGTCGAAGAGGAGGGCCTTGGGGTTCATGGCGAGCGCGCGGGCGATGGCCACGCGCTGCTGCTGACCGCCGGAGAGCTGGGCCGGGAACTTCTCGGCCTGGTTCGCGAGACCGACCCGCTCCAGGAGCTCGCGGGAGCGCTTGTCCGCCTCCTCCTTCTTGCGCTTCCTCACCTTGACCTGTGCGAGGGAGACGTTGGCGAGGACCGTCTTGTGCGCGAAGAGGTTGAAGGACTGGAAGACCATCCCCACGTCCGCGCGCAGCGCGGCGAGCTCCTTGCCCTCGGCCGGCAGCGGTTTCCCGTCGAGCGTGATCGTGCCCGACTCGATGGTCTCCAGCCGGTTGATCGCCCGGCACAGGGTCGATTTCCCGGAGCCGGAGGGGCCGATGACCACCACCACCTCCCCGCGGCCGACGGTGAGGTTGATGTCCTGGAGGACGTGCAGTTGTCCGAAGTGCTTGTTGACGTCCCGCAGCTCGATCAAAGGATCGACGGCCATACGCTGCCCTGCCCACTTGTCGGTGTGTCGAGGTCAGCGCAAACTATCCAGCCTCGGAAGGGCACTTCACCGCGACACGCCTAAAAGCCGTATAAAGGCCCACGAGGTCAGCCTTCCGTGGAGATCGGCCTCCCGGAGGCGGCCGGGCGTCAGCCCTCCGAGGCCTCGGCGTACGCCTGGCTGAGCTCGGGGGATCCCGTCATCGCCCAGGAGACCCCCGACTCGACCACGTTGAGCTCACGGCCCGAGGCCAGCCTGATCATCGGCTGCCCGTTGGGCCACACATGCCAGGCGGCGCCCGGAACGGAGCGGACGATCACGGTCCCGAGGTAGAACCCCGCGTCGTTGCCGAGCCACGGGGTGATCTCCGGGTCCCGGCGCCAGCGCGGCATCAGCTGGTCGATCTCCTCCAACGAGCCCGGAGTCCCGTCCAGTTCGAGCCCGGCCTGGCGCGCGTGGGCGCGCAGCATCTCGCATTCCGCGAACAACTCGTTGATGCCCTCGGGATCCTCCGCGAGAGCCGCGGCGAGTCCCGCGCCCCGGTCCGTTTCATGTCGGTTGATCCAGTTGGCCAGAAAAGGGATGTTCATGGGGTCAGCCTGACACCAGGATCCGCGACCGGCCATAGGGCGCGCCTGAGGATCACAGGCCCTGAGGACAATCCGCGTGCACCGGATGCTCACCGTCGGAGAGACTGGCCCCATGAACCCCGAGGCCCCAGCCACCCCGCGGGAACGGGCCCTGCGCCACGTCGCCGGGCTCTCGTCCGGCGATCCCGTGGATCCGGCCCTGCGCGTGACCCTCAACTTCCACCCGGACCGGCAGGTGCGCGGCACACCGATCCTGGACGCCCTGGCACGGGAGGGCACCTACAGCTCACAGTTCGTCACGGGCGTGGGCAACGGCGGTCTGACCGCCCACCCCGGCGGTGACCGGTGGCGCTGGGAGAGCAGGATCTTCGCCGAGGCCTACGACGAAGCACCCGCCCACGAGCGGCCCGTCTACGGGGCCCTGAACTTCCGCCGCAAGCCGGTCGGCGGTGCGCCGCGCTTCGGGTCCGCCCACTTCCGGCTGACCGCCGGGTCCCTGGCACGGACCACGTTCTGCTATCCCGACAGCTTCCTCGAACCCACGGACTTCGGTGTCGCGGACCGCATGCCGCTGATCGCGCTGGCCGAGGCCGACGACCAGGACGCCCTGGACGACTACGTCGAGGCGCAGGTGCACGGACCGGTCGAGCTGGACCGCGATGTGGAGGCGCTGGTCCTGGACCCGTGCTACCGCGGCACCGCGGTGGAGGCCGCCGCGCTTCGCCTGCCCTGTCCGCTGGAGTGGCACGGCGGGTTCGAACTTTCCGTCGGGGAACTGCGGCTGCACCCCGACTACCGCGGACAGGAGTACGTGGACCTGGGCGCGACCATCGCGGCCGGCGGACGGCTCGATCCCCGGATCATCGGGGAGGCCCTGCTCGCCGGCCACGACGACGAGCAGGCCCTCAAGAAGGTGTGGCACTGCCTCGCCCGCTTCGGGGCTCCCGCGGGGCGGGGTCAGGCGGCCTAGAGCTCCAGGTCGACGACGACCGGTGCGTGGTCGGAGGCGCCCTTGCCCTTGCGCTCCTCGCGGTCCACGTAGGAGTCGGTGACGGCCTTGGTGAAGGCCTCGTTGCCGTAGACCAGGTCGATGCGCATGCCCCTGTTCTTCGGGAACGCCAGCATCCGGTAGTCCCAGAAGGTGTACGGCCGGTCGTACTTGAGCGCGCGCGGGAAGACGTCGGAGAGCCCGGCCGCCCGCAGCGTCTCCAGGGCGGCCCGCTCGGCGGGGGTGACGTGGGTCAGGCCCTCGAAGACCGCCGGGTCGTAGACGTCCTCGTCGGTCGGGGCCACATTGAAGTCGCCGAGCACCGCGAAGGGGCGCTCCCCCGCCGCGTCCTGCGCGACGGCGGCGGACAGGGCCCGGAACCAGTCCAGCTTGTAGCCGTAGTGGTCGTGCTCGACCTCGCGCCCGTTGGGCACGTACACCGACCAGACGCGCACGCCGCCGCAGGTCGCGGAGATGGCGCGGGGCTCCTGGACGCCCTCGTAGTCGGGCCCGCCGGGCAGCCCCACGACCACGTCCTCCAGCCCGACCTTGGAGAGCAGGGCCACGCCGTTCCACCGGCCGGTGGCGTTGACGGCCGACACGTAGCCCAGCGCGCGGAGCTCCTCGTACGGGAACTGCTCCGCGGAGCACTTGGTCTCCTGGATGCACACGACATCCGCGGCGGAGCTCTCCAGCCAGGCCAGCAGGCGCGGCAGCCGGGCGGTGATCGAGTTGACGTTGAACGTGGCGATACGCATGCCGTCCAACCTACCGCCCGGCACCGGCAGTCACAGGTCGGCCGCGTGCCCCGGGGTGAGCCGGCCGTACTCGGCGCCGCCGAGGTTGCCGATCTGGTTGGCGTAGATCGGCAGCACGAGGTCGGTCAGACCGGCGTCGTGGATGGCGAGGGTCTGGCGCGGTTTGACCTCGCGGACGTAGTCGATCACTTCGGCGATCTTGTTCCAGGGCGCGTGCACCGGGAGCATGAGGGTTTCGACGGGGGCCGCGGGCACGGTCAGCGCGTCCCCCGGATGGAAGACGGAACCGTCCACCAGGTAGCCGACATTGGTGATCCGCGGGATGTCCGGGTGGATCACGGCGTGCAGCTCGCCGTGCACCTGGACCTCGAATCCGGCCGCGGTGAAGGCGTCCCCGTGGCCCACGGTGTGGACGCGGTCCGGATAGGCGGGGGCGAGCTTCTCCGCGACGCTGCGCAGGGTCCACAATTGCGCCGCCGGGTTCGCGTCGAGGGCGGCGCGCAGCCGGCCCTCCTCGAAGTGGTCGGGGTGCTCGTGGGTGACGAGCAGGACGTCGGCACCGAGGCCGGCGTCCGGTTCGCTGAAGGCGCCCGGGTCGATGACGAGCACGCGCCCGTCCTTCTCCAGCTGGACGCAGGAGTGCAGCCGCTTGGTGAGCTTCATGATCCCAAGGCTAGCCGCGCGGGCGCCGGGGCACGTCGAGAAGACGCCGGAAGACGGAGCCGACCGGATTCGAACCGGCGTCCTCGCGATGTTGGAGACCGCGCGCGACGACCTCTGCGCTACGGCCCCGCCCCGAGCGGCACTCTACCCGCGCCGGCCGGAAGGCCTACGGCACGGCCTTGGAGACCACGTAGACCTTGGGGTACCCGGGGTGGCTGAGGTCGACGGTGATGTCACGGGTGGGCCGGCGGTCCGGGCCCTCCAGGGTGATCCCGGCCCAGCTGCCCTGCGCGTCCCAGTTCCAGCCGGCGATCCTGGTGTCGCTCGGGGAGATCGACACCCCGTCGGTCAGGTCCTCGCGGCTGGTGCCGACGGCCGCCAGGAAGGTGTCGAGCTCCTCCGGGGTGAGCCCGAACTGGACGTACAGCCGGCTGGTGTGCCAGTTGTTGGTCTCCAGGTACCCGACCCGCGAGGCCGTCGCCGGGATCGGGACCTCGTAGATGCTGCGCTGGACCTTGGAGGGCCAGCCGGTGCGGACCTTGGCGGCTCCCACCTTGGAGGCCTTGTCGCGACCGCTCTGGCGGCTCTGCTGGGCGGAGACGGCGAGGTAGCCCGCCGGGACGCCGACCAGCAGCAGGATGATGATCGCCGTGATCCAGCGGCGCCGCACGACGTGCTTGCGGTCCTCGGCGGGGATCGGCCCGCCGGACCGCTCGTCGGGCGACGGGGCCTGGCGGGGCAGGGAAGGCGGTGTCACTGCTGGTCCTGGTCCTCGGGGCCGGTGGTGGTGTCGCGCCGGCCGAACTGCGCGTAGCGCTCGTACCGCTCGACGCGCCGGCGCGTGGCGCGGCGGAAGCGGCGGGCGACGAGCCGGGAGAGGTCGGCGGCGCCGACCATGCCGGCCTCGGGGCCGAGCTGGGCCTTGGCGATGCGGGCCTCGGGGCGGTAGCCGCGGCCGGTGAGGTGGCGGCGGAAGGCCTCGCGGGCGGGGCCGATCAGCAGGTCGTCGGCGGCGCTGACGCCGCCGCCGATGACGAAGCAGGAGGGGTCGAGGGCGGCGGCGAGGTTGGCGATGCCCACGCCGAGCCACTGGCCGATGTCCTGGAGGAGCTCGACGCACATGGCGTCGCCCTCGCGGGCCAGCTCGGTGATGAGCGGCCCGGTGATCTCCGAGACGTTGCCGCCGACCCGGGCGATGAGGTTGTGGGCGACCGGGGAGTCGGCGGCGGCCAGCTCGCGGGCCTCGCGGACCAGGGCGTTTCCGGAGCTGTACTGCTCCCAGCAGCCGCGGTTGCCGCAGGGGCAACGGTGGCCCCCGGGGACCACCTGCATGTGGCCGAACTCGCCCGCGACCCCGTAGCGGCCGCGCTTGACCTGGCCGCCTTCGAGGATGGCCCCGCCGATACCGGTGCCCAGGGTGATCATGACCAGGTGGTCCTCGCCCCGGCCGGCGCCGAAGCGCCACTCGGCCCAGGCGGCGGTGTTGGCATCGTTGTCCACCATGACCGGGACCGCGAGCCGGGACTGGAGCGCGTCGCGCAGCGGTTCGTCGCGCCAGGCCAGGTGCGGGGCGAACAGGACGCGGGAGCGGTCGGCGTCGACCCAGCCGGCGGCGCCGATGCCGACCGCGTGCACGTCGTGCCGGTCGGAGAGGTCCAGGACCAGCTCGACGATGGTGTCCTCGACCACCTTGGGGCTCTTGGACTTGTC
Source organism: Streptomyces sp. NBC_01264 (assembly GCF_026340675.1). Classification (NCBI taxonomy): domain Bacteria; kingdom Bacillati; phylum Actinomycetota; class Actinomycetes; order Kitasatosporales; family Streptomycetaceae; genus Streptomyces; species Streptomyces sp. NBC_01264. The sequence goes on from NZ_JAPEOX010000002.1 coordinate 1,748,161, forward strand.
CGGGGTCTCGGTCCGGATCTTCTCCAGGATGACCCCGTCGGCGTCGACGACCCCGGCCATCACCTTGGTGCCGCCGATGTCGATGCCGACGGTCGGAACGCGCGGTGCGGTCAGGTGCGACCTGCGCTCACGGGTCCCGATGGTCCGCAGCACGGTGCCCCGCGCCGCCCCCCGGTGGGCGAGCGTGAAGTCCCGGTACGTGCTCATCGAGTCGTGTCGTCCCTCAGGGTGCGGCGGGGCCCTGAGTGGGGCCCGGTGCCTGGTCGGATGGAGTGGCCGGCGGGGAGGCGGATGCGGTGTCGGATCCTGATTCTGCCACCCGCTCCAGTTCGTGGCTCAGTTCGTCGAGCTCGGAGCCGCCCGCCATCTGCCGGGTGAGCTCGTCCAGGGTGATCGACTCGCGGGTGTGGCTGCCCGCCATGGTGCCGCGCTTGAGCAGCACGAAACGGTTCCCCACCAGGTACGCGTGGTGCGGGTTGTGGGTGATCAGGACCACGCCGAGACCCGCGTCACGGGCCGCGGCCACGTACTTGAGGACCACCCCGGACTGCTTGACGCCGAGGGCGGCGGTGGGCTCGTCGAGCACCAGGACCTTCGCGCCGAAGTGGACCGCGCGGGCGATGGCCACGCACTGCCGCTCGCCACCGGAGAGGGTGCCGATGGGCTGGTCCACGTCCCGCAGGTCGATGCCCATGCGCAGCAGCTCGGCGCGGGTGGTCTCGCGCATGAGCTCCACGTCGAGCCGGCGGAAGGGGCCGCGGCCCTTGGTGGGCTCGGAGCCGAGGAAGAAGTTGCGCCAGACGGGCATGAGCGGGACCACGGCGAGGTCCTGGTAGACGGTGGCGATGCCGTGGTCGAGGGCGGCGCGCGGGTTGGCGAGCACGGTCTCCTCGCCCTCGATCTCGAAGGTGCCGGCGTCGTGCCGGTGCAACCCCGCGATGATCTTGATGAGGGTGGACTTGCCTGCGCCGTTGTCGCCGAGGACGCAGGTGATCTCGCCGGCGGAGACCTCCAGGGAGACGCCCTGGAGGGCGCGGATGTTGCCGTAGTACTTGCTGACGTCGGTCAGCTTCACCAGGGCGGGTGCGGTCCCGGTCTCGGGTGCGGTCTCGGTCATCACTTCGCCTCCGCCCGCTTGCGGACCCATGCGTTGAGCAGCGTGGCCAGGAGCAGCATCGCGCCGAGGAAGAACTTGAACCAGTCCGGGTTCCACTGGGCGTACACGATGCCGTTGCTGGTCATGCCGAAGATGAAGGCGCCCACGGCGGAGCCGATGGCCGAGCCGTAGCCGCCGGTCATCAGACAGCCGCCGATGACGGCCGCGATGATGTAGAGGAACTCGTTGCCGACGCCCTCGCCCGACTGGACCACGTCGAACGAGAAGAGGATGTGCTGCCCGGAGATCCAGGCGCACAGGGCGACGCCCATGTACAGGCCGATACGGGTCTTCACGACGGGTACGCCGGTCGCGCGGGCGGCGTCCGCGCCGCCGCCGACGGCGAAGATCCAGTTGCCGGCGCGGGTGCGCAGCAGGATCCAGGTGGCCACGGCGACCAGGACCAGCCACCACAGGATGGTGACCTTGAGGGTGACCGAGCCGAAGGTCCACTGCGAGGCGAAGAGCGCGCGGGCGGAGGGGAAGCCCTCCATGTCGGCGATGGTCTTGGTGGAGACCGAGCCGCTGATCAGCTTGGTGAAGCCGAGGTTCAGGCCGGTCAGCATCAGGAAGGTGCCGAGCGTGATGATGAAGCTGGGCAGTTTCGTGCGGGTCAGCATGAACCCGTTGAAGAACCCGATCCCCAGGGTGACCAGCAGCGATACGAGGACGCCCACCCAGACGTTGGCGGTCATCTGGTAGCTGAACATCGAGCTGAGCAGCGCCGACGAGGTGACCATGACCCCGGCGGACAGGTCGAACTCCCCGCCGATCATGAGCAGGGCCACCGGGACGGCCATGATGCCGATGGTGGAGGCCGAGTACAGGATCGTGCTCAGGCTGGAGGCCCGCAGGAAGCTGTCGGCGGCGAAGGAGAAGAAGACGAAGACGGCGGCAGCGCCGACCACCGCGCCGAGCTCGGGCCGGCCGAGCAGGCGGCGCAGCAGCGAGGTGGGCGCGAGCCTCTCGTCGCGCGGGCCGGCGGCGGGAGCGGGGGTCTTGGTGACGGTGGTCATCGGCTGCCCCGGTTGATGAACTTCTCCAGGGTGGCCGCCTCGGCCCCGGTGACGATCTGGGGTCCGGTGAGCACGGGCCGGCCACCGCCGAGCACGTCGGCGTTGTAGCGGTAGAGCCAGAGCAGGTCCACGGCCTCGTATCCCTGGAGGTAGGGCTGCTGGTCGACGGCGAACCCGAGGGCGCCGGACTTCAGGTCGCGGGCCACGGAGGCGTTCAGGTCGAAGGTGTCGACCTCGGCCTTGCTGCCCGCCGCGTCCTTGGCCTTGACGGCCGTGGGGGCGAAGGGCGCGCCGAGGGTGACGATCGCGTCGACGGAGGGGTCGGCCTGGAGCTTGGCCTGGAGGGCCGCCTGGACGGACGGCATGTTGGTGCCCTCGACGTACAGGTTCTCCATGGTCCCGCCGGACTCGGCGAAGGTCTTCTTCGCTCCGGCGCAGCGCTGCTCGTGGCCCACGTTGCCCTGCTCGTGCAGGACGCAGACGGCCTTCTTGCGGCCGCGCTTGCCCAGCTCGGTGCCGACCGCCTCGCCGGCGATGACCTCGTCCTGGCCGATGTGGGTGAGCGCCCCGTACTCGGCGGACTGGGCCGATCCGGAGTTGACCGTGATCACCGGGATGCCGGCCTTGGTGGCCTTGGCCAGGACGTCCTTGAGGGCCTCGGGCTTGGCGAGGGAGACGATCAGCCCGTCGACCTCCTGGTCGATGGCGTTCTGGACGAACTGGGCCTGCTGCTGCGCCTGGTCGTCGTGGGCGTAGACGAAGTTGATGTTGTCCTTCGCCGCGGCCTCCTTGGCCCCCTTCTGCACGATGTCCCAGAAGGTGTCGCCGTCTCCCGCGTGGGTGACCATCGCGAAGGTCCAGCGCGGGGTGGAAACGGCGGGCCGGCCCGCCGCCTCGGCCTTCGCGCGGTCCTCGGCGCGCTTGCCGCCCGTACTGCTGCAGCCCACGAGGGAGGCACCCAGTACCGCCGCGAGCACCGCGCCCACGAGGCGTACCCCTGTCCGAACCCTAGCCACGTCTGCCCGTGCCTTTCGCCTGTCGGGCCGGCCCGCGAGCGCTGTCCCGCCGCGGTAGCCGGTCGCCGAAACGGTCATATGTTTCAAGCCGCAGCCGCCCAGTATCCGTCACAGTGCACCATGCAAGGTCATCGGGGCCATTGCGGACCGTGCCGGACACAGCGGGACAGATTGACAGCTCCCCCGGACGGGGCCACGTTGAGTGCATGCGCATCGGGCTCATCGGAACGGGCCGGATCGGTTCCTTCCACGCGGCGGCACTGGCCCGGCAGGCGGACGCGGGATCGCTGCTGCTCGCCGACGCCGACCCCGCGCGGGCGGTGCGCCTCGCCGACCGGCTCGGGGGCACCGCCGCGCCCACCGTCGAGCAGATCTTCACCTGGGGCGTGGACGCGCTGGTGGTCTCCTGCTCCACCGAGGGGCACGCGGACCTGGTCGTACGGGCCGTCCGCGGCGGGCTGCCGGTGTTCTGCGAGAAGCCGGTCGCCCCGGACCTGGAGCGCACCCTGGCGGTGCTGCGCGAGGTGGCGGCGGTCGGCGGGGTGCTCCAGCTCGGGTTCATGCGCCGCTTCGACGCGGGCTACACGACGGCGCGCGCGCTGGTCCGCTCCGGGGCCCTGGGCCGGCTGCACACCGTGCGGACCACGACCGCGGACCCCTCGCCGCCGAGCGCCGAGTACCTGCGGACCTCGGGCGGGCTGTTCCGGGACTGCCTGGTGCACGACTTCGACATGGTCCGCTGGGTGACCGGGCACGAGGTGCGCGAGGTGTACGCGACCGGGTCGGACGCGGGACCGGCGCGGTTCCGGGAGGCCGGCGACGTCGATACCGTCGCCGCCGTCCTCTCCCTGGACGACGGGACGCTGGTCTCCAGTACCGGTACGCGGTGCAATGGCGCCGGGTACGACGTACGGATGGAGCTGGCCGGGGAGCTGGACCAGGTCTCCACGGGGCTGGACGACCGTACGCCGATCGCCTCGACCGAACCGCAGGGCCCGCCTCCGGCCACCAAGCCGTGGCCGGGGTTCCTGGAACGCTTCGCTCCCGCCTACGAGGCCGAGCTGGCGGCCTTCGTCCGCCTGGTGCGGGGCGAAGGACCCAATCCGTGCGACGGCGTCGAGGCGCTCGCCGCGTTCCGGGTGGCGGAGGCCTGCGAGCTCTCGCGGCGGGAGCGGCGCCGGGTGGCCCTGGAGGAGCTCCCCGACCTCTGAGGCCCGCGAGCCGGTCCCCGGGGCGTCCCGCCTTCGCGGCCCGCCGCTCCCGCCCGTCCGGTGCACGCCGGCTACCAGGACACCGGGTGGCGGGTCGTCCCCCGGACCAGGGTCCCGGGCGCCCATTCGAGAACGGCCGGCTCCTCCCGGAGGTCCGGGAAGCGCTCCACGAGGGACCGGATCGCGATGCGGCCCTCCAGCCGGCCGAGCGGGGCGGCGACGCAGTGGTGGATGCCGTGGCCGAAGGCGATGTGCCCGCCGCGGCCGGGGCGGCGGATGTCGAAGGTGTCGGGGCGCTCGAAGCGGGCGGGGTCCCGGTCCGCCGCGGCGAGGCAGACCAGGATGGCGGAGCCCGCCTCGATGAAGGTGCCGCCGATCTCCAGATCCTTGCCGGCGAAGCGGAAGGTGGCCGTCTCGACCGGGCCGTCGTAGCGCAGGATCTCCTCGACGGCGCCGTCGATCAGCCCGCCGGGATCGGCGCGCAGGGCGGCGAGCTCGCCGGGGTGGGCCAGGAGCGCCCGTATCCCGTTCGAGACCAGGTGCACGGTGGTCTCGTGCCCGCCGACCATCATCAGGACGGCCATGGCGACCAGCTCCCGCCGCGAGAGCCGGTCTCCACCGTCCCCCCGGCTGGTCACCCAGTCGCTGAGCAGGTCCTGCCCCGGGTCGGCGATCCTGGCGTCGACGAGCTCGGCCGTGTAGGCGGTCATGGCGCGCACGGCCGCGTTCTCCGACGCGACCCCGGTGGGCGAGACCATCTCGGTGATCCAGCCGTGGAAGGCGCCGCGGTCGGCCTCCGGGACCCCGAGGAGCTCGCAGATCACGGTCATCGGCAGCGGCTGGGCGAAGGCCTCGATCAGGTCGGCGCGGCGCCCGGGAAGCTCCTCCATCGCGTCGAGCAGTCCGTCGACGATCTCCTGGATGCGCGGGCGCAGCCCCTCGATCCGGCCCGGGGCGAAGGAGCGGGAGACCAGCCGGCGCAGCCGGGTGTGGTCGGGCGGGTCGGCGCGCATCATGTTGGCGCTGGCCTCGGTCCGCTCCCGGTCGGTGTAGAGCCCGGAGGTCAGCCAGTTCTTGGACACCGCGGGGTGGGTGAGGGCCTGGCGGGCCTCCTGGTGACCGACGATCAGCCAGGCCCCCTGCCCGTCCGCCGCCTTCACCCGGTGGACGGGTCCCTGCGCACGCAGTCGCGCGTAGTGGGGGTACGGGTTCTCGTTGAAGTCTTCGGCGATCGAACTGAGGTCCAGAACCGGCATGTCGCCACCCTAGACCGGGAGTTGATCCTCCCCGAGCGGCTTTCGGCCATTCGTTCAGCCAGCCGCGCGACGCCCCCAGGCGGTGCCCGCGAGCACCAGCGCGACCCCGGCGAAACCGGCCGCGCCGAGCCGCTCGCCGCCCAGCGCGATGCCCGCCGCGGCGGCCCACAGGGGTTCGGTGCCGAGCAGCAGGCTGACCCGGGAGGGCGAGGTGCGGCGGACGGCCCACATCTGCACGAAGAAGGCGAACAGGGTACAGAAGACGGAGAGGAAGACGAGTCCGGCCCACTCGGCCGGGCCGAAGTCGGCGGCGGCCGCCCAGGGGCTCGCGCCGGTGCCGGGCATCAGGGCCAGTACGGCGAACACGGCGACCGCGGTCCCGAGCTGGACGGTGGTCAGGGAGAGCGAGTCGGCTTCCTGCACGGCCTTGATCCGCGCCATGAGCAGGACGTGCGCCGTCCGCGCGAGCGCGGCGCCGAGGATGAGGAGGTCGCCGAGGCTGGGGGTACTGAAGCCCGCCCCCTGGGTGAGGAGCACGACTCCGCAGACGGAGACGGCCGCGGCGCCGAGGAAGGCGGGCGAGGGGGCCTGGCGCCGGACCGCCGACTCGGCGAGCGGGGTGAAGATCATGGTCAGGCTGATGATGAGCCCGGCGTTGGTGGCGGAGGTGTGGACGACCCCGTAGGTCTCCAGCAGGAAGATCCCGCCGAGTACGAGCCCCAGCACCCCGGCGCCGCGCAGTTGGGCGGGGGTCAGCGCGCGCAGCTTTCGCCGGCCGGCGACGGCGAGGACGGGCAGGACCAGCGCGAAGCGCAGGACGAGCACCGCGATCACGGTGTGGGTGGTGGTGACGCCCTTGGCTGCGAGGTAGCTGCCGCCCCAGACGACGGCGACCAGCAGGACCGGCAGGTCGGCGAGCCAGGCCCTGCGGGGGGCGACGGGTACGGGTACGGGCGCGGCGATGGTGGACACCGGTTCTCCAACGGCAGAAGGCAGGTGGAGACTTCGGCGGCTCGCACGGGGGAAGGGCCCAAGTTACCCGAGCATGATCGGCCGGTCGAGCCCTTTGATCCCCGGCCGGACCCCGGCCGGACCCCGGCCGGACCGCTCCGGGGCTCGGCCCGCGGGTCGGTGCGGACGGGCCGGGGCCCGGTGTCACTCGAAGGTGCCGAACGCGGCGCGCCCCTTCGGCCGGTAGCTGTGGATGGCCGTACCGGCCGAGGTGGTGCGGGAGCCCGTCAGCTCGTAGGCCGTCGGCAGCCCGCCCGTCGGGAACAACCGGCGCCCGCCGCCCAGGAACACGGGGAAGACCAGCAGGTTCAGCTCGTCCACCAGGTCCCGCGCCAGCAGCCACTGCGCCAGCGCGCCGCTGCCGTGCACCTGCACCTCCCCCTCGGTCGCGTCCTTGATCCGTACGACCTCGCTCTGCAGCTGCTCCCCGTCGATCGCGGCGGCGGGGCCCCAGGCGGGCTCCTTGAGCGTGGTCGAAGCCACGTACTTGGGCAGCCGGTTCAGCCTGCTCGCGACCGGGTCGGCGGGGTCGTCGTGCTGCGGCCAGTACGAGGCGAAGATCTCGTAGGTCCGGCGCCCGAGGAGGAAGGCGCCGGCGCGGTCGAAGACCTCGGTGATGAACTCCCCCATGCCCTCGTCGGCGAAGGGCACGAGCCAGCCGCCGTACGCGAACCCGCCGCTGGAGTCCTCCTCCGGGCCCCCCGGGGCCTGCATCACGCCGTCGAGGGTCAGGAAGGTGGTGAGGGTCAGCTTTCCCATGGCACTGCGCTCCTTGGCTCCGGTACGTCCGCTGTCACGGGTTCAGACTCCCGGGCCGCCCGGAACTCATCGTTCCGGCGCGCTCGAACGCGATGTCCGTTTCCCGCCAGCGCCGTTGCCCTCCGGGCGATTTCATTGAACTCGCAACCAAACGAGCGGGAGGAAACACCATGAACGGCAATGCGGTGGCCCTGGTGACCGGTGGCAGCAGGGGGATCGGCGCGGCGACCGCGCTGCGCCTGGCGCGGGACGGGGCCGACGTGGCCCTGACCTACGTCGACGACGCGGAGGCCGCACGGGCCGTCGTCGGCAAGATCGAGGCGCTCGGCCGGCGCGGCCTGGCCCTGCGCGCCGACGCGGGGGACGCGGAGGCGGCCTCCGGGGCGGTGGAGGAGGCGGTACGGGGCCTGGGCCGGCTCGACGTCCTGGTGAACAACGCCGGGGTGGGCGTGCTCGGACCGCTGGAGGGGCTCACCCCCGCGGACGTGGACCGGGTCCTCGCGGTCAACGTCCGGGGCACGTTCCTGGCCTCCCGGGCCGCGGCCGGCCGGATGGGCCGGGGCGGGCGGATCATCACCGTCGGCAGCTGCATGACCCAGCGGGTGCCGGGGCCGGGCGGCACCCTGTACGCGATGAGCAAGGCGGCACTGACGGGCCTGACCAAGGCGCTCGCGCGGGAGCTCGGCGCCCGCGGGATCACCGCCAACCTGGTCCACCCGGGCCCGGTCGACACCGACATGAACCCGGCGGACGGCCCCTACGCCGCCGCGCAGTCGGCCATGACGGCCCTGGGCCGCTTCGCCGCTCCGGAGGAGGTGGCCGCCATGGTGTCCTTCCTCGCGGGCCCGGACTCCGCTTACGTCACGGGCGCGGAGTTCTCGGTGGACGGCGGCCACGCGGCGTAGGCGGTCCCAGGCCGTCAGGGCGGCCGGGGCCGTCAGGCCAGCCAGTGGCCGTCCTTCATCAGGTCGCGGCCGGCGATCTCGTCGGCCTCGCGCCAGGCCTGGATCCACACGGGCGTGATCCGGAAGTACGGGTAGGGCGTCTTGAGGCTGCTCGGGTCGAAGCCGGCGTGCGCCGCGAAGGCCTCGATCTCGCCGGGCGCGAGCTCCGCCGCCTCCAGCTTGGTCACGGTGCCCCCCACGAGGACCACGTCGCGGGTCGCGCCGAACGCCAGCCGCACCCGGCCGCTCGCCGCGAGGTTGCGCCCGGTGGGCAGGTTGCGCCCGGTGGACACCAGGAAGCCCTCGCCGTCCCACCGGAACGACAGGGGTACGAGGCAGGCGACGCCCTCGGCGTCGGCGGTGGCGACCCACACGTCGACATCGCTCGCGAACCGGGCCAGCGCGTCCTTGCGCCGCTGCTCCGTCGTGCGTGGCGTGCTCTGCGTCATCGTGGCCCCCTGCGTGATCGCCGTCCGCTGTAGCGGCAGGCTAGCGGGCCCGGCGGTCGGCACGGCCCGCGGGGGTGCAAGTACGCATGCCCACAAGGCTCTTGGGGCCCGAAGCTCTTGGGACCCAAGCCCCTCGGACCCGCAGTCCCTGGGGCGCCGGCACCCCACAGGCACGAACCCCGCAGGGGCGCGCCGTCGAAACGGTGCGCCCCTGCGGGGTGTTCGCGCATGCCCCGGGGGTGTCGGCCCCCGGGGCGGTCACGAGGGTGGCGTCAGCCGCCCAGCTCCTGGTGGCGGGCGGTGTGCGCGGCGGTGCCGGCCTCCGTCAGCGCACCGAAGAGGCGCAGGCGGGAGAAGCCGCCGTCCGGGAAGATGTCGATGCGCACGTGCGTGCCGACCGCCGGGGCGTCGAGCACGAAGCGGTGGTTGGTGTCGGGCTGCAGGCGGGTGCGCGGCAGGAACTCGGTCCACTCGCCCTCCTCGCCCGTCTTGATGGACAGCGAGGCCCAGCCGGCCGAGTTGCCCTTGAGGTACGCGGTGTCGATCTCGACGGCGCGGATCTCGGACTCGGCGACGAGCTGGTAGCGGATCCAGTCGTTGCCGTTGTCACGGCGACGGGCGGTCTCCCAGCCGTCGTCCATCTTGCGGGAGCGGCCCGGGTTGATGGTGTTGGTCGGCGGGGAGTAGAAGCGGTTGGAGGCGTCCTGAACGGAGCCGCCGTTCTCCAGGGCCACCACGTCGAAGGAGCCGAGCGCCGCGAGCCACTTGGGGTCGGGAACGACCTCGCCGTAGACGCGCAGGCGGGCGATGCCGCCGTCGGGGTGCTGGTTGACGCGCAGGTGCGTGAAGCGCTGCTCGGAGTCGATCTCGAAACCGTTGGCCGCGTGGCCGCCGACGGGGGTGCGGGCGACGATGGTCGTCCACTTGATGTCGTCGCCCTGGAGCTCCGCCGGGGTCGGCGCGAGGGCGCCTTCCCAGTTGGTGGCCTCCACGGAGACGGCCTGCGGCATGTTGCCGCGGAAGTGGGCGGTGTCGACGACGATGCCGCGGATGACGCCGGGGGCGCCCAGGCGGACGAGCGCCCAGTCGTGGTCCTCGGGGGTCGGCCAGGGCTGGGTGGCGGAGATGCCGCGGCGGCGGCGGGTCTCCCAGCCGTCCATGACCTTGCCCTTGTGGCCGAAGTCCTCGGGGTCGAAGTGCGCGGCCTCGGAGATCAGCAGGTTCTCGCGCTGGGCGAAGAACTCGTCGTTGGCCTCGATGACACCGGCGCCGAGCTCACGGGCGGCGAGGTTCGCGTACTGGGTGAACGGGAAGTCCGCGCTGCGGTAGTCCGCGTACGGGTCGCCGCCTCCGTACGGGTTCGCGTTACCGGTGAAGGATTCAATCGCCACTGTCAGTTCTGCCTTTCGAGGAGTCGGCCGGTGGGCTCGGTCGGGGTGCCGTGGTCGGCGATCTGCGTACCGCGCAGCCAGGTGGACTTCACGACGCCGTGCAGGGTCTTGCCCGCGTACGCCGTGACCTGGTTGCGGTGGTGGAGGTGGGCCGGGTCCACAGTGAACGTTTCTTCGGGGGCCAGGACGGCGAAGTCGGCGTCGCGGCCGGCCTCGATCGCGCCCTTGCTCGCCAGACCGGCGAGGGCGGCCGGGGCGGCGGACATCCAGCGGACGACGTCCTCGAGGGTGCGGCCGCGCTTCTGCGCCTCGGTCCAGATGGCCGGAAGGCCCAGCTGGAGGGAGGAGATGCCGCCCCACGCGGTGGCGAAGTCACCGGTCTTGAGGTCCGCGGTGGACGGGGAGTGGTCGGAGACGATGCAGTCGATCGTGCCGTCGGCGAGCGCGTCCCACAGGACGTCCTGGTTGGCGGACTCGCGGATGGGCGGGCAGCACTTGAACTCGGTGGCGCCGTCCGGGACTTCCTCGGCCGTGAGGGTGAGGAAGTGCGGGCAGGACTCGACGGTGATCTGCACGCCCTCGGCCTTTGCCGCGGCGATCAGCGGCAGCGCGGAAGCGGAGGACAGGTGCAGGACGTGAACGCGCGCGTTCAGTCGCTTCGCCTGGTCGATCAGGTTCTGGATCGCGGTGTTCTCGGCGTCCTGGGGACGGGAGGCCAGGAAGTCGGCGTACTTGGGGCCCGGGTTCTGCGGCGCGGACTCCAGGTGGTGCGGGTCCTCGGCGTGCACGATCAGCAGGCCGCCGAAGCCGGTGATCTCGGCGAGCGAGGCGGCCAGCTGCTCCTGGTCGAGGAGCGGGAACTCGTCCACGCCGGAGGGCGACAGGAAGCACTTGAAGCCGAAGACGCCGGCGTCGTGCAGCGGGCGCAGGTCCTTGACGTTGTCCGGCAGCGCACCGCCCCAGAAACCGACGTCCACGTGCGCCTTGGTCCGGGCCACGTCCTGCTTGACCACCAGGTTGGCGGTCGTGGTGGTCGGCGGCAGCGAGTTCAGCGGCATGTCGAGGATGGTGGTGATGCCACCGGCCGCGGCGGCGCGGGTGGCCGTCCAGAAGCCTTCCCACTCGGTACGACCGGGGTCGTTCACGTGGACGTGGGTGTCGACCAGGCCGGGGAGGAGCACGTCGTCGCCGAAGTCCTCCAGCCGGGCACCGGCCGGTACGTCGGCCTCGTACGGCAGCACGGCCGCGATCTTCCCGCCGGCGACGGCCACCGAAGCGGCACGCGTCCCCTCGGGGGTGATGACGCGCGTCGAGCGCAGTACCAGTTCCACAGCCAGGTCGGACACCGGAACCTCCCCATCTACTTCCACAGAGCGAAATTCAACGTTCTGTTGACGGAGTCTTCACGTCGATCCGGAACCAGTCAAGAGCGCCCGGACGGACCACTGACGACCGCGTATCGCAATTGGATGTTTCCACAGGATGGAATTAAGATTTCGCTATGCAGAATGTAGCTACCACCACCAGGAACCGGACGGGTAACTTCCCGAGGACGTCCACCACCAGGACAAACCGCCTCTGACCGGCGGGGACGGCATCGCCCCGGCTCTAGGGCCGACGCAGACCGACCGGTAGGCTGCTTGCTTGCCTGCCAGCACCGAAAGGACCGCGCCCGTGCCGACGTCCAGCGCCAGCACCACCGACGCCTCCACCAAGCCCACCGCCGCCAGCGGTGGCGTCCAGTCCCTCGAGCGCGCCTTCGATCTGCTCGAACGGATGGCCGATGCCGGGGGCGAAGTCGGCCTCAGCGAGCTCTCCGCCGCCAGCGGTCTGCCGCTGCCCACCATCCATCGCCTCATGCGCACCCTCGTGGCGTGCGGCTATGTCCGGCAGCAGCCCAACCGACGGTACTCCCTCGGACCCCGGTTGATCCGCCTCGGCGAGTCCGCGTCGCGGCTGCTGGGCACCTGGGCCCGCCCCTACCTGGCGCGCCTGGTGGAGGAGACCGGCGAGACCGCGAACATGGCCCTGCTCGACGGGGACGAGATCGTCTACGTCGCCCAGGTGCCGTCCAAGCACTCGATGCGCATGTTCACCGAGGTCGGCCGCCGGGTGCTGCCGCACTCCACCGGCGTGGGGAAGGCGCTGCTCGCCTACACCCCCGCGGACGAGGTACGGGCCCTGCTCTCGCGGACCGGGATGCCGGCCGCGACCGAGAAGACCATCACCACCCCCGAGGGCTTCCTGGATGCCCTGGAGGTCGTCCGGCGGGTGGGCTACGCGGTCGACGACAACGAGCAGGAAATAGGAGTCCGCTGCCTGGCGGTCTCCGTGCCGAACTCGCCGACCGCCGCCGCGATCTCCATCTCCGGCCCGGCCGGCCGGGTGACCGAGGCGGTGGCCGAGTCCTTCGTGCCGATCCTCCAGGGCGTCGCGGCCGAGCTGTCGGTGGCCCTGCAGAGCCAGAACCCGGCGTAGGCCCTGGCCTGGCGGTAGACCCGAAAGAGCCCGGCGCCCCTCCAGGGGGCGCCGGGCTCTCGCGTACTCCCCCGGCGCACCGGGACCGGCCGGGCCAGCACGGAGCAGCCCCCTCCGGCCGGGCCGCCGGAGAGGGCCGCGCAGGTGATCGCGCCGGTCAGGCCGCCGGGACGGCGTCCGCCCCCTGGGTCAGACGGCCGTCCGTCATCAGCGCCGTGGCGTCCATCCGCTCCAGGTGCGCGTGGTCGTGGGTGACCAGCACGGTGGCGGTGGAGCGCTCCCGGGTGAGGGTGACCAGCAGGTCGAGGACCGCGGCGCCGCGCTCGTGGTCGAGGGCGCTGGTGGGCTCGTCGACCAGGAGCACGGCGGGCTCGTTCATCAGGGCGCGGGCGATGTTGATCCGCTGGCGCTGCCCCCCGGAGAGCTGGTGCGGCCGCTTGTCGGCCTTGTCGGCCAGGCCCACCGCGTCCAGCAGTTCCAGGGCCCGCCGCCGTACGGCCCGCGCGGGCCGGCCCGAGAGGTGGGCCATGACCTGGAGCTGTTCTGCGGCGGTGAGCGAGGCCAGCAGGTTCGGCTGCTGGAAGACGATGCCGATCTTCTCCCGGCGCAGCGCCGACTTCTCGCCCGGGGAGAGCTCCGAGGTGTCCGCCCCCGCCACGACCACCCGGCCGGTGTCGGGCGTGACCAGGGTGGCCGCGACCGCCAGCAGGCTGGACTTCCCGGAACCGGAGGGACCGACCACCGCCGTCAGGGTGCCGGCGGGCACCTCCAGCCCGACCGCGTCCAGCGCCGTGAGGCGCCCGTCGCCGTCCGGGTAGGTGAGGGTCACGTCGTGCACGAGCAGGGTCATCGGGCGCTCCCGAGAGCGGTCAGGGGGTCTACGGCGGTGATCCGCCGGATGGACAGGGCGGCGCCCAGCGCGCCGAGCGCGATCATGACGGCGGCCGGGACCAGCACGGTAGCGGCGTCGAGCACGAAGGGCACGTCTCCGCCGCTGATCAGCGCTCCGAACCCGGCCGCGAGCGCGGTGCCCGCACCGGTGCCGAGCGCCAGCATCACCACGGCCTGCCCGAGTGCGTCCTTGAGGAGGTACGGGGTGGAGGCACCCAGTGCCTTCAGCACGGCGATGTCCCCGCTGCGCTGGATGGTCCACACCGTGAAGAAGGCTCCTATGACCAGGGCCGAGATGGCGAAGAGGAACCCGCGCATCAGCTGGAGCGAGCCGTTCTCGGAGGTGTAGGAGCCGATCGCGCTCAGGGCCTCGTCGACGGTCTGCGCCCGGGTGGCGGTGGCCTTGTCGCCGGCCGCCCAGTCGACTCCGTCCTTGCCGTCCAGGGCCACGACGGTGGCGAGGGTGTCGATGGAGGTGCCCGGGTTCCCGACGCGCTGCCAGTCGTTGAGGTCCATCCAGACGACCGGGGTGTGGCTGTAGGCGGCGGTGCCGGAGACCGCGGCCACGGTCATCTCGACCTGGCCGATCCGGAGCTTGGATCCGGCGCTCAGCCCGCCGAGCTCCTCGGCGGCCTTCTCGGTGAGGACCACCTGCCCCTGGGTGAGCCCGCTCCCCCGGGGTGCGAGGGAGCCCGCCGGATCCACACCGAAGACGGACACGCCCGCCGTGCGCTCACCCGAGACGACGTTGGTGGTGCGGATGCCCAGCGGCTGCGCCGAGGTCACCCCGGGCCGCTCCCGCCAGGCCAGCCAGGCCTTCTCGGGCACCTGGGAGTTGGTGAAGGAGACCTTCTGGTCCCCGGCGGGCGCGGCGAACGCGAGGCGGGTGGTGGCGGGCAGGCCGGTGATGGCCGAGATGTTCTCCCGGGCCAGTCCCGCGGTGAGCCCGGACAACAGGCCGACCAGCAGCGTGATCAGCAGTACGACCGAGCCCATCAGGGCGAAGCGGCCCTTCGCGAACCGTAGATCTCTCCATGCGACGAACATGTTCCCCACCTTGGTCTTCCGCGTGGACACAAGGCATCGCGCCACAGTAGGGATCCTCGTATCGAAGGGCGCACCGAGACATCAATCCTTTGGTTGACCGGGGCTCCCGGACCCGGACTTACGCTGGTCAGGCCATGACTCCTCCCCTCCCGCCCCCCGCCACCGCCGACCCGGGCGTCCGCGCCCTCACCCCCGTCTCCCGCGTCCTGCGGCTGTGCCTGCACGCGCTGCTCTTCGGCCTGCTCGCCCTCGCCGCCGGGCGGGCCGTCGCCGACTCCGCCCCGCGCGCCGGCTGGGTGGTCGCGGCCTGCGCGGTACTGGCCGCCGTGTACCTCGCGGGCGTACGGACCCCCGCGGTGCACAGCTCGGCGCGCGCCGGGGCGGTGTGGCTGGCCGGATTGTGCGCGGCCTGGGCCGCGCTGCTGGTGGTCTCCCCCGACGGGCTGTGGATCGCCTTCCCGCTGTACTTCCTGGAGCTGCACCTGCTGCGGCTGCGCTGGGGCGTGGCGGCCGTCGCGGTGACGGCCGCCGCGGCGATCGGCGGGTTTGTGGGACATCACAGCCTCGCGCACAGCACCGCGGTGACCCCGGGGGCCTTCCTCGGGCCGCTGCTGGGCGGCGCCGTGGCGGTGGCGACCGTACTGGGCTACCAGGCGCTGTACCGGGAGAGCGAGCGGCGCCGCGAGCTGATCGAGGAGCTCATCACGACCCGGGCCGAGCTGGCCGCGGCCGAGCGGGACGCCGGCATCCTGGCGGAGCGGGAGCGTCTGGCCCGGGAGATCCACGACACCCTCGCCCAGGGCCTGTCCTCCATCCAGCTGCTCCTGCGGGCCGCGGAGCGCACCCTGCCCGAGGGCTCGGCGGCGCTGCCGCACATCGGCCGGGCCCGGGAGGCCGCCCAGGAGAACCTCGCCGAGGCGCGTCGGTTCGTACGGGCCCTCACGCCTCCGGACCTGGAGCACGGGTCGCTGCCGGCCGCGCTGGAACGCCTGTGCTCGGGAGCACCGGGCCCCCGGGTCCGCTTCTCCCTGAGCGGCACCCCGCGCCCCCTGCCCACGCCCTACGAGGTGGCGCTGCTGCGGATCGCGCAGTCGGCGCTGGCCAATGTGGTGCGCCACGCGGGGGCCGGGCGCGCCGAGATCACCCTGACCTTCATGGACTCCTCGGTGACCCTGGACATCGTCGACGACGGCAAGGGCTTCGACCCCACGTCCGCGCCCTCCGGCGACGGCGGCTTCGGGCTGCCCGCGATGCGCTCGCGCGCCGAGACCCTCAGCGGCCTCTTCACGGTCGAATCCGCCCCCTGCCAGGGCACCGCCGTGGCCGTCACCCTTCCCCTGCCCGCGGAGGCCCTGTCATGACCATCCGGCTGCTCCTCGCCGACGACCACCCGGTGGTCCGGGCCGGGCTGCGCGCGGTGCTGGACACGGAGCCGGACTTCGAGGTGGTGGCGGAGGCGGCGACGGCGGAACGGGCGGTGGAGCTGGCCGCCTCCGCCGGGGTCGACGTGGTGCTGATGGACCTCCAGTTCGGCCCCGGCGGCGGCATGCACGGCTCGGCGGCCACGGCCCTGATCACGGCCGCGTCCCCGTCGCCCCGGGTGCTGGTCCTGACCACATACGACACGGACGCGGACATCCTGGCGGCGGTGGAGGCGGGCGCCTCGGGCTACCTCCTCAAGGACGCCCCGCCGGAGGAACTGGCGGCGGCCGTCCGCACCGCGGCGGCCGGCCAGTCGGCGCTGGCCCCGGCGGTGGCGCTGCGCCTGATGGACCGCATGCGGACCCCGGCGGAAGCCCTGACCAAGCGCGAGCTGGAGGTCCTCCAGCTGGTCGCGGACGGCCTGTCGAACCAGCAGATCTCCAAACAGCTCTTCCTGAGCCAGGCCACCGTCAAATCCCACCTGGTCCACATCTACGCGAAACTCGGCGTCGACTCCCGAACCTCGGCAGTAGCCGCAGCGGCGACCCGCCGCCTGATCCGCACGCCGTAGGTTTTTCAGCCCGTCCGGCGTTTGAGGACCGGGTCCGGGCGGGGCCCGGGGAACGGGCGAAGGGCGGGTAGGGGATCCCGCCCCGCAGGGCCCACCCACCCGCACCGGGGGCCGGTGGGCCGGGGCGGGGCCCGGGGGATATCCCCCGCCCGCCTCCACCGGCCCCCCGGCGGGTGGCCACGGCGCGGAATCGACAGCATGCGAGGTGTCGCAGCAACCGACCCCCGAAGGCGAGCCGCCATGACCACCACCGCGCCGCAGGCGACCCGCACCGCCTACGCCCTCTGGCTCACCGCCGTCGCCGCGGGCGCTTTCGAAACCGTGCTGGCGATCGGCAGGATGGCCGCCGACGGCACCGGCTCCCCCGGAGAGATCGGCGTCGGCCTCGCCATCCGCCTCAGCGTCTTCACCGCCGCCGTCCTCGTCGCCCGCCGCATGCGCGACGGCGCCCGCTGGGCCCGGATCGTCCTCGCCCTCGGCCTCGGCGTCCTCGGCACGGCCTCCATGGTGCTCCAGCCGCTCGGCCACCTCCTGGACGGCGGCTCGATCGTCGCGGCGGCCGAAGGGGCCGGCGCCCTCGACTGGGTCTTCGGCGCCAGCCGGGCCGTCCACGTGGGCGCGGTGCTCACGGCGGTGCTCCTGATGTTCCTCCCGGCGTCGAACGCCTGGTTCCACCGGACGGCGTCGCAGCCGAAGGCACTGCGCCGGCCGGTGGCCTAGGCCGTCTCGGCAGTGCGGCCGGGCACGGCACCGGACACCGCGGGCCCGGCAAGATCCGAAAGAGACGGCCTACGCCACCCAGTACGGCCGCTCCACCGCCGAAGGCAGCGGCACGCCCCCGTGGAAGGCCTCCGCCAGTCTCCGTACGCCCTCGTCCAGCCGGTCCGCCGGCAGCGTGTACGGGATCCGCAGCCGGTGCTCGAAGGTCCCGGGGTCCACCCCGAACCGCGCGCCCCGTCCGATGGTGACCCCGGCCGCCGCCGCCCGGTCCGCCAGCGCGGAGCTGACCGGCTCGCCCAGGTCCACCCAGAGCGAGAGTCCGCCCGGCGCCACCTGCCAGGACCACTCCGGCGTGTGCCGCTCCAGCGAGTCGATCAGCGCCGCCCGCTGCCCGCGCACCTGCTCCAGCCGCGCGGGCAGCGTCCGCTCCAGGCCCTCCAGCAGCGGGAGCGCCACCAGCTGGTCCAGGACCGAGCCGGTCATGTCGGCCGCCACCCGTACCGCCGTCAGCTCCGTGATCATCTTGGCGGTGGCCCGGATCCACCCGACCCGCAGCCCGCCCCAGTGCGTCTTGCTCAGTGAGCCTATGGTCACCACGTGATCGGCCCCGCCCTGCGGCGCGAGCGAGGCCAGCGGGGCGGGCGCCGGCACGTCGAGCGCGATGTCGGCGATGGTCTCGTCGACCACCAGCCAGGTCCCGGTCCGCCGGGTCGCCGCCAGCAGCCGCAGCCGCTGTTCCTGCGGCATCAGCGCACCGGTCGGGTTGTGGAAGTCGGGGATCACGTACGCGAGCCTCGGCACGGTCTGGCGCAGCGCGGACTCGGCGATCTCCAGGTCCCAGCCCGCGTCGGAGACGGCGATCGTCCCGGTGCGCAGCCGCGCGTGCCGCAGGGCGTCCAGGGCGTTGGCGTAGGTCGGGTTCTCGGTCATCACCCGGTCCCCGGGGCGGCACAGCAGGCTCACCACCAGGGCGAACGCCTGCTGCGCGCCCGCCGTGACGAGGATCTGCTCCGGGCGGGTCGCAAGGCCCCGCCGGGTGAACCGCTCCGCGACGGCGCTCCGCAGGTCGGGCAGCCCGAAGGGGTGGTAGCCGGGGCCGCGGGCGAAGGCCGGGAGTCGGGGCGCGGCCCGGGCCACGGCGTCGGCGAGGGTGTCCTCGGCTGCGCCCATGGCGGCGATGGCGAGGTCGATGCCGGGGTCGCCGTCGGCCTGGTAGCCGCCGGCGCCGACGATGGCGTGCGCGCCGACCGGGCGGTGGCCTTCGGGGAGCTCGGTCCAGGTTCCGGAACCGCGGCGGCTGCGGACGTAGCCGCTCTCGCGCAGGAGGTCGTAGGCGCCGGTGACGGTGGCCCGGCTGGCGCCGACCGCCTCGGCGAGCTCGCGTTCGGCGGGCAGGCGCACGTGCAGGGCGATCCGGCCGTCGAGGATCAGGGTGCGGACGGCATCGGCCAGGGCCCGGTACCCGGGGCGGGCCAGTACCTCCGCCGGAAGCAGGGCCGCGAGCTGGCGGCTGCCTACCATCCTGTCCGCCGTCTGGACCACTCGCCCGTTTGCCATGCCAACCTCCCCTGATTGGCTCTGCCTGCCAGGCCAATCCAGGTCCAGAATCGCTGCATTGGCCGCCGATTGGCAAGGGGATGCAGATGTTGACGAGGCTGACCGACCGTGACGAACGGGCCCTGCTCGTTGCCGCCGAGAACCGGATCGCCGAACCCCTGCACGTGGGGGCCGCGCTGGTGCGCGTGGGGGCAGCGCTGGCCGCCGTACGGCGCCTCCTGCGGCGCGAGCGAGAATCGGTGACATGTCACCCCACAGCAGCACCCCAGAGCAGCACCGAGGCCGGCCCTCCGCGACGGACGGCGCCGGGTCCGCTCCCCCGGTGATCGCAGGCCTGCTCCTCGCGGCGGGCGGCGGGCGGCGCCTGGGCGGCCGCCCGAAGGCCCTGCTGACCTACCGGGGCCGCCCGCTGGTGGAGAACGCCGTACGGGTCCTGCGCGAGGCGGGCTGCGGCCCGCTGCACGTGGTGCTCGGCGCCTCCGCGGCCGAGGTCCGCGAGCGCGCGGACCTGAGTGGCTGTGTGGTGACCGACAACCCGGACTGGGCCGAGGGCATGGGCTCCTCCCTGCGGGTCGGCCTCGCCTCGCTGGCCGGTACGGGCGCCCGCGCGGCCCTGGTCTCCCTCGTGGACCAGCCGGGCATCGGCCCGGAGGCGGTGGCCCGGGTCCGGGCCGCCTACCGCTCCCCGGCGAGCCTGGTCGCGGCGGCCTACGACGGCGAGCGCGGGCACCCGGTGCTCTTCGGGGCGGACCGCTGGCCGGACATCGTGATGACGGCCACGGGCGACAAGGGCGCGCGGGTGCACCTGACGAAGTATGCGACGGAGCTCACTCTGGTCGAGTGCGGGGACGTCGCGGAGGCCTTCGACATCGACACCCCTCCCGACCTGGCACGACTGGCCTGAGCAGGCTGTGACCACGATGGCACTGAGGGCCACCAGAGACCGGCCGGGATCCGGAATCTGTCGACTCAGAGAATCTCGACATCAACAAACCATTGAACTTCCACCATGAGGAAATTACTATCCACTGGTCAGAAGCGCCCTGAACCCCCAGACGGCGCCCGCGACCGTATCCCGGAACTCTCCACACCCGACGGCACTGCGTGCCGTCTCGCGCGAGCATTCCCCCGCGGCCGCCAGGCACCGCCGCTGAAGGAGTGACAGATATGTCCGCACCAGCGCCGTCATCGCTGGCCATCGTCGACGCCGAGCCCCTGCCCCGGCAGGACGAGGTCCTCACCGACGCGGCTCTCGCCTTCGTCGCGGAGCTCCACCGGCGGTTCGCCCCCCGCCGCGCCGAGCTCCTCGCCCGCCGCTCCGTGCGCCGCGCCGAGATCGCCCGCACTTCCACGCTCGACTTCCTCCCGGACACCGCACAGGTCCGCGAGGGCGACTGGAAGGTGGCGCCGGCCCCGGCCGCGCTGAACGACCGCCGTGTGGAGATCACCGGTCCGACGGACCGCAAGATGACCATCAACGCCCTGAACTCGGGCGCCAAGGTCTGGCTCGCCGACTTCGAGGACGCCTCGGCTCCCACCTGGGAGAACGTGGTCCTCGGCCAGCTCAACCTGATCGACGCCTACGAGCGCCGCATCGACTTCACCGACGCCCGCACCGGCAAGGCGTACGCCCTCAAGCCCGCCGAGGAGCTCGCCACCGTCGTGATGCGCCCGCGCGGCTGGCACCTCGAGGAGCGCCACCTGCAGTTCGAGGGCGGCCCGGCCTCCGGCTCGCTGGTCGACTTCGGCCTGTACTTCTTCCACAACGCCAAGCGCCTCATCGAGCTCGGCAAGGGCCCGTACTTCTACCTGCCGAAGACCGAGTCCCACCTGGAGGCGCGCCTCTGGAACGAGATCTTCGTCTTCGCCCAGGACTACGTCGGCATCCCGCAGGGCACCGTCCGCGCGACCGTCCTGATCGAGACGATCACGGCCGCGTACGAGATGGACGAGATCCTCTTCGAGCTGCGCGACCACGCGGCGGGCCTGAACGCCGGCCGCTGGGACTACCTCTTCTCCATCGTCAAGAACTTCCGTGACGGCGGCGAGAAGTTCGTCCTGCCGGACCGCAACGCGGTGACGATGACCGCCCCCTTCATGCGGGCGTACACCGAACTCCTCGTCAAGACCTGCCACAAGCGCGGCGCGCACGCCATCGGCGGCATGGCGGCCTTCATCCCGTCCCGCAAGGACGCCGAGGTCAACAAGGTCGCCTTCGAGAAGGTCAAGGCCGACAAGGACCGCGAGGCCGGCGACGGCTTCGACGGCTCCTGGGTCGCCCACCCCGACCTGGTCCCGATCGCGATGGCCTCCTTCGACGCGGTCCTGGGCGAGAAGCCCAACCAGAAGGACCGCCTCCGCGAGGACGTCTCCGTCGCGGCCGGCGAGCTCATCGCGATCGACTCCCTCGACGCGAAGCCCACGTACGACGGCCTGCGCAACGCCGTCCAGGTCGGCATCCGCTACATCGAGGCGTGGCTGCGCGGCCTCGGCGCCGTCGGCATCTTCGGCCTGATGGAGGACGCCGCCACCGCCGAGATCTCGCGCTCACAGATCTGGCAGTGGATCAACGCCGGCGTGGTCTTCGAGAACGGCAAGCTCGCCACCGCCGACCTCGCCCGCGAGGTCGCGGCCGCCGAACTCGCCGCGATCCGCGCCGAGGTCGGCGAGGAGGCCTTCACCTCCGGCAAGTGGCAGCAGGCCCACGACCTCCTGCTCCAGGTCTCCCTCGACGCCGACTACGCGGACTTCCTCACCCTCCCCGCGTACGACCAGCTCATCGGCTGACACCCCACCTTCGGCTGAATCGCACAGCAGCCGAAACCATGACAGCGCCCCCGAAGCCTTCCTGCTCCGGGGGCGCCGTCGTGTGTCCGGCCGTGGGCGCCTCCGCATGGTTGCGCCGAACGACCGGTCGGTTGTTACTTGTTCGTAACTTGCCTGTACCTAGCGGTAACAACGTGCGGGGTGGCACCTTTCCGATTGCCACCGGCCGGAGGTAACCCCCACTTACCCAGCCATGCGCCGGAGTTGTTCCTGGCTTCCGCATGGCCGACCGCAGGAGTTCCGCAGTGATGGGATTGCGCAACGACAGCAAGGACCGGGCCCGTCGGGTGCGACGACTGGCCGGGATCGGGATGGCGGTGCCGCTCGTCGCCGGAGCGCTGGTCGCCGGAGGAGCCGGGACGGCAGTGGCCGGGCCGGGGAGCGGACCCACGGCCGTGGTGTCCCTCGGCGACAGCTACATCTCCGGGGAGGCCGGCCGCTGGAAGGGCAACAGCCTGACCAACAGCGGGAACCGGACCGGCACCGACCGGGCCTGGGTCAGCGGCAGCAGCTACGACCCCGGCAAGGTCTACGGGGCCACCGCCGGCGGCTGCCACCGGTCGGACTCCGCCGAGGTGAAGAGCGCCGGGCCGATCGCCGACGTCGCGATCAACCTGGCCTGCTCCGGTGCGGTCTCGCAGAACGTGTTCCGCGCTTCCAACGGGGGTGTCGCCTTCAAGGGCGAGGCCCCGCAGGCCGATCAGCTCGCCGCCGTGGCCGCGAGCAACAACGTCAAGGTGATCGCGCTGTCCATCGGCGGCAACGACCTCGGCTTCGCCGACATCATCAAGGAGTGCGCGTACGACTTCGTGCTCTGGAACTCCTACTGCTACGACGATCAGCAGGAAGGGGTGGACGCGAAGATCGACGGGGTCATGGCCGGCGTCGGCAAGTCCGTGGACGAGGTGCGGGCCGTCATGCGCGGCGCCGGGTACGCCGACTCCTCGTACCGGATCGTGCTGCAGTCCTACCCCTCGCCGATCCCGCGCGGCGCGGAGAACCGGTACACCCAGAGCGACTGGAGCCGGCTCAACACCGGCGGCTGTCCCTTCTGGAACAAGGACTCCGACTGGGCGCGGGACTCCCTCGTGCCGCAGATCGCCGGGCGGCTGAAGGCGGTCGCCGCGGCGAAGGGCGTCCAGTTCCTGGACCTGAAGGACATGATGCAGGGGCGCGAGGTCTGCGCGAAGGCGAGCAAGCAGGTGACCACCGCGGCGCCGGCCTCGGCGAAGACGAGCGAGTGGGCCCGCTGGATCGACAGCAGCGAGACGCAGGGGCTGGTCCAGGAGTCCATGCACCCGAACCACTTCGGGCAGCTCGCGGCCGGTCGCTGCCTGGCGCTGGCCGTGGCGCAGCCGGCGACCGGCGGATTCGGCTGCAAGAACACCGCCGGGGCCGATCAGAGCGGGATGTACCTGACCCCGGCTCCGTAGGTCCGTAGGTCCGTAGTAACGATCCGTCGCGGCCCGGCCCTCGCGGCCTCGCCGCGGCGGGGTGCGGTAGTACTACGCGGACTCGTTGAGGACGGACAGGATGTTGCCCGCCGGGTCCTTGAACCAGGCGATGGACGGCATGCCGCGTTCCGTCGGGCGGACGATGCCCCTGTCGTCGGCGTCGAAGCCTTCGTAGCGCTCGAGGGCGACGTCTCGCGCGGCGAGTTCGTCGACCGTCTTGTCGATGTCGTCGACGGTGAAATTGAGAATCGTGAAGGTCGCGGGCTCGTGGTGCTCCCATGGTCCTCCCGGGCCCGGCGGTCGTCGACCGGTAAACCGGGTGATCATCCCGGCCGCGGGGTGGCATGCTCGCCCCCATGACAGTCCGTGGCGCGCGTCCCAGTCTCTACATCTCCGTCGACATCGAGGCCGACGGGCCCATCCCCG
This sequence comes from Streptomyces sp. NBC_01264, assembly GCF_026340675.1. Taxonomy (NCBI): domain Bacteria; kingdom Bacillati; phylum Actinomycetota; class Actinomycetes; order Kitasatosporales; family Streptomycetaceae; genus Streptomyces; species Streptomyces sp. NBC_01264. Next base: position 1,771,762 of record NZ_JAPEOX010000002.1, read on the forward strand.
GGCCGTACTCGATGATCAGCTTCGGGGCCGCCGTGGCGGGGCGGCAGGACGGGGCTTCGTATACGGCCGCCGATCCGGAACGGGACACCTTCTACCGGGAGTTGCGCCCGATCAGTGAGGCGTACGTACCGGAGGCGCTCGCGGTCAGTGGGCTGGACCGGGACCGGCTGCTGCGCGAGGGGGCCGAACCGGTCCTTGCCATGGCGGAGTTCCGCGCGTGGGTGCGGGAGGTCTCCGCGGGGGCACAGCCGGTGATGTGCGCGTACCCGGCCTCCTTCGACTGGACCTTCCTGTACTGGTACTTAAAGAGCTTCGGCGGCGACAGCCCCTTCGGGCACTCGGGTTGCCTGGACATGAAGACCCTGTACGCGGCAAAGGCCCGGGTCCCGCTCCGCGCCGCCGTCAAGGGGCGCATGCCGCGCGAGCTGCTCTCGCGCCGGCCGCACACCCATCACGCGCTGGACGACGCGATCGAGCAGGCCGAGCTGATGAGCAACCTGATGACGTGGGTGCCGCCCGGTCAGGCCCGCTAGCCCGCCAGTTCCGGCAGGAGTTCGCGCAGTGGTGTCCGGGCGCCCGAGGCGTAGGCCGCGCGGAAGGCCTGGGGGGTGAGGCGGGCGCGGAGCGTGGGCTGGACGCGGGGGGTCCGGGCCGCGCGCGGGCGGGTGCGGGAGACCGCGCCGAGGAGGCGGGCGGCCTCGGCGTAGCGGCCCTGGTCCGCCTCCAGTTCGGCGAGGAGTTCCACCGAGAAGGCCTGCCCGAGGGTGTCGTCCAGCGCGAACTGGATCCGTAGGGCGCCGAGCAGTTCGGTACGGGCCCGTGCCGGGTGGCCCTCGTGGCGCTGGACCAGGGCGTGGGCGTAGCTCACCCAGGACCGGGCCCACAGGTCGGCCGGGCCGTCCGGCGGACCGCCCGGCGGACCGTCCTCGACCGGGACCGAGGCAGGGTCCGTACGGGCGGCCGCCAGGGTGCGCGCTGCGCGCAGGACTTCGCGGCCGGGACCGAACTCCGGCTCCGCCGGGAGGAGTTCCAGGCCCTCCCGGCATTCCTCCGCGGCGTCCTCGTACCGTCCCTCCCACAGCGCGATGGTCCCGCGCAGGTGCGCGAGGTACGCCAGGCAGGCGTCCTCCCCCTCGTACACAGCCGCGGTCCACGCCTCCACCAGCAGCGGATCGGCGCCGTGCGACTCCCCGAACGCGGCGACCAGCCATGCCGCGAGCCACAGCGCCCGGGCGGGCCGGGGAGCGGGATGCACGGCCAGGGCCCGTTCCACGTGCCGGCGCCCCTCCGCCGCCATCCCGCAGGCGGTCCACAGGAACCACAGCGACACCGCGATCTCCAGGGCCGCCCCCGGCCCTCCTGCGGCGAGCGGGTTCATCGCCGCGCGCAGCTCGGGGAGTTCCCGCAGGGCCAGGGCGCGCGCCTCCCGCTGCGCGCCGGCGCGCCACAGCTGCGCGGCCCGCTCCGCCACCACCCTGGAGCGTTCGCGGTGGCGCCGGGCGGTCGTCGCGCCGTCCCCGGCGGGTCCGTGCGCGAGCCGCCGGGCCGCGTACGCCCGTACGGACAGCGGCAGCCGGTAGCGGCCCTGGCCGGCGTCCGCGAGCAGGCCCGGGGCCAGCCGGAGCAGTGCCTCGACGGCGGAGTCCGGGGTGAGCGCCCCGAAGCCGCACACCTGGGCGACGGCCGCCCTGTCGAAGGATCCGGCGAAGACGGAGAGCCGCTCCCAGAGCAGGCGCTCGGCGGGCGAGGCCAGCCGCAGCGAGCGTTCGGCGTCGCCCCGGGTGCTGCGGCCGGCGCCGCCCGCGAGGAAGCCCAGCGGGTCGGAGCCGAGTCTGCGGAGCGCCTGCGCGGGCGCGTACTGGTGCGAGCGCCCCGCCGCGAGCTCCAGTGCGCCCGGGATCCCGTCGAGCGCCCGGCACAGCGCGGCCACGGCGCCCGCGTTGCGGTCGGTCAGCTCGAAGAAGGGGTCCGCGCCGCGCGCCCGCTCCTCGAAGAGCCGTACGGCCGCGTAGCCGGCGACGTCGGCGACCGGGAACCGCCGGGCGGGGTCGGGAGCACCGTGCCCCGGCGCGACCGACGGCGACAGCGACGGCGGCGGGGACGGCCACGGGGACAGCGGCTGCACGGAGGGCGCGGTCGGCACCGACAGCGGCGGTACGGCGAACACCGTTTCCCCGGGGATCCGCAGGCGCCGCTGCGACGTGGCCAGAATCCGTAGCCCCGGCAGGCGCAGCAACCCGGCCGCGAGCCCCGCACCGGCCTCCCCAAGCTGTTCGCAGCCGTCGAGCACGAGCAGCGCCTCACGCCCCGCGAGGCCCTCCGCGAGCTCCGCTCCGAGACCCTCCCAGCACCGCTCGGGCAGGGCCGCGAGGTCCGCCCAGACGACGTCCAGGCCCTCGCTGTCGCCGAGCGTGCGGACGGTGCGCACCGCGAGCCGGGTCTTGCCGATGCCGGCCGGTCCGGTGAGCGTGACCAGGCGTTCCGTGGCGAGCAGGAAGGCGAGGGCGGTGAGCTCCCGCTCCCGCCCGATGAAGCTCGACAATTCGGCGGGCACCGCCTGCCGCACGCCCGAGCCGGCCTCCCCCACACATCCTCCCGCGATGCTTGAAACGTGCGCACCGACGTGTGGTCAACAGGTGAGCGCGCAAAGAGAGATGATCGGGTCATCTTCCCGTTGTCCCGTCACCGACCGGGAGAACCACCAAGGAGAGGGTATGAACTCGGCCATTTCCGCCATCGACGACACGGACCGGGCGCTCGTCCACGCACTCCAGCTCGCACCCCGCGCGAGCTGGGAACTGCTGGGTCCGGTGCTCGGCGCGCGCCCGGACACCCTGGCGCGCCGCTGGGAGCGGCTCACCGCGTCCGGCGAGGCGTGGCTGAGCGGACTCGGGCTGCGCACCGGCGCCACGAAGCCCTGCATGGCGTGGGTGGAGGTCACCTGCGCGGCGGGCACCTCGCCCTCGGTGGGGGACGTGCTCGTCGCGGATCCGCACGCCCTGGGGGTCGAACACACCACCGGGGGCCGGGACCTGCTCGTCTTCGTGGCCGTACCCGACCTGCCGACGCTGTACTCCTACCTGTCCTCCCGGGTGCAGCGGATCCCGGGCGTGGTCGGCACCCGGACCTCGATGGTGACGGCCGTGCACTACGCCCCGGACCGCTGGCGCCTGGACCAGCTGACCCCGACCCAGATCGGCCTGCTGACCCGGCGGACCCGGCGGCCGGCGGGCTCCGCCGCCCCGGACCGGTCGTCGGTGGTACCGCTCCAGGAGGAGGACCGGCCGCTGGTCCTGGCCCTGGCCTCGGACGCCCGGCGCACCGTGGCCTCGCTGGCCCGGGAGTTCGCGATGAGCGAGTCGACCGTACGGCGCCGGCTGGCGCGGCTGGAGAACGGGCAGAGCCTGCGCTACAGCTGTGCGCTGACCTCCTCGCTGTCGGGCTGGCCGGTCTCGGCGACGCTGTGGGCGGAGGCCTCCGAGTTCGAGCTCGCCGACTGCGCGGCGGTCGCCGCGGGGCTGCGCGAGACCCGGATCTGCATGTCCGTCAGCGGCCCCTGGAATTTCATGATCAGCGCCCGGCTGCGCACGGTGGAGGACCTGTCCCGCTACACGGCGGAGCTCACCCGACGGCTGCGCGGCCTGCGCATCACGGACTCGGCGGTGGCCCTCCAGGTCCGCAAGACGGAGGCCCAGGAACTGGACCGCCACGGCCACCGCGTACGCACGGTCACCCCGGACATCTGGTCGGACCCGGTCCTGGCGGACTCCAGCCCCGCCGGCGTTTGAGGCGCGGGGTCCGGGGCAGAGCCCCGGGAACCTCGGCCGGAGTCTGCCCGCGACGTCGCACTCGGCGCCGCAGACGCGTACGGCGGTGCGGACGCCAACCCCGCAGTGGGTGACGTACGCACCGCCGTATCGCGCGCACGGACCGGACCGGCCCGGTCAGCGCTCACCGGCCGGGACCAGCCCGGTCAGTGCACCGGTACCGGATCCGGCGCGGCCGAGGCCGAGCCCTTCTTGGCACCGAGGTGGTTGAAGGCCAGGTTCAGCGCGATGGCCACGACGCAGCCGGTGCTGATCCCGGAGTCCAGGACGACCAGGAGGTCCTCCGGGAAGGCGTGGTAGAAGCCGGGGGCCGCGATCGGGATCAGGCCGATGCCGAGCGAGGCGGCGACGATCAGGGCGTTCTCGCCCTTCTCCATGGCCGCGCCGGCCAGGGTCTGGATGCCGCTGGCGGCCACCGAGCCGAAGAGGACGATGCCCGCGCCGCCGAGCACGGGCAGCGGTACGACTCCGATGACGGAGGCGGCGATGGGACACAGGCCCAGCAGGATCAGGATGCCGCCGCCGGCCGCGACGACGAACCGGCTGCGGACCTTGGTCATGGCGACCAGCCCGATGTTCTGCGCGAAGGCGCTGCACATGAACCCGTTGAACAGCGGGCTGAGCGCACTGCCCAGGGTGTCGGCGCGCAGGCCGCCCTCGATGGTCTTCGCGTCCGCCGGGCGGCCGACGATCTTGCCCAGCGCGAGGATGTCGGCGGTGGACTCGGTCATGCACACCAGCATCACGATGCACATGGAGATGATCGCGGCGACCTGGAACTGCGGCGCCCCGAAGTGGAACGGCGTGGGGAAGCCCACGAGATCGGCGTTCCTGACGGCGTCGAAGTTCGTCATGCCCAGCGGCAGCGCTATGAGCGTGCCGGCGACCAGGCCGAGGAGGATGGAGATCTGTTGGAGGAAGCCGCGCAGGAACTTGCGCATCAGCAGGACGATCGCGAGGGTGACGGCGGCCATGGCGATGTTCTTCATCGAGCCGTAGCCGGCGGCGTGACTGTTCCCGCCCTGCGACCAGTTGAAGGCCACGGGGAGCAGTGAGACGCCGATCAGGGTGATGACCGTACCGGTGACGACCGGTGGGAAGAACCGGACCAGTTTGCCGAAGTACGGGGCGGCGAAGAAGCCGATGACTCCGGCGACGATGATCGCGCCGAAGATGACCGGGATGGCGTTGTCGCCCTCGCCCTTGCCGATGGCGATCATCGGGGTCACTCCGGCGAAGGAAACGCCGTTGACGAAGGGGAGTTTGGCCCCGATCTTCCAGAACCCGAGGGTCTGGAGGAGGGTGGCGAGCCCCGCGGTGAAGAGGGAGGCCCCCATCAGGAAAGCGGTCTCGGTGGCGGAGAGGCCCACGGCCGGACCGACGATCATGGGCGGGGCCACTACACCCGCGTACATGGCGGCCACGTGCTGGAGACCGCTGGTGAACATTTTCAGCGGGGGCAGGGTCTCGTCGACCGGGTGTTTTCCCCCCGGGTCCTGGGAGACCTGCGGTACTGCGACTGCGTCTTTGCGAAACCTGGGCGCCTGGGCCACGGCTTCCTCCGAACTGTTTAACACGCCGGCAGGGACGTGATGTGTCTGGGAGGTGGTGCGAAAGCTGTGCGAGTCGAGCTGTATGGAGTTGTGGGTGATGCGGTGAACCGGTGATGCGAATATTTGTTCGAACGGATGTGGAAACGATTCGCCCGAGTCGTTTCCACGCACGGGCGGCCCGGGGCCGCCGGGCAAGGAAGTCAAAAGTGAGCTGGAGGTGCCGTAGCAGTGGCGCGGTACACGAGCTGCGGGGCCAGTGGCACGAGTCACCGCTCCCGGGGCGCCTTCGGAAAAACCTCGGGCGCCACCCGGGAACAGCTGCCACGGACCCCGCTCGGGTCCGCGGCCGCCGGCCGGGGGCCGTCCCCCCCGGCCGGACTCCGTGGGATCAGGCCTGCGCGGAGATCCGCGCGAGGCGCTGGGCCTCTTCCCGCGTGGACACCGCGATGGCGTCCTCGTCGGCGAAGAGCAGACGGTTGTTCTCGACGATCTGCTTGCCGTTGACGAACGACGCGGTGACCGGGGCCGCCGCACCGAAGACCAGCGCCGTGACCGGGTCGGCGATCGAGGAGTGCAGGAGGGTGTTCAGGTTCCAGAGCACCAGGTCGGCGCACTTGCCGACCTCCAGCGAACCGATGTTCGAGGCGCGGCCGAGGACCTGGGCGCCACCGAAGGTACCGAGGCGCAGGGCCTGGCGGGCGTTGAGCGCACGCTCGCGGTGAACCGGGTTCAGGCGGTTGATGAGCAGCGCGTTGCGCAGCTCGGTGTGCAGCTCACCGGACTCGTTGGAGGCGGTGCCGTCCACGCCGAGGCCGACCGGGACACCGGCGGCGAGCATGTCCGGGACGCGGGCGATGCCGGCGGCCAGACGGGCGTTGGAGGACGGGCAGTGCGCGACACCGGTCTTGGTACGGGCGAACGCGGCGATGTCGGAGTCGTTCATGTGGACGCTGTGCGCCATCCACACGTCCTCGCCGAGCCAGCCGGTCGACTCGAAGTAGTCGGTCGGGCCCATGCCGAACAGTTCCTTGCAGAACTGCTCTTCCTCGACGGTCTCCGAGCCGTGCGTGTGCATGCGCACACCCAGGCGGCGGGCCATCTCGGCGCCCTGCTTCAGCAGCTCGGTGGAGACCGAGAAGGGGGAGCAGGGGGCGACGGCGACCTGGGTCATCGCGTCGAAGGAGGAGTCGTGGTACTTCTTCACGGTCGCCTCGGTGTCCGCGAGGGCACCTTCGAGGGTCTCGACCGCGTGGTCCGGCGGCAGGCCGCCGTCCTTCTCGCTGCGGTCCATGGAGCCACGGGCGAGGGTGAAGCGGACGCCCATCTCGGACGCGGCGCGGATGATCGACCCGGAGAGGTCGCCCGAGCCCTTGGGGAAGACGTAGTGGTGGTCCATCGCGGTGGTGACGCCACCCTTGGCCATCGCGGCGAGGGAGCCCTGCGCGGCCGTGTACGTCATCTGCTCGTCGATGCGCGCCCACGTCGGGTACAGCGCGACCAGCCAGTTGAAGAGGTTGTGGTCGGTGGCCAGACCACGCGTGATCCACTGGTAGAAGTGGTGGTGCGTGTTGACCAGACCGGGGGTCACGAGGTGCCCGGTGCCGTCGATGCGGCGGACGACGTTCTCGAGGTTCTCGGGGGCCTTGCCCGCACCGACGAACTCGATCTTGTTACCGGCGAGCACCACATGACCCGAGGCGTACTCGGTGTCGTTGGCGTCGACGGTCGCAATCGCACAGTTTTCGATGACGATGCGCTCTACGGCGCTGTCATTGGCTGCCGATGCTGCCATGGGACTTCCTCGTGCTTTCAGTGGCGGTGCGGGCACGGCAAAACCCAGGGGATTTGAGTGCCGGAGCCGGGGGCCTTGACAGCTGACAGTACTGCCGCCCCGTGTGGTGCGTCCGGGTGCCGATTCAGGAAGTTCAGAAGTGTGTCGAAAGTGCTGACGGGTGTCGCGCCGCCCCGGGGCCACTGCGGAGCCCCGGGACGCGCGTGCCACATCAGAGGTTGGTCATGTCCACGGGGATACGGGCGTCTACGCCGTCGCGGAGGACCGTCGCCTCGATCAGACCGTACGGACGGTCCGCGGCGAAGTAGACCTCGTTGTCGTTCTTGAGACCGAAGGGCTCGAGGTCGACGAGGAAGTGGTGCTTGTTCGGGAGCGAGAAGCGAACCTCGTCGATCTCCGAACGGTGGTTGATGATGCGCGAACCCATCTGGTACAGGGTCTGCTGCAGCGACAGGGAGTAGGTCTCCGCGAAGGCCTGGAGCATGTGCTTCCGGGTCTCGGCGTAGGACTTCTCCCAGTTGGGCATCCGCTGCTCGTCGTCCGACCAGTTGAAGCGCCAGCGAGCCGAAACCTGGGTCGCCAGGATGCGGTCGTAGGCCTCCTTCAGGGTCGTGTACTTGTCCTTCACGTAACCCCAGAACTCGGAGTTCGTGGAGTTCATGACGACGAGGTCCTTGAGGCCGGAGATGACCTCCCAGTTCTTGCCGTCGTACGTGATCTGGGTGACCCGGGTCTCCATGCCCTCGCGGACGAAGGAGTGGTTCACCTCGTCGGAGCCGATGAACTTGGAGTTCGCGTCCGAGGTCGCGATCCGGGACCAGGAGTACTCCTCGATCCGGATGCGGGCCTTCTGGATCGGCTCCTGGCTGTTGACGAACCAACGCGCCAGGTGGATGCCGAACTGCTCGGCGGACTCGATGCCGTACTCCTTGGCGAACGCGTACACCGTGTTCTTGGTGGTGTCCGTCGGCAGGACGTTGGCGTTCGAGCCGGAGTAGTGGACGTCGTCCATGTCACCCGAGAGGGCGACCGAGACGTTCAGGTCCTTGATGTGGTGGGTGTCGCCGTCCCGCGTGATCTTGACTACGCGGTTCTCTGCTTTGCCGTACTGGTTCTGGCCCAGAATGGTGGCCATGCTAGCTCCCTCGGTAAACGGAGTAGCCGAACGGGTTGAGCAGCAGCGGTACGTGATAGTGCTCGCCCGGGTTCACCGCGAAGGTGATGGTGACCTCGGGGAAGAACGCACCGCTGTCCCTTACGCGGGGGGCGTCCTGCTGTGCCTCGGCGGCTTGCTTCTTGGAGAAGTACGTCTCGGTCTCGAAGTCGAGGCGCACGTGGGTGGTGCCCTCCGGCAGCGCCGGCAGGTCCTTGCAGCGCCCGTCGGCATCGGTGGCGGATCCGCCCAGGGCCGCCCACTCGCCGTCGAGACCCGTACGGGCCGACAGGGAGATCGCGACGCCTTCGGCGGGCTTTCCGATGCTGGTGTCCAGGATGTGCGTGGACACCGACGCGGTGGTCTCAGTGCTCATGCTCGGTCTTACTCTCCTTCTACGGTTTCCACGAGGCGGGTCAGGCGGATCCGGTTGATCTTGACGAGCTCGCCACGAGCGATTTCCCGCTCCTGTTCCGGCGAGTTCTCGATCCGGACCTTGACCGCGTCCCGCATGAACTCACCGGTCGCACCGGTGGCGCAGATGAGGAAGACGTGGCCGAACTTCTCCTGGTAAGCCAGGTTCAGTTCGAGGAGCTCGGTCTTGAGCTCCTCCGAGGCACCGGCCATGCCGCGCTGCTCGCGGGCGGAGGTCGGGTCTCCCGGCTTCGGCCGGCCGATCGGCGCGTGTCCACCCATCGCCTCGCCCAGGTCCTCCGCGGTGAGCTCGGCCATGGCGGCCTCGTTCGCGGAGAACAGGGTGTCGACGGTGGTGAAGGGGCGCTGGGCGAGCAGCTTGCTGCCCCATGCCGAGCTGGCACACACCTCGTGGAGCTCGGCCGTGGCCGCGCTGTCGTCCAAGGCGTTGAACCGGGTGAGACCCGGGGTCGGACTCGAAGTCACGGTAGGCCTCCGTGGCCTGTTGTTGCTTTGACGGGCTGCGCATAGCTAACGCCCTCGACAACACGGCGTCAACACTTTGTTGAAACTTCCCGTACACAAAAGCCGCCGCCCGGGTGAATTGGGCGGCGGCTCGTCACGGTGAGTCAATCAGGATTCACTCTTGGTTGGTCACTGTGGACCCTTTGGGAGTGTTTGAGTCCCTGTTCAAGTAGTTGTAGACCGTGAAGCGACTCACGCCCAGGGCCCCCGCAACCGTTTCCACGCCGTGCCGGACCGAGAAGGCGCCGCGCGCCTCCAGTATCCGTACGACGTCCTGCTTGGACTTCCGGTCGAGCTGGGACAACGGTACGCCGTGCCGACGCTCCAGCGCCGCCAGGATGTGGTCCAGCGAGTCGGAGAGCTGCGGCAGCCGTACGGCCAGCAGATCCTGACCCTCCCAGGCGAGCACGACGTCGTCGGGCTGGGCCAGGGACGGATCCATCAGCTCGCCGCCCATCGCGTCCACCAGCGGCTTGACCGCGGCGACGAACGGGTGGTCCCGGGGCTCGGTCATGGCGTGTCCTCTCCGATCACATTGACCTGGAGCGAGACGCGCGTGGCTCCGGCCTCCAGGGAGTTCCGCAGCAGCGCGGTGACCGCGGTCAGCACCGCCTCGGACTCCCCTTCGGCCGTGTTGCCGAACGGGCCGACATCCACCGCGTCCAGCTGGGCCGTCTGAATGACCTCGCGAGCGGCTACGGCATGGGCAGGGGCCTCTTCTAGATCGAAGGGCTCGGTCGTGAACTCCACTCTCAATCGCACGCGCTCAAGCTACCCGGCAGTCCGGACTTTTCGGGAGGCGGTACTTGACAACCGGGCCGCCCTGCTTGCAGTCTTCCATCAGGCAGAAACTAACTTCCGCAATACGGAAGGAGCGCACACCCCTCATGGGATACACGGACCAGCGCTTCGATGTAAATCTTTCGATCCTCTTCACGGAACTCCCGCTCCTGGAGCGTCCCGCGGCTGCCGCCGCAGCGGGCTTCACGGCGGTCGAGCTGTGGTGGCCCTGGATCGAGACCCCCACCCCCGCTCAGGAGGAGCTCGACGCCCTCAAGACCGCTCTTGAGGACGCCGGCACCCAGCTGGTGGGCCTGAACTTCTACGCCGGCCAGCTGCCGGGTCCCGACCGCGGTGCGGTTTCGGTTCCCGGTGAGGAGTCGGAGCGCTTCAACGCCAACATCAACGTGGCGGCGGACTTCGCCGCCTCGGTCGGCTGCAAGGCGCTGAACGCCCTCTACGGCAACCGCGTCGAAGGCGTGGACCCGGCCGTTCAGGACGAGCTCGCCCTGAAGAACCTGGTCGTGGCGGCTCAGGCCGCGGACCGCGTCGGCGCGATCCTCCTGATCGAGACCCTGAACAAGCCCGAGTCGCCGCTCTACCCCCTGGTGAGCGCCCCGGCCGGCATCGAGGTAGTGGACAAGGTGAACGAGGCCACCGGCCTCGGGAACGCCAAGTTCCTGCTCGACCTGTACCACCTGGCGATGAACGATGAGGACCTCTCCGAGGTCATCGAAAAGTACGCCGCCAAGACCGGACACGTCCAGATTGCGGACAAGCCGGGACGAGGTGCCCCCGGCACCGGCGAGCTGCCCCTCGAAGAGCTGCTCGATCAGCTCCAGAAGGCCGGCTACCAGGGCTTTGTCGGTCTCGAGTACAAGGCCGCCGACGCCGCCGCCTCCTTCGCGTGGCTGCCGGCCGAGGCCCGCGCCGCGAAGTAAGCGGAAAAGTCCGGGCGAACAGCCAGGCACCTGACGAACTTTTCGTACGAAGCATTAAGAGAAGGACCCTCATCATGAGCAACCTCCCCAAGATCGCATGGGTCGGCCTTGGCATCATGGGCTCCCCCATGGCCGAGAACCTCCTGAAGGCCGGCTACTCGGTCACCGGCTTCACGCTGGAGCAGGACAAGCTGGACCGCCTCGCCGCGGCCGGTGGCTCCGCCGCCGGTTCGATCGCCGAGGCCGTCAAGGACGCCGACGTCATCATTACGATGGTGCCCGCCTCCCCGCAGGTCGAGGCCATCTCCTACGGTGAGAACGGCATCCTCGAGAACGCCAAGTCCGGCGCGCTGATCATCGATATGTCGTCGATCACCCCGCAGACCTCGATCGACCTGGCGAAGAACGCCGCCGCCAAGGGCATCCGCGTCATCGACGCCCCGGTGTCCGGTGGCGAGGCCGGTGCCATCGAGGCCGTCCTGTCGATCATGGTGGGTGGCGAGCAGGCCGACTTCGACGAGGCCCTGCCGGTCCTCGAGGCCCTCGGCAAGGTCATCGTCCTGTGCGGCCCGCACGGCTCCGGCCAGACGGTGAAGGCTGCCAACCAGCTCATCGTCGCGGTGAACATCCAGGCGTGCGCCGAGGCCGTCGTCTTCCTCGAGAAGTCGGGCGTGAACCTCGAAGCCGCTCTGGACGTGCTCAACGGCGGTCTGGCCGGCTCCACGGTCCTGACCCGCAAGAAGGCCAACTTCCTGAACCGCGACTTCAAGCCCGGTTTCCGGATCGACCTGCACCACAAGGACATGGGCATCGTCACCGACGCCGCCCGCAACGTCGGTGCGGCCCTCCCGGTCGGCGCGGTCGTCGCCCAGCTGGTCGCCTCGCTGCGCGCCCAAGGTGACGGTGGCCTGGACCACTCCGCGCTGCTCCGCGCGGTCGAGCGCCTCTCCGGCGCCCAGATCTGAGCTCCGCTCGGATAGGCGGCCCGGTCACGATCCCGATCGTCCCGATCGGCGGGCCGCCGCCCGCCCCGCTCGCGGGGCCCTGAGTTTCCGGATGGTGCCGGCGCTGACACCTGTCCTGTCGCGCCCAAGTGCCGGCACCGTCCGGATCACCTCTCCCCTCCTCTTTCTTTCAACAAACTGTTGACGTCGAGTTCATGCCGAAATTAGGCTGTTCCGCATGACGGAAGACGGATTCCGTCAGCAGTTCCCCGTACGGAAGGTCACCATGTCGAAGCGCACGCTGACGACCGAGTCTGGCGCCCCGGTCGCCGACAACCAGAACTCCGCTACCGCCGGCGTCGGTGGCCCCCTGCTGATCCAGGACCAGCAGCTCCTGGAGAAGCTCGCCCGCTTCAACCGCGAGCGCATCCCGGAGCGCGTGGTGCACGCCCGCGGTTCCGCGGCGTACGGCCACTTCGAGGTGACCGACGACGTCACCGCGTACACCAGCGCCGCGTTCCTGAACACGGTCGGCAAGAAGACCGAGACCTTCCTGCGGTTCTCCACCGTGGCCGACTCGCTGGGTGGCGCGGACGCGGTCCGCGACCCGCGCGGCTTCGCGCTGAAGTTCTACACCGAAGAGGGCAACTACGACCTCGTCGGCAACAACACCCCGGTGTTCTTCATCAAGGACCCGATCAAGTTCCCCGACTTCATCCACTCCCAGAAGCGCGACCCCTTCACGGGCAAGCAGGAAGCGGACAACGTCTGGGACTTCTGGGCGCACGCCCCCGAGGCGACGCACCAGATCACCTGGCTGATGGGTGACCGCGGTATCCCGGCGTCCTACCGCCACATGAACGGCTACGGCTCCCACACGTACCAGTGGACCAACGCCCAGGGCGAGGCCTTCTTCGTCAAGTACCACTTCAAGACGAACCAGGGCATCCGCTGCCTGTCGGGCGAGCAGGCCGCCGAGCTCGTCGGCTCCGACGCCAACTCGCACCAGACCGACCTGCTGCAGGCCATCGAGCGCGGTGTGAACCCGAGCTGGACCCTGTACGTCCAGGTCATGCCGGCCTCCGAGGCCGCGGACTACCGCTTCAACCCGTTCGACCTCACCAAGGTGTGGCCGCACAGCGACTACCCGCTGCAGCGCGTGGGCCGTCTGGTCCTCGACCGCAACCCGGACAACGTCTTCGCCGAGGTCGAGCAGGCCGCGTTCTCCCCGAACAACTTCGTCCCGGGCATCACCGCCTCGCCGGACAAGATGCTCCAGGGCCGCCTCTTCGCGTACGCCGACGCCCAGCGTTACCGCCTCCGTGTGAACCACACCCTGATCCCGGTCAACGCTCCGAAGGCGACGAAGGCCGACAACTACGGCCGCGACGGCGTCATGGCGCTGCGCAACGGCTCGCGCCACGACAAGAACTACGAGCCCAACTCGCACCAGGGTCCGGCCGAGACCGGTCTGGCGCTGGGCGCCCCGAAGGCCGTCTCCGGCTACACGGGCACCCACGAGGCTCCTGCCCACACCAAGGACGACGACTTCTTCCAGGCCGGTGAGCTCTACCGCCTGATGTCGGAGGCCGAGAAGCAGCGTCTGGTGGCGACCATCGCCGGCGGCCTGTCTCAGGTCACCCTCGAGGACGTCATCGAGAAGAACCTGGCTCACTTCCACGCCGCGGACGCCGACTACGGCAAGCGCGTCGAGGAGGCCGTCCGCGCCCTGCGCGACGCCTGAGCCGAAAAGCTGCGCCGGGATCCTGACGGGAGGTCAGGATCCGGGTGCTGAGCCCGCACTGCGGACCCGGATGAGGGGTGGTACGCGGTGAGGGCAGGACGAGGACCGTGGCGAGCGTGCGAGCCAGTGCGGTGGTAATGGGTTCCGAGGCCCGTCTCTTGACCTGAGGGAGACGAAGCCGGAGTTCTCGTCGCCGTTCGCCACGGTCCCAGCCAAACCACTCCTCTATGTACAGGGGCCACGCACAGAGTCCCCTGTATTTAAGGAGAACCTCCCCCACTTACTCCGCCCGGCGGTGCGAACGTCCTGTCGCGCCAGCCTCGTACCGTCGGGCGGTAACAAGCAGCACACACTCAAAGAGCCGAGTCACGGACGGTCCCGTGACTCGGCTCTTTGTCATGCCCGGGTGCTGCCGGGGCCGGCCAACCGTGCTCTACGGGAGCAGGGCCAGGGCCTCCTCGAGATTGTGCTCGGCGATGCCCCGCATGAACTCGCGGTCGGGAAAGTCTCCGTCGAGGAGGCGCAGCGGGCCGGCCACCAGGGAGAGGCGCATGGCCAGCGCGTAGAGGGCGAGTCGCCGCGGGTCGAGGCCGGGGCGCGCCAGGGCCCCGTAGCGCTCGTGGAAGCGCAGCCGGAGGAAGACGTGCTCCCACTCCACGTCGAAGTACATGAGGCCCTCGATTTCGATGAGGACCGCTTCCCCGTCCTCGGTCACCAGGACGTGGTCGGGGCCCAGTTCCCCGTGGATCAGGCCGTGTTCCGTGCGCGGCGCCACCAGGGACCGGAGGGTTCGGAGCCTGTCGTCGAGCCGGCCCCGCGCCGCCGCGATCCTGGCGTCCCGGCCCGCCGCTTCGTCGAGGTCGCTCAGGGCGCGGTCGAGGACCAGCTGCTCGCAGGAGCTTCCCAGGGCGGCGCCTCCGCGCTCCAGCAGGTCCACCCTGCCGTAGCGGGGGGCGAGGGAGCCGTGCATCAGGCCCAGGGTCCGGGCCAGGTTGGCCAAGGCCTTCCGCGCGGCGGCGGGGTCGGTGTCGAAGAGGGCTTCCAGCGTGCCCCCCGGGACGTCCTCCACCACTGCCACGTCCGCCGCGTACCGCTGCCTGCTGCCGTCCGCCAGCAGCAGCCGGGGTACGCGCGCCCCGAGTCCGTGCAGGAGCCGCTGGGCGGCGAGGAAGGGCTCCAGTCCGGAGGCGGGCGCGAAGGGGTCCGTACCGTCGGCGCCCTCCCCCGCGGCGCCGCCGGGCCAGAAGTTCTCCTCGTCCGCCCAGCTGTAGACGATCACGCTCGGCGTCCCGGCGCCCGCGAGCCGGACCCGGTACACGCCCTTCTTGCTCCCGCCCCGCAGGCGTTCCACGCCGGTTGTGCCGACCGCTCCTCCCAGTGCGTCCCGTACCACTCCCGACAGGTCCTCGGCCTCCGCGAATCTGCGCATCGGGCGAATCTACCGGGGCGGCGCGGCGCGGGCGTGCCGCCTGGTGGAACGGGGCCGGGACCTGGGGCCCGTAGGGAACGCGGAACGGCCCCCGTTCCTCCTGGAGGAGGGACGGGGGCCGTTCGGTGGTGCTAGACCAGCCTGATGGGACTAGGCGGGCAGGGTGTTGCGGAGCGCGGTGGGGGCGTGACCCAGCTCGGTCGCGACCTCTTCGAACTCGGTGACGTCGCTCATGTCGACCGTCTTGCTCATCGAGATGTTGGTGATGCGCTCGAGGATGGCCTCGACGACGACCGGGACCTGGTGCTCCTGGGCCCACTTCTTGGCCGTCTCGAAGGCCTCGCCCAGCTTGTCCGGGTCGGTGACGCGGATCGCCTTGACGCCCAGGCCCTCGGCGACCTTGACGTGGTCGACGCCGTAGACACCCAGCTCGGGGGTGTTGATGTTCTCGAACTCGAGGTTGACCTCGAAGTTGATGCCCAGACCGCCCTGCGCCTGACGGATCAGACCCAGGTAGGCGTTGTTCACGAGGACGTGGACGTAGGGGACCTTGTGCTGGGCGGCGACCGCCAGCTCCTCGATCATGAACTGGAAGTCGTAGTCGCCGGACAGGGCGACGATCGGGGTCTCCGGGTCCGCGGTGGCGGCACCGATCGCGGCCGGGATGGTCCAGCCGAGGGGGCCGGCCTGGCCGCAGTTGATCCAGTTGCGCGGCTTGTAGACGTGCAGCATCTGCGCACCGGCGATCTGGGACAGACCGATGGTGGTGACGTAGCGGGTCTCGGGGCCGAACGCCTTGTTCATCTCCTCGTAGACGCGCTGCGGCTTCATGGGGATGTTGTCGAAGTGCGTGCGGCGCAGCAGCGTCGCCTTGCGCTCCTGGGCGGAAGCGGCCCAGGCGCTGAAGTCGGGCAGCTTGCCCTCGGCCTTGAGCTCCTTGGCGATCTCGACGAAGAGCTCCAGGGCCGCCTTGGCGTCCGAGGCGATGCCGAAGTCCGGGGCGAAGATCTTGCCGATCTGGGTCGGCTCGATGTCGACGTGGACGAACTTGCGGCCCTTGGTGTAGGCGTCGAGGTTGTAACCGGTGTGACGGTTGGCCCAGCGGTTGCCGATGCCGAAGACGAAGTCCGACTCGAGGAACGTCGCGTTGCCGTAGCGGTGCGAGGTCTGGACACCGACCATGCCGGCGGCCAGCTCGTGGTCGTCCGGGATGACGCCCCAGCCCATGAGGGTGGAGATGACCGGGACGTTCGTCAGCTCGGCGAACTCGACCAGCAGGTCGGAGGCGTCGGCGTTGATGATGCCGCCACCGGCGACGATCAGCGGACGCTCGGACTCGAGCAGGAACTGCAGGGCCTTGCGGGCCTGGGCGCGGCTGGCGCTCGGCTTGTAGACCGGCAGCGGCGTGTAGGTCTCGGGGTCGAACTCGATCTCGGTCAGCTGGACGTCGATCGGGAGGTCGATCAGGACCGGGCCCGGACGGCCGGAGCGCATCAGGTGGAAGGCCTCCTGGAACACGCCCGGAACCTGGGCGGCCTCCAGGACGGTCGTCGCCTTCTTGGTGACGGGCTTGGCGATCGAGGCGATGTCGACGGCCTGGAAGTCCTCCTTGTGGAGCTTCGAGACCGGAGCCTGACCGGTGATGCACAGGATCGGGATGGAGTCCGCGATCGCGGAGTACAGGCCGGTGATCATGTCGGTGCCGGCCGGGCCCGAGGTGCCGATGCAGACGCCGATGTTGCCGGCCTTGGCGCGGGTGTACCCCTCGGCCATGTGCGAGGCGCCCTCGACGTGGCGGGCCAGCGTGTGCGCGATTCCGCCCACGTTCTTGAGCTCGCGGTAGAACGGGTTGATCGCAGCACCGGGAACGCCGAACGCTTGTTCGACACCCTCAAGCTTGAGGATCTCCACTGCAGCGGCGGCGGCTGTCATACGAGGCATCGAGTTCTCCTGCGGGTCTGGCGGTCAGGCTTTTCCGTAATTCGGAAGTTTTGTTCTGCTATACGGAACAAGCTAAGCGGGGACTCCCCGCAACGTCAAGGCGGTACGGCACCCCGGAACCCACCAAAAGCCACGTCTTGGGCAGTGAGTTGTACGAAAAACCAGGGCTCGGCTGAAAATCGGGGGTCTGCCCACCCCTGCGGTGGCAGGTGGTGGACCATGGGCCTACGCACAGCGACGAAGGGGGTCCAGGTCTCATGGGGGATGCGGTACCGGTGCGCTGCCCGGCGTGCCTGCGCGAGAACGGCTACGCCGCCCCGGTGTTCCCCTGCGCCTGCGGGAACCCGGTCACCCCTCCCCTGGACCTGGCGTCACCGCCCCGGGAGCTGACCCACCGCACCTGGACGGACAGCTGGGTCGCGGTGCGGTGCGAGGCCTGCGGGCGGGAGAGCGAGTGGCCGCATCCGGAGGTGGGGTGCGGCTCGTGTGGCACGGTGGTGCTGGTTCCGGTGCATCCGCTGGAGCCGGTGGGCGGGGTTGCGCGCACTCCCCTTGCTCCCCCTCCGCCCCTTCCTTCTTCCCTTCCTTCTCCGCCTCCCCCTCCTTCCCCTCGCGGGGTGGAGTCGCCGAGGCGGGCGGGACCGCCCGCCGGCCCGGCCCCGGCCGACCCCGCGGTGCCCCGCCCCGCCTTCCGGCCCGTGACCATCCGTACCGCCCGGGACGCCGTGGTCACCGCGGCCCTGTACCTGCGCTGGCTCGGTTTCCAGGACGTGCGCCAGCCCGACGGCCGGCCGCTGCCCTCGACGGCGGTGGACCTGCGGGCCCCCGGCCTGGTCGCCCAGGTGGACCCGACCACGGCCCCGGCCGGGCTGCGGGCGGTGGAGTGCGTCTGGCTGAACGGGCTCACGGCCTGCGCGACCAGCGTCTACTTCTCGCTCGCCGGATATACGGAGGATGCGCGCGCCCGCGCGGACGACCTCGGGATACCCCTCTTCGTCATGGACCTCACGGGCATGCCCCAGCCGGTCAACGACCCGGCGGAGGACCTCCTCGGCATGGGGGCCTAGGCTCGGGGGTATTACGTGCGTTTGCCTGCCGAGGAGAGCTTGATGAGCCTGTACGACATCCCGCTGACCACCCTGTCCGACGAGCCCACCAGCCTCGCCGCGCACAAGGGCAAGGCGATCCTGCTCGTGAACACCGCTTCGCAGTGCGGTCTCACCCCTCAGTACTCGGGGCTGGCCCGCCTGCAGTTCAAGTACGAGGAGAAGGGCTTCACCGTCATCGGCGTGCCCTGCAACCAGTTCGGCGGCCAGGAGCCCGGCAACGCCGACGACATCCAGACGTTCTGCGCGGCCGGCTTCGGTGTCACCTTCCCGATGCTGGAGAAGTCCGAGGTCAACGGCGAGAACCGGCACCCGCTCTACGAGGAGCTGGTGAAGTTCCCGGACGCCGACGGCGAGGCCGGTGACATCACCTGGAACTTCGAGAAGTTCCTGATCTCCCCCGCCGGCGAGGTCGTGGCCCGTTTCCGTCCGCGCACCGAGCCCGAGTCCCCCGAGGTCGTCGCCGCGATCGAGGCGCTGCTCCCCGCGTAGGGCCCCGCACGACCGCAGCCCGGGCCGTTTCCGGCCCGGGCTGCGGGTTTTCCGCGTCAGCGGGTTTCCTGTGTAAGGGGCCGGCGTACGAGCGGGCCCACGAGGCCGCCGCGGGTTACCTGACGACCAGGGCGTCCAGGTAGTTCCGCACGTTGCGGCGGGTCTCCGGCACGCTGTCGCCGCCGAACTTCTCCGCGACGGCGTCGGCCAGCACGAGCGCGACCATGGCCTCGGCGACGATGCCGGCGGCCGGGACCGCGCAGACGTCCGAGCGCTGGTGGTGCGCGGCCGCGGCCTCGCCCGTGGCCACGTCGACGGTGGCCAGCGCACGCGGCACGGTCGCGATGGGCTTCATCGCGGCCCGTACGCGCAGCACCTCGCCGGTGGTCAGGCCGCCTTCGGTGCCGCCGGCGCGGCCGGAGGTGCGACGGATGCCGTCCGGCGTCCGCACGATCTCGTCGTGGGCCCGCGACCCCGGCACCCGCGCGAGGTCGAATCCGTCGCCGACCTCGACGCCCTTGATGGCCTGTACGCCCATGAGCGCGGCGGCCAGGCGGGCGTCCAGGCGGCGGTCCCAGTGGACGTGCGAGCCCAGGCCGACCGGGACTCCGTACGCCAGGACCTCCACCACACCGCCCAGAGTGTCCCCGTCCCGGTGGGCCCGGTCGATCTCGGCGACCATCGCCTTCGAGGCGTCCGCGTCCAGGCAGCGCACCGGGTCCCCGTCCAGCCGGTCCACGTCCGCGGGGGTCGGGTACGAGCCGTACGGGGCCTTGGCGGCGGCGAGCTCGACCACGTGCGAGACGATCTCGACGCCGGCCGTCGCCTCGAGGTACGACCTCGCCACCGCTCCCAGCGCCACCCGGGCCGCCGTCTCCCGGGCGCTGGCGCGCTCCAGGACCGGGCGGGCCTCGTCGAAACCGTACTTCTGCATGCCGGCCAGATCGGCGTGCCCGGGGCGGGGCCGGGTCAGCGGGGCGCTGCGGGCCAGGTCCGCGAGGATCCGCGGCTCCACCGGGTCGGTGGACATGACCTGCTCCCACTTGGGCCACTCGGTGTTGCCCACCATGACGGCGACGGGCGAACCGATGGTCAGGCCGTGCCGGACACCGCCGAGGAAGGTGACCTCGTCGCGTTCGAACTTCATCCGCGCGCCGCGCCCGTGGCCGAGCCGGCGCCGGGCGAGGTGGGCGGCCACCACATCGGTGGTGATCGGTACGCCGGCGGGCAGGCCCTCCAGGGTCGCCACGAGTGCCGGTCCGTGGGACTCCCCCGCGGTGAGCCAGCGCAGCCTGCTCAACTGACGGCCTCCTCGCGCACGGACTGCGGCCGCGCGTGCCCTTCGGGACGGCGGCGCAGCTCGGCGGCCGCGCTGATCAGGGTGAGCAGCACGGTGATCCCCACGCCGCCGAGGATGGCGACCACGGGGGTCGAGCCCGACAGGACGGTCGCGGCCACGGAGGCGGTGAGGGTGTAGCCGACGCCCTGGACGGCGTACTGGATGGAGTAGCCGGCGGTGTGGGCGTGCTCCGGGAGCCGCTCGCGCAGGCTCATGCTGCGGGTCACCATCACGCCCGCCTGGAAGACACCGGCCGCGAGGAAGGCGACGGCGATGCCGACGAGGCTGGTGAACACCGCGGACAGTGCCACGCAGACCGAGGTGATCAGCAGGAAGACCAGGCTCTGGCCGCGCACCGTGCCCGGCCAGGTCCGCAGGCCGTAGAGGAACGCACCGGCCGCGCTGGTCAGGGAGAACAGGGCGAGCAGGGCGCCGGCCCAGTTGACGGTGAGGTCCCGGTATTCCAGGAGCGGGGTGAGGGCCAGTTCCGCGGTGGCGAGCATGGACATCGCGCCGGCGCTCGTGAGGTAGATCGGCCAGGCGGAGGCGAGCACCCGTCCCCGGCCGACGGCCTCTGCCTGCTTGCCGTCCGTGTCCTGACCGGTTTCCTGCCGCGCCGCCTCGTCCTGGGGCCGGTACGCCGGGAGCAGGAAGAGGATGACCGCGGCCGCGAGGAACCCGACCGCTCCCAGTGCCATGGGCGCGCTCGGCGAGAGGTTCACCGCGAGGACGACGACGAGCGCGGGCGCCCCGCCCCAGGTGATCTGGGTCAGTACCGTCTCGGCGCTCAGGGCACGGGACTCGTCCGCCTTGTCCACCAGCGCGATCAGCATCGAGCGCATTCCGCCGGGCCCCGCGGCCGGCGCCGCGCCCGCGACGAAGGCCAGCGCGGCCGTCACGACCACCGAGGTCTCCGGGAACAGGGCGAGCCCGGCGAAGGCGGCGGCGCCGACCGCCATCCCGGCGGCCAGGTGGACGTGGAGCCGCTTGGGGCGCATCCAGGCCCCGAGCACCACCGATCCCAGTACCTCTCCGAGGACGTAGGCGGCGGCCAGTGTCGCTCCCAGCGCGTAGCCGCCGTCCGTGTCGCGGACGAGGAACACCAGGCCCAGGGGGGCGACGGCGATGGGCAGCCTGCCCACGAAGGCGGCGGCCATCCACAGCAGGACGTTCCCCGTGATGATCTTCCGGTAACTCATGGTCCTTCTTCTCTTCCGCTTCTTTGGTGCGGGGGATCGTCGTTGCGGGGATCGCCATCCGGATGCCCGCTCGCTCGTCAGACGAACAGACCGGACAGCACTTCCTCGATCTTCTCCGCGGCCGCCATGTCCTCGGCGACCAGGCAGTACTCGACCGTGCCGCCTTCCCTGCTGTCGTCGGAGGTGATGACGACTCCGGTGCGGGACTCCGGGTCGAAGGCCAGGCCCAGCTCCCGGATCCGGTCGACGGCCTCGCGGAAGGACGGCACCTGCCACTGATGGCGCTGGATGAGGATGCGCTCCCGGAGGAAGTCCGGGCCCACGAGCTGTTCGGCCAGGTAGTTGATGTGGGTGGAGCCGCCGACGCGCCCGTTGAACTCGTTGATCAGGATTTCGCCGCCGGGCGTGACGATGGCGTCCACGCTGATCGGACCGCGGTAGCCCATGGCGCGCACCGTCTCGCACAGCCGGTGCGCCTCGGTCAGGAAGTCCGGGAAGCGCGGGTGGCCGGCCGACTTCGCCGGGATGACCAGGCCGTTGAAGATCGGGCCCATCAGCATCTCGCCGTGTCCGAAGAGCTCGGTCCCCTCCTCGCCGATGCGGAACTCCGCGTAGACGGGCACGCTGTCGGGGGTGTAGTCCTCGACGACCACCGGACGGCTGTCGCCGTCCGAGTACCAGGCCCACCGCTGGTCCAGGTGGCGGGCGAGGTCCTCCCGGCTGTTCAGTACGGTGACTTCGGGAGCGCCGATCGGGGTGACGTCGGCGTCGCGGCTGAGGATGGCGTTGCCGTAGCCGGCGACGTGGAAGTCCTTCTTCACGATGGCGTGGCGGTCCTGCCCGAGGAGTTCCCACAGGAACTCCTCGGCGTCGGCCCGGGTGAAGGCCACCACACCGTTCGGGATGGGGTTGCCGATGCCGGCGGCGACGGCCCGGAACGTCGCCTTGCTGTTGAGGAGTTGTCCGCCGCCCTGGTGGATGTAGCCGAATCCGGGGGTCGTCGCGCCGAGTTCGAGGGAGCGGGCGAGTGCCACGACCGGGCTGTCGTAGTAGATCGGGAAGACCCGGACGACACCGGACTCGGCGGTGGCGCGCCGCAGTTCCTCGACGAACTCCCGGTCCTCCCAGCGGTCCGGGGTGAGGACGTCGACCCCGAGCCCACCCGCCGGCGGCGCGAGGACGGTGATCCGGTCGCGGTCCGCCCCGGTCAGCGCGGTGACGTAGGCCAGGAACTCCTCGCTGGGCACGTGCGGTACGACGAGGACGTCGCCCTCGGCGGCGTACCAGATCATGCGCTGGGCGGTCACGCCGGCCGTCCTGCGGTGCTCGGCGGTGAGCTCCTCCAGGTCGCCGACCATCTGGGCGGTGCGGTTGTTGGCTATGAACAGGGTGCTCATCGGATCTCCGGGGTCGTTGCGAGCCGCGCGAACCGGTCGGGCTGCCGGCTCTGCTGGATCTGGTCGGTGACGGTCCGCGTGGGCAGGACCACGGCGCAGCGGCCTGCGGCGTAGTCCAGGGCCATGCGGTGGTCCTCCGCGGTGAAGTCGGCCACGGCGTCGGCGACCAGGAAGGTCTGGATGTCGTTGGTGTACGACTCGACGGCGGTCGCCAGGCATCCGATGTGGGCGTAGATCCCGCAGATGACCAGCTGGTCGCGTCCCTGCTCGCGGAGGAACGCGAGGAGACCGGTGCGGTGGAAGGCGCTGTAGCGCCACTTGGTGTACACCTGGTCGCTCGGCCGCGGTGCGAGGCCGTCGACGACCTCGCGCTGTTCGGGGCCGACCGTCATGCCCGGTCCCCAGAAGTCCCGCAGCAGACCGCGGTCCTGCTCGCTCATGCCTCCGGGCTGGGCGGTGTAGGTCACGGGAATGCCCTGGGCGGCGCACTGCTCGCGCAGCGTCCGGACGTTGGCGGTGAGGGAGGTGACGGGGTCGGTGCCGGCCGGGAAGGCGTCGACGAAGTACCGCTGCATGTCGTGGATGAGCAGGACCGCGCGGTCGGGGTCGACCTTCCAGTCGGCCTTGTTGGCCGGGAGTTCCGCGTCGAGCGGCATGGGGTAAGGCGCAATGGCCGGAAGTGCCACGGGGGTTGGTGCACCTTTCACTGGTGGGGCCAGGACTCGGCGACGGTGATGGACTGTCCGAGGTTGAGACGGGGGTCGCACAGCGTGGTGTACGCGGCGCCCAGGGAGCCGAGCTCCGCTTCGTCCGCCCAGCATTCGACGACCGGGGCGGCGGTGGCCTCCAGGTGCAGTCCGCCCGGTACGCCGCCCTCCTGGAGCACGGCGGAGTGGAACCCCCGGACCTCGCGGACGGCGGTGGCGACGGACCGGGTCTTGTGGCCGCTCGGGGCGGTGACGGTGTTGCCGTGCATGGGGTCGCACAGCCAGATCACCGGATGCCCCGCGTCCCGTACCGCCGCTACCAGGGCGGGAAGGCGCTCGGCGACGAGGTCGGCGCCGAGTCGGGGGATCAGGGTGAGCCGTCCGGGCTGGCGGTTTGGGTCGAGGCGTTCGCACAGGGCGAGCAGTTCGGCCGCCTGCATGGCGGGGCCCACCTTGCAGGCCACCGGGTTGGTCACCTGGGAGAGCAGTTCGACGTGTGCTCCGTCGAGTTGGCGGGTGCGTTCGCCGATCCACGGCCAGTGGGCGGAGGTGAGGAAGGTCCGGTTGTAGGCGTCGCGGCGCAGCTGGGGCAGCTCGTAGTCGAGTACGAGGGCCTCGTGGCTGGTCCAGAGCGGAGCGCCGCCCTGGCCGTCCCGGCTTTCGCGCAGCAGGCCGAGCACGTCACCGGCCGCCTGGTGGCAGTCGAGCATGCGCAGCGGGTCGGGGGTGCGCGACAGGGGGTCGAACTCCGGACCGTTGACCATCGGCCCGCGGTGGACGGGGAGTTCGAGGTCGCCCCGGCGCTCGGTCGGCTGGGAGCGCGGCTTGGCGTACTGACCGGCGATGCGGCCGACGCGCAGCACCGGCAGTCCGGAGCGGGCCTGGAGCACGCCGGCCAGGCACTCGGCGAGGCCCGCCTTGCGGGCCACCGCCTCCGGGGTGCGGTCGGCGGGGTCCTCCGCGCAGTCGCCGGTCTGGACGACCAGGGCCCTGCCGGCGGCGACGTCGGCGAGCAGGGTGCGCAGGCGCAGGATCTCCCGCGAGGTGACGAGCGGCTGGCTGTCGCACAGCTCGCGGCCGGCCTTGGCCAGGAGGTCCGGGTCGGGCCAGTGCGGCTGCTGGGCCGCGGGCAGGGCGCGCAGCAGGTCGTGTTCGTCGGCGGCGAGCGGCAGCAGACCCGCGTCTGTGGGGCGGGGGCGCGGACGCGGGCGGGCCAGGGTGTTCAGGGTGTTCACCGGTTGCTCCCGGATGAGGTGGTCGAGGTGGCGAGGGCCGCGGTGACGAGTTGGTGGAGCAGCGCGGGTCCGTCCTCGGTCAGCAGGGACTCGGGGTGGAACTGGGCGGTGGCGAAGCCCGGTCCGCGCAGGCCGTGGACCTCCCCGGTGTGCGGGTCGCGGCTGACCTCGACGGCGCCGGCGGGGAAGGGGCCGGCCGGGGTGGTCAGGCGGTCGGTGTCCGAGCGGCCGGCGAAGGTGTTGTAGAAGCCGGTACGGGCCCGGCGCCCGAAGAAGTCGATCTCCTGCTGGAGGCCCTGGTTGGGGGTTTCCTTGCGGACGAGCTCGATGCCGAGCAGCGAGGCCACGACCTGGTGGCCCAGGCACACGGCGACGCAGGGGGTCCCGTCGGCCAGCAGTCGGCCGGCCAGCCGGTCGGCGGCGGCGATCTTGGGGTCCTCGGTGCGCCGGGGGTCGCCCGGTCCGGGGCCCAGGACCACCAGGTCCGCCTGCGCCAGGGCCGCTGCGGAGGCCTCGCGCCAGGCGTGGACGGTCACCGACAGCCCCAGGGAGCGCAGTTGGTGGGCGAGCATCGCGGTGAAGGTGTCCTCGTGGTCCACGACGGCCGCGCGCAGCCCGGCCAGCTCGGGGGCCTCGTACGCGCCGGGGGGCATCGGGTCCAGCCAGAACCGGGCGAGCCGTTCGTTGTACGAGGCGAGCCCCTTCAGGACCTCCGGGTGCTCGCCGAGCCGCCGGGGCGCCTCGGAGGAGGCGGCGGCCGGGGCGGGAGCCGGGGCCGCGGTCCCGGCCGGGTGCTCCCGTAGGACGGACAGGAGTCCGGCGGCCTTCGCGTGGGTCTCGGCGACCTCGCTCCGCGGGTCGGAGTGCCGCACCAGCGTGGCACCGACCCCGATCTCCAGCCGGCCGTCCGTATCGATCTCGGCGGTCCGGATGAGGATCGCGGAGTCCATGGCCCGGCGGCCGGCGCCGTCCCGGCCGACGAGCGCGAGCGCCCCGCTGTAGTAGGAGCGGCCGCGGGGTTCGTAGCGGTGCAGCACCTCGCAGGCGCTCTCCACCGGGCTGCCGGTGACGGTCGGGGCGAACATCGTCTCGCGCAGGATCTCGCGGACGTCGAGGCGGCTCTCGCCCGTGATGAAGTACTCGGTGTGGGCGAGGCGGGCCATCTCCTTGAGGAAGGGGCCCTCCACCCGCAGGCCCGGATCGCAGATCCGGGCCATCATCTTGAGCTCCTCGTCGACCACCATCTGGAGCTCTTCGCGTTCCTTGCGGTCGGCGAGGAGCCCGAGGGCGCCGTCGACGGTGGGTCCCGTCCCGGGATAGCGGTAAGTGCCGCTGATCGGGTTCATGGTGACCGTCCCCGACTCCAGGCTGATGTGCCGTTCGGGCGAGGCCCCGACGAAGGTCCGCTCGCCGGTGTGGACCAGGAAGGTCCAGTACGCACCGGCCTCCCGGGCGAGCAGCCGGCTGAAGAAGGTGAGGGCGGCGGCCGGGGTGTAGCCGTCGATGGTGGCGGTGAAGGCGCGCTTGATGACGAAGTTCGCGCCCGCGCCCTGGCCGATCTCCTCGTCGATCACCTTGCGCACGATCTGCGCGTACTCGTCGTCGGGGATGTCGAACGCCTCGTCGCGCAGGGCGAGGGGCGCGCCGGACAGCTCGGTCAGGAAGCGGCCGGTGGGCAGCGAGTGCTGCTCGCGCACCTTGAGGACGGCCAGCGGGGCGCCGTCGTCGGTGCAGGTGTAGCCGCGCTCGGCGATCTGCCGGTACGGGAGCAGCGCCAGCAGTTCGTGGCCCGCGGCGGCCGCGCCGGGGTCCGGGGCGTCGCCGTCCAGGGGAAGGGCGGCCAGGCGCTCGACCGTGGTGACGTCCCCGAGGAGGAGTTCGAGCCGGTCGGGGCCGGTCGCGTGCGGGCGGTGCAGTAGGGCGAAGGGGGTGCCGTCGAGGGGGACGGTGACGTCTCCGTCGAGTGGGCCGGTGTTGTTGGTGACCATGTCGCTCTTCCTTGTCGAACCGTGTCAGCCCTCGGAGTCCTGCGTGAGATCCGTCAGGAAGCCGTCGATGTGGTGGTGGAGCAGGGGGGCGCGGGTGGCGTCGAGCGCTTCGAAGTGCGTGCACGCCAACTCGCGGACGCGCAGTCGCGGTGCGCGCCGCGCCCACTGGCCGAGTTGGTCGGAGTGCCGCTCGGCGGTGCAGGAGATCAGCAGCGCGGGTCCGGCGTGAGCGGCGGAGGCCCGGTGGGCGTGGGCGGCTTCCAGGTGTGCGGCGGCGACTTCGCGCAGCCGCCGGCCTTCCTCGCCCGCGGCGCCGCCTTCCTCGCCTGCGGCGCCGCCGTCCTCCTCGCCCGGTGGGTGGCCCATGGACCGGCCGATGCGGTCCAGCAGCGCGTCGTGGTCGGTGGCGGACCGGGCGGGGAGCTCGGCGTAGCTGTCCACCATGATCACGACCGGGGCGGCGGCGCCGTCCTCGGCGAGGCGGCCGGCCAGTTCCCAGGCCAGTACGCCCCCGAGGGACCAGCCGACGAGGTGGCGGGGCGGCCGGGGCAGGGCGCGCAGTTCGGCGAGGTAGCGCTCGACCATGGTGGGTACGTCGCGGTCGGGCCGTTCTCCGGCGAGCAGGCCGACGGCGCGGATGGCGTGGACCGGGCCCCGGTGGAGGAGTTCGCCGGCCAGTGGGAAGTACGGGCCGATGCCGCCCCCGGCGGCGGGCAGCAGGACGGTCGGCTCGCCGCCCTCGCTCTCGCCGAGCGGGATGAGCAGGGGTTGGTGTGTGGTCATGCCTGGTTCCTCCGCGCGGCGACCGCCCGGGCCAGGGCGCCGATGGTGGGTGTCTTGAAGAAGTCGAGGACCGGGATCCGTACGCCGTACCGGTTCTCCACGCGGGTCAGGGCGGTCAGTACGTTCAGGGAGTGCGCGCCCTGGTCGAAGAGCGAGCGGTGGACGCTCACGTGCCGGTCGAGCACCGTGCTCCAGATCTCGCGCAGGCCCACGACGAGCGAGGGGTCGAGGCCCGCCGCCGCGCCGGATTCCGTGTCGTACGCGCCGTCCCTGTCGTCGGCGTCGTCCGTGCCCTCCGCGTCGTCCGCATGCTGCTGCTGTGCGGCGAGGAGCTCGGGCAGTGCGCGCAGCAGCGCCGCCCGGTCCAGCTTGCCGTTGTGGCTGGTGGGGATGGAGGCCACGGGCAGGACGTGGGCCGGGACCATGTACGAGGGCAGCGTCGCGGCGAGCGCGGCGCGCACCGTGGCGGGGGCGCCGGGCTGGTCCTTGTCGGGCACGAGGAAGAGTGCCAACTCCCGCTGCGCGCCCTCCTTGTGGGCCGCGGCGACCGCCGCGCGGACGCCGGGGACGGCCAGGGCCGCGTTCTCCAGCTCACCGAGTTCGACCCGGTGGCCCCGGATCTTGACCTGGTGGTCGTCCCGCCCGGCGTACACCAGCACCCCGTGCTCGTCGCGGAACACCACGTCGCCGGTGCGGTAGCGGCGGGCGTCCGGGCCGGTGCCGTACGGGTCGGGGACGAAGCGTTCCGCGGTCCGTTCGGGGTCGTTGACGTAGCCCTGGGCGGGGCATTCGCCGCCGAGCAGCAGCTCGCCCGGCACGCCGGCCGGGGCGAGGTGCCCGGTGACGTCCACGACCTGGGCGCCGACGCCCGGGATCGGGCGGCCGATCGGCACGTGGGCGGGCCAGGGCTGGGTGTCGGCGGTCAGCTCCTGCGCCGTGACGACGTGGGTCTCGGTGGGCCCGTACATGTTGAACAGTCCGACGCGGGGCCGCCGGGCGAAGAAGCCCTGGACGGCTCCGTCCACCTGCAACTGCTCTCCCGCCACACAAATGTGACGGAGAGTGGGGAGACCCTCGTCCAGCTCGTCGGCGGCCAGGGCGAACGGGCGCAGCGCGGCCACCGGAAGGTAGAGGTGGGTCACCCCGGTCTCGGCCACCCTGCGCACCAGGGAGGGCAGGTCGCGCCGGTCCACGGGCTCCCGGGAGACCAGCGTGCCGCCGGCCGCCAGGGTCGGGAAGATCTCCTGGAAGGACACGTCGAAACCGATCGGCGCGTACTGCATGAAGCGCGTGGTCTCGTCCATCGCGAGTACGTCGAGCTGCCAGCGGGTCAGGTTGACCAGGGCGCCGTTGCCCATGAGCACGCCCTTGGGCCGCCCGGTGGAGCCCGAGGTGAACATCGTGTAGACCGGGTCGCCGGGGCCGCGTGCGCCGATGGGCGCCTCGGCGCTCTCCGGCGCCCCGCCGGTCCCCCGGCCCGGCTCCGCCAGCTGCTCGGGGGTGAGCACGGCGGCCGCCCCGAAGGTCCCTTCGCCCACCACGAGCCGACAGCGCGCCTGGGCCGTCATCATGTCGAGCCGTTCGGCGGGCAGTTGGGGGTCGAGGGGCAGGTACGCGGCCCTGCGCCCGAGGATCGCCAGCACGCTCGCCACGGTCTCGGTCAGCCCCCGGGTGGCGACGCCGACGACGCTCTCGTGGCCCACGCCGTGTTCGGCGAGGCCGCGCGCGAGGGCCCGTACGGTCCGGGCGAGTTCGCCGTAGGTGGTGGTGGCGCCGTCCGCGGTGATCGCCGTCAGTTCGGGGTGTGCGGCCGCGGTGGCCATGACCCACTCGTACACGGTGGCGTGGTCGGTGACGTGATCGGCAGCGCGATCGGCAGCGCGGTCACCGGCTCGGGCCGGTTCCGCGGTCAGGACGGGACCGGCGTCGCTGAACAGTTCCGCGAGGGTGCGGCCCGGGTTGCGAGCGGCGCTCGCGACCGCTTCGCGCAGGGAGTCGGCGATGCCCCCCGCCACCGCGGGCGGCAGCAGCGCCAGGTCGTGCTCCAGCTCCAGGAGCCAGCCGCCGGGGGCGGGGGTGGCGAACAGCAGCAGGTCGAACTTGGCGGTTCCGCTGCCGTGCTGACGCACCGACAGTACGGGACCTCCCGGCTCGACCACGGTGCCGTCCTGCATGGCGAGCAGCGCCGAGAAGACCGGGTTGCGGTTGCTGGAGCGGTCCGGGGCGCAGTGCGCGGCGATCCGGTTGAAGGGGATGTGGGACCGGAACTTGGTGTCCTCGACCTCCTCGTCCACCACCTTGACGACGAACTCCTCGAAGGGGGAGGTCCAGTCGACCGGGACGGCCATCGGCAGGGTGTTGACGAAGAAGCCGCACAGGCCGAAGGAGCCGAGGGTCCGCCGGGACATCAAGGTGGCGCCGAGCGTCGCGCAGTCGCCGCCGGAGTGCCGGGCCAGGACCGCCGCGTACGCCGCCGCGAAGAAGGTGAAGGGGGTGACACCGAGCTTCCGGCAGGCCGCGTCGACGGCCTTGGACTCCTCGGCGGTCAGCGGGAGTTCGATGCGTGCGCCCGCGAAGTCCGTTTCGGTCGGGCGGCCCGGCCGGGGGTAGAGCTCGGTCGCGCGGACGGTCGCCAGCCGGGCGGCCAGTGCGGCGGCTTCCTCCTCGGTCTCCTCCTTGGCAGCGGCGGCGAGCTGCGCCTGGAGCTCGGCGCGCAGTACACCCTCGCGGCCGGGGCGCAGCGCCTCCACGTCGAGGGTGCCGGAGAGCGCGGCGGTCAGGTCGCCGGCGAACGGTCCGGCGGAGAACCCGTCGAAGACCGTGTGGTGGACGACGACCAGCAGCGTCGCCGTGGATCCGTCCTCGCTGCGCAGATGGGCCGCGCGGAAGAGCGGTGGATCGTCCAGGGGGAAGACGTGGCCGGACAGCTGCTCCAGCAGTGCGCTGCGACGGCCCGGGAATCGCGCCGCGGGCACCTGCTCGGTGTCCAGCGGAAGGCGTTCGGGCGGCAGCGGCTCGATGAGCGCGGCGTGCGGCGAAGGCGCTTCGTGCAGGCCCAGTCGGAGCGTGGGCTGTACGGCGGTCACCTCGGCGAGCGCGGCGCCCAGGTCCTCGGCCCTGATGCCGGGGTCGAGCCGGAATTCGAGGACGATGTTGTAGAGGTTGCGGGCGGCAACCGTCCGGTCGATGACGAGCAGGCCGAGCTGGGCCTCGGTCACCGGGAACATCTGGGAGTTCTGCACAGGAAGACCTCACGGGTATGCGGGCGGCACCGGCGGGAGATCTCACGCAATCATTCCTTCGCAAAGGTTTCAAATGTAATCGGGGACGCCGATCGAAAGTCGGCCAGACGCGGACGCGCCTCGCGTCCGGCCGCCCCGATGGAGCCGGGGTGGCCGGGCGCGAGGCGCGAGGCGCGTGCGTGGCGGGGCGGCCGGTCAGCGGGCCGCGGCCGCCATCACCCGCTGGGCATAGGCCGCGGCGGCCGGGGCCAGCTGCACCGAGCCGTGGCCCGCGACGGCGTGGACGTCGCGCCAGAAACGCTGGAGGTCGCCGTCCTCGTCCTGGCCCCGGGCTCCCGCGCCGCGGTAGAGCCGCTCCACGGCGGTGACCAGCAGATCGATCGCCACGGCACAGTCGCGCAGGTTCAGCGGCACCTGCGCCGCAGGGTCCGCGCCGGGGTCGGCCGCCCGGTCGGCGCGCCCGGCCGCCGCCTCGAGCAGCAGCCCGGCGGCGTCGATCTCGGCCGAGGAGCGGGCGAGCACCTGCTGGTGGGTGCCGTCCTCGAGCGCCGGGCGGCCGTCGGGGGTCCGCCGGTCGCGGGTGATCGCGGTCCAGGCGCGCAGCGCTCCCCGGGCGGCCCCCCACGCGGGTGCGGCGAAGAGCAGCGAGGCCACCAGGGGGAACGGGACGCGGTGACAGTGGGCCGCCCCCGGCTCCGGCGAGCCGGCCAGCAGGTCCTCGCGCGTCATGGCGCGGTGTGCGGGTACGAAGGCGCAGTCCACGGTGAGGGTGTGGCTCCCGGTGCCGCGCAGTCCGGCATTGCGCCAGGTGTCGTGGATCCGCACGTCGGCGCGCGGTACGGCGAGGATCCGCTGGCGGGGGCCGTCCGTCGCATCCTCGACGGCGGCGAGCAGCACCCACTGCGCATGGCGTACCGCACTGGCCATGGTCCAGCGGCCCGACAGCCGCCAGCCACCGGGAACTTGGGCGACTTCGCCGGACGGCGGCACCACAGCAGCCGCTATGGACACATCGGGCGACTCCTGCCACAGTTCCTCTTGCGCCTCCTGCGGCAGGTGGGCGGCGAGTCGACCGTGGGCCGCCAGCAGCGCGGCGCACCATGCGGCGGATGGGCATTCCTCCCCCACGACGGCCACCGCCTCGATGATTTCGGCGAACGTTCCGGCGGAGCCCGACCAGTGCCGTGGTACGAAGTGCCGGAGGAATCCCGCCTCGGACAACGCCGAGACCACGGCGGGGCGCAGATCCCTGTCCCGTTCGGACTCCTTCGCCTGCCGGGCCGCCTCCGCCGCGGCAAGTCGACTCGCCAGCGGGGGCGTTGTCACGGGCGACGGGTGACTGGACATGAGTGGCGCCTCCTTGGCGGCTGTCAAAGAAAGAATTCACAGAAGAATGTTTTTGGGTGTAGGTTCGTGCCCCAACGCTTCCGCGGCACTTGAGGTAGGCAAGGAGGCCTCCCTCCGATGAAACAGGACAGGTCGCGACGTACTCACGCGCTCGTCTTGGACGCGGCCGCCACGGAGTTCGCGGCTCACGGTTTCGCCCGTACCAATCTGCAGATCGTGGCGAAGCACACCGGACTGACCAAGGGGGCGGTGTACGGCCACTTCTCCTCCAAGGAGGCCTTGGCCGACGAGCTGGTCCGGCTCTTCGAGGAGAGCTGGGGGGACTTGCTGTGCAGCGCCGAGCGGTGCGGGCAGGGACCCGAGGAGGGGCTGCGCGCCCTGGTGCTGGGGCTGACCCGGCACGTCCAGGAGGACGTACGGTTCACGGCGGGCCTGCGCCTGGCCGCCGAGGACGCGCGGGCGCTGGGCAAGACCCCCGCCTTCGTGGGCGGGTTGGGCGCCACGATCTCCCGTCTCGTCCGGGACGCGCAGGAGTGCGGGGTCGTCGACCCCGCACTCGACGCGGAGCCCTTGGGCCGACTGCTGCTCGCCCTCGTACTCGGCATGCACCAGATCACGTCCGCGGGCGGCGCCGATCCCACGCACCAACAAGTCCTGGCCGTAGGGGATTTGATCCTGCTCCTCATCCGGCCCGCGACGTCCTGACCTGCCCGGCCGCACCACCCGCGTCGCGCGCACTGGTCACGTCGCGCGCACTGGTCACGTCGCGCGCACCGACCGCGTCGCCCGCACCGACCGCGTCGCCCGCACCGACCGAGATGCCCGCACCGGCCCCGTTACCCGCACCGCGGACGCCGGGCAGCACGGGCCAGCCCTCGCGGCCCGCGCGGGCGACCAGTACCGGATCGTCGCCGACGACCACCGGGTGCCCCACCGCGCACAGCAGCGGAAGGTCGCTCGAGTGGTCGCCGTACGCGAAGCAGTCACCCGCATCGACCCCGTACGCCCGCATGGCCCGGCTCGCCCGTACGGCCTTCTCCTCGCCGATCACCGGGGCGTCGATCTCCCCCGTGAGCACCCCGCCCGCACTGCGCTGACCGGCGCACAGAACGAGAGCGCCCCCGAGCGCTTCGGCCAGCGGGTCGAGGCAATGGCGGGGCGCTCCCGAGACCAGCGCGATGCGGTGGCCGGCGCGGCGGTGGCGGTGCAGCGCCGCGAGCGTCGGCCGGTGCAGGAGGCCGCCCTTGGCGGCCTCCTGCCGGAACCACGCCCGGCCGGCCGCGGCGAGGGACTCCTGCGTGCAGCCCGCGAAGAGGCGGTAGTACGCGCGGTTGAGTTCCTCGCGTGCCACTCCGTGCTGCCGCCGGGCCAGCAGGTCGGCGCACGCCCGGTCGAAGTCCGAGGATCCGGCGCCCTCGCGCTCCGGGTGGAAGGCCAGGAAGCCGATCATGCTCGTGACGGTGATGAGTGTTTCGTCCACGTCGAAGAAGGCGATGGGCGACGGCTCGTGGCGGGGCACCCGCTACACCCTCATCAGCGGGCGGAGACGGCTGCCGGCCGACCGCCCCTGCGACGGCGTCCGGCTCGAGCGGACTTCGCGGACGGTGGTCTCGACGGCGCACAGGATCTGCTCCGCACGGGGCTGCAACAGTGCTCCCGCCTCGGTGAGTTCGACCGGCAGCCGGCCCCGTCGGTGGAAGAGCTCCACCCCGAGGCCCTGTTCCAGGATCTTGATCTGGCCGGTGACCGTGGACTGCGCGCAGTGCAGGTTCCTCGCCGCCTGGGTGAAGCTCAGCTCCCGCGCTACTTCGCGGAAGGCGCGGAGGTGCTGGAGTTCCACGAGCTCCCCTCCCCCGACGGCTCGACGGAAACCCGCGGACGGTAGAGGGCCGTGCTGCGCGCGATGGTGCGGTCCCCCTGGACGGCGGCCAGTTGGACGCGGCGGAGTCCGTGGCGGCCCGTGGACGGCAGGGCCGCCACACCGCCGACGACCTCGATCACGGTAGGTTCGCGCAGCTCGCCGAACGCGTCGAAACGGACCTCGGAGAACGCGAGGGACCACGGAGCGGCCCGGTGACCGGACTCGCCCTCCGCCGACTCCCGCCCGGTCCCGACCAGATGACATCCCGCCTGCCGGAACGCCTCGACCAAGGCCATGCCGGGCACGTGGTCGCAGGAGTGCTCGAAGTAGCCGGGGTGGTCGCGGTCCACGCGCATGAGGTACCGCCCCGGGGCGGCCGTCCGGTCGACGGACAGCAGGACGTTCTCCTGCCTGTGCCGTCCGGCTTCGGCGGCGTCGAGCATACGGAGCTGCGCGCCGGGCACGCCGGCCGCCGCACCGCGACCGCCGGCCGCGGGGGCACGCCGGTTGCGCAGCACCTCGTACAACTCCGCGCCGACCGCGAGCAGTCGTACCGACACCCGGGCGCAGCGGCGGCCGCCGGTCTCCACCCACGCCTCGAAGCGCGCTCCGATGCGGTTCCCGGACGGGTGGGCCTCGGGCACGAAGCTGCCGTCGAGGACGAGTTCGAGCGGCTCGCCTCCCACCACCAGCGCACCGGGGTCCACGATGTGGAAGTCGAGGTCGCGGAAGATGAAGATGTGCGTCAGCGGGACCTCGTAGAAGCGGTGTGCGGTGTAGATGGCCGCCTGCCGGACGGTCTCCACCAGCAGCAGCGGGTCGCTGCCGCCCTCGGCGTCCGGCTGGTAGAGCGCGTGGTGGCGGGGCCACTGTGCGGCGACCCGTACGCGGTTGCCGTCGCCGCGGCGGCCGTCGGTGAGGAAGACCTCGGCCACCGAGGCGCGGTGGACCAGGGAACGCGGGACCGTCCGGTCGAAGGTCAGGGCACCGTTCCGGGGCGAGGACCCCGGCGACGCCTGCCGGGGCAGGCTCAGCGGATTGGCGCGGGAGACCGGGCCGGGCGCGAGCGAAGGACTGGACAGCAAGACAGAACCCCCAGGTAGATCGATCCTCGGCAATGCACGTCCGATTATCGGATCGAAAATAAACCTGCCAGAAGGTATATTGCAACCCTGGAAAGTTTCCGAACTGCCTTATCGGGGGGTCGACAGAAGCCCCAGAGAGCAACAGGGACACGTCATGAACAGCAGCGACACCACGATCAGCACGGGCTCGACGCGCCAGCAGCCGGCCCGCGAGCTGAAGCAGGAGCGCGCCCGCCGGACCAGGGAGCAGATCCTGTGGGCCGCGGCCGAGGAGTTCCAGGAGAAGGGCTACCCGGTGGTGACGCTGCAGGACGTCGCCACCCGGACCGGGCTGACCAAGGGCGCCGTCTATTTCCACTTCACCAACAAGGAGGCCCTCGCGGTCGCCGTGGTCGAGGAGCACTACGCCCGCTGGGCGCCCCTGGTGACCGAGGTGCGGGAGTCCGAGCGCTCGCCGCTGGACATCATGATCACCGTCCTGGACCGCACCGCGGAACTCTTCCGCGACGACACGATGGTCCAGGCCGGGGCCCGGCTGCAGATCGAACGCTCGCTGATCCAGGCGGACCTCCCCCAGCCGTACGTGGGCTGGCAGGAACTGCTGACCTCACTGGCCGCCGCGGCGGTCGAGGCCGGCCAGCTGCGCCCGGGCACCTCCCCCGAGGCGCTCGCCCGCGTGATCGTCGCCGCGTTCTTCGGCACCCAGCACATCTCCGACGTGCTCACCGGCCGGGCCGACCTGATGGATCGCTACACCGAGCTCCGCGACATCATCTTCGCCGGCGTCACCGTCTGAGGGGCGGTCCGAGCACCTGAGGGCCGGGTCCGATCGTGCTAGGGCCGGATCCGACCGTGCGAGGGCCGGTCCGACCTCGCGAGGGCCGGCCCGACCAGTGGCCTGACGTCGCCGTTCGGGCCGTCGGCAGCTTCCATCGAGATTCCCGATCTCAATTGAAACCTTCGCGAAGGTTGGATTTAGTGGTGGTCGGCCCGAGGGTCTCGGTTGCCATCGCAATCTCTGGAGTGCTTGCCTTATGAAGCTTGAAGCGGTCATCTCGGATGTGCTCGCCATACCCCTGGGGGAAGTCGACGACAGCCTGGGACCTGTGCGCGACGACCGCTGGGACAGCCTGAAGCAGATGCAGCTGATCGTCACCCTGGAAGAGCACTACAAGGTCACCTTCTCGCGGCAGGACCTGCGTGCCATGAAGTCCGTCGGCGCGGTGCGCGAGGTGCTGCTGAGCAAGGGGGTGGCGGCGTGACGCTCACCGGGCAGGCCCCATCGGGTACGGCGCCGGCTGCTCTCGGGGACAGCGACCTCACCTCCCTGCTGATGATCAGGCACTTCGAGTGGAAGCTGCTCGATCTGTTCGCGGAAGGGAAGCTCAACGGTACGACGCACACCTGCCTCGGCCAGGAGTACGTACCGGTCTCCCTGAACCCGCTGCTCACCTCCGGCGACTTCCTCTTCAGCAACCACCGGGGCCACGGCCACTACCTCGCCCGGTTCGCCGACCCCGCCGGGCTGCTCGCCGAGATCACCGGCCGCGAAGGAGCCGTCTGCGGGGGCGTGGGCGGCAGCCAGCACATCTTCCGCGACAGCTACCTGTCCACCGGCATCCAGGGCGAGAGCCTGCCGGTCGCCGCGGGTGCGGCACTGCACTTCAAGCGGGCCGGCCTGCCGCACGTCGCCGTCGTCTACATCGGCGACGGGACCTGGGGCGAGGGCTCGGTGTACGAGGCCCTGAACATCGCCCGGCTGTGGGAGCTGCCGCTGCTGGTGGTGGTCGAGAACAACGGGATCTCCCAGACCACGCCGGGCAGCGTCAACATGGCCGGCACGGTCGCGGGCCGGGCCCGCGCCTTCGACGTCGACCACCACCGGGTGACGAGCAACGACGTACGCCACATCCGCGCCGAGCTGGCCCCGCTCATCGACCGGGTGCGCCACCAACACCAGCCGCTGGTCGTGGAGTTCGACACCGTACGGCTCGGCCCGCACAGCAAGGGCGACGACACCCGCCCCGCGCGGGAGATCGAGGCGGCCCGCGCGCGCGACTGGTACGCCGCGCTGCGCGCGGAGGACCCCGAGCGCTTCGACCGGCACGACCAAGAGCAACGAGAACTGATCGCCGGGGTGGCCGCCGATGTCCTGGCACGCCCGCTGGTGGCTGGAGAGACCGCATGAAGCGCAACGAGCGCGTGGGCGAGAACCTGAACCAGGCCCTGCACCGGGTGATGGAGTCCCACGAGGACGTCTATCTGATCGGCGAGGACGTCCTCGACCCGTACGGCGGTGCCTTCAACATCACCAAGGGGCTCTCGGACCGCTTCGCCGACCGGGTGCTGACCACGCCCATCAGCGAGAACGCCATCCTGGGCGTCGCCAACGGCCTCGCCCTGACCGGCAACAAGCCGATCGCCGAGATGATGTTCGGGGACTTCATCACGCTGGCCTTCGACCAGATCGTGAACTTCTCCGCCAAGTCCGTCTCCATGTACGGCGCCACCCACCTGATGCACCTGGTGGTGCGCTGCCCGGTCGGCGGCCGGCGCGGTTACGGCCCGACGCACAGCCAGAGCCCGCAGAAGCACTTCCTCGGCGTACCGGATCTGCACCTGTTCGAGCTGTCGCCCTTCCACGACAACGCGAAGGTCGTGGAAGGGATGGTCGAACTGGGCAAGCCCTGCATCTTCTTCGAGGACAAGGTGCTCTACACCGAGCGCCGCCACCAAGGCGGCCCGGTCGCCGACCTGTTCTCGCTGGAGTTCACCGGCGAGGACCCCTTCCCGGTGGCCCGGCTGTTCATCGAGGACACCGACCCCGACCTCGTCGTCGTCGCGCCCGGCGGCCTCGCCCAGCGCGCCGTCGACGCGGCACGCGAGCTGTTCCTGGAGCACGAGATCGCCTGCGAGATCCACGTGCCGTCCGCCCTCTACCCGTTCGACGCCCGGCTGTTGGCGGAGCCCGTCGCACGAGCGGGCCGCGTCTGCGTCGTGGAGGACGCCCCGCCCGGCGGCAGTTGGGGCGCCGAAGTCGCCCACCAGCTGTACTCCACCTGCTGGGACAGCCTCCGCGCCCCCGTCCGTCTCGTCCACTCCGCGGACTCGGTGATCCCGACGGCCCTCCACCTGGAGCGCGACGTCCTGGTGAGCAGCGAGTCCCTCGGACTGGCCCTGAAAGAGCTGGCTCAATGATCGAGATCACCGTTCCCAAGCTGAACAACAACGACGCCCAGTACGACCTGGTCGAGTGGCTCGCCGAGGACGGGGCCACCGTCACGAAGGACGACGACCTTCTGACGCTGGAGACCTCCAAGGCTGCCGAGGACCTGGTCAGCGAGCACGACGGAGTGCTGCACCAGGCGGTCAAGGCCGGAGAGCAGGTGCCGCCCGGCGCCGTGATCGGCCGGATCTTCGCCGACGCGGCCGCCCGCGACGCCTTCCTGGCCGCCGCCGGGGCGTCCGCCGCCGAGGCAGCCACCGCCGGGGCAGCCGCCGCGACCCGTACGGACTCCTCCGGCGAGGGCGCGGACTTCGTCCTCACCGCACAGGCACGCACCCAGGCCGCCGAGTCCGGCGTCACCGAGGAGGAGCTGCGCTCCCTCGGCAAGCGGATCATCAAGGGCTCCGACATCGAGGCGCTCCTGGCTCGCCGCGGAGCGTCGGAGGAACTCCCGGCCAACCGGCTCGAGTTGAGCCAGCACCAGCGGGCCATCGGCGCGGTGGTCACCGAATCGCACCGTACGGTCCCGGCGTCCTTCACCGTCGTCCGGATGAGGGTCGACGCCGCCGAGGCCGCCGCCAAGGAGCTCTCGGCACGCTCGGGGACGGCGATCGGCCTGCCCGCCGTGCTGATCACCCAGCTCGCCGCGCTGCGCGCGGACTTCCCCGCCTTCTTCGCCACCTACGACGAGGACGGGTACGCGCTGCTCGCGGAGCAGTCCCACGTGGGCGTGACGGTCGACCTGGGAAACGGCCTGTACATCCCGGTCGTACGGGACGCGGACCGGCTCTCCGCGGTCGAAGTCGCCGAGCAGCTGGAGGACTTCCGCTTCTCGGCGCTGCGCGGGAACTTCCGCGGCAGCGAACTCATGGGGGCGGCCATCACCCTGTCGCTCAACAACGACGAGGACGTGCTGCTGACCCAGCCGATCATCTTCCCCGGCCAGACCTGCATGGTCTCGCTGGGCGGCGTACAGAGCAGCCTCGAACTGGCCGCCGACGGGGGCGTTTTCGCCGCCCGGTACGTGCACGTGGGCCTGGCCTTCGACCACCGGGTCGTCAACGGCAGGGAGGCGGTGCAGTTCCTCCAGGCGCTCAAGGGTGCGCTCCGGGCGCCTGAGCTGGAACGCACGGCGGAGCCGGCGGCGACGGTCGGCTGAGGCCGGGAAGCGGGGCCGGGGCGGGGCGACGGGGCGGGGCGGGGCGGGGCGGGGCGTGAACGGCGGGCCACCACACGGTGAGCCGCGGTTCCCGCTCCCCCTCCCGCCCCCGCCCCTGCCCCCGCTTCCCTTCCCGCTCCCGCTCCGGACGCCCGTCAGTTGACCTGGCGGTCCAGGCCGGACCAGTACGGCTCGCGGAGCTTGAACTTCTGGATCTTGCCCGTGGCCGTGCGCGGGATGGCGTCGCGGAACTCGACGGTCGTGGGCGCCTTGTAGCCCGCCATCCGCTGCTTGCAGTGGGCGATGATGTCGGCCTCCTGGACCGTCGCGCCCTCCGCGAGGACCACGAGGGCCTTGATCGTCTCGCCCCACTTCTCGTGCGGCACGCCGATCACCGCGACCTCGGCGACCGCCGGATGACTGAAGATCGTGTCCTCCACCTCGATCGAGGAGACGTTCTCGCCACCGGTGATGATCACGTCCTTCTTCCGGTCGGAGATCGTCAGGTGGCCGTCGGCCTCGTCGATGGTGCCGCCGTCGCCCGTGTGGAACCAGTCCCCCTCGAGGGCCGCCTCGGTCTCCTCGGGCTTGTCCCAGTAGCCGTCGAGCACCACGTTCGAGCGGGCCAGGACCTCGCCGGACTCCGAGACCTTCAGCTTGACCCCGAGCGCGGGCATCCCCGCACGGGTCAGCTTGCGGGCCCGCTCCTCGGCCGGCAGGTGCGCGTCGGCGGCCCGGGTCCGGTTGAAGGTGAGGAGCGGTGACGTCTCGGTCAGGCCGTAGATCTGGGTGAACTCCCAGCCCAGCTCCTCCTCCACCCGCTGGATCATCCTGCTCGGGGGCGGGGCACCCGCGCAGACGATCCGTACGCGGTCCCGGCCCGGGACCTCGCCCTCCCAGGTCGCCGCCGCATCCAGGACCGCGTTCCACACCGCGGGCGCGCCGCACATCAGCGTGACGCCGTGCTCCTCGACCCGGCGCAGGATCTCCGCCCCGTCGACCTTGCGCAGGACGACCTGCTTCACGCCGAGGCCGGCCATCACGTAAGGCATGCCCCAGCCGTTGCAGTGGAACATCGGCAGCGTGTGCATGTAGACGTCACGCTCCCAGACCCGGGTGTGCAGGCCGAAGGTCAGCCCGTTCACCCAGATGTTCCGGTGCGTGAGCTGCACCCCCTTGGGGCGGGCCGTGGTCCCCGAGGTGTAGTTGACGGTCGCCGTGGCGTCCTCGTCCGGGTACGACCAGGGGCGCGGCTCCACGCCGAAGCGCATCAGCTCGGTGTCTGTCTGCGGCCCGAGGACGAAGCGGTGGCGGGCCTTGACCCCGGACAGCGCCTCGTCCAGCTCCGGGTCGACCAGCAGTACGGAGGCCCCGCTCTGCCGGACCACGTACTCGACCTCCTCCGGCTTCAGGCGGAAGTTCACCGGTACGCAGACGCGCCCGCTCATCGGCACCGCGAACAGCAGCTCGAGGAGCCGGGCGGAGTTGTGGCTGACCACCGCCACGCGCTCGCCCTCGCCGACCCCCAGCGCGTCGAATCCCGCCTGCCAGGCCCGTACGCGCTCACCGAGCCGCCCGTAGGTCGAATCGGGGACCGGCGGGGCGGGCTGGTCCGGCTCGTCCACCACGCCCGGACTGGACGCGAAACCCAGCTCCGCCCGGTCGAGGAAGTCCGTGACGGTCATGGGAATCCGCATGTGCTCACTCCTGGTGTCGCGAACGCTGATGCCTGCCGCACCCCGGTGGCCCGTGGCCCGGTGGCCCGGTCGTGCTGCCCAGCATCGTGCCGTGTCCGGTGCACGGGACACCAGAGCCCGGTCGGCCGCGTCGGGCACGTCAGCCGTCGATCGCCCCGAACCGTACGGCCCCCCGTGCCTCTCCCTCTCCCTCCGTCATGGCGGTGAGGAGCCGCTCGCCCTCGGCCACGATCTCCGCTCGGCTCGCCTTCGAGGCGGCCGAGAACAGCTCGACGGTGAGCTCGGTGCCGGTGCCGGTGCCGTCCAGTTGCCAGAGCCCGGCGAGGAAGCCGTCGAGGAGCAGGGTGCGGTGGGACTGGTTGCCCGTCCAGGTGCGCCCCTTGTACGCGGGGTCGATCACTCGGGTGCGGTCGGCGTGTGAGAGGAGCAGGTTGTCGAACTCGGGGAGGAAACGGGGCGGCGCCGGCCGGTCCGCTTCGGGGCGGGGCGCGTCGGGCAGGTCGAAGAGTTCGACGCCGTTCTCGTCCTGGAAGACGGCGAGGCCGGGCCGCAGCCGCTCGAAGACCTCGCGCAGCCGGGTGAGCCCGGCCCACGTCTGCATGTCCTTGACGGAGGCCGGCCCGAAGGCCCCGAGATACCGCAGGACGACGTCCTCGACAGCCCCCGCTCCCAGCTCCGACTCCGGCTCCGCGTCCTCCCCTCCCCCGTCCCCCACCCACTCCCGCAGGGTGGTGAGCCGGACCTGCCCGCTCTCCCCCCACACCCCGCGCGGGGTGACCTGTACGAGCGGCAGCTTGCAGCGCGCGGCGACGGACAGCGACTGCGGGTCGGCGTCGGGCCACTCCTTGAGGAGTTCCTCCCGTATCTCGCCCATCGTGCGCGGCTCGGCCTCCACGAAGACCCGAGCCCGCTCGGCCAGCCGGTCCAGGTCCACTCCGACCAGGCCCTTGCGGAAGTAGTTGATCTCCCGGTCGCGGGCCGGCTGGACGAGCGGGCGCAGGATGAAGGCGTCCTGGGCCGTGTGGGTGTGGATGGTGGACCTCATCGTGACGATCCGGACCACCTGCCGGGACTCCATCAGCCCGGCGAGCTCGGCGGGCCGGAATCCGGCGAGGCGGGCGTGGAGCTGGAAGTAGGGCGGCTTCACGTTCTGGGCCTGCAGTCCGAGGAGGTGCCGCGTGGCGTCCTGCGCCGACATCTCGTCGCGCTCGAGGAGGAGCTGGCGGGCGAGCGTGGCGCGGTTCAGGGAGCGTGCGTCGAGTACGGGACGCGTCATCTTGGAGGCCATGACTGCAACCTAGCGGCCCTTGCGGACACTTTCTGTCCGCAACTCCAACGCCCCCGCCACCCGCACGGCCCCTCCCACCGCGCTCCCACCGCCCCTCCCACCGCCCTCTTGCGAACGGGGAGACCATTCACCCGGATATCCTGCCTCTTGCCCGTAAACACCCGTTCGACCGGGAGCTGACCTGCGATGCCTGCGAAGCCGGAGCGACCAGACCACCGCCCCACGCCACCGCACTCGCCTGCGCCGACGCCCGCGCCCGCGAAGCGGCCGGGCTGGCGCCGCCCGGCCACCCCCGCCCCCGCTCCCCCGGCCGCACCCCCGCGCGCCCCGAAGCCGGCCCCGTCGGCACCCACCCCCGCTGACCACCGCAGCGTGATCGACTCCGCGGTCTACCGCGACGGCCTCAGGGTCGCCTCCCCCACCACCCTCGCCGACACCTTCCGCCGCCTGCGCGAGGAACCCGACGGCATGGCCTGGATCGGCCTGCACCGCCCCACGGAATCCGAACTCCACTCCCTGGCAGCCGAGTTCAACCTCCACCCACTCTCCATCGAAGATGCCCTGGAAGCCCACCAGCGCCCCAAGCTCGAACG
Source organism: Streptomyces sp. NBC_01264 (assembly GCF_026340675.1). Taxonomy (NCBI): domain Bacteria; kingdom Bacillati; phylum Actinomycetota; class Actinomycetes; order Kitasatosporales; family Streptomycetaceae; genus Streptomyces; species Streptomyces sp. NBC_01264. The sequence continues at coordinate 1,814,549 of NZ_JAPEOX010000002.1, forward strand.
CTACGGAGACACCCTCTTCGTCGTCCTGCGCGCCGCGCGCTACCTGGACGCGCTGGAGGAGGTCGACTTCGGCGAGCTCCACATCTTCGTCGGCCCCGACTTCCTGATCACGGTCCGCCACGGCGCAGCCCCGGACCTCTCGGCGGTCCGCCGCCGCATGGAGGAGAGCCCCGAACTCCTCTCCCTCGGCCCCGAGGCCGCCCTGTACGCCATCCTCGACGCGGTGGTCGACGGCTACGCCCCCGTCGTCGAGGGCGTCCAGATCGACATGGACGAGATCGAGACCGAGGTCTTCAGCGGCGACCCGGAGGTCTCCCGCCGCATCTACGAACTCTCCCGCGAAATGGTCGAGTTCCAACGCGCCACCCGCCCCCTGGTGGGCATGCTCCACAGCCTGATGGCCGGCTTCGCGAAGTACGGCACGGACGAGGAACTCCAGCGCTACCTCCGCGACGTAGCCGACCACGTCACCCACACCAGCGAACGCGTCGACGGCTTCCGCCAGGCCCTGACCGAAATCCTGACGGTCAACGCCACCCTGGTCTCCCAACAACAGAACGCCGAAATGCGAGCCCTGGCAGAAGCCGGCTTCGAACAGAACGAGGAGATCAAGAAGATCTCCTCGTGGGCGGCAATCTTGTTTGCACCCACGTTGGTGGGAACGATCTACGGCATGAACTTCGAAGACATGCCGGAGCTGAAGTGGGCAGGAGGCTACCCCTTCGCAATCCTGCTGATGGCAGTGGTATGCGTGAGCCTGTACGTCATCTTCAAGAAGCGCGACTGGCTCTAGCCGACGAGCGAGCACCACCGATCGAATTCGCTAGAGCAATCACACCCCAGGGCCTAACTCAGGGCCCTGGGGAGAATCTGGGGAGAATTGGCGGCGCCGGGGAGCGAGCCGGACCTCCCCCACCTGCTGCTCCACGCTCTCCGAGCACCTCGGCTCCCCGCGGACAGCCCCCGCTGACCGTCACGGACAGTGCCGCGCGAAGGTCCGCTTGGCAGGGACGAGCACCACGGCTGGCCCTCGTACATGGCCCACCACGTTGACCGATGAACCCATGTCCCTGTCCCAATCCCGAGAGGTGCCCGCCGCCCGCCCGGGGCGCCGATGGCGGCATGGCTGGTCCCCTCCAAAGACGCACCTCGCGCCGCAGTAGGGAAGGGAGCCCCCGCAGGTGACGGCCACAACAACGAAAGCCGTCTCCCGCTCACGCTCGCGGCAGTAGGTTGGGGCCCCACTTTGGATCCCATTGGAGTCAACAGCCGTGAGTCTGAACGATGTTGTTGGAGAGATTGCCGCAGGGTCGGCCGTCGCGCTGGCCAGTGGGGCTGTGACAGGCGGGGCGGCGTGGGTCGGCCTTAAGGTCCGAGAACTCGTACGCCGTGGATCGACCGCCGAGCAGGACGCCGTGATCGCCGTCTTCGATGACCGGGACGCCACGTCGGATGAGCTCGTGGGTCGACTGACACCGCTGATTCGAGTGCACCTCGACGCGCATCCGGAGGCCATCCCCGAGTTCAAGGCTCTGACCATGGCAGGAACTACCTTGTACAACCAGCAGAACACGGGGAGCGGACTGTTCATCGGCGGCGACAACCACGGCGGCCTGACGATCAACCATGGTGGGCTCGCACGTGACTGACCGACCGCCGGAGGGCGAGAAGAAGGTCGTGAACCAGACGAACCACGGTTCGGGCACGTTCGTGGCCGGCAACGTCCTCGGCAGCATCGTTAACCTCTTCATGCCCGCGCAACGACGGGCCCGCCCTGCGCCACCGAGCGGGCCTGAAGTGGCAGAGGACGACTACGACGACATCAGTGGGTCACTGTTCGGATCCGCCTTCCTGGCAGCCGTCTCCGGACAGGTAGTCTCCTACTGCGTCCGCGGGTTGCCCCTCTTCGGCACCGGCCCGACCCCCGGTCTGCCCACGAGGTTCTTGGCGGGGTTCGCCTTCGCCTACGCCTTCTTCGCCTGCGTCGCGATGTTCCTCGCACGGGCCGCGCAAGGTCTCGAAGTGTGGGCGGGACGGTGCGCCGATATCGCCGTCCAAACGAGAGTGCGACCTCTCGCGCAACTGCCGGCCAGCGTGGCCCGGATCTTGGCGCCTGCATCCTCGGGAACAGCGACTACGGCCGCCCTCGTGGCCACCTTCTACGCGTGGGGTGACTTCGGCGGCAGTGTGCAGGAGAGGGCCTACCTCGCGCGCGATGGCGCCGCCATGAATGCCGCGCGGGCACGCGCAGCAGTGCAGAGAGGCTGACCAGAGAGGCGCGAAGAAGGCCGGACTCTCCGCAGGCTCTGCGGGCGAATCACAGGCTTCGTGAAGCCTGCACAGCGAAAACGGGTGCCACAGCGCATGCTGTGACACCCGTTCTCTCACATATGTGCAAGGTTGTCCGGGACGTATTCGGGCACCGTGCCGAGCAGTGCGTCGATGGCCGCGCGTCCCTTGCCGCCGGCCTCCGGCATGAAGTGGGCGTAGTGGTCGAGGGTGATGGTCGGACTTGAGTGACCGAGCCACCGGGCGAGCGTGACGATGGACTCGCCCGCTTCGAGGAGGACCGAGGCGTAAGTGTGCCGGAGCACGTGGAAGCCGTCCTTGCGCGAAGCCTTCCACCGCGCACCCTTCTCCCGTACGGGAATGACTCCGGCCGCGGCGAGGGCCGGCTTCCAGGCCTCGTCGTTGAAGATGTTGGCGCGGATGGCGTTGCCGTACGCCGTCGTGAGGACGAGCGGGAAGCTCTGTTTCTCCCGTTCGGGCTCCGGTCCGCCCCAGGGGAGTTCGACGTCGACCGCCGGATGGTCGAGGAAGTACGCGGCCAGTTCCGTGGCCACCGACCGGGGCATGTCGACGATGCGCGTCTTGCCACCCTTGGACAGAGCGAAGTAAAGGCGCCCGGAGAGGAGTTGCACCTGCCTGCGCACCCGGATGACACCGCGTTCGAAGTCGATGTCCCTCGGCGACAGCCCGAACACCTCTCCCTGGCGCAGCCCACACCCCAGCGCGACGACGACCCGCGATCCGGTAGCGAGGATTGATCACGTCCCGCACCCGCTGCGCCGTTGCCAGCGGCCACGCGTCACGATCCTCGTCCGGCGCCTTCGGCCAACGCACCGTCTTGGCTCGCATCGGGTTGCGGACAAGGCGCTTGTCGTCGATCGCGGTCTCGAAGATATTTCGAGCAGCAGAAGCGGGACCTCTCGGTCGAACACTCCCGGACACTGGACCACTACCGCATCGCCCATGAAGTCAAGGGGCGGGCCGGCAGCAGAGACACCACGACGGAAGAACTCCGGGGCGCCATGGTCCACTACCGGGCGCTGTTCGAGGAACTTCTGAAAGACGACACCGCTTCGCCGGATGAAGAACGCCGCTGAATTCCTAGCAGCCGCAAAGCTGCCGTTCGCCACCGCATGGAGGTGAAGGGACATGCAGAGGGAAGGGCCATACGGGCGCGACGACGAGTACGCCGAGCCCGCTGGAGAGACGCTGTCCACCGAGGACATCGCCCGACCCCAGACAGAAACACCGCAACAGCCCCCAGACGATGACCTGATGGCCGTCTCCGAAGACGAGGGGGCAGCGCCCAGGACCAGGATCACGGACGGCGCCGGCGGCGAGCCGGACACCGCGCCCGGCGAGCAGGACGCGTCGGTGCAGGAGCCCGATTCCGTCCCGCTCCTCGGGGCCCAAGAGGCAGAAGGCCTCCGTACCCGGTGGCAGGAGATCCAGCAGGGGTTCGTCGACGACCCGAAGCAGTCAGTGTTTGCGGCAGACGGACTCGTCGCCGAGGTCATGCAGCTGCTCGCCACCACGTTCGCCGACCACAAGCAGGGCCTCGAAAGCCAGTGGCACCGTGGCGAGGAGGGCGCCACCGAGGACCTGCGCCTGGCCCTGCGCCAGTACCGGTCCTTCTTCGACCGCCTGCTCAGCACCTGACCACCGGCCCGGACCCGCGACTACTTCCGCCCGCCGTGGGGGCTGGACGCAAAACACCGGCCGGTGTCTCCCCTCACGCAGAGAGGATCGCGTGGGCAGCCACCGGCCGGTACGTGTCGCAGGGCCGTCACATGGGGTCGATGTCCCCGAGGCCCCGCTCGCTCTCCTTCTTGCTCTGCTCCGAGAGCCGCGTCGCCTTGTCCTTCAGCCGCTGGCGCTCCGCGGGGTCGGTGGCCCGCTCCGCGGCCTGCTCGAGCTTCGCCGCCTGGTCACGCATCTGCTGGGCACGGCTGCCGGACTCGCCTGCAACGCTCATGATCACTCCTTGGATCTGGGGGAGAGCGGATGCCCCCAGCGAAGCAGCACCCCTACGCCCGCGCATCCCGAACGGTCACCCACCGCTATCCCCGCAGCACAGACCGGGTGCAGGAGGTCACCCGGTCTTCTCAGCGGATGTGTCGGCGTCCGGCGCGACGCCCGCGCATGCCCAGGTGGACCAGGGCCGCCACGAAGAGCAGGATGCCGATGAACAGCAAATAGAGCATGCCTTCGGCAGCAACGCCGATGATGCCCAGCACCATCGCCACGATGACCAGGATCAAGAAAACCTTCACGACGTGGACACCTCCTCGGGCGAGTGGGGCTCAGCGGCGGGCGAGCTGCCGCTCGCCGCCCGCCCCGGGCTGGTAGGTGAGGCCGTAGTGCTGGAAGATGCCCGCCTCTTCCTCGGCGGGCAAGACGTCGTCCGTACCGATCGAAGGGCTCTTCTTCACCAGCGCCTTGTCGTAGTCGACCTTGACGTACCCCGGCCCGACGATCGCGCCACGCAGCGGAACGAAGACCAGCCGGTGCCGGGTGGGCAGCCCCACCAGCACGGTGGCCATGGCCGGCTCGTCGGTGCTGGTGTCCACGTAGACGGCCTCCAGCGCGCCGATCCTGTGCCCGCCCGCGTCGACCACGTCGTGGGCACGCCACTCACGAATGTCCGCTGCCTGGATCATCCTCAGGTCCCTTCGCACGATCACAGCCCGGCCGGTGCACCTCCTAGCCTGCCCCCGCCTGACGGGGGAAACCAGCTCGGCACACCCCAGCGACGCCCCGCCCGTCACACCGGTTCGTGCATCTGCTCCGAGGGGACTCCCGCCAGAGGGCAGCATGACCCGCGTCGCAGGGCCACCGCGTGCCCCAACTCGCAGGAAGACGGTGTCTCTCAAATGCCCTCACCCTCAGCCCGCCTCCCGAGGGAGTCCGTCCGGGCATCCGCTCGGACTGCGGCCGACCGGAGGGTCCTGGTCCACGGGGAAGAGGGTCAGGGTGCCGGTGATCTCCAGGAGGCGCTGGAGCTGGGCGTTGGGGGCCGCCAGGCGGATGACGGTGCCGGTCTCTTGCGCTGCGCGCCGTGCTGCGAGGAGTGCGTTGAGCGCGGAGGAGTCGCAGAAGGTGAGGCCGCTGCAGTCGACCACCACCGTCCTGGCCGGTGAGGCATGGGCGAGGGCCTCGGCCATGGCGAACCGCAGGGAGGGGGCCGTCGCGATGTCGATCTCGCCGATCGGCCGGACCGCCACCGTATGGTCCAGGACCTCCACGGCGATGTCGTCGGCACCGGCTTCCTGGGGAAAGCGTTCGACCATGGTGGATCATTCCTTCGATCTACAGGCGTGGCCCCGAAGCGTGTTGGTCAGCCGCCGGTTCGGGGTAACGGGTCACGTGCTGCGCTGGTCGTGGGTGTCCTGGCGGAGCTGGTCGGTGTGCCGGGTCATGGCGTCGATGCGATCGACGAGGTCCGCGTCTTCGGGTCGCAGGTGGGGCCGGGTGTCGGTCAGGGGGCGGACGAGGCGCGCGGCGTCGTTCTCGGCGAGGGCCAGGTTCAGGTCGCCGACGGCGCTCTCGGCGCTTGCCGAGAGACCGGTGAGGGAGGTGACCTGGCCGGCGAGCCGTCGCAGGTCGGCCGCGTTGTCGCGGGCCCAGGCGGTCACGGTGCGGTCGGCGGCGCGGGTGTCACGGGTGGCCTGGACACGCTGGTCGCCGGTGCTTCCGGCGATGCCGGGGCGCAGTCGCAGGTAGCGGCGTTCGGCGGCCTGACGGCTGGCGACCCCCAGGGGTCCAGCGAGATCGGCCCAGCTCGCTCCGTGCCCGCGGGCGGTTTCGATCAGGCCGCTCTCCCAGCCGGCCAGCTCCTCCCGGATCTCGCGCAGCATGACCAGCGCGGCCAGCGCCGGGTCCGGGCCGGTGTCGGGTGAGGGTTCGAGCCGGTCCCTGGGGGTGCCCATGTGCGGATCTTGGGCGGCTTTTACGGCCTGGTTGATGGCTTCCAGGGCTGCGGCAGCAGCAACGAAGGGGATGGGTGAGAGCGACTCGGCGGACTCGTTCATGGCACTCCTCGCGACCCTGTCACCCTCCAGGCGACATCCTGGTTGTCATCGTTTCGATGACATGTTACAACGGGAGCACGTTGAAGCGCATTGGCAGTTTCTGCCTGAACCAACTGGAGGTGTTTCGCGATGTTGATGCGCACTGACCCGTTCCGCGAGATGGACCGGATCGTCCAGCAGCTGTCGGGTGCCTCGGGCACGTGGTCGAAGCCGTCCGTGATGCCGATGGACGCCTACCGCCAGGGCGACGAGTACGTGATCGCCTTCGACCTCCCCGGCGTGAGCACCGAGGCGATCGACATCGACGTCGAGCGGAACATGCTGACCGTCAAGGCCGAACGCCGGCCCACGGGCAAGTCCGACGGCGTGCAGATGGAGCTCTCCGAGCGGCCCCTGGGCGTCTTCTCCCGTCAGGTCATGCTGGCCGACACCCTTGACACCGAGCGCATCGAAGCCGAGTACGACGCGGGTGTCCTGACCCTGCGGATCCCGATCGCCGAGCGCGCCAAGCCCCGCAAGATCAGCATCGGCAGCGAGTCCGGCCGCAAGCTGATCTCCGGCTGAACCCTCCAGCACCAGCCGGCAGCGGAGGGCGGGGAAAAACCGATCCCCCTCCGGCACCCCGCCCTCCGCACCCCCCTTTCGCTCTACACCCCTTCTCGGAGGTGTCGTGATGTCGATGCGCAGGGAGTCGTTCCTGGCCCATGTCCAGGAACGCGGCGAGTACGAAACCACGGAGGAGGCGGACCGCGTTGCCCGCGTCGTCCTGGCTCTGCTGGGCGCCCACCTCGTCGGCACCGTGCGGGCCGAGCTCGCGGCCCGGCTGCCCGAGACCTACGCCCTGGTCCTCCTCAACCCCCTCCAGGCAGCCGAGCCCCTCTCGCCTGAGCGTTTCGTGCGGGCGACGGCGGCATGGATCGAGGGCGCCACGGAGAAGACGGCCCTGTGGGACATCGGCGCGGCGCTGTCCACCGCGGCCGCCGCCGCGGGCGACGTCCTCACCCGCGAGGTCCTGCTCCAGCTCCCGCCCGGCTACGACCTCCTCTTCGGCCACCCCCAGCCCACCTGAGCGAAGTCGGCCGCAGACACGAATCCTCGAAGAGAAAGGCAACCGCAGCACCATGTACGACCAGCCTCGACCGAACCCGGCCCTGCCCGCCATGACGTTCGAGCAGATGCTGGAGCGCGTGCGCTACGAGGGTGCGTACCCCACCCGCGAACGCGCCGAGGAAGCCGTCCGCACCGTCTTGGCCGCCCTCGGCCGGCAAGTCACCGGAGACGAGCGCGTCGATCTCGCACAGCGCCTGCCCCTCGAGGCAGCCCTCGCCCTCACCGCCCAGATCCCCGACACCGAACAGCTCACTGGCTGGGGCTTCGTCAAGGACCTGGCCACCCGCACCGGCGGCCACCCCTGCCACCGCACGCTGGGACACCGGCGCCGTGCTCGCCGTCGTCACACGCCTCGCGGGGCCCAACCTCCTCGCCCGCATCCTCCACCAGCTCCCCGGCGGCTACGCCCTCCTCCTCGGCCAGGCGGAACTGCGCCAGCCCCAGCACGCAGCCTGATCCGGCGCTCCGTCACAGCGGTGAGGGCCCGACCGGATGCACCGGTCGGGCCCTCAGTCCTACGGTGGATTCTCGCCGTAGTCGCGGGTCAGCTGTCGGAGTAGCTGAAGTCGCCCACCGTCCAGGCACTGACGTCCTTGATCGAGATGCGGTACATCCCGCCCGTCTCCGGGATGCCCACGGTTCCCTGCAGGATCCGCGCCACATGGAAGTGCAGATGCGTGGGTGGCCCCTCCTTGGGTGTCGTGGCAGTGAAGATGGCGGAGAACTCGCCCAGGCGGGCGGAATCCGTCAGCACCTCCGACACCCATTCTCTCCACACGGTTTCCGGGGCGAGCCGGCCGGTGATGACAGCACCGCCGGTGACCATGGTCAGGGACATCTGGTTGCTCTGCCCGGACTCCACCAGGGCGGCGACGTTCACGAGCAGCTCGTCAGGCTTCGACATGGAAGTCAATTCTATTCTCCGCTGCGCCCCGGCGGGCAAAGCATGCGCGCGATTGCTCTTGCAGGGCCTGCTGGGGCGGCCGCTGTCGGGCCTCCGAACCGCCAATGGCGCCGGTGGTCGAGCCCCTCCCGAGGCGCGTTCGTTGCCGTACAGGACTTCGTCACCGCGAGGACCACCGTCCAACGGTCCGCCACGTCGGAACCTGTCCCCACCACGTCTCCACCAGCCGACTTCGCCGCCGCACTCCTGCAGCCGGCAGCCGGCAGCCGGCAGCGAACAACCGAAAAACACTGCGGTCAGGGCGAATCAATATCTGTCGCCGCGGTCTGAGGATTTAATGGATCCGGTGGGGAGAGTTTCTACCGCAACGCGACTGACGGAAATATTCAACACACACGGGCCGCTGCAGCGTGCTACTGTCGATCTCGGTTGCAGTTTTGGTACCCAAGAACTTCAAGCGCGTCCAGCCGGAATTCGTTCCGCTGGAAGCGCTTTGTATTTCCCGGTTGTTTACCGGGCGGGGCATCATCGCGGCGACACGGCGTCCGCACAGTGCAGATGCTGATGTATTGCCCCAAAGGAGATATGACATGGCTGCTGGCACCGTGAAGTGGTTCAACGCGGAAAAGGGTTTCGGCTTCATCGAGCAGGACGGTGGCGGCGCTGACGTGTTCGCCCACTACTCGAACATCGCCGCCCAGGGCTTCCGCGAGCTGAACGAGGGCCAGAAGGTCACCTTCGACATCGCGCAGGGCCAGAAGGGCCCGACGGCCGAGAACATCGTTCCCGCCTAAGCGCTGACACGCATTCTGCAGCTGGGGCCCGCATCCCTCGGGGTGCGGGCCCCAGCTGCACGCATTTCCCGCGGTGCGTTCACCCGCGGTATCGATCATGGAGACACTCGGCCGACCGGCCCTCTCTGAGCCACACCGAGCCAATTGCTTTGGTTGTCGCGTCCGCATGACGCCACCGTATTCCAGCGCCTGAGCCCGTACAGATTTCCTGTCTGCCAGATCCGCTTTCGCGTCAAATTCGGCCCGTTCTCGCAATTCCCTGCGCCGCTCCTACGCTGCGGGAATTCCTTGATACGTGCCGCATCAAGGAAGGTTCCGCATGAACCCCACACGTACGAACGACCGCTCCTCCCGCACCCGCAGCCGCACCGGCGGCCCCGCTTTCGCCGCCGGCTCCGGTTCGGGTCGGGTCAGCCGATTCGGCTCACCGGCCCCCAGCCGCTCCAGCGGCCACAAGCGCTCCGGTGGCGGAGGCTTCGGCCGTCGCCCCGCCGCACTGCAGGGGGAGTTCGCCCCGCCGAAGACGATCACCCCCGCGCTGCCCGCCGTCGAGGCCTTTGCCGACCTCGCCATGCCGGCCCAGCTGCTCGCCACGCTCACCCGTGAGGGCATGGCCACGCCGTTCCCGATCCAGGCCGCCACGCTGCCCAACACCCTCGCGGGCCGTGACGTGCTGGGCCGCGGCCGCACCGGCTCCGGCAAGACCCTGGCCTTCGGCCTCGCCCTGCTGGCCCGTACCGCCGGGCAGAGCGCCGAGTCGGGTCAGCCGCTCGCGCTGGTCCTCGTACCGACGCGTGAGCTCGCCCAGCAGGTCACCGCAGCCCTCACCCCCTACGCCCGGGCGGTCAAGCTGCGCCTGGCCACCGTCGTCGGCGGCATGCCCATCTACCGGCAGGCGCAGGCGCTGCGCGCCGGAGCGGAAGTGGTCGTCGCCACGCCCGGCCGGCTCAAGGACCTCATCGACCGGGGTGACTGCCGGCTGAACCAGGTCGGGATCACCGTCCTGGACGAGGCCGACCAGATGGCCGACATGGGCTTCATGCCCCAGGTCACCGCGCTCCTGGACCAGGTGCGCCCCGAGGGCCAGCGGATGCTGTTCTCCGCGACGCTGGACCGCAACGTCGACCTGCTGGTGCGCCGCTACCTGACCGACCCGGTCGTGCACTCCGTCGACCCCTCGCAGGGTGCGGTCACCACGATGGAGCACCACGTCCTGCACGTGCAGAGCTTCGACAAGCAGGCCGCCACGACCGAGATCGCCGCCCGCGAAGGCCGCGTGATCATGTTCCTGGACACCAAGCACGCCGTGGACCGCCTCACCGAGCACCTGCTCAGCAGCGGAGTGCGCGCCGCGGCCCTGCACGGCGGGAAGTCCCAGCCGCAGCGGACCCGTACCCTCACCCAGTTCAAGAGCGGGCACGTCAGCGTCCTGGTCGCCACCAACGTGGCGGCGCGCGGCATCCACGTCGACAACCTCGACCTCGTCGTCAACGTCGACCCGCCGACCGACCCCAAGGACTACCTGCACCGCGGCGGCCGTACCGCCCGCGCAGGCGAGTCCGGCAGCGTCGTCACCCTGGTCACCCCCAACCAGCGCCGCGAGATGGCACGCCTCATGCAGGCCGCCGGGATCAGCCCGGAAACCACTCAGGTCCACTCGGGCGACGAGGTCCTGAACCGCATCACCGGCGCGCAAGCACCCTCCGGCATCCCGGTCACCATCACCGCCCCGGTCGTCGAACGCGCCAAGCGCAGTACGGCCTCCCGCGGCCGCCGCGGTCCCGCTTCGGCCGCACGGCGTGCGAGCGCGCGGCAGTCCGCCTTTGATGCGGCGGCCTGAGAACCACGTGATCAGGAAACTGACCCATCTCTGCAGGAGGCAGATTTTGACGCTGGTCCAGATGCAGCCCCGCTCCCCGCACGTCGACATCGTCGGCAGGACGGTGGACGACGCCATGGAGGCGGCCGGTCCGCAGGTCTGCGACGACATGACCGTCGAGGTGGCCCTGGCCGTCACGGCCGGTTCCCGCACGGATCATCTGCTCGTCTGCGACGAGGACGGCCTCTGCACCGGACTGATCACGCGGACGCGGCTCAGCGCCATCCGCGACAGCTCCGCGTACACCGACCGGCTCCGTCTGCGCGATGTCCTCGGCCACGGCCAGCCGTTCGCCTCGCCCACGACCGCGATGGCCGAGGCCGAGCACGCGATGCGCTACCGCAACGTTGCCGCCCTGGCCGTCGTAGACGAACAAGGCAGCGCTCTGGGCGTCCTCGCCCTCGCCCGCTGAACCACCTCACCGTGGCCGGACCGTTCCCTTCTTCTCTCTGTGAGGCATCATGCGCTGTGTCATCGCCCGCTTCCCGTTCGACCTGACCAAGAGCGGCGTCCTGGAGTCCATGAAGGGCATCAAGCCCGAGCAGGTCATCGGCGAGTCCGTGATCATCGGCCGACGCACCTACCCCGTCAAGCAGGTCGGCCAGGTCCTCACCCGCCAGGACCGCCGCGACTTCAGCGCCGGCGAAGTCCTCCGCGCCATGACCCAGCTCGGCTTCACCTGCCACGCCGGCCTCCCCCGAACCGCAGTGGCCACACGGACGCCCAGCCCCCTCCAGCGGGCCTCCGCGATGCTCGGCACCCCCGTCACCGCCTGACCGGTGGGCCCAGCGCGCCACCACCCGCACAGCAAGAGGGCCCGACCGGCACGCGCCGCTCGGGCCCTTCCGCATACCCACAGGGAAGAACATTTGGGTGGACCGCACTCCGGGCGCCCTGGCATCAGCACCCTGATCGCCGCCCGCAACCGGAGCGTGTCTGAAAGATCGTGTAAGTCCGTGATGTGGAAGCCTGGCCCGGGGCTCGGCCTCGGGCCTGTGGGCCAGGCGGATCGGACGAGTCATGGCAGACAAAAAACGAAGCGGCCGCGTCCGTGGCCAGCGACAATACGGTCGACGAGGTGGTCGAGCGGCTGCTCGACAAAGCTGACGCCTCCGGGGCGGCCCTTCTCGGTGAGGGCGGGCTCCTGACCGAGAACACCAAGGCCGTCCTCGAGCGGGCCCTGGAAGCCGAGATGAGTGAACACCTCGGCTACGAACGCGGAGATTCCGGAGGTCACGGGTCTGGGAACTCCCGCAACGGAACCTCGCCCAAGACGGTCCTGACCGATGCCGGAGCGGTCACTCTGGCGGTGCCGCGTGACCGAAACGGCAACTTCGAACCGAGGCTGGTCCCGAAGAACGCCCGCCGCCTCGCTGGGTTCAACGACCGGATCCTCTCGCTCTACGCCCGCGGGATGAGCGTGCGCGACATCCGCTCCCACCTCGCCCAGATCTACGGGATCGAGGTCAGCCCGGACCTGATCAGCAAGGTCACCGACGCCGTGATTGACGAGCTCGTGACCTGGCAGAACCGGCCTCTGGACGCAGGGGGGGGTTCCACTGATCGTTGCGACTCAGCAGTAGGCGAGTTCTCTTGACCAGCGTCTCATGGCCTCGGCCGGTGTTCGGTCTCCGAGGACCAGACGGGGGCGCTCGTTGAGCTCACGTTCGACTTGCGCGAGGTCGCGGGCGGTGTAGTGGTAGAGGTTCGTGCCTTTCGGGAAGTACTCGCGGAGCAGTCCGTTTGTGTTCTCGTGGGTGCCTCGCTGCCAGGGCGAGTGGGGGTCGCAGAAGTAGATCCGGAATCCGGTGAGGTCCTCTATTTCCTCATGGTGGTAGAGCTCTCGGCCCTGGTCCCAGGTGAGCGTGCGCCGCAGCGAGGCGGGCCAGGCGGCGGTCTGGGCGACGAGCGCGTCGCGGACCTGCGGAGCTTTCCAGCCTTGGGGCAGGTGGATGAGCCGGACGTAGCGGGTGGCACGGTCGACCAGGGTGCCGATCGCGGAGGCCTGTGCCTTTCCGACGATGAGGTCGCCCTCCCAGTGCCCTGCTCGTTGTCTGGCCTCTGCCTCGCGGGGGCGGGTGTGGACCGGCCGCATGTTCGGGATGGCGTTCTTGGACGGTATGCCGCGGCGCTGCTTCTTGCGGCGGGAGCGCCGGGTCCTCAGCCGGGCGGTGCGCTTGTCCAGGAGTCCGCGGTAGAGGGCGCGGTAGATGGTCTCCGGGCAGGCGTTCATGTCGGTCTGGCCAGGATGGGTGCGGGCGAGGTGACGGGTGATCTGCTGCGGTGACCAGCGCTGCCCCAGCTTGTCGTTGACGAAAGCACGCAGTTCGTTGCTGGTCTGGAACTTCTCCTCTTTCGGGCGGCGTCGGCGCAGGATGGCCTGGTTGTGCGACCACCACGGGGAGTAGGCACCACCGGGGCAGCGGCCTCGGGAGATCTCCCGGTAGACGGTGGAGCGGTGCTTGCCGATCTCCTGGCTGATCTGCCCGGGAGTACGGCCGGCGAGCAGTCCTTCTGCGATCGCGATGCGGTCGTTTTGGGTGAGGTAGCGGTCGTCGATGGGCACATCGGGCAGGAGCATGCGTCCAGCCTTGATGAACCACAGCGAGCCAGCGCTGGTGGATACGCCCACCTGGCGGGCAGCGGCAGCCCCTTTCAGGCCACCTCTACGCAGTTCGAAGTACCTCTTCGGCACAGACAGCGGCAAACGGTTCGGCGGATGCCTCTGCATAGGACCGGCTCCTTTCAGGAGTCGCGACCACCGATGGAAACCGCCCGGTCTGGCCGATCATCTACATCGACGCGCTGTGGGTGAAAATCCGCTCTGGCTCGGTGACCTCGAAGCCGGTCTACCTGGCCGTGGGCGTCAACATGGACGGCCGTAAAGACGTCCTGGGCTTGTGGGTCGGCTCCGAGGGCGAGGGCGCCAGCACCTGGATGGCGGTCCTGTCCGAGCTGCGAAACCGGGGTATCGAGGACGTCTGCATCGTGGTCTGTGACGGGTTGAAGGGCCTGCCGGACGCGGTCACCGCGACCTGGCCCCAAACCACCGTCCAGACCTGCGTGATCCACCTGACGAGAGCCTCGCTCAGGCTCTCCTCGTCGCGGGACCACCCGAAGCTGGTCCCGGCCCTGAAGGCCATCTACACGGCCCCGACCGAGGCCGCGGCAGAGCAGGCCCTCGACGCCTTCGAGGACTCTGAGCTGGGCGAACGCTATCCGGCGATCGTCCGGACCTGGCGTTCAGCCTGGCCGGAGTTCACGCCCTACCTGGCGTTCCCGCCGGCCATAAGGACCGTGGTCTACTCAACGAACACGGTCGAATCCATGAACGCCCGGCTCCGCAAGGCCACCCGAAATCGTGGCCATTTCCCCTCGGAACAGGCCGCGTTGAAAGTCCTCTACCTCGCCGTCCGCGAGCAGATCAACCCGAAAGCGCGCGACGCGAACCACGTCGCCGCACACTGGAAAGAGGCACTGAACCAGTTCTCACTCTTCTTCGAGGACCGGCTCAGCATCCAATGACACCAGACGACTTACACAAAATCGCTGACACGCCCCGCAACCGCGTACAGGCCGCCCTGGATCGGCTACCCGCCCGCAGGCTCGCGTCTATCCGCAGGTCCGACGGGGCAGGAGGGCGCGTACGGTCTTCCCGCCTTCGGGCGTGGGCGCGACGATGGTGGCGTGGGCGAGGTCTTTGACCATGGGCCAGCCGAACCCCCCGGTGTCGTCCACGAGGTCGGGAGTACGCATGCGCGGCGGGAGAGGACTGGAGTCCTCGACGGCGACCTCGATGGTGTCGGGGTGCACCGCCAACCGGAGCGTGTAGGAGCCGCCGCCGTGACGCAGAGCGTTGGTGACGAGTTCGGAGACGACCAGGATCACGGTGTCGGCGCAATCCCGATCCACGCCCCACGGCCCGAGGGCTCCGAGGAATGTCCGGGTGGCCTGGCGCGCCTCGGAGACGGCGGAGGGCGAAGCAAGGGCTGTGCACTCGGCGCTCATCGTGGTCATCGCGCGCTCCGGGTCTGCTGTCGGTGTCCGGCCTTGCCTGCCCGGTCGTTGTTCCCTGACCCACGACTGTTCAACCTGACGGGACCCAATTACCTCAGTGACACGCACTCAAAAATCTATCCTCACTGGAGTAGACATTGGGCGGTGGCGTGGTTATGGTTTCTCTCGTAACCCAGAGAGACCGCAGGGCCGGGCAGAGACGAACTGCCGGGCAGCAGTACAGGCAGTACCCGTAGGTGCAGTACGCAGGACGGTGCGGTGGTGGAGTTCCGAAGCCAGGGCTGGTGCAGGACGGCAACGGGACTGACGACCGGACCGGGCGGCCCGCAGTGATCAGGGGCCACCACGAGCAGTACCCAGCAGTGAAGTCAGTGAGCAGCACCTCGGTGAAGGCGTCGGCTGCGGGCGCGCGCACCGGGAAGTTCGGCAGTGGGGTTCCAAGCCAGAGCAGACGCAGGACGGGCGACGGGGCTGGCTGCCGAAACGTGGCGCTAGACCAGGCCACGAGCAGTACAAGCAGTACGCATCACCAGTAGTACCCGTAGTTGCAGTGCGCAGGTCGGTGCGGTGGTGGAGTTCCGAAGCCAGGGCTGGTGCAGGACGGCGACGGGACTGACGACCGGACCGGGCGGCCCGCAGTGATCAGGGGCCACCACAAGCAGTACCGCAGTTAACGCAGTGGCAGTACTTGTAGTGCAGTTCTCGTAGGTGCAGTACCCAGCAGTTGAGTCAGTGAGCAGCACCTCGGTGAAGGCGTCGAATGTGGGCGCGCGCACCGGGAAGTTCGGCAGTGGGGTTCCAAGCCAGAGCAGACGCAGGACGGGCGACGGGGCTGGCTGCCGAAACGTGGCGCTAGACCAGGCCATGAGCAGCACAAGCGGTTAGCAGTACGCAGTATGAGCAGTAAGCATCACCAGCAGTACGTAGTCCCCCGTTTGGTAAGTAGTTGATCACTGAGGGAAGGAACGGAGGAGCTTAGCGCCATCAGGATCGCCCGGGCCGGCAGGTTGAAGCCCGGGTACCGCAGGACATCGTTAGTGAGGTGGTCTCCGGTCAAGCAACCGCGATCCCCGCACCCCGATCACGCATGAGTCGGGTCCGCGGACACAGGAGGCCGGCGCAGTACAAGGGCCGGCAGATGGTGTAGTAGTTCCTTCGGGGCCCTGGTGCCATAGGCACCAGGGCCCCTCCACGCGTTCCAGAAAGAGGTTCAATGACAGCAGATGACTCGTTCGGCCGTCTCGACGACGACGACTACCCCGCCTACACCATGGGCCGGGCCGCAGCGATGCTCGGAACCACCCAAGGTTTCCTCCGCGCACTGGGCGAGGCCCGCCTCATCACCCCGCTCCGCTCGGACGGCGGTCACCGGCGCTACTCCCGCTACCAGCTGCGCATCGCCGCCCGCGCTCGCGAACTCGTCGACCAAGGCACCCCGATCGACGCCGCCTGCCGCATCATCATTCTCGAAGACCAACTCGAAGAAGCCCAACGCATCAACGCCGAATACCGCCGCGTGGCCGGCGAATCCTCCGCTCCATCGCCCTCGGCCTGAGGTGACAGCCTGTTCTTCGAGATCGGCCCCGGCACGTCGCGCCCTGCGCAGGGCGCCCACGGCCAGGGTGGCGAGAAGCGCGGCTTCCACATCATGGCCCATGGCATCGGTGACGGAGAGCTGCATGGTGTCGCGGTCGACGACGTAGTCGAAGGTGTCACCGCCGACGTGCGTCGCCGGTTCCAGTGCTCCGGCGACCATGAACTGGGCTGCCTCACATGCCAGTGAGGCGGGGAGGAGCCGGTGCTGGACCTCGGCCGCCAGGTTCAGGGGACGGGTACGGCGGCCCCATTGGTAGACGTCGGTGAAGGACCGGTTGGCGATGACGATGTAAGCCCGGGCGTGCGCGGTCGCAGCGATCTGCCTCATCCCGTCGTCGTCCGGACGGTCCGGCAGGAACAGTTCGACCAGGCCGGTGGGCGTCGCCGCGATTGGTGACGGGCGCCAGCACCCTGACCAGACCGTCTCCCTCCAGCTGGACGGCAGGCCGTTGCGTGCGCAATACGCCCGCCTAGACGGTGCCCGGCAGAGCGACGCGCTCAGGGGGCTCACTGGACTCGACGTCGTCGGCTGCCCCGAGAGGCACCACAGACGACCCGGTGAAGTCCACGATCAGGAACGTGGCCGCAGCAGCGTTCAGGCGGCCCCTGAGCATCCGGGCGACGACATCCAGCGACTCCACAGAGGAGGCGGCTTCCGCTGCCGCGAGCGCCGCTACCGCCCGTGCTGCCGAGCTGGTTCACCCGACAAGCGGGCAGCGGCCCGTACTCGGGAAATGTCGCCCCCATCGCTGCCTGCGCTGGGAGCCACTGTCCGGCCACGAGCGTAGCGCGCACGCCCGGAGTGCTCTGCTCACTGGGTTGCGCGGCAAGTACGGGATGCGGTCGGGCAGACGCGAACCGGTGGTGCACCGAGCCGCCACGTCCGGTCGCCTGGGACGAGGAGCTGGTCTGTGAGCAGGATGTGGATGTACGCGCAGGACAGCGGATACACGCCCGCGCAGTCATTGGTGGGATTCACCGTGGAAGCCGCTGACGGTGCCATCGGGCACGTGGACCGCCAGCAGGACCAGTCCTGCATGCAACACCTGGTGGTCGACACCGGCGTGTGGGTGTTCGGCAAGAGCGTCCTGATCCCGGCCGGGGCCGTCACGCGCATCGATGCCGAAGTGCAGGCGGTAAGGGTCTCGGCCACGCAGGAAGAGATCAAGGCCGCGCCACGGTTCATCACCGACAGCGAAACAGCCGAACACGACTACCTGTCCGCGGTCGGCAACTACTACGTCTCCCTCCGCCGCCCGCTCGCGCCCGGATCCGAAACCGGTCGGTCTCCTGCTCAGTAGGCGGCGAGGAAGACGGCGATGCAGTGCGCGGTGAAGGCTGCCACGGTCAGGGCGTGGAACACCTCGTGGTAGCCGAACCAGCGGGGTGAGGGGTCGGGGCGCCGGAGGCCGTATACGACCGCGCCGGCGCTGTAGAGCAGCCCGCCCGTCACGATCAGGGTGAGGACGGCCGCGCCGCCGCTGTGCAGGAAATCGGGCAGGTAGCGCACCGGTGCCCAGCCCAGGGCCAGGTAGCAGGGCGTGTACAGCCAGCGGGGCGCCCCGATCCACAGGACGCGGAAGGCGATGCCGGCCAGAGCGCCCGACCACACGACCCACAGGAGGACGGACCGCTGATCAG